>JBLHLW010000005.1:0-93124 GCA_047621345.1 Minisyncoccia bacterium | reverse complement strand
TCGGGTCGTTAGCTCAGCTGGTAGAGCAGCGGACTTTTAATCCGTTGGTCGCAGGTTCGAATCCCGCACGGCCTACCACGAATAAGTTGTTCGCAATTGAAACTGATTGCTTGAAACGGCTCACAGCAATGTGAGCCGTTTTTGTATGTGCGGTCGGTGAAGTCTATCAAACTGACCCCGAAGTACTCGACACTACTCTTGGGACGACTTCACTACCGTAATGCGGTTGATGAAAAATTCTCCATCAATGCACGTGCGGTGCGGCACGCCGGCCACCTCGAAACCCGGACCACCCTCCTCGACCCAGCCACTGGCCAGCAAATCAAATTGCTGCTCGTTCAAGCCGAGCATCGGTGCCGTGATGACAAACCGGGCCCCTTCCTTTTGTCGCAGCACGACATCATCGATCTTCGCCATACCATTCCTGTCTCATAAAAAAAGTTGCGCCATGATACTGCCCGACGTCGATCGTCGCTATCTTAACGACCCCACTCGGTGGCGCGTCTCGGTGGCATGACTCAGTAGCATGATTCAGTGACCTGATTCAGTGGGATAATCAGCGCTTTCCAACACCACCTACCAGGCCATCATGATTCTTGAACTCGCAGACATCCGCATCCTTCCTGGCAAGCAAATTGAATTCGATGCCGCCATCACGCGCGGTGTCGAACTAGCCATCAGCAAGGCAACCGGCTTTTGTGGCTACAAGATCAACAAGAGTATCGAATCGCCCGAGCGCTACGTACTGATGATCTACTGGGACACGCTGGAAAACCATACCGTCGACTTCCGCGAATCCGCCGCCTTCCAGGAATGGCGCGCACTGGTCGGCCCGTTTTTCGCCGCCGCACCGGTGGTTGAACATTTCACGCTGCTGAGCAAATCGGCCTGAGTACTCACCAACAGCGGAGCGCCATGTCATCCCACACCTTTCTCTGGCACGACTACGAAACCTTCGGCGTCAACACCCGCAGCGATCGCCCCGCACAGTTCGCCGCCATCCGTACCGACGCCGAACTCAATGAAATCGGCGACGAGATCATGCTGTACTGCCAGCCGGCCAATGACTATTTACCCGATCCGCAGTCCTGCCTGATCACAGGTATCACGCCACAGGTCTGCCTGCAACGAGGCCTGCCCGAATATCAGTTTGCGGCAGCCATCGAAGCGGCTTTTTCTGCCAGCGGCACCGTCGGTGTGGGTTACAACACGATTCGCTTCGACGATGAAATCACGCGCTTCCTGTTCTGGCGCAACCTGATTGATCCGTATGCGCGCGAATGGCAAAACCAGTGCGGCCGCTGGGACCTGATGGATGTTGTGCGGATGACGTACGCCTTGCGTCCCGACGGCATTGTCTGGCCACTCAACGATGACAATAAGCCCAGCTTCCGGCTTGAACTACTGACCAAGGCCAACGGTATTGCGCATGCTGCCGCGCATGATGCGCTGTCCGACGTGCGCGCCACGATTGCGCTGGCGCGCCTGATCCGAACGCAGCAGCCAAAATTGTTCGACTTCTGTTTCGCCCTGCATAAAAAAGACCGGGTCAGCGCTGAAATCGGTTTGCCGGCGCGCACCCCTTTCCTGCATGTCTCTGGCATGTTTCCCGCTGAACACGGATGTCTGGCGGTCATGTGGCCACTGGCGACCCATCCGACCAACAAGAATGAAGTGATCGGCTGGAATCTGGCCCACGATCCCTCCGAACTGGCCACGCTGGACGTCGACACGATTCGGACCCGCATGTTCAGTCGCAGCACCGACCTGCCCGAAGGAGTGACACGCCTGCCGATCAAGACCATCCATCTGAACAAGTCACCGATGGTAGTGGGCAACATGAAAACGCTGTCGCCAGCGATGGCCGCCAAATGGCAGATCGATCTCGAGCAAGCGTATCGGCACGCCGCCATCGCCGCCACGCTCGGGGACATGGGACCAATCTGGCAGCAAGTCTTCCAGCGCCCGGAACAGGCCACGCCGGACGTCGACGAAGATCTGTACAACGGCTTCATCGGCAACGGCGACCGGCGCAAGCTCACGGAATTGCGTGCGCTCTCACCTGCTGCGCTGAGCAAGGCCCATCCGAGCTTCGATGACGCACGACTGGAAGAACTGCTGTTTCGCTATCGCGCACGCAACTTCCCGGACACACTCGATCCCGCCGAGGCCGAGCGCTGGGAACAGCATCGCAGCGACCGCCTGTTCGAAGGCAGTGCGGGCGCCCGTACCGTCGACATCCTGTTTGGCGAAATCGACCAACTGTCCGAACAGGCCGATGCCCGTGGCGAAGAAATTCTTGGCGCGCTGTACGACTACGTAGAAATGATTGCGCCGGCGCCGCAATAATGCCAATGCGCGACAAGTGTGGCAGTAGCAAACCATCCCACAGGAAGCATCAATGAAAACACCGCAGCACAGCAACCAGCCATCCCTTGCTCCTTACGGCGCATGGCTCTCGCCGATTACGTCGGCCGCCATTGTCGCCGAATCGGTTGGACTGGATCAGCCTACCATCGCTGGCGACACCATCTGCTGGATCGAGGGACGAGCGCGCGAACAGGGTCGCAGTGTCATCGTGCGCCATGATGCCGATGGTCACATTACCGACCTGACGCCAGCGCAATGTAATGTGCGCAGCCGCGTCCATGAATATGGCGGCGGCGCGCTATGTATCGACGGTGACGATCTGTATTTTTCCAACCATGCCGATCAGCGACTGTACCGTCAGCATGGCGAGACCGAACCGCAACCGCTGACTGCCAGCGGCGCAATGCGCTTCGCCGAGACGATCGTCGATCGCGCCCGCCATCGCCTTATCTGCATTCGCGAAGACCATAGCGATGCCTCACGTGAAGCCGTCAACACGCTTGTCGCGATCAATCTTGCCGATGGCCGGGAAAGCGTACTGCTGGAAGGCCACGATTTTTATGCGGCTCCGTGCCTGAGCCCGGATGGCAGTCAGTTAGCCTGGATCAGCTGGGATCATCCGAACATGCCGTGGGATGGCACCGACTTGTGGTGCGCCAGCGTGGCCACCGATGGCAGCCTCGGCACGCCGCGCAAGATCGCCGGCGGCATCGACGATCCGATCTTCCAGCCGGCCTGGTCACCTGTGGGCGAGCTGCATTTTGTTTCCGAACAAAGCGGTTGGTGGAATCTGTACCGCTTGCGCGGCGACACGGTGCAGGCGCTATGTCCGATGGCAGCTGAATTCGGCCGACCACTGTGGAATGTCGGCATCTCGACCTACGGCTTTGATGGCAACGACCGCATTGCTTGCACCTATGTTCAGGATGGTGACTGGCATCTGGCACTACTCGAACCGGACGCGGGCGTGTTGACCGAGATCGACACACCATTTCGCAAGATCAGCGACCTGCAAGTCGGCCCCGATTTCGTCGTCTTCATCGGCGGTGCACCAGACCGCTCAGATGCCATCGTCCGCCTCGACCTGAACACCGGCGCCCACCAGATCCTCAAGCGAGCGATCTCGCTCGCTGTTGATCCCGGGTACTTGTCGGTACCGCGTGCGATCACGTTCCCGACCACTGGCGAGCGCAGTGCTCATGCGTTCTATTACGCGCCCGCCAATTGTGATTACGCTGCCCCGGCCGGCGAAAAACCACCACTGCTGGTGTTCAACCACGGCGGCCCGACCTCTGCTGCCAGCGCCACGCTGAACCTCGCCATCCAGTTCTGGACCAGCCGCGGCTTCGCCGTCGTCGATGTCAATTACGGTGGCAGTACCGGTTATGGCCGCGCGTATCGCCACCGGCTCAATGGTAACTGGGGCGTGGTCGATGTCGATGATGCCCTCAATGCGGCCCGCTTCCTGGTGTCCGAAGGCGCGGCTAACGACCAGCAACTGGCCATACGCGGCGGTAGCGCCGGCGGCTACACGGCGCTGGCGGCACTGACCTTTCATGATCTCTTCAAGGCCGGAGCCAGCTATTACGGCGTCAGCGACCTCGAGACCTTGGCGCGCGATTGTCACAAGTTCGAATCGCGCTATCTCGATAGCCTGGTCGGTCCGTATCCGGCGCGTCAGGATATTTACGTCGCCCGCTCGCCGATCCACTTCACGGACCAGCTGACCAGCCCGCTGATCCTGTTTCAAGGCATGGAAGACCGCGTCGTTCCACCAGCACAAGCCCAACTGATGTTCGATGCCGTCCGTGGGAAAGGCTTGCCGGTCGCCTACATCCGCTTCGAAGGGGAAGCCCACGGTTTTCGGCGTGCCGAGAATATTCGCCACGCGCTGGAAGCAGAACTGTATTTTTATGGCCGCCTGTTCGGCTTCGTGCCGGCCGATGATCTCGCGCCGGTATCCATTGAAAACTTACCCGACTAACTTTGCCAACAAAGGATCACATGACAATCGCTTACTGGTGTGTACTGATTGCCGGGTTGCTGCCGCTGCTGACCACGGCCATCGCCAAGGTCGGATTGCGCGGTTATGACAACGCCGAACCGCGTGCCTTCATGGAAAAACAAACGGGTTTTCACCGGCGCGCCGATTACGCGCATCGCAATCACTTCGAAGCGTTTCCGTTTTTCGCCGTTGCCGTCCTGATCGCCACACAACTGGCTGCCAACCCGCTGCACATCGACGCTCTGGCAGTCGCCTTCATTGCGGCGCGCATCCTGTACACCGTGCTGTATCTGGCTAACAAACCGACCGCGCGCTCGCTGGCGTGGGTTGCCGGCTATGGTTGCGTGATCGCGCTGTTCGTGATCGCCGCCTGATTCTGACCCTTACGCTTTTTGGAAATACGATGCAAAAAATTGACTTTGAGCTCAATGACGAATTCGTCGAGCTGAACCAACTCCTGAAACTGGTCGGTATTTGCGACAGCGGCGGCGCCGGCAAGATGGTCGTCGCCGGTGGCAATGTCTCGGTTGATGGCCAGCAGGAATTGCGCAAAACTTGCAAGATCCGCGCCGGTCAGGTCGTCAGCCTCAACGGCGTACGCATCCATGTAAAGCCCGGCTGACAACGATAACGAAGCCCGCCGTGGTCCGACACAACGTTGCTGGACCCATGCGATCAACACAAGCAACATCAGAAGGATGCCGGCATGAAATGGGATGGCAATCGCGAAAGCGATAATGTGGAAGACCGTCGCGGCGACAGCGGCGGTGGCGGTTTCGGCTTCGGTGGCCGCTCGGTTGGCATTGGCACTATTGCCATTGCCCTGCTGGCGTCCTATTTTTTCGGCATCAACCCGGCCACGGTGATCAGCCTTCTTAGTGGTGGTGGTGGCCTGACACCGAGCCAGCAAGCTCCGGCCAAAGCGCCACCGGCCAACGATGCGGCAGGACGTTTTGTGCGCGTGGTCCTGGCCGATACCGAAGACGTCTGGAGCGCCCTGTTCCGCGCCCAGGGTGGCAACTATGTCAAACCCAAATTAGTTCTTTTCAGCGGCAGGACGAAGACTAGTTGCGGCCTGGGAGAAAGTGCGACTGGCCCGTTCTATTGTCCAGCCGACCAGAAGGTGTACATCGACCTGAGTTTTTACAAGCTGATGCGTGAGCGCTTCAAGGTCGACGGTGAATTTGCGCAGGCCTATGTCATCGCCCATGAAGTCGGTCACCACGTACAAAACCTGATGGGAATTTCAGGCAAGGTCGATACCGCCCGGCGTGGCGCGACCCAGTCCCGTGCCAATGCACTCTCGGTCCGCATGGAATTGCAGGCTGACTGTTTCGCCGGTGTCTGGGCGTTCCATGCCAATGAAGCGCGCGGCATCCTCGAAAGCGGGGACGTCGATACCGCGCTCAGCGCCGCCACCGCCATCGGTGACGATGCACTGCAACGTCAGGCGCAAGGACAGGTTGTGCCGGATTCGTTCACGCACGGCACCTCCGCCCAGCGGGTGCGATGGTTTAAACGCGGCCTCAGCACCGGCGTCGTGAGCGATTGCGATACGTTCAAGGCGCGTCAGCTGTAACGGTTCGCTCTGCGTCTGATTCCTCTCCAGAACCAGACGCAGATTGATAATAATCAACGTCGCATCACGCCGACAAAATAATCCCTCTCGCGACCGAACCAATCCCATTTCCGCACCACCTAAACGTGCAACCAGTATTTACAAACCAAACACAACTATTAATCGTTCGTGGATTGCGCGTTATCAAAATACATTCTGCAAAACTTACTTATAAATAACAAACCGCTAGCGCTGTTCGGAAAACGCAGTCCTCTTCCTTGCCGTGTCTGCGTTGTTGTCACTGAAAAAGCGATCGCGATGGTGCAAGCCCCTCGGCACAACGTGGCGGCAGCAATCATCTTTTATATTTTTTTGATGGGAATGTCATGTTAATCAAGGCCGGTGAAGACACTAATTCGTCAACTAGCAAGGCGCGTGTTGTGGTCTCCGCACGTGAGGGAATCATCGAAATAGAAGGCAGCGAACTCTTCGTCGCAGATCAACTGAATCGGCTCAAGAGCGTGATTTGCCAAGTGGTCGCGAGCAGTGCGAAGTGGCGCGGCGCGCAAGATGGTGCGGTAGCGGCAAAGTCGACCAATGGCACGCTGGCGTCGCAAGCACTGGAGGCCTTTTCCAACCTGTACACGCAAGCTGATGGGAAAGTACAGCTACTGAAAGATATCCCTGGCAGCAATATGGCCAACAAGACCGTTAACGCAGCACTTCTGGTAGCCCATGCCCATGCGCTGATGGGCGCTGAGCACACAACGCTCGACACCATACGCGCAGTCTGCAAGGAGCAAGCTTGCCATGACTCAAACAATTTCTCGGCAACGTTGAAGCGCGAAAAAACATTGTTTGTTCATAGCGGCAGCCTGCACATCACGCTCAGCCCGGCAGGTCGTGAGCGCGCCGCCTCTCTGGCGAGCCAGCTCAATACCGGAAGCTGAGCACGCGTAGCAAGAACCTATTGTGGTTTCAAGAATGTCTCCTAAAATGGCTAATCGAAGCCCCTTTTTGGAGACATTGATGAACCCTGAATCTGCCAAGAAACCTGCTGCCGAACTCGAAGAATTAAACGACAAATTACGCCGGGATGTGATGCGCGCACTGGAACCCTACGGTGCGCAACCGCTGTCTGCGCTCGCGCAACTGTCCGATGCGGACCGCACCAAATGGCTGTTCTGGAACCTGCACGAAAATCTCGAAGCGGTACGCGCCTATGAACCGTCACTAGTAGGACAAATCATCCGCACCCAGTTGACCGTCAGCGACGGCCTGTCGATGTGGAGCGAGAAATACGGCCTCGAAAAACGTGCCGAATTCAGCTGTAAATGGCAACTACTGCTCAAGCCATCCCGCTACGAGAACGAACAGACCTACTCGATTAACGATGGCTGGATCGACCTATCGATCGGTGACGGCCCGCCGCCCCACCCTGCGTTACAGTCCGGCCAGAAAGGCTATCTCGATTCCGACAGCGCGCTTTATCCCAACCAGTTATTTCTGTACGGCTGGGTCAGTGAAGCCGTCTGGCAGGAAATTAAACCGCAGCTATATAACGCCAGCGCCAACTGCCACACTGACATCTACCTGCGGGATAATTTTTTATTCCCGGTCAAACCCTGCCTGGGATTCCTGACCGGTCCGGCCGGCGCACTCGGCATCACTAATCTCGAATTCCGTACTTCGACCCAACCGCGCCTGACGTCGTGGGTCAGGTCTTGAAACGGCTTTCTAACCAGGCATCGATAGAGGCCTTGCCTGGACCGTAAGCAACCAGCACCAGTAACAGTGCGCCCCAGAAAGCATGGTCATTCACCGCAGCCGGGCACTCGAACGCGAACAGCTGCGGATACGACAGAACAGCCATCAGGTTGACGACGAACAACCCGATGGCTGCTGGTCTGGAAAACAGACCAAGCAATAAAAGAAATGGAAAAACCAGTTCGCCACCCGTACCCATCACCGCCGCCAGTTCGGGTGGTAGCAGTGGCACGTGATACTCATCGCGAAACAGTGATAGCGTCGCATCCCAGTCGCCAATCTTCACCAATCCGGATTTGAAAAACTGCCAGCCGACATACAAACGAATTGCCAGTGCAACGAGTGTGCCGCCCAGCGCGACAAGGACCTGATCAAAACACGCGACACGACGATGCAAGCGCAAGAACTTTTCCATGAATCATGACTCCATTGCAAAATTTTAAGGATCTATCGCGACCAGCACCGCGTGTAGCAGCCATTGTTGCAAGTGCGTTCCCAAATCAAAGCTGGCATCGATCGCCAGTGCGGCATCTACCGCGTTGCCCAGTGTTTCACCTTGCTGCAACAGCTTGAGCGCGGCATAGCCAGCATGACTGATCGGCAGCAGGACAACATGCCACTGTGGTCGACTCACCAGTAGAAAACAGGGCACCTCCAGCACATCCGGAAATGGCGTTGCGCTATCAGGCTGATGCGCCAGCCACAGATCGGCAATCGCCCAGCGTGACGTCAACAAATGACAGGCAGGATGCAATCGGCAATGTGCCTGATCGAACTGATCGGGCGTCCATGTCGCTAACAAGGCCGGATCGAACGCTGCCTCCGTGGCCGCGTAATGCGCGCTATGCACCGCCCACTCGCACCGTGCCATGTCAGGAAAATACGGATACTCGGCGACATGCTCGAACCCTGCCAGAAAATCAGCAAAGCCTTCGCCATACTGGTTCAGGTCACCACTAGTTGACGGCTGCTGCTTCCCGAATGCACGCGCGAGTGCCGCAAAAAACTCCTCGCCAACCAGTGCTTGTAAAACGGGATAAGCCGCAGCGAGTGCCTTCTCGGAGGTGGCGCTGAGATTGCCGCGATACAGCGCAAGGCGCTGGCTCACCAGTTGCGCATCGCCATCGAACAAGACGATGGCTTCTGCTTCGGCGGTGCGATCAAACAATGCCGCCGCCATCTGATATTGGCTGCGGGCCAACAGATCGTTCTGCAAAGGCGACACCCTTGCTGCGACGATATCGCGCGCCCGTTGCGCTTCATCGAGCAGCACAGCGATGTCCGGAATATCGGTATCCCACTCGATGAGCGTCGCGATCGGACCGAAGCGCTGCAGTGCTGCGCGGTACAACTCCCAGACCGGCGGAGCAACCCGGTCACCATGGTGATCGATCACAGCATCCGACGTGACCAAGTGACCGGCCAAGTGAAACTCACCAATACAGGAAGCCGACAAGGTGGCCAGTGCCGCCAGCGCATCTTCGCCATGGTTACACTGGTTGACGTAGAGATTATTGAGGTCCAACAAGATACCGCACCCGGTGCGACTGGCCAGGGCGGCAAGGAATTCTGACTCGCTCATCGTATCGGCCCGAAAGCGCAGATACGTCGACACATTTTCAATCAAGAGACGCCGACCAAGGACTTGCTGAATCCTGTCCACCCGATCTGCTACCAATTGCAATGCCGCCGACGTCAGTGGCATTGGCAGCAAATCATTGAGGTGACGGTCATCAACCGCCCCCCAGCAAAGATGCTCGGACACCAGTACCGGATCGACGCGGCGTACGGTGTCGCAGACACGTTGCAAGTGCTGTTCCGAAAAACCTGTCGCCGAACCGATTCCCAGACCGACTCCGTGCAAACTGATGGGATAATCCTGCCGCAACTGATCCAGCACATGGGCATCCCAGCTACCCGCATTCAAATAGTTTTCGGTATGAACTTCTAGCCAGTCAACTTTGGGCCGATGCGCCAGAAAATCACGATAGTGCGGCGCTCTCAGCCCGATCCCGACACCGGGCTGTGCAAACATCGGTTGACCCGGTGCAGGAAAGGAAGACATCGAAACGATCGATTACTTCGAAGCAGCGAGTTTGCCGCCTGCTTTTGTACAGGTACCCTTGGCGACGTATTTCCATTCGTTGGCATCCATGTCTTTCTTGGCCTGACCGGCACAAGAATGGGAACCGGTTACGGAAGCGCAATCGTTTTGACCGGCTTTAGCGATACCAAAACATTTTTCCTTGTCGGTAGCAGCATGGGCAGTGGTGAGGCCAGCGACGCAGAAAGCGGACAGGGCCGTGGCGAACAGAGCTTGACGTGCATTCATGATTATTTCCTTAAACGGTGGAGGGTTTTTTACATGGCTTACGGTGAAACTAGAATGTAGTCGCGTAGAGCGTTCCATTACTTACACCCGAAGAGCGCAATAGTGAAGCACAGCGATACTAGCCGACCGCTAGTCCAAAAATCAATCACTGACAACGGCGCTCATCCATAAAGACATTAAGCCATCGACGTTAATTTAACCTGCGTCAAATTATTCTGTCGGAGAAGGCACCATCACTTACACTTCAGGGACCGTCACTTCTGAAAGAGCTTGGAGATGCCTAACCTTATTTATATTGCTGATCCGATGTGCTCCTGGTGTTACGGATTCGGCCCGGAATTAACCTCCTTGCTTGATGGCTTGCCCGGCCTGTCCATCGACATCGTACTCGGCGGCCTGCGCGCCTATAACAGCGACCGCATGGATGATTCAATGAAAACCGAGCTGATGACGCATTGGAAAAAAGTCCACGAGACCAGCGGCTTGCCGTTTTCCGACCATGCGATCGAACAACCCGGTTTCATCTACAACACAGAACCGGCTTGCCGCGCCGTCGTCGCCGCCCGCACACTGGCGCCCCATGCCTCGCTTGCTGTGTTCAATGCGATCCAGCAGGCGTTTTATGTCGATGGTCGAGATGTCACTCAAGGTGCCGTACTGGCCGATATTGCCAGCACGACGCTGACCACCGCCGGTATCCCGACCGAGGCAGAGGCGTTCGAAACCCTGTGGGCATCCGAGAAAATTGTACTCGCGACACACGCTGACTTCGTCCAGACCAAGGCCTGGAAAATTAACGGATTTCCAATGCTGGTGTTGGAGCGCAATGGCCGTCTCGACTTGGTCACCTCCGGCTATTTGCGCATGCCGGCGCTGGTCGAGCAATTGCAGACGCTGGTCGACAACGCGCCTCACGCCTGATTCAGCCAATAAAAAAGGCGTCGTTCCGTTTCCGGGCGACGCCTTTTTCGTGGGCGATCAGAGATCAGCTCATGTGCTGTCCACCATTGATGGCGATATTCGCTCCGGTCAGAAACGCAGCCTCGTCCGACGCCAGATAGGCAACCAGCCCAGCAACTTCCTCAGGCTTACCCAAACGCGCCATTGGAATTTGCGGAATGATCTTGCTGTCGAGGACTTCCTGCGGAATCGCCATCACCATTTTGGTACCGATATAACCTGGCGAGATCGTGTTGACAGTGACGCCCTTGCGTGCCACTTCAAGTGCTAGCGCCTTGGTAAAACCATGCATGCCGGCCTTGGCGGCCGAATAGTTGGTTTGCCCGAAAGCGCCCTTCTGCCCATTGACCGATGAGATATTAATGATGCGACCCCAACCGCGATCAACCATGCCGTCACACACCGGCTTGGTCATATTGAAAACGGAATCGAGGTTAGTGCCGATCACGGCATCCCAGTTCGGTTTATCCATTTTCTTGAACGTCATGTCGCGCGTAATACCGGCGTTATTCACCAGTACATCGATCGGGCCAATGTCGGCTGCGACCAACGCAACGCAGGCTGCTGCCGAATCGTAATCCGCCACATCGCAGGAATAAGCACGGAAGTTGTAACCCAGCTTTTCCATCTCGGCCAGCCAAGCTACCGATTTGGTATTTCCGGGGGAATAGGTTGTCACAACCTGATACCCCAGAGCTGCAAGCTTGATGCAAACAGCTTCGCCCAACCCGCCCATACCGCCAGTAACCAGTGCTACACGTGCCATTTTTGTCTCCTGTTATTTGTGATTTATAACCATTAGGTTCGACATTGTAACTGACAGGAAATGCTACCGACTGGAATCTTAACGCTCGATTGCCAGTGCCACTCCCATGCCACCGCCGATACACAGACTGGCCAGTCCACGCTTGGCATCACGACGAATCATCTCGTGGATCAGTGTGACCAAAATACGGCAACCTGATGCACCGATCGGATGACCTAGCGCAATCGCGCCGCCGTTGACATTGATCTTGCTGGTATCCCAACCCATCTGTTTGTTGACTGCGATGGCTTGCGCCGCGAAGGCTTCATTGATTTCCATCAGATCGAGGTCGGCATGCGTCCAGCCGGCCTTTTTCAGGCACAGTTGGGCGGCGGGGACAGGCCCCATGCCCATGATGCTCGGGTCCAGACCAGCCGACGAGTAGGCCTTGATCCGCGCCAGTGGCGTCAGTCCGAGTTCCTTGGCTTTGGCAGCCGTCATCATCATCACGGCTGCAGCGCCGTCATTGAGGCCGGAGGCATTACCAGCGGTGACCGTGCCGTCCTTGGCAAAGGCAGGACGCAAGGCGGCAAGCGATTCAAGCGTTGTCCCTGCCTTGATGTACTCATCCGCATCGAACTGAAAATTACCTTTCTTGCTGGCGATTTCAAGGGCGAGGATTTCATCCTTGAACTTACCGGCTTTTTGGGCTGCCTCGGCTTTATTTTGTGATGCGGTGGCGAAGGCGTCCTGCTCGGCGCGGGAGATGTCGTATTTCTTGGCGACGTTCTCGGCAGTGGTACCCATGTGGTATTGGTTGAATGCATCCCACAGACCATCGACGATCATCGTATCAACCAGTTTCGCATCGCCCATGCGGAAACCGTCGCGTGAACCATTGAGAACGTGCGGCGAAGCGCTCATGTTTTCCTGGCCACCAGCAATGATGATGTCCGCGTCGCCGCAAAGGATTGCCTGAGTGGCGAGGTGAGTCGCCTTGAGGCCGCTACCGCACACCTTGTTGATGGTCATGCCAGGCACCATGTCTGGCAGACCAGCATGGATGAGCGCCTGACGGGCCGGATTCTGTCCGCAACCCGCGGCGAGCACTTGCCCCATGATGACTTCGCTGACCAGTCGCGGGTCGATACCGGTCTGTGCCAGCAAGCCCTTGATAACATGGGCACCCAAATCTACGGCAGGAATTTTTGCCAGCGTGCCGCCGAATTTACCGACTGCTGTTCTGAGAGCTGCGACGATGACGACTTCATTCATTGAATTCTCCAAAGATGGTGATGGTGGCAGTTTCTGCTGGATGACCGGAACCGATCGGGTTCTCGGACAAACCGAAACTTACCTTTATTTCCGTATTCGTAACTAGTATTACGCATTTTACAACCGGCGCCTAGTGGAACAATCTGGAGACGACGGAAGATTGCACGCAATTCTTTTGATGACAATCAAGTGCGGCGCAACATATTTTCAGCGCTACAAAAAACAATCTTAATCTTGACAATGGATCTCAGCATGGCGCAACGCACAACGACAGAAGGACACACGTGCTCGCAAAAAATCCAGCCACCGATCGTCACTTGGGAAAGTCACCATATTGGTGTTGAACTTTGTGGCAGAATAGGTCGGTTCGAAAAGTTACCCAAGCAAACGGGTGGTCGGGCAAGTTGATGACATGTCTTCCGCCGAAATCAGAGCGGACAATTATTGCAGATCGACTTTCAATGGAGTCTTTAAATTGAACAATCTCAATAAGAACAACTACACCAATACGGCGCAGCTCAAGGAAATCATGACCGCGCCGCCGATGACCGCCGAACAGCATGCGATCATCATCCGCAAGCGCATCAAGGACCGCCGCATGATCGAAGAAGCGCGCGAGCGAAAAACCGACAAGGACGATCTGTTTGACGACCATCCTTGATGAGCTCAATGCGCTAGTGGCACACCGCTAATTGATCTCGGCCACCCGATGACAAGCCACCAGACGCCCCTCAAAAGGTACTAGTGCTGGCGCGTCGACGCGGCAACGCTCTTGCGCGAACGGACAGCGGGTATTAAATGCACAGCCGGGCGGCGGTGCTATCGGTGACGGCAACTCCCCTGTGAGGATGATTTTTTCCTGACGCTGCGCCGGGTCGATGCGTGGCGTACTGGCCAGCAAAGCCCGCGTGTACGGATGCAGCGGTCGGGAAAAAATTTGCGTCTTGCTGCCATGCTCGACGGCCTTTCCCAAATACATCACCATGACGTCGTCGGCGATATGCTCGACCACCGCCAGATTATGCGAAATGAACAGATAAGCCACGCCGCTGGCTTGCTGCAAATCCATCAGTAAATTCAACACCTGCGCCTGAATCGACACGTCGAGTGCCGACACAGGTTCATCGGCCACAATCACTTTCGGGTCCAGCATCAAGGCGCGTGCAATCGCAATGCGCTGACGTTGGCCACCAGAAAACATATGCGGATACCGGCCGATATGTTCGGGACGCAAGCCGACTTGCTGCATCATTGCCAGTGCCTTGTCGGTCCGTTGCGCCTTGTCGAGGCGAGTGTTGATCTCGAGCGGTTCGGCCAGCATCGCACCAACCTTTTTGCGCGGATTGAGGCTGGCGTAAGGATTCTGAAACACCATCTGCACCAGCGGACGCACACGCTTGAGGGTGGCGCGATCGGCCGTGGCGACGTTGGCGCCATTCATCCACAATTCGCCGCCACTGGGCGGTTCAATCATCGTGATCTGGCGCGCCAGCGTCGACTTGCCGCAGCCGGATTCGCCGACCACGGCCAGCGTCTTGCCAGCCTCCAGCGTAAAGGACACCCCATCGAGCGCGCGAGCCCACACTTTTGGCCTCAGAAAACCCTGCGACACCGGATAATATCTGGCCAGATTTTTTGCTTCGAGCAGTGCTACGGCAGCCGTCATCGTGCGACCTCTTCCTGATGCCAATTGTTGGTGGGCTGACCGCTGGCGTCGAGCGGAAAATGGCAGCGCACTTGCGCCTCGGGCGGACCGCTCAGCGCAGGACGCTGCGTACGACACAACGCGGTTGCATAGGCGCAGCGCGGACTGAGCAGACAGCCCTCTGGCCGATCATACTGACCGGGCACCACACCGGGAATGGTCTGCAAACGCGTGCGGCCGACATTATGTTCGGGTAGCGCCGCCAGCAATGCTTGCGTGTAGGGATGGCGCGGCGCGCTGAAAATATCGGGTACGCGGCCAGTCTCAAAGACCTGTCCGGCATACATGACGACGACCCGCTGCGCAGTTTGCGCGATCACGCTCAGGTCATGGGTGATCAGCATCAGCGCCATGCCACGCTCGCGCTGCAGTTGCAGCAGCAATTCCAGCATCTGCGATTGCACCGTGACGTCGAGCGCGGTGGTGGGCTCGTCAGCGATCAACAGACGCGGATTACAGGCAATCGCCATCGCCACCATCACACGCTGGCTCATGCCACCGGAGAGCTGATGCGGATACGCATCGAGGCGGCGTTCGGGATCGGGAATATCGACTTGCTGCAGCAGTTCAAGCGCCTTGGCACGCATCACCGCCTTGCTGCCGCGCTGGTGCACGCGCAAGGTTTCGATCAGCTGATACGCCACCGTGAAGCACGGATTGAGACTGGTCATCGGATCCTGAAAGATCATCGCAATATCCTTGCCGAGCAGGCTACGCCGTTCGTGCTCGGGCATGGTCTGCATCTCACGGCCATCGTAGGCCATGCGTGTTGCCTTGACCCGGCCCGGATAATCGATCAATCCCATCAACGCCAGTGAAGTGACGCTTTTACCGGAGCCGGATTCGCCAACGATACCGACGACTTCGCCTTCGGCGATGGTCAGGTCGAGGCCATCGACGGCGATGAACGGAGATTTTTCTGCGCCGAATTCGACCCGCAGATTATGCAATTCAAGAAGCGCCATCGTGGTCACCGTTTCAGTTTCGGGTCGAGCGCATCACGCAAACCGTCGCCCATCAAATTGAAGGCCAGTACCGAGATCAGGATCGCCAGACCCGGGAATGTCACGACCCACCATGCGCTCTGAATAAATTCCAGTGCGCTGGCTAGCATCGTGCCCCACTCGGGAGTCGGTGGCTGCGCACCGAGTCCGAGGAAACCGAGTGCAGCAGCATCGAGAATGGCACTGGAAAATCCCAGCGTCGCTTGCACGATCAGCGGTGCGGCGCAGTTCGGCAGCACGCAATTGAACATCAGCCGCACTGTGCCGGCACCGGCGATACGCGAGGCATTGACGTAATCCTTTTGCATTTCGCCAATGACGGCTGCACGCGTCTGGCGTGCATAGTGCGGCAGCATCACGATGGCAATCGCGTACATCGCATTCATCAGGCCCGGCCCGAGGATGGCCACCACCGCCACCGCCAGTAATAGGCTAGGAAGTGCCAGCATGATGTCCATCAAGCGCATCAGCGCGACTTCCACCACGCCGCGAAAGAACCCGGCAACCAGCCCGATGATCACACCGATCGTCAGCGACAGCGAGACCGACACCAGCCCGATCACCAGCGACAAACGCGTGCCATGGATGAGCCGCGACAACATGTCGCGTCCGACCGGATCGGTACCGAGAATGAACTTGCTGCTGCCGCCTGCCTGCCACATCGGTGGCGCCAGCGTGGCATCACGGAATTGCTCGATTGGCGAGTGCGGCGCGATCAGGTTGGCCGATAGCGCAATGAGTACCAGCAGGATCACGATCCCCAGCCCGATCACGGCGCCGCGATTCTGGCTGAAGTAATTCCACAGTTCGCGCAGCGGATGCGGCGGCACCGGCGACTGCACTTGGTCAACGCCGCTCACGGCGCTCATGAACCGTGCCGAATGCGTGGATTGATGACGCCATACAGCACGTCAACAATCAGATTAACCAAAATGATGATGGTGGCCGACAGCAAGATACCGCCCTGTACTACCGGATAATCACGCCGCCGGATGGCTTCGACCAGCCACTTGCCGATCCCCGGCCAGGAAAAAATTGTCTCGGTCAGGATCGCGCCGGCCAGCAGCGTACCAACCTGCAAGCCGATCACCGTGATGACCGGGATGAGCGCATTGCGCAGCGCATGCACGCCGATCACGCGCCAGCGCGACAGGCCCTTGGCACGCGCGGTACGGACGTAATCTTCGCGCAGCACTTCGAGCATCGACGAGCGCGTCATGCGCGCCACTACCGCCAGCGGGATCGTGCCCAGCGCAATGGCCGGCAGGATCAAGTGCGAGACAGCCGATTTGAACGCCCCCGGCTCGCCGGATAGCAGACTATCTATCAGCATGAAGCCGGTCACTGATGGCAGGTCAAACAGGATATCGATGCGCCCCGACACCGGCGTCCAGCCCAGCGTGACCGAAAACAGCATGATCAGCAGCAGCGCCCACCAGAATACCGGCATCGAATAGCCAGTCAGCGAGACACCCATCACCGAGTAATCGAGCACCGTATTGCGCTTGAGCGCCGCCAGCATACCAGCCGGTACGCCGATGACTAGCGCCACCAGCATCGCGCACAGCGACAGTTCAATGGTGGCCGGGAACAGCGTCAAAAACTCACGCAGCACCGGTTCCTGCGTCGTGATCGACCGGCCAAGGTCACCTTGCAGAACGTGCCACAGGTAATCGAAGTACTGCACATAAAGCGGTCGGTCGAGCCCGAATTCATGCAGCAGGCGGGCATAGCGCGCCGCGTCCATGCCGCGTTCGCCGGACATCGCTTCGACAGCATCGCCTGGAATCATGTGGATCAGGGAAAACACCAGCAGCGTGATGCCAAGAAAGGTCGGTATCACCAATCCTGCGCGACGCAAAAAAAATCCAAACATGGGGTGCCTGTTCGATCAAATAGAGGGAGCGCAGTCGGTCTTGTGAACCGCCAGGCGTCGCATTGTAACGTGGCGCGCGCAACCGATGGTAGCGATCCCGACACCACTGCCGAACACTACGGCAGTTCGTACCTTGCCAGGCTGGCAGGCATTCTGACGGCCAGTTCTTCCGCGTTGCTGACAGTGACACCGAGGTCACGCAGCAGACCATCCTTGATGCCATAAATCCAGCTGTGAATGGTCAGGTCCTGGCCGCGCTCCCACGCATCCTGCACCAGTGTGGTCTGGCAGACATTGCCCACCTGTTCGATCACATTGAGTTCGCACAGGCGATCAAGTTGCTCACCTTTCGGGATCACGTCGCCGAAATAACGCTCGTGTTTTTGATGCACGTCCTGCACGTGGCGCAGCCAGTTATCGGCCAGACCGACGCGTCGCCCGGTCATCGCCGCATGCACGCCGGAACAGCCGTAATGACCAGTGACGATCACGTGCTTGACCTTCAGCACATCGATGGCAAACTGCAAGACCGACAGACAGTTCAGGTCCGAGTGGCACACCACGTTGGCGATATTACGGTGGACGAACAATTCTCCCGGCAACAGATCAACGATCTCACTGGCAGGCACGCGGCTGTCGGAACAACCGATCCAGAGATAGCTGGGCGACTGCTGAGCCGCCAGCTTGCGAAAAAAATCAGGATCCTGGTCGATCATCGACGCAGCCCAGCCGCGATTGTTCTGGAACAAATGCTCCAGTGCGTCGCTGCTCTTGATGGGATTTGTCATGGAATACTTTCTGGAGAGTTCGTGGCGCGCGTGATTCTACCTTCCCGGAGGCGGATTTTTACCATTTGATTCAAAGGGACGACTGAAACGCTGCATGAACCGCCGGTCGATCCGATTTTTCCACTGCCAAACCCAGCCACCCTGCCAGACCAGGCCATACCAGGACGCCACGGCATGCTGGCCACCACCGGACAACAGCGACAAATAATGGCGCTGAGCACGATACGGTCGCAATGGCTGGCCACTGGCATGACGCAACAAATTTTCTGCCAGCAACGGACCTTGCCGTACCGCAAACACACCGGCCTTTGGGCGCCGCTGCGCGATGTCGGTCGCCATGTCGCCGGCGGCAAACACCTGCGGATGACTGACCGATTGCAAATATGAATTGATGCTGATGAAACCCTCGTCGACGCAGGCCAAACCGGCTGCGGATGGCCATTGCTGCGCCGCCGATCCAGTGGCCCAAAGCACCTGGTCGCAAGCCGCAATGCTGCCATCGGCGAATACCAGGTGATCGGCTTCGACCCGTGCGATCGCGCTGCCGGTGCGTATCGCCACGCCGGCAGCAGTCAGCCGCGCCGCCATCAACCGCGCCGCACGGCGCGGATAACCGGGCAACAGCTCGCCGCGACTGACCAGCGACCACTTGACCCGATCATGGTGCGCGCGCAAACGATAGGACATCGCCAATACCAGCTCGACGCCCCCGGCACCACCGCCCACCATCACCATATGCACCGGTCGGACCAATTGATCAATCCGGCTTTGTAGCGCATTCCACTGCTGCAGGAAGTGGTCAATCGGCTTGACTGCCAAACCAGTCCCGGCGGCACCGGGGATGCCATCGACGGGTGGTGTCGAGCCGACATCGAGCGAGACCAGATCGAACTCCCAGATGCCTTCGTCCGTATAAGCCCGGTTACTGGTCAGATCAAGCCGCTCGACGGTCGCCTGCACCAGTCGCACCCCGGCAGCGGCGGTCAGCGCACGCAGATCAACATGGCACTCCATCGTACGGTAGTGGCCGGCGACCAAACCGGGCAACATGCCAGAGTAAGGGGTATCAAGCTCACGGCTGAGCAACGTCACATCGAGTCGGGCCCGCACGTCGGCCGATTGCTTGCACAAGGCTTCCAGCACGAACAGATGCGCGTGGCCGCCGCCGACCAGCAGCAAGCGTTTTGGGGTTGGGGTCAAGGGCGATCTCGCTAAAAAAGGGAAGTCGCACGATACCACGCTGACATCACTGCCACGCCGAAGCTGCGCAACCCGCACCAGTCCGCAATACTCACCAAAATTCTCTCGAGATCGATTTCTTTCAACCAGTTTATCTTGAAGAAAAGCCATTCTTTTCTGCGTTTAGATGTCGCATCGACATGCCTACACTTGGTTTTGTTGTGTATTTCAGACACCCTACCCTCTCTACCTACTGCTAAGGCGAATCACCATGAATGCAATGACCGAGTTGAAACACCTGCGTCTACCGCTCACAGCAAATGGCATTCCGGTGAGCCCTTTTCGCCAGATCGAACTGGAGTACGACCAGGAGAACAAGGTTTTGTGGACCTTTATGCAACCAGCCGGTGTGCCCTGTTTCAACATGGGCCTGCTCAATGAAATCCGCAGCAGCGGCCGCCTGCTCTCGGCCAACCACGGTCAGGTTGAAATTGATGATGTGCTGTATCCGGTCGAGTTCCATGTCGGCGCCTCGCGCACACCGGATATCTTCAGTTACGGTGGCGACCTGGCGCTCTTCATGCAACTGATCGCCACGCATGATCGCGCTGGTCTGCTGCATTACGCGCGTCTGTGCATCGACACGTTGCAAGACCGCCTGACCAGCTTCGATACCAACGTCACCACCATCACCCTGTTGCAAGGCGAGGCACTGGGCGGTGGCTTTGAAAGCGCACTGGCCAGCCACGTGCTGATCGCCGAAGAGCATGCACGCATGGGGTTTCCCGAAATCCTGTTCAATTTGTTTCCGGGCATGGGTGCCTACAGCTTGCTGACACGCCGGGTCGGCGCGCGCCTCGCAGAACAGATCATCCTCAGCGGAAAAATCTACACGGCACAGGAAATGCTCGCGCTAGGTCTCATCGACCTCGTGGTCCCGACCGGGCAAGGCGAAGCAGCCGTCACTGACTACGTCCGGCACAATAGTCGCCGCCGTAATGGCCAACGCGCTTTATTCGAATGCCGCCAGCACACCACGCCAATCTCGTATGAAGAGCTGATCGGCATTACAGAAGTCTGGGTCGATGCCGCGCTACGCCTGGAAGACAAAGATCTGAAGATGATGGGACGACTAGTCCGCTCGCAATTGCGCCAGCAGGAAGCGGGCCGGCAGGAAGTGTCACTGGCTTAAGCACCTTATTCACGCAGGAAATCGGCTGCGTGCATGGCAATACTGGTCCAGTGCATCGAGTAACTGGGCAATCACTTGCTGCAACTGCGCTTCGAGCACACGGGCCTCGAGCCGCAGATCGGCATCGCTGCGCTCCTCCAGTTCGACGCAGGTGTTGCGCAGCGCATCGGCACCGATACTCATCGCTGACCCCTTCAGTGCATGCAGCAAGTCACGTAATGCGCCCACTTGCCGATCACGAAGGGCAACGCCGATCCGCGTCATCAACACCTGCGTATCGACGACAAAGCCGGCCACCACTCCCTCGACAAACTGCGGATCGCGTCCGATCGCGTCGAGCTGCGCCAATGTCGCTAAATCCAGCGTGACGCCTGATTCCGCTATCGCCGGTGGCGCCATGAACGGCATCGGTGCCGCGCTCGCCGGCGGTCGCGGTGCACTTGGACTGCCAATGAGCCGATCCAGCGTATCTAGCAAGTCATCAATGCGTACCGGCTTGGGCAAAAAATGATCGATGCCGGCGACTTTGCACTCGGCCCGAGTCTCCGCACTGACATCGGCCGACAGCATGATCAGCGGCAAATGACGACCGGGCAGCGCCGTGAAGCGGATCGCCCGCGTTGCCTCCAGCCCATTCATATGTGGCATGTTCATGTCGAGGATAACCGCATCAAAAACCTGCTCTTCGAGCAGATCAAGCACTTGATCACCATCCTCGGCCAGCGTGCACTGGTGACCGGCGCGCTCCAGCATCATGCGCAGCACGGTGCGGTTCGTCGCGTTATCGTCGGCCACCAGCAGCGCATACGGGATGGACGATGGCGGTCGACGTACCGGCATGGTGGTCTCGACCGGATCGGCCAATGACAACGGCAGCGTCAGTTCGAACCAGAATGTACTGCCGACTCCGACACGACTGCGCAACCCGAGTTGCCCGCCCATTAGCGCGACTAGCTGGCGCGAAATGGTGGTCCCCAGACCAGTACCACCGTAGCGCCGCGTAGTTGACTCATCGGCCTGCACAAAACTATCAAAAATTCGGCTCTGGGCTTCAGGTGCGATGCCAATGCCGGTATCCTCAACGTCGAAATGCATCCGTACGCTGTCGCCCGGCTCCGGGGTCAGCACGATGCGCAATACCACGTGACCCTGCTCGGTAAACTTGATCGCATTCGATATCAGGTTGACCAGCACCTGACGCAAGTGATGCGGGTCGCCACGCAAGCCATGCGGAATGGCTGGATCGATCTCAAGAAGCAACTGCAGGCCGCGCGCACTGGCCTGATAACGGAACAGATCAATGACGCTATTGGAGAGTCGGTGCAGATCAAAGCCAGTTTCCTCGATCACCAGCTTGCCGGCCTCGATCTTGGAGAAATCCAGCACATCCTCGACCAGCGCCAGCATCAACTGCGCCGCCGTATCGAGACTGTCCAGCATCGCATTTTGTTCGCGGTCAAGCCGGGTTCCCTGAAGCAGGTCAGTCATGCCAATGATTGCATTGAGCGGCGTCCGCAATTCGTGACTAACCGATGAAATGAAACTGCGTTTGGCTTGGTTGGCCGCCTCTTCTTGCTGCAAGGCACGGTTCAGGCGCGCCACCAGCGTGCTGAAATACACCCCGAGCAACGCCAGTCCGCACCAGAGTCCGATTCCGAGCGCGCGATGCTGCTGCCAGTAGTCGACTTGCCATAGCACCACCGACAACCCTGCCAGCGAGGCCAGCAACGTTCCGTACAGATACGGCTTGCCAAAGCGAAAACCGTTGCCGAAAGTAATCCACAAGTAGAATAAATAGATCGGTATGCCCAGCTCACCGGCAAACATCATGCCGCAAGTAATACCTCCGGCATCGCTGAGGATGGCAATGATGCGCCGCACCAGCACCGGCTGCGGTCGCCGCCGGATGTCGAGCAAGATCAGCGCGCTCAAGCACAGGAAAAAACCAATCAGCGGCAACATCAAGCCCAAGCTGTGCGCCATCGCAGTTTGCCAAACCACCAACAGGGAAATGAGCGACGCCATGGTGATACGCACCAACGCCTGTTCGTGCTCGCTATTGGGATGACGCGCGAAACTGCGCAGCGCGCCCCCCATGGCGCCGATACGCTTCAACATGAACAACGCGCTATCCGCACGACGACTAAGCAGGTAAGGGATCGACCAGACTGCGGTAAATCACCGCGGCCTCATCGGCATGACGGAGGAAGACATCGACCAGTTCTGGGTCGAAGTGCCGACCTTTTTGCGCCTCCAGAAAGTCGAGCGCAACAGTCCATGTCCAAGCCGCTCTGTAAGGTCGCGCCGAGGTCAGTGCATCGAACACATCGGCCAGAGCGACGATGCGTGCCTCGAGCGGAATCGCCGCACCAACCAATCCGAACGGATAGCCACTCCCATCGAATTTTTCATGGTGATGCAGCGCGATGCTGGCCGCGACTTGCAGGAAGCGCGATGGACTGCCTTTCAGGATGTCATGACCGGTGCGCGCATGCTCGTGCATGATCACCATTTCATCAGCACCGAGCACGTCGCGCTTTTGCATGACCGCATCCGGCATGCAAATTTTGCCAATGTCATGCATGGGCGCGGCCAGTACGATCGCTTCGACCTCGTCCTCCGGCAGGCCAAGCCCACGCGCGATCAGACCGGAATAGCTGGCCACGCGCTTGAGATGGGCGCCGGTCACGGCATCGCGCAGATCGGATGCCCGCGCCAATCTCACCAGCGTCTCGACTTCGTGCAGGCGCAGTTCGCGCGTGACCTCCGCCACGCGCTGCTCGAGCGCCAGTGCATGCTGACTATTGATCAGATATTGCTGGCGCAGATTCAGCAAATTCTGGCAACGCGCGCGGCATTCGATCGGATCAACAGGCCGGATCAAAAAATCCGTCGCCCCGGCCTCGAAAGCGCTGTGACGCACTTCACGGTCGCTGACAACCGTAGTCATCACAATGGGCAATTGTTCGTAGGTGTACAGGCGGCGTAATTGGCGGATAGTTTCGACACCATCAAGTACCGGCATCTTGAAATCGGTCAGCACCAGATCGACCGGATTGTGCCGCACGTACTCGATCGCCTCGACCGGATCGGAGAACATCACGGTATGAATACGCCGGTCTATCCCCTTGATGACCTCAGCCAGGATTAGTCGTCCGGTGCTCTGGTCATCGAGTACCACAACGGTCGGCATGACGACATGCTGCTCTGGTGCGGCGACGGGCGGGTCAGAAAATTGGCGTTCAGGAATGGTTGATGGCGGGGAATTCATGGGTTGAAAGTATGCCGTAGTTTCAACAATAAGGTAAAATTTTTCCTCTATGGAATTAACAAAATTTCATAGATGCACTATTCCTGGCAATCACCGATCGTCGGAAGTTTCACCCAGCATCAAGCGCTTGAGTCCGGCATCGACCGGTTTGTCGCCTAGCCAGATGTTAAGCAGCGCATTAAAAAACCCCACCTCTGGCAAAACCTCGCCAAATGGTTGTCCATTAAGCAAAAAGACCGTTCCCTCCCCCGGAATCCAGTCCGCGATCAATACGTCACCAACATGAAATCCGGCACTCGCGCCGAACAATTCGCTTAACCGGGCCAGTTGCGATGCCAGCCTGGTTCTCTCACTGCGTTCATTGTTTTTTCGGATGCCATTCAGAAAGGCCTGCTTGAATTCTTCGCCACTGGCATCGCGCAACAGCACAATACGCACTCGCCGGGCACCAGCAACATCGAGCACTTCCGGCAAACTAGTGCATCGCTTGGTGAGATACAAACCGGCTGCATAGACTTTGAAAATTGCCTTGAAACGGATCCCTGCACCATTGAGTTTGAGTTCCTGCCCGGCCACCGTCGCAGTCTCGTCGAAGCTGATACCGTCGATCTTGTACGCCCGCGCAGGCACCAACACCAGCCAGAGCCCCAATAGCAAAACTCGACGCAGACGCACAGGCTGGTGCAATATCATGATGCAATCTGCGAAACAGATAATCCGCTTGGCAAAAAAAACCGCCGACTCCCGAACAGGGAACGGCGGCGATATGACAGCAGCTTGGGCTGCCGCTTTACTCGAAGAAGCCTTTGACCTTTTCAGTCCAGGACTTCGATTGCGGACTGTGCTTGGCACCGCTTTCATTGGTCAGCTCTTCGAATTCACGCAGTAATTCACGCTGGCGATCGGTCAGTTTGACCGGGGTCTCAATGACGACGTGGCAAAACAGGTCACCGGCATAGCCGGAGCGTACGCCCTTGACACCCTTGCTCCGCAGACGGAACGTCTTGCCCGTTTGTGTGCCTTCAGGCAACGTGAACGATGCCTTACCGCTGAGTGTGGGCACCTCGATCTCGCCACCGAGTGCGGCTTTCGCATACGAAATCGGAATCTCGCAATGCAGATCGTCGCCTTCGCGCTGGAATACCGGATGCTGCTTGATATGGATTTCGACATACAGGTCGCCCGGAGGACCGCCGTTCATGCCCGGCTCGCCGTTGCCCGAAGAACGAATCCGCATGCCATCATCGATACCCGCCGGAATTTTGACTTCCAGCGTCTTGTTGCGCTTGATGCGTCCTGCACCGGCGCACGTGGTGCACGGCTCGGGAATCACCTTGCCGGTACCGTGGCACTTCGGGCACGTTTGCTGGATGCTGAAAAATCCTTGCTGCATGCGCACCTGCCCGTGACCCGCACAGGTCGGACACGTGGTCGGCTGTGTGCCCGGCTTGGCACCGCTGCCGTGACAGATTTCACAGCTATCCCATGACGGGACGCGGATCGTCGTGTCAAAACCATGCGCGGCCTGCTCAAGCGTAATGTCCAAGTTGTAACGCAAGTCCGCACCGCGATACACCTGTGGTCCGGCGCTGCGACCGCCGCCGCCACCACCACCGCGCGCGGCGTTACCGAAAATATCGCCGAAGATGTCGCCGAACGCATCCGAGAACCCGCCGGCACCAGCGCCACCAAACCCACCGCCGCCGCCACCGCCACCCATATTGGGGTCGACACCGGCGTGGCCATACCGGTCAAACGCTTCGCGTTTTTGCGGGTCGGACAGCATCTCGTAGGCCTCCTTGGCCTCCTTGAATTTGTCTTCCGATCCCTTGCTGTCGGGATTACGGTCAGGATGGTATTTCATGGCCAGCTTGCGATAGGACTTCTTGATTTCTTCGTCCGTCGCGTTCTTAGCCACGCCCAGTATTTCGTAAAAGTCGCGTTTTGCCATTGCTCGGCACCCTCTAGAATCTAAACAAAAAAGCCGAGTCGAGCGGTCCGCTCAACTCGGCGAGTCGGCTCAGCGTGCGCTGGCCGACCTGACAGACCCCTATTTTACTTGCTGTCTTTCACTTCCTTGAAGTCCGCATCGACGACGTCTTCTTCCTTGGCTTTTGCTTCGGTGGAAGGACCGGCTTCGGCACCGCCTTCACCGGCACCTGCGGCAGCCTGCTTGGCTTGTGCATCGGCGTACATTTTTTCACCAAGTGATTGCGCTGAGGTCGACAGCGCAGCCGACTTGGCGTCAATCTCCGCCTTGTCGCTGCCTTTCAATGCGGCTTCGAGATCTTTGATCGCGCCGTCGATTTTCTCTTTTTCAGCAGCGTCGAGCTTGTCACCGTATTCGGTGACCGCCTTGCGGGTCGAGTGCACCAGCGCGTCGCCCTGATTGTGCGCTTCGGCCAGTTCTTTCAGACGCTTGTCGTCTTCGGCATTGGCTTCGGCATCACGCACCATCTTCTGGATCTCTTCTTCGGTCAAGCCGGAGTTGGCCTTGATCGTGATCTTGTTCTCTTTGCCGGTGGCTTTGTCTTTCGCGCCGACGTGGAGGATACCGTTGGCATCAATGTCAAAGGTGACTTCAATTTGCGGCGTGCCGCGTGACGATGGCGGGATGCCTTCAAGGTTGAATTCGCCCAGACCCTTGTTGCCGGCTGCCATTTCGCGCTCACCCTGATAAACCTTGATGGTCACTGCAGGCTGGTTGTCGTCGGCCGTGGAAAACACCTGACTGAACTTGGTCGGGATCGTGGTGTTTTTCTGAATCATCTTGGTCATCACGCCACCCAGTGTTTCAATACCGAGCGACAGCGGAGTGACGTCCAGCAACAGCAAATCCTTGCGCTCGCCAGACAAGACGGCGCCCTGAATGGCGGCACCGACAGCGACGGCTTCGTCCGGGTTCACATCCTTGCGGGGATCCTTGCCAAAAAATTCCTTGACCTTTTCCTGTACTTTCGGCATCCGGGTCATGCCGCCGACGAGGATGATATCGTCGATATCGGTGACCTTGACACCAGCATCCTTGATCGCGATGCGGCATGGCTCGATGGTCTTCAGGATCAGTTCCTCAACCAGGGATTCCAGCTTGGCGCGAGTCATCTTCAGGTTCAGGTGGACTGGTGCGCCGTTGGCCATGGCGATGTACGGCTCGTTGATTTCGGTTTGCTGAGCCGATGACAGTTCAATTTTGGCGCGCTCGGCCGAGCCCTTAATCCGTTGCAACGCAATCGCATCCTTGGACAAGTCGATACCGTTGATCTTCTTGAACTCGTCGATGATGAAATCGATGATGCGCTGGTCGAAATCTTCGCCGCCGAGGAAAGTATCGCCGTTGGTCGACAGCACTTCAAATTGCATTTCGCCATCGACATCGGCGATTTCAATGATCGAGACGTCAAAAGTACCGCCGCCCAAGTCATAGACAGCAATCTTGCGGTCACCCTTGCCGGTTTTGTCGAGACCAAAAGCCAGTGCTGCAGCGGTCGGCTCATTGATGATGCGCTTGACATCGAGACCGGCGATGCGACCTGCATCCTTGGTGGCCTGACGCTGGGCATCGTTGAAATATGCCGGGACTGTAATAACAGCTTCGGTCACTTCTTCGCCGAGATAGTCTTCCGCGGTTTTTTTCATCTTGCGCAGCACTTCGGCGGAAATCTGCTGGGCGGCCAATTTCTTGTCGCGCACCGAAATCCAGGCGTCGCCGTTGTCGGCCTTGACGATCTGATACGGCATCAGCGAAATATCTTTTTGCACTTCTTTTTCATCGAATTTACGCCCGATCAGGCGCTTGACCGCGTACAACGTGTTTTTTGGATTGGTCACAGCCTGGCGCTTGGCAGGTGCGCCCACCAGAATTTCACCGTCTTCGAGATACGCAATGATCGATGGCGTGGTACGCGCACCTTCCGCGTTTTCAATCACTTTAGGCTGGCCGCCTTCCATGATCGATACGCAGGAGTTGGTGGTACCGAGGTCGATGCCGATGATTTTGCCCATGATATTTTTTCCTTTAATGACTGGATAACTGGATGACGTTTGCGTCGATTTTATGACTTGAATATTGGGAGCCACCACCGACTTTCAAGCGGCATTCAAGTAGTTTTTTAGAAGATTACTGAGCCACCGTGACCAATGCCGGACGCAGCAGGCGGTCGGCGATCATGTACCCCTTTTGCAGCACGCTGACAATGGTGTTGGCTTCCTGATCTGCCGGCACCATCGAAATAGCCTGATGCTTCATTGGATCGAGCTTTTCGCCCGGCTGCGGCGCCACTTCGATCAGGCGGTTACGCTCGAACGCCGACGACAACTGCTTGAGCGTCATCTCAACGCCTTCCTTGAGTGACTCTACCGACGGCGACTCGACGCGCAATGCCATGTCGAGGCTGTCCATCACTGGCACCAGCGCTTCGGCGAAACTTTCGATGGCGAATTTGTGCGCGCGAGCGATGTCTTCCTGCGCGCGACGACGGAAATTTTCAGTGTCGGCCTTGGCACGCAAGAAAGCGTCGTGCATCTCGGCGGCACGGGTTTCTGCTTCGACGAGACGGCTTTCCAGTGATGGCTCGGCGCCACTCAGGTCCTGCTCTGGCGCCGGTACCGGGCTTTCGTCTACCGGGTTGTTCACAATGGGTTGCTTTTCCTGGTCTTGCATCTAAAAATCCTCCGACGGTCAGTAACTTGAATAATGTGATTAAGTACAAAGTGATAGGCAAGTGGGGCTATGCCACATTTTTACAAGGGGATTATCACCGGCCAAATTGACTTATTTCGGCGCTCCCAGGCGGCGGGCCTCATTGGCAGCGATCGCGTACTGCGCGCTATCGGCCTCTTTTTCCGCGGCGCTTTGCTGCGTCGGCCAACCTTGCAGATGGCGTGCGGTGATCGCGGCCAGCGCAGCAATCCAGGACGGTGATTCATTGACGCAGGGGATGTAATGGAATGCCTTGCCACCGGCTTCGAGGAAATCGTGCTTCGCTTCCAGCGAAATTTCTTCCAGCGTTTCGAGACAATCGCTGGTGAAGCCCGGGCACATGATGTCGACGCGCTCCAGCCCGTCTTTCGCCAGTTGCACGAGCGTCGGGGCGGTGTACGGCTGCAACCATTCTGCCTTGCCGAAGCGTGACTGGAATGTCACCAGCAATTCATCTTTCGCCATGCCCAGTGCCGTACCCAGCAAACGCGCTGTCTTGTAGCACTCGCAATGGTAAGGGTCGCCCATCAGCAAAGTCCGCTTGGGCACACCATGAAAACTCAGCACCAGCTTGTTGCCACGCCCGTTCTTCGCCCAATGCGCCTGCACGGTGTCTTTCAGTGACGCGATGTAGGCCGGATCATCGTGGTAGTGCTTGATAAACCGCAGCTCGGGAATATTGCGCACCTTACGGTAGTGACTAGTTACGGCATCGAAAATCGAGGCCGTCGTCGTCGCCGAATATTGCGGATAGGCCGGCACGATCAGAATGCGGTCGCACCCATCGACCTGCAATTTGTTGAGCACATCGGGGAGCGACGGATTGCCGTAGCTCATGGCGTAGTGCACCTGCAAGGCGTGGCCTTGCTCACCGAGCTGGCCGCGCAAGAGCATGGCCTGCTTTTCGGTGTGCACTTTCAACGGCGATCCTTCTTTGGTCCAGATCAGCGCATATTTGGCGGCTGATTTACTGGCGCGTATCGGCAGGATGATGCCGTTCAAGATCAGCCACCAAATTGCACGCGGAATTTCGACTACACGCGGATCGGATAAAAATTGCTTGAGGTAGCGACGGACCGACGGCGCATTCGCTTCGTCGGGAGTGCCGAGATTGACCAGCACGACAGCCGTCTTGACGGCGCTGCCGTGGGTGTACTCGGGAGCTTTATTGAATGCCATTGCGGTGATGCCTTTGAATAGTGTGAGAGCGAAAGTTGGATAAATTTGGTGGATCAGGACGCCAGCAATTCGCGCGCATGCTTTCGCGTGGTGGCGGTGATTTCGATACCGCCCAGCATGCGGGCGATTTCTTCGACACGCGATTTGTTGTCGAGCGACGCAATGCGTGACACGGTCTTGCCAGCAGCATTGAACTTGCTGACCTGCAGGTGCTGATTGGCCTGACTCGCCACTTGCGGCAAATGCGTCACACACAGCACCTGTCGTTCTTGGCCGAGTTTTTTCAGCAAGCGGCCAACGACTTCGGCGACGCCGCCGCCAATGCCACTGTCGACTTCATCGAAAATCAGCGTCGGGGTCGACGTGGCCGTCGATGCAATGACCGAAATAGCCAGTGCAATGCGCGCCAATTCACCGCCCGACGCCACTTTGGCCAGTGGTCGTGGCACGCTACCGGCGTGGCCGGCAACCAGAAATTCGACCTGTTCGATACCGAACACCGCCGGTGCACACGGCACCAGCGCCACCTCAAAACGTCCGCCGGCCATGCTCAGGTCCTGCATCGCCTTGGTCACGGCATCGCCGAGCAGGCGCGCCGCTTTCGTCCGTGCGGTGGATAATTTTTTCGCTACGGCGAGGTAGGCCTCCTTGAGCTTTTCTTCTTGCGCGCGCAACGCATCGAGGTCGCTGGCATCGGCCAGCTGTCGCAATTGCGCCGACAGTGCAGCAAACTCCTGCGGCAATTCTTCTGGGGCGACATGGAATTTACGTGCTGTCGAATGCAAGTCCCCGAGACGCTGCTCGACTTGTTGCAGGCGACGCGGATCGAGTTCGAGCCGACCGAGATAATCGTTGAGTGCGTAGACCGCCTCCTGCAACTGGATACGCGCCGGCTCGAGCAGGTCAAGCACTGGTTTGAGGGCCTCGTCGATATCGGCCAGTTTGCCCAGACGGAGATTGAGCGCGGTCAATTGCGACAACATCGGCGCGGCATCGGATTCGGATTCGGAGATCGCCGTCAACGCCTCCTGCGCACCGTCAATCAGACTCGCCGCATGCGACAAGCGGCTATGCTCGGTAGTGATTTCGGCCCATTCGCCCTCCTTCGCGGCCAGCTTGTCGAGCTCACCGACCTGCCATTCGAGTCGCTCGCGTTCGAGCAGCACGTTCTTGGCATTGGTTTCGAATTCTTCGCGCTGCTTGCCGACCGCCCGCCAGCTCTTGTAGGCCACACCCACTGCCCTGACCTGCTCTTGCAGGCTGGCCTGCGTATCGAGCAACTGGCGTTGCGCTTCGATCTTGAGTAGCGATTGGTGCGCATGCTGGCCATGAATATCCACCAGCAATTCGCCAAGATCACGCAACTGTGTCGCGGTGGCAGCAATGCCGTTGATGTAGGCTTTCGAGCGGCCGGCATTGTCAATGACACGGCGCAGCAGTACGCCGCCGTCCGCGCTGGAAAAATCGTGCTCGGCCAGCCAGGCATCGGCTTCGGCGTAAGTCGAATAATCGGCGCTGATGTCAGCCTTGGCCGCACCGTCGCGCACCACGCTCGCATCACCGCGACCGCCCAGTGCCAGCGCCAAGGCATCGATCAGGATCGATTTGCCGGCACCGGTCTCGCCGGTCAGGACTGAAAATCCGGCGGAAAAGTCCAGCTCGATGAGGTCAACGATAACGAAGTCACGGATGGTCAGGGTGCGCAGCATGGTGATTCTTTTCAGGTGGGCCGGGGGTAATCGGGCGGCGTGGTCGGAGTGGCTATTTTAGTCGGCCTTCTACCGACGGGTACTCATTCCAGTGCAACTTCTCGCGCAAGGTATCGTAATAACTCCAGCCAGGCGGATGCAAAAACGTGATCGTGTGCGCCGAACGGCGGATCACGATGCGGTCATGCAATTGCAAACTGGCCAGCGATTGCATGTCGAAATTGACGCTCGTGTCACGCCCGCTGATGACGGTAATCACAATTTCGCTGTAGTCGGGCAGCACGATGGGCCGGTTCGACAAGGCATGCGGCGCAATCGGCACTAGCACAATGCCACCCAGACTCGGATGCAGCAACGGACCGCCAGCCGACAACGAGTAAGCGGTCGAACCAGTCGGCGTCGCCACAATCAGGCCATCGGAACGCTGGTTGTACATGAAATGGCCATCGACATCGACACGCAGCTCGACCATGCCGGAGCCGGTGCCGCGCGACACGACTACATCATTGAATGCCAGGGCATTGAAGATTGGCAGACCCTCGCGATAGACAACCCCCTCAAGCAGACTGCGGCGCTCCGACTCGATTTTCCCATCGAGCATGGCGGTCAGCAGCGGCATCATCCGATCCAGCGGGATATCGGTCATGAAACCGAGTCGCCCCTGATTGATACCGATTAACGGGACATCGTACGGGGCTAGCTGACGGGCAATCCCGAGCATCGTACCGTCGCCACCGACGACGATCGCCGCATCGACGCTGGTACCGATTTGCTCGGGCGTCATTTGCGGATAGCAAGTCATGCCGGTTGACAGCGCTGTTTCATGCTCGAGCACGACCACATGACCGGTAGCGACCAGAAAATCGGCAATCTCGCATAGCGATTGCGCAATGCCAGCCGCAGTCGGTTTGCCGACGATGGCGATGGTTTTTAGCGGAGGAACCGGCAAGCCGGAAGGAATGGGAAGCGACATGCTTCGGATTAGACCATAATTTGTGGCCCACTTGAAGTAAGCCTAGGGTGGACCAACCTAACCTTTTCATCCTGAAGAAACTCACTCCATGCAATCAGCACCGATCAAGGCAGTCCTGTTTGACCTCGACGATACGCTGTGGCCTATCGTGCCGACCATCCTTCGCGCAGAAACTCTGCTGTTCGATTGGCTGCGCGAACACGCGCCCGCCGTCACGCAAGACCACAGCATCGAGACACTGCGCGCACGCCGCATGGCACTGATGGAAGCCGAGCCACGCTACCGGATCGACCTGCCCGGCCTGCGCCACGCCGGCCTGACCGAGGCATTCCATGCCAGCGGCGCCGATCCGGTGCATATCGACGGAGCGATGATGATATTCAATGACGCCCGCAATGCCGTAGTTCCGTATGACGACGTCGTGCCAGCGCTGACGCGACTGTCCAGTCAGGTAGCACTAGGCACAATCTCGAATGGTTCTGCCGACCTCGCTGCAATCGGGATGGCCGGTCACTTCCGCATCTCGATCGCTGCGCACCAGTTCGGCAGCGCGAAACCCGATCCGGCCATTTTCCAGGCCGCCTGCACGGCGCTCGACATCGATCCCGCCGAAGCGGTGTACGTCGGCGACGATCCGCTGCTCGATATCGACGGCGCCCAAAAAGCCGGCTTGCGTGCCGTCTGGATGAACCGGTTCGACCGCGTGCTGCCAGATCATGTCCGTCCCGATGCGAGTTGCACCAGCCTGCTCGAACTGGAACACTGGCTGACTAACCGGATAATGCTGGCCGCGCCCGTCATCGCTCGCTAAAATACCCAAATGCAATTAGACGCCCGTGCCCAAACCCTGTTGAAGACTCTGGTCGAACGCTATATCGCGGACGGCCAACCGCTTGGCTCACGCGCGCTAGCCAAGATTTCCGGCCTCGACCTGTCGCCCGCCACCATCCGCAACATCATGGCTGACCTCGAAGAAATGGGCTTTGTTTCCAGCCCACATACTTCTGCAGGGCGGGTGCCAACACCGCGCGGCTACCGGATTTTTGTCGATACGCTGCTAACGGTCGATGCGATCGACGAAAGCCTGCTCGAATCGCGACTGCAATCGCGCATCCAGAGTGGCTCATCCCAAAAAGTCATTGCCAGCGCAGCACAAGTGCTCTCATCGCTTTCGCAATTCGCTGGCGTGGTGCTGACACCGCGCCGCGAATCGGTCTTCCAGCAAATCGAATTCCTGCGCCTGTCCGAAAAACGTGTGCTGCTGGTGATCGTCGCGCCCAATGGCGACGTCCAAAACCGATTACTGCTCAGCGAGGTTGACTACACCCCTTCGCAACTGGTTCAGGCAGCCAACTTCATTAACCTGCATTACGGCGGACTGAGTTTCAGCGACGTGCGCAACCGGTTGCAAAACGAATTGCGCCAGCTACGCGACGACATGACACCACTGATGCAAGCCGCCGTCGAAGTCGGCAGCGACGCGATGGCCGACAACAGCGACGAAGTGGTCATTTCGGGCGAGCGCAATCTGCTGAGCGTCAATGAACTGTCGTCGAACATGACTTCACTACGCAAATTGTTCGATCTGTTTGAGCAAAAAACCAGCTTGCTTCAGTTACTCGATTTATCCAGCCGCGCCACCGGCGTACAGATTTTCATCGGCGGTGAATCGAGTCTGGTACCTCTGGAGCAAATGAGCATTGTCACGGCGCCCTATGAGATCAATGGTCGCGTTGTCGGCACGCTCGGCGTGATCGGGCCGACACGCATGGCCTACGAGCGCGTGATTCCCATCGTTGATATCACGGCGAAGTTGCTATCGAATGCGCTGAGCCATCCGTAGCAAGCAGCGCGCCACGAAGATACCTCTGCGGGCATCACACAATGCCCCGCTGACCCCTGCCCTCCTGTCGTGACAACACGGCGCAACGAAGCAGCGCGCCCTCTGCGCTGATCACCGACACGGCGACGCCCGCGCCAGCAGGTCCGTTGCTCACGTTCGCAATTCCTCCGTCCAACCTGAAGCAAACGTTGCCATCACCGGCAATTGGCGGCCCGATGCATCCGGCAGAGCGCATTCTGCCAATCAACAGGGGCCTGTTCTTCGAAACCAATGACATTGTGCCGTGCCTGATGCGTGATCGCTTGCTGCCGAAAGTGCCTATCCTGCGGCACAAAGTACTCCGGCTTCGGAGCAACTATGAATTGGCACCTCTCTTTTTTTGTCGTCGTCTAATAGTAATGATTTGCCAATAAGTAGAGTGCGTTGGCTTACCGATACGTTAAACAATTCAAGCATGGTGGAACTCGGTCGTAGCCAGCGTTACTTAACGTGCTGCCGATGCTGTTTTTTTAACAGCCGGTCCGACGAATATTCCAAAGGATAGACAGCAATGAACGTCAATTCACAGCCAGGCAAATCACAGCATGGCAACTTGCGACAAAATATTAATGCGCAATCCAGAGAAAGGGCCGACGGTAACCCGTCCCGGAACGCCGGCTTGACAAGGACACACGCAGGCAACTTTCAAGTCCCGCCCCCCTATGCGCTACCGAACACTCGGATGGCGGCCGGACTTCGATCGCAACTACCGAGCAACAGGATGACCGAGCAGGGCGTAATCAGTCGGGTCCACAACACACCTGGAATGAATGTGAATGCGTTATCGGCGAAAGGCGTTACCGCATTGATGGCGTCAATCAAAAATGACAGCTTGTATTTGATGAGGACCCTGCTTGCGCACCCAGAAATTGATGTGAACGCAATGAGTCGACATGGCAACACGGCCTTGCACTTGGCGGCACTAACAGGGAAGGGCATACACGTAAAAGCATTACTTGACGATGGGAGGGTTGACCTCAACGTCTTGAATTCGCGGGGCGAAACCGCGTTGTGCATTGCTGCCAAGCACAACCGCCCCGACGCAGTGGAGAGTCTTCTCAATCACGAGCTCCAAACTGGAAACATGCCAACCTATCCGCCTGGCGAGCACCTCAAGGCATACAGGCTGGCAGCGGACCGCAACGCGTTCAATGCCATCGTGCGCCTACTGCACTTCGTGCCTGAGTTCCTGAACACCACTAGAGCCGATGGACATACCGCATTGACTTCAGCAATTAAGGCAGGGCGTCTCGACGTGGTGCAGACGCTGCTGCAAAAATATCCTGACATCGACGTTAACCTTGCTGGCGAGGGGATGGGAACTGCGTTGAACGTAGCCGCCAGCCTGCGTAATTTTGATACCGTACTCACGCTGCTGAGGCATCCCGGACTGGATCCAAATGTCTCTTTGGACGCAACTGGCAAGACGGTGTTGCACGAGGCAGCGTCACGTGGTGATGCCAACATGGTTCAAGCATTGATGAGCGCAGCACCTGCTATTGACGTCAACGCCCAGACTCAATTCATCGGGCTGCCGCTGCATTGTGCAGTGCTTTCCGGCGACGTCGACACCATAAGGGTGCTGACGGCACGGACGAATGACATCAACCATCGCTCCACGGATGGTTGGTCGGTATTGCATTTCGCTGCTTTCTTCGGGGAAACTAAGGCTATTCAGTTCCTGCTGCAGCAGCCAAACATCGATCCGACGACGTTGACGAACGCTGGCCACTACCCCTCAGATATCGCCAGACAGGCCGGACATGCAGAACTTGCTCGGATTTTGGATGACTGTGAGACGGAGAGTTACATGCGTCGTATGTAGGTCCTACCTCGGGATGGCAAGAAGCTGGAATCCAGGGTAACAGCGCCCGTTCCGTCAGTCGCCAGCTCAAGGTCGGTGTGGGCAATCCTTCTTCGTACAATTGCCGTAAAGCGCCAGCGAATGGTCAGCGATCGTAAAGCCACGGTCGGCAGCGACTTTCTGCTGACGCAGCTCAATCTCTTCATCATAAAACTCTTCCACCATCCCGCAGTCGAGGCAAACCAGATGATCATGGTGGCTGCCTTCATTGAGTTCGAAGACCGCCTTGTTAGTTTCAAAGTGATTGCGACTCAATAAGCCGGCCTGTTCGAACTGGGTCAGCACGCGATACACGGTGGCCAGACCGACATCCATGTTTTCGGTCAGCAGAATCTTGTAGACATCTTCAGCGCTGAGGTGACGTATTTCACTGTTGTGGAAGATGTCGAGGATTTTCAGGCGCGGGAGCGTGGCCTTGAGGCCGCTGGCACGCAGGTCAGCTGGATTGTTGGACATGTTCTTGGCTTGGTAATGGGTAACTGCTTTATGATATAGCGCTTTGGCGCTTCGGCTCAATCAATCGAGATTCTCAATGCACATGCCGCTCCCCGTTTTTACCCGCCCTACCCGCCGCCCGGCCCTGCTCGGCACCGCTCTAATGGGCTTATTAAGCATTGCGCTGCTGGCTGGATGCGCGTCCAAAAACCCGTTGATGGAAGCGCCGGCCAGTCTGGCTGCGGCTCCTACCAGCACGACAGCGATCGACACACCGGCCGAAATTGCCAGCGCTGCCAGCGCCAATGCCGGTCTGAAGCGGACCACACCGGCCAGCGCCCGCCGCTTTCTCGGAATTTTTTCGCCGTACCGCATCGATATTCCGCAAGGCAATTTCATTTCCGAAGAAATGGTCTTGCAACTCAAGGAGGGCATGACGCAGGACCAGGTCCGTTTCGCCTTGGGGACGCCGCTGATCACGGACATCTTCCATGCCGATCGCTGGGACTATGTATTCCGCATGCTCAAGCGTAATGACGAAGTGCTCTCGAGTCGCGTCACCGTGTACTTCAAGAATGGTGTTGTCAGCCGCTTCGAAGGTGGCAATTTGCCGAGCGAAGTCGACTACCTCGAAATGCTGGCTGGCGGAATACCGCAAAAAGTGGCACCGCTAGCACCTGCCGTACCGGTAGCACCATCGTCGGCTCGCCAAGCGCCATGACCACACTAAAAATCGCCATCGCCGGCGCCTCCGGGCGCATGGGTCGCATGTTGGCCGAAACCATACTCGGCTCCGCCGATCTACGCCTGACCGGTGCACTCGATGTCGCCAGCGCACCGGCCATCGGTACCGACGTCACCGCCTTCCTCGGCAAATCCAGCGGCGTTGCCATTTGCGCGACACTGGCCGAAGGACTCGCCGACGCGGATTTCCTGATCGACTTCACCCGCCCCGAAGGCACGCTGGAACATCTGGCCTACTGCGCCGAGCACGGCATCAAGATGGTGATCGGGACCACCGGCTTCGATGCTGCCGGGAAGGCCGCCATCGCCGCCGCGGCCGAGCGCACTGCGATCGTGTTCGCGCCCAACATGAGTGTTGGCGTGAACGTCACGATGAAGCTGCTGGAACTGGCCGCCAAGAGTTTTTCGGAAGGCTACGACATCGAAATCATCGAAGCCCATCACCGCATGAAAGTCGATGCGCCTTCCGGCACCGCGCTGCAAATGGGCGAAGTCATCGCCACCACGCTAGGCCGCGACCTTGATGAAGTCGGCGTGTTTGCGCGTCATGGCGTCACAGGCGAACGCGATCCGTCATCCATCGGTTTTGCCACTATCCGCGGTGGCGATATCGTTGGCGATCACACGGTGCTGTTTGCCGGCATCGGCGAGCGCGTCGAGATTTCGCACAAGTCATCTAGCCGGGTCACCTATGCCCATGGCAGCTTACGCGCCGCCCGCTTTTTGGCCAACAAGACGACCGGCCTGTTTGACATGCAAGACGTCCTCGGCCTGCGCGAATCACTCTGATTAACTGCCGCGATAGGTCGAATACGCCCACGGTGAAACCAGCAACGGTACGTGATAATTTTCGGCCGGGTTGGCGATGCCGAAGGCCAGCGTCACGCGATCCACAAAGCGCGGCAACGGAACCACGACGCCTTGTGCCTCGAAATATGCGCCAGCCCCAAACACCAGTTCATACGCACCGACCAGCAACTCGTCGCCGGCCAGTAGCGGCGCGTCACAGCGACCGTCGCTGTTGGTGACGACACTGCGCAGCAGGCGTCGCCCGGCTGGTTCGATTGCGTACAATTGAATGACGACACCGGCTGCCGGCGTGCCGCTGGTGATATCCAGCACGTGGGTACTGAGCTTGCCCATCTTGACCTCCCTATCCATTACGTGAAACTGCTTATTGCTTCAAGCATAGTGGTGTGCACGCCAGCCGTTATAGTATCTAACGTATAGGTATCATTCGTCCCATCATCGCTGCGTCGATTTTTCCATTTTTTTCCGACCCATTACGAGGTAACGCTTGACCGACACCCCACCGAATTATCCACGCAATCTCGTTGGCTATGGCGCCCGCCCACCCCATCCGCACTGGCCGGACCAGGCCCGCGTTGCGCTGCAATTCGTCCTCAATTATGAAGAAGGCAGCGAGAATTGCGTGCTGCATGGCGACCCGGCGTCCGAGACTTTTCTGTCCGAAATCATCGGTGCGCAAGCCTTCCCGATGCGTCACATGAGCATGGAGTCGATGTACGAATACGGTTCGCGCGCCGGTCTGTGGCGCGTACTGCGCCTGTTCGAGCAGCGCCAGTTGCCACTGACGATCTTTGCCGTTGCGATGGCCTTGCAGCGCAATCCGGAAGCCGTCGCCGCCTTCGGCCAGCTCGGTCACGAAATCGCCTGCCACGGCTTGCGCTGGATTAGCTACCAGCAGGTCGACGTCGCTACCGAGCGGGCTCACATGGCTGAAGCGGTCCGCATCCTGCGCGAACTCACCGGCGCCGCGCCGCTGGGCTGGTACACCGGCCGCGATTCGCCGGCCACGCGACGGCTACTGATCGAACACGGCGGTTTCAGTTACGACGCCGACAGCTATGCCGACGACCTGCCGTTCTGGCAGCAAGTCGAGATCACCGCCGCCGACGGCACGCCGCAGCGCAAGTCTCACCTGATCGTGCCGTACACGCTCGACACCAACGACATGCGCTTCGCTGCTGCGCAGGGATTCAATACCGGCACGCAGTTTTTCGATTACTTGAAAGATGCTTTCGACGTACTCTACGAAGAAGGCGACCCGGATGGCCTGAACCAGCCCAAAATGCTGTCCATCGGTCTGCATTGCCGACTCATCGGTCGACCTGGCCGCATTGCCGCACTAAGCCGATTCCTTGACTATGTGCAGGCGCATGACAAGGTGTGGATCACACGCCGCATCGATATCGCCAATCACTGGCACACCACACACCCAGTAAAGGCACCCGCATGACAACGACTTTAGCGACGCTCAACGACACCGACAGCACGACCTTTTCCAGCCTGCTTGCGGGCATTTACGAACACTCGCCGTGGGTACCGGAACGCACTGCAGCAGCACGACCGTTGCGCACACTGGCCGCCCTGAAAATAGCGCTGCAGACCACCGTCAGCAATGCCACCGAAGCCGAGCAACTGGGCTTGATCCGCGCCCATCCGGAGTTGGCCGGCAAAGCGGTGCTGACCACCGAATCGACCGGCGAGCAGGCTGCCGCCGGACTACACCTGTGCAGTCCGGACGAATACGCGACGCTGCAGCAATGCAATGCCGACTATCAGGCACGCTTCGATTTTCCGTTCATCATCGCGGTCAAAGGACCGGATGGAACCGGCTTGTCGCGCAAGGCCATCATCGCGGCCTTCCTGCGCCGACTGCGCCAGCAACGCAGCGACGAGATCGCCGAAAACCTGCGCCAGATCCATCGCATCGCCGAACTGCGCCTCAATGACCTGCTCGATTGCCAGCCTGTCCTGGGCCAGCAAATCATGGGCTGGAGCGGCACGCTGGGCGCCTGGTCCGACGATGCCAGCGGCCTGACCTGCGCCTACCTCACCGCGGCCCATCGGCGGACCGCTGCGCAACTCCTGCAATGGATGCAGGACGCCGGCATGGAGGCGCGCATTGACGCCGTCGGCAACGTGGTCGGCGTGTATCGCAGTCCCGATCCGCAAGCAAAAACCCTGATGACCGGATCGCATTACGACACCGTGCGCAACGGTGGCACCTACGATGGCCGCGAAGGCATCCTGCTACCGATCGCCGTAATCCGGCACCTGCATGAACGCGGCGAAACCCTGCCGTTCCACCTCGAAATCATCGGCTTTGCCGAAGAAGAAGGCGTGCGCTACAAAAGCACTTTCCTGGGTAGCAATGCCATCACCGGCCACTTCGACATGTCGCTGCTGGCACGCGCCGATGCCGACGGCATCACGATGCGCGACGCGCTCGAACACGCCGGCCACGACTTCACGCAGATCGCCGCCATCGCCCGTCATCCGTCCGACTACCTCGGCTTCGTCGAAGTGCACATCGAACAGGGGCCGGTGCTGCTGCAACGCAATCTACCGGTCGGCATCGTCACCTCAATCGCCGGTAGCTCGCGCTACCAACTTACACTGACCGGCGTGGCCAGCCATGCCGGCACCACACCGATGACGATGCGCAAGGATGCCGCAGCGGCAGCGGCCGAAATCATCCTCGCGGTCGAACAGCGCTGCAGCACCATCGCGTCGCTAGTTGGCACCGTCGGCCAGTTGCAGGTGCCGAACGGCTCGGTCAATGTGATCCCCGGCATGTGCCATCTGTCGCTTGACATCCGCGCCGCCGATGACGCAGTACGCGAAGCCGCGGTGGCCGACCTCTTGCGCACCATCGATGCGATTTGCGCGCGTCGTCAGGTCGATGTTCAGCGCGAATTGACGATGCGTGCTGCCGCCGCACCGTGCGCGCCCTGGCTGATGCAGCAACTCTCGGCCGCCACCGAACGCGCCGGCGTGCCGGCCTTCGAGCTGTTGTCCGGCGCTGGCCACGACGCGATGGCACTCGTCACCCTGACCGACATCGCGATGCTATTCACGCGCTGTGGCAATGGCGGCATCAGCCATAACCCGCTCGAAACCATGACCGCTGATGACGCCGAGCTATCGGCGCAAATCCTGCTCGATTTCTTGCGCCACTTCACACCGAAAGCATGAGCACGCTGCTGATTCGCCACGCCCGCGTGCTGGTAACGATGGATGCACAGCGGCGTGAAATCAGCGATGGGGCAATCTTCATCCGCGACAACGTCATCGAGCAGGTCGGCCCCAGCGCCGAACTGCCCGATCACGCCGATACCGTCATCGATGCCACCGGACAGGTCGTGCTGCCCGGTCTGGTCAACACCCATCACCACATGTTCCAGAGCCTGACCCGCGCGGTTCCCGCCGCGCAGGACGCCGCGCTGTTCGACTGGCTAGTCCACCTGTATCCGATCTGGGCCGGACTGACGCCGGCGATGATTCATGTGTCGACCCAGACCGCGATGGCCGAACTGATGCTGTCGGGCTGCACCACCACGAGCGACCATTTGTATATTTTTCCGAACGGCTGCCGGCTCGATGACAGCATCGAGGCGGCGCAGGAAATCGGTATGCGCTTCCATGCGGCGCGCGGCGCGATGAGTGTCGGCCAGTCACAAGGCGGAGTACCGCCGGACCGACTGGTTGAAGACGAAACAGCGATCCTGCGCGACACGCAGCGTCTGATCGAGATCTATCACGATAGCAATCGCCACGCGATGCAGCGCATTGTGGTCGCACCGTGCTCGCCGTTTTCGGTCTCGCAAGACCTGATGCGCGAATCGGCCCGACTGGCGCGCAGCCACGGCGTATCGATGCACACGCATCTGGCCGAGAACAGCAGCGACGTCACGTACAGCCGCGAAAAATTCAATATGACGCCGGCCGAATATGCCGAAGAATGCGGCTGGGTCGGCCACGATGTCTGGCACGCGCACTGCGTGCAACTCGACCCGGCTGGCATCGCCCTGTTCGCCCGTACCGGCACTGGCGTGGCGCATTGCCCGTGCTCGAACATGCGACTGGCGTCCGGCATCGCGCCGATCCGGACGATGCTCGACCAGGGCGTACCGGTCGGCCTCGGCGTCGATGGCAGCGCCTCCAACGATGGTGCGCATCTGCTCGGCGAAGTCCGGCAGGCGATGCTCTTACAGCGGGTCGGCTACGGACCGGCCGCAATGACAGCACGCCAGGCGCTGGAAATGGCCACGCTGGGTGGTGCAAAAGTGCTCAACCGCGACGACATCGGCGCGCTCGCGCCGGGCATGTCGGCCGATGTGGTGATGTTCGACCTGAACCAGATCGGCTATGCCGGCGCGTTGCATGACCCGGTCGCGGCACTGGTATTTTGCACTCCGACCACTGTCTCGCACAGCATCATCAATGGGCGTGTGGTGGTGCGCGATGGGCGCTGTGTGACGGTGGATGTGGGTCTGGTACAAGAACGGCATAACCGGTTGGCTACGGAGTTGGTAGGGTGAAATGCGCTGGTAGGGTGGGCACAGGGGTATCGTGCCCACGCGAGTGCTCCGCCGAACCGCCAGAATTGGCGAAGGGCGTCGGCACACGGCGCGTTGCCCCCCAATTGCTTACTTCGCCGGCAATTTCCCCACTACGCCATCGACGTAATAATCCATCTTGCTCAGCGCTTCATCACTCATCGGGCCTTTTTCCAAACGTACCTTGCCTTCGTTATCCTTCACCGGACCAGCGAATGGCGTGAGGGTGCCGGCGATGATTTCTTTCTCTTTGGTGGTGACGAGCAATTTCACATCGGCCGGCACCGCCGCACTGATGTTTTCAAACTTGACCATGCCATCCTTGATGCCACCCCACACGCTGGTTGGTTTCCATTTACCGTCGATGACGGCTTGCGCCTGCTCGGTGTAATACGCACTCCAGTGCTCCGCCGAACCGCCAGACTTGGCAGAGGGCGTCAGCATACGCGCGTGGGCACACGATGCCGTGCCCACCCTCACAATTGGTCTCCGCCAGCGCGATACTGCAGGCTAAACGACCTGATGCGTAGCCAGCCACTCGCGTAAAGCGGCATTCATTTTTGCTTGCCAGCCGTCACCGTGTCGTCGAAACGCATCAACGACTTCGGTGTCGAGAGTGACCGTCGCACTGCCCTCCATGCCAAGTTCCGTCAGTGCCTCGCTGCGAGTTACGATTCGACCGCCAATTTTCCATTTCCCGCTGGCGATCAAAGCCTCAGTGATCTCCGGAGCGTCGTCCGGATCAACCCAGGCTTTGGGTAAATCTTCTGATTTCGCGTTCATTTGCTTTCCTCATACTGATTACGCGACAGGTTCCATCGCGCCAAGTCCAGACCACTACCACCATCCGCTGATCGAGAAATCCCATTGTGATGGACCGTGCCTCACCGTAACGTTGACGATCATCTTCAATCGTCAACGTCAGTCCTGAAAATACCTCATTAACCCGTTCGAAGTCCAATCCCCGCTCCAGAATTGTCCTCTCGCGCTTGGCAAAGTCGTAAGTAATCTTCACAGCACATCCGCTTTGCTACGTCTGATGCGACAGGCTCTGCGAATCAGGAATTCCTGCAGTGTCAATGGCAAACATATCGTTGTACACATGATGAAATCGTCGTCCATGGTCCTTAAAGTAGATGGACGATAGCTACTAACTACAACAAAAAATGCAAAAGGCCCCATTAATTGATTTCACTCAATGAACGGGGCCAACAGGCGCTTCAGCTACTACACACTAAAACATCACTTACTTCGCCGGCAATTTCCCCACCACGCCGTCAACGTAATAATCCATCTTGCTCAACGCGTCATCACTCATCGGTCCTTTTTCCAACCGTACCTTGCCTTCGTTATCCTTGACCGGACCGGCGAATGGCGTGAGGGTGCCGGCGATGATTTCTTTCTCTTTGGTGGCGACGAGCAATTTCACATCGGCTGGCACCGTCGCGCTGATGTTTTCAAACTTGACCATGCCATCCTTGATGCCACCCCAGACGCTGGTCGGTTTCCATTTACCGTCGATGACGGCATGTGCCTGCTCGGTGTAATACGCTCCCCAGTGATGGGTCACCGCGCCAAGCTGGGCTTTCGGGCCGAACTTCTTCATGTCGGAATGGTAGGCCACGGCGTACTTGCCTTTTTCTTCGGCGGCCTGCATCACGGCGGTCGAATCCGTGTGATTCGTCACGACGTCGGCGCCCTGGCCGATCAGCGTCAGGGTCGCGTCGCGTTCCTTGCCCGGATCGAACCAGCTGTTGACCCAGATGACCTTGACTTCGGCTTTCGGATCGACGCTGCGCATGCCGCGCGTGAAGGCATTGATCCCTTGCAGCACTTCAGGAATCGGGAAAGCGGCAACATAGCCAGCCACGTGCGTGGTCGACATTTTTCCGGCCAGCACGCCTGACAAATAGCGCCCTTCATAAAAGCGTGCGTTGGCAACGCCGACATTGGCCGCCGTTTTATAGCCGGTCAGGTGGATAAATTTGACCTCCGGATATTGCTTGGCGACTTTCAGCGTCGGGTTCATGTAACCGAACGACGTCGTGATAATCAGCTTGTTGCCTTGCTGCGCGAGGTCGCGGATGACGCGCTCAGCATCCGCACCTTCGGGCACGTTCTCGACGAACTTGGTCTTGACCTTGGCGCCGAGATTTTTTTCCATTTCCTTGCGGCCGATGTCGTGCTGGGTGGTCCAACCGGCGTCACCGATCGGACTGACGTAGACAAAGCCGACCCCGAGCGGCTCGGCGGCAAAGGCGCTCACCGATAACAGGGCGACGGCAGAAACAGCGCCACGAACGACATTTTTAAACATGGTATTCCTCAAGGTGTGGCTCCCGCGACAGGGCAATGAAAGGCGCAGCAGCACGCGGGTAAAGCGCTGCAGCGTTGCCATTATGGCGATCCGCCTCCTGCACGTCATATCGAACCGGATATAGCGTGTATGGACGATTACTGATTCGGATTGAAATTTTTCCCGAGTGAAGCGGGCATGTTCAGCCGTATCCAGTTGGCGTTACGCGAGATCAGCACCAGCACGACGATGGTTGCCAGATACGGCAGCATCGACAGCAATTGCGACGCAATCGGCACGCCCAGTCCTTGCAAATGAAAGGTCAGGATGGTGACACCGCCGAACAGGTAGGCACCGCTGAGTACGCGTGCCGGTCGCCAGGTCGCGAAGGTGGTCAGTGCCAGTGCAATCCAGCCGCGGCCAGCCACCATGCCTTCGACCCAGAGCGGCGTGTAGACCAGCGACAGGAACGCGCCTGCCAAGCCGCAACAGGCACCGCCAAACAGCAGCGCCGACAAGCGAATGCGGCGCACGTTGTAGCCCAGTGCATGCGCCGATGACGGCGACTCGCCGACCGCGCGCAGGATCAGACCGGCACGGGTGCGGTACAAAAACCAGATAATCGCGCCACACAGCGCCATCGACAAATAGACCATCGGATGCTGACGAAACAGCGCCGCGCCAACAAACGGTATGTCGCCAAGAAACGGCACGACGGAGCGCGTGTTATGCAGGCTCTGGCCGACATAACTGATGCCGATATAGGCCGACGCACCGGCACCGAACAACGATAACGCCAGCCCGGTCGCGTATTGATTGGCACCCAACCAGACCGTCATCAGCGCAAAAAATCCGGCCAGCAGCATACCGGCCAGTGCGCCGGCAACGAAACCCAGCGGCACGCTGCCGGTATGGATCGTGATCGCAAAACCAATCACGGCAGCCATGAGCATCATGCCCTCGGCACCGAGGTTGACGACACCGGATTTTTCATTGATCAGCAAACCGAGCGCGGCCAGCAGCAAGGGCGTACCGGCATTGATCGATGCCGCAATGAGCGGAGCAACAGATTCCATTATTTTCTCCAGCGCAGTTGATAGCGGATCAGGACGTCACAAGCCAGCAACGCAAACAGCAAGATGCCCTGAAACACGCCGGTAATTGCGCTGGGCATGCCCAAACGCGATTGCGCCAGTTCGCCACCGATGTAAAACAGCGCCATGATAAAGCTCGAAAAAATCACGCCGACCGGATGCAAGCGACCGACATACGCGACGATGATCGCCGCAAAACCGTAACCGGGCGAGACCGACGGCGTCAGTTGTCCGATCGGGCCGATCACTTCACAGACACCAGCCAACCCCGATAGCGCACCGCAGACCAGCATTGCCGTCCACAGCGACGTGCGCGACGAAAAACCACCATAGCGCGCCGCCAACGGTGCCATGCCACCGACCTGCAAACGCAGGCCAGCAAAACTTTTGGACAGGAATATCCAGCCCAGCAGCGCTGCGCCCAGCGCCAGCAGGATGCCGATATGCAGGCGCGTGTACGGCACCAGAATCGGCAACAAAAAGCCGTCGGAGAACATCTTCGATTGCGGGAAATTGAAGCCGTCCGGGTCTTTCAGCATGCCATGCACGAGGTAACTCAACAGCAACTGCGCGACATACACCAGCATCAGCGAGACGAGAATTTCACTGGTATTGAAGCGGTCACGCAAGAACGCGGTGATCCCCGCCCATGCCATGCCGCCCAGCATTCCGGCCACCAGCACAGCCGTGATCATCAGCGGCCCGCCGCCGGAACCATCATCAAAATAGAGTCCGGCCGCGCCACCCGCGATCGCACCGACCACCAGTTGGCCCTCGGCACCGATATTGAATACGTTGGCGCGAAAGCACACTGCCAGACCAACGGCGATCAGCAACAGCGGCGCGACCTTGACGCCAACTTCGGTCCAGCCGCGCAGCGTCTTGAGCGGTTCGATGAAAAAGACCGACAGGCCGGTCAGCGGATTCTTGTCCAGTGCGATGAACAGCAGCGCTCCGCACAGTACCGTCAGCAAGACCGCCAGCAGCGGCGAACACCACGCCATCAGCGTCGACGGATTGGCCCGCGCTTCAAGCCTCAGCATGGCCAACCTCCTTGCTGGCATCGTTCCACAACCCGCTCATCCACTGACCGATCTGGTCAATGGTCGCGTCGGCACGCGCAACAGGCGGCGACACCCGCCCCTTGGCAATGACAATCAAGCGGTCAGCAATGTCGAACAATTCGTCGAGCTCCTCGGAAATAACTAGCAGTGCACAGCCGGCATCGCGCAGCGCCAGCAATTCAGCGCGAATCTGGGCGGCTGCGCCGACGTCGACACCCCAGGTCGGTTGGGCCACCAGCAGCATGGTTGGCGCACGCAAGATTTCACGCCCGACGATGTATTTTTGCAGGTTGCCACCGGACAGGCTGTTAGCAGCTGCATGCGGACCAGCAGCCTTCACATTAAACCGCTTGATCACGCTGGCGGCGATCCCGGCAATGGCCTTGAAACGCACCATGCCAAACCGCACGGTCGCCGGGGTCTGGTGCGACAACAGCACATTCAAGGCCAGCGACAGTTCCGGTACCGCACCGCGTCCGAGCCGTTCTTCGGGCACGAATCCCATTCCCAACGCGCGCCGGCCGGCTGCATTCATGCGTCCGACCGGTGCGCCGTGCAGCGCGATCATGGCCGGATCAGCACGCGGATCTTCGCCCGACAACGCCGCCAGCAATTCCTGCTGGCCATTGCCGGAGACCCCGGCGATACCAAGGATTTCACCGGCACGGACTTCAAAACTGATGGCCGACAAGGCGGTGGCAAACGGATGATTTTTAGGCAGTGACAACTGCCGCACAGCCAGCACCGTGGCGCCCGGTTCGCGCTCTACATGCTGCATCGCCGGCGGTTCGGCGCCAATCATCATGCGCGACAGACTGGCCGCCGTTTCATGCCGCGGATCGCACACGCCGGTCACTTTGCCACCGCGCATGACCGTGCAGGTATGGCACAGCGCGCGGATTTCATCGAGCTTGTGGCTGATGTACAGGATGCTGCAGCCCTCGGCAGCCAGCTTGCGCAAGGTCTCGAATAATTTTTCGACGGCTTGCGGCGTCAGCACCGAGGTCGGCTCATCGAGAATCAGCAATTGCGGTTTGGCCAGCAGAGCGCGGACAATTTCGACGCGCTGGCATTCACCCACCGACAGCGTATGGACATGCCGTTGCGGTTCGAGCTCCAGTCCGTATTGGGCAGCGGTGGCGGCAATGCGCAGCGCCAGTTCATCGAGACGGGTACCCTTCGGCAAACCGAGTGCAATGTTTTCCACTACGGTGAGCGTGTCGAACAATGAAAAATGCTGGAATACCATCGCGATGCCGAGTTCACGCGCAGCCGCCGGATTGTCGATCGTGGTGGCTACGCCATTCCAGCAGAGCACACCGGCATCGGGCTTGACCGCGCCATAGATGATTTTCATCAGCGTCGATTTACCGGCACCGTTCTCGCCGAGCACGGCATGGATCTCGCCGGGTTGCACGGTCAGGTCGATGCGGTCGTTGGCAATCACGGCCGGATAGCGTTTGGTCATTGCGCGCAGCGTCAGGCGAGGCGGCATGTCTGGTGCTGATTCATCGCTCATCGTGGTAAGTCCCGGATTTTTTCTCTCGTTAAAGTACGCCGGATTATCCGCTTCAATATACGGCTGCGGGGATGGGGGATAGTGCGAACGCAATATAGCCGCAGATGGAATGCCCTGCGGAATTTTTTAATACCACACCAACATGCCGATTTTTCCGTTTTGCCGTGACAGCCGCAGCGGCACAGCCATTGGACATGAAAAAAACGGCGAGCTCGGGTATCGTCCTTAAAAATCCTCTGCTATCCTCAAACCAAGGAGCCTGAATGATCATGAGTCACCCTTTTGACACACTCGATTATGCAAAGAAACTGGCGTCAGCTGGCGTGCCGGTTCCGCAAGCAGAACTACAGGCGCAGTTGCTTGGTGACGTACTCGGGACGTCGGTCGCAACACCCGATGATCTGGGCACACTCAAGGAACATCTTTCCAACAAAATTGACAACCTGGAGCTGCGCATCGACAACAAGATGGCCGTCTATGCCCGCAACGTCGACACCCGACTCACCAGCATGAACGGTGATATCACCCTATTGAAATGGATGACCGGCACCACCATCGGACTGCTCTTCACGGTCCTGTTCAAGCTTTTCCTGCACTGACACAACCGCCACGCCAACGTCATACTCGTCCCGTCCAGCGGCTGCTCTCACTGCGCAAGTGTTGTATTTTTACATCGCGCAATCCGGTATCAATGTCGCTGTAACTGCCTGACCCGCCCACCTGCTGGCCTAAAGCCATTGCCCTCGCTGACATCAGCGAATCTCTATACCCACTATTCGAAAATTTCACTGACGAAACAGTGTGATTCCCGCATGATCGCTTCGCTGCCAGCCTTTCTGGCTTCACCCACACGCCCGTCGCCCGCGCATAAAAACCAAAATGGAGTTGTCATGTCCTGTCTCAAGAAAAGCCCGTTTGTCTCTGCCTCTACCCTCGCCGCCCTCGCTGCCCTGTCAATCGCCGGTGGCGCTGCACAGGCAGCCGACTGGAGTGATACCTACCTGGGCTACCGCTACGGTACGCAGTTCGCCGAGCCGTACAACCCGGCCGATATCAGCAAGAATATTTTTTCGCTGACCCATGCCAGCGGGTACAAATACGGCACTAATTTCCTGAACGTGGACGTGCTGTTGTCGGACAGCAAGGACCCGGCCAAAACAAGTACCTCCAGTGGCGCGCAAGAAATTTACGTGGTGTATCGCCATACGCTCGACATCGGCAAGATCACCGGATCACCGATTGCTTTCGGTCCGGTGCGCGGCGTTGGCATTACCGGTGGCTTTGATGTCAATACCAAGAACGATGCCGGCTACGGTTCCAAGAAACGCATGCTGGTACTCGGCCCGACACTGATGATGGATGTCCCCGGCTTTCTGAACCTGAGCGTGCTGATGCTCAGGGAGAGCAACCAGCCGTATTTCATCAACGAACGCTATACCTACAAATTGCATCCAATGCTCAGCGCCGCCTGGGGTATCCCGTTGCCAGTGAGCGCCGTGCCGACCTCGTTCGAGGGCTATGCCAATTTCATCGCCGCCAAAGGCAAAGACGAAGTCGGCAATGGCACGTCACCGGAAACCAATATCGACATGCAGGTCATGTTCGACGTCGGTTCGCTGTCCGGCATGGGCAAAAATACGTTCCGTCTGGGCGTCGAATATCAGTACTGGAAAAACAAGTTCGGTGGTGCGGCGTCGATTGCCGGCACCAAGGCCAGCACACCAATGATCCGGCTTGAATATCATTTTTAAGCACCACGTCTAATTTCTGCGTCACAAAAAGGCCACTGCGCGGCGCTTGCCGGGCGGTGGCCTTTTTCATTGCCAGGTGATTCGTCGGTTACGCGACCCCGTGCGAGGCAAACCACGCAAGGCATTTCTTCCAGCCCTCCTTCGCATCGGCCTCGACATAGCTGGCCCGATAATCGGCATGAAACGCATGCCCTGAATTCGGGAACACCACAAATTCGGATTTGCTCTTCCCCTTGGCCAGCGCTTCCTTCATCGTCGCGATGCTTTCCTGCGAAATACCGGTGTCCTTGCCGCCGTACAGGCCGAGAACAGGCACAGTCAGTGCCGGTGCCAGTTCGGTCGCCGACATCGGATTGAGTGCCGACTTGTTGCCCTGAAGCTGGCCGTACCATGACACGCCAGCGCGCACCTTCGGATTGTGGGCAGAGTACAGCCAGGTAATCCGTCCACCCCAGCAGAATCCGGTGATGCCCATCCGTTCGATATCACCGCCATTGGCCTTGGCATAGGCGACGACCGCATCGAGGTCGGTCATCACTTGCGCGTCGGGGACTTTCGAAACAACGTTCTTGATCAATTCCGGTATCGAGATCGCCGCCTTGGCATCCCCTTGACGTAGAAACAAGTCCGGCGCCAGTGCCAGATAGCCAAGCTTGGCGAAGCGCCGCGCCACGTCGGCGATATGTTCGTGCACGCCAAAAATTTCAGAGATCACCAGAATCACTGGCAGGTTGCTCTTGCCGGCCGGTTGAGCGCGATAGACCGGTACGTCCTGACCATTGACAGTCACGTTGATGGTCCCGGCGGTCAGGCCGTCGGTATCGGTCACGACCATCGTCTGCGCCGCCACCGGCATGACGGCAGCGGCAAAGCCGGTACCAATCGAGACCTTCATGAACGTACGTCGGTCAAAGCCGTCGGGAAAGGCGCTCGCGCCGATCAGCGATGCGGCGTCCTGTTTCTGGTGATCATCCATGGCGTTCCTTTGAAGAAGTGAACAAACAGTCAACGAAAAGTGCAGCGCCAATCATAGTCAATCCGGCGCGATCACGCTGCAGTACGTTTTAGTGTGCTTCGTCCCAATTCTTGCCAATGCCCACTTCCGCCGTCAGCGGCACCTTCAGGTCAGCCACGCCTGCCATCAGCGCCGGCAATGTCACCCGCACCAGTTCCAGTTCATCCTGCGGCACTTCGAGCACCAGTTCATCGTGCACCTGCATCACCATCAGTGACTTCAGGCCGTCGGTCTCTAGCCAGCTCTGTACTGCCACCATCGACAGCTTGATCAGATCGGCTGCCGTGCCTTGCATGGGGGCGTTGATCGCGGCGCGCTCGGCACCCTGCCGGCGCGGACCATTCGGCGAATTGATTTCCGGCAGCCACAGGCGACGCCCGAACACGGTTTCGACATAGCCATGCGCCTTGGCTTTCAGGCGCGTTTCGTCCATGAATTGTTTGACGCCAGAGAACCGTGCGAAGTATTTGTCGATATAGCTCTGCGCTGCGCCGCGCTCGATGCCGAGATTGCCGGCCAGTCCAAACGCACTCATGCCGTAAATCAAACCGAAGTTGATGACCTTGGCGTAGCGACGCTGTTCGGTGGTCACGTCAGCGGCGCTGGTCGAGAAGATTTCGGCCGCGGTAGCGCGGTGGATGTCGATGCCGTCGGCAAACGCGCGCAGCATGTTGGCGTCGCCGGACAGGTGCGCCATGATGCGCAATTCGATCTGCGAATAATCAGCCGAGACGATCACGCTGCCGGCCGGTGCGACGAAGGCTTCGCGAATACGTCGGCCTTCGGCGGTGCGGATCGGGATGTTCTGCAAGTTCGGTTCGTTCGAGGCCAGCCGGCCGGTGACCGCCACCGTCTGTGCGTAGTTGGTGTGGACCCGGCCGGTGGTCGGATCGATCATTTTCGGCAGCTTGTCGGTGTAAGTTGATTTCAGTTTCGACAGGCTGCGGTATTCGAGCAGTACTTTCGGCAGCGGGTAATCTTCGGCCAGTTTCGCCAGCACTTCTTCATCGGTCGACGGCGCGCCGGACGGCGTCTTCTTGACCACCGGCAGCTGCAGTTTTTCAAAGAAAATTTCACCGATCTGCTTCGGCGAATTCAGGTTGAATGGCTGGCCGGCCAACTCATAGGCCGAGGTCTCGATTTCCAGCATCCGCGTGCCCAGTTCATGCGACTGGATTTGCAAAATGCCGGTATCGATCAGCACGCCGTTACGCTCGATTTTTTGCAGCACGACCGCCGTCGGCACTTCGATTTTTTCGTAGACGAACAGCAGCGAAGCGTCCTCCGTCACTTGCGGCAACATCGCCTGATGCAGTTGCAGCGTGATGTCGGCGTCTTCGGCGGCGTACTCGGTAGCGCGGGTGATGTCGACTTGATCGAAACAGATTTGCGAAGCACCCTTGCCGCAGACTTCCTGGAACGTAATCGTTGTACGACCCAGATGACGCAGCGCGAGGCTGTCCATGTCATGACTGCGGTGTGACTCGAACACATACGATTGCAGCATCGTGTCATGCGCGATGCCGCGCAACGTGATGCCGTGATTGGCAAAGATATGGCTGTCGTATTTCAGGTTTTGGCCGACCTTGGACTTGCTCGGATCTTCCAGCCAGGCCTGCATTTTTCCCAGCACGTGCTCGCGCGACAACTGTACTGGCGCATCCGGGTAGCAATGGGCGACCGGAATATACGCCGCAATACCCGGCTCGCAGCACAGCGAAATGCCGACCAGTTGCGCCTGCAGCGGCACCAGCGAGGTGGTTTCGGTATCGATTGAAGTCAGCGCAGCGGCATCGATGAGCGTCAGCCAGCGATCGAGATCGGATTCAGTCAGGATGGTTTCGTAGCGCTGTTCGGCCGGTGCAGCCGGGGCATCGAACAGGCCGCTTTGTGCTGCCGTCGGTGCCGCAGTCGCCGCAACCTCCTCTGCACTGGCCGCCGTGGCCTCGCGCAGCCAGGTCTTGAAGCCGAAGCGCGCGTACAGATCCATCATCTTTGCCGGATCCTGCTCCTTCGCCAGCAGCGATTCCGAGATGGACACCATATGGCCAGCGAGGTCGCAATCGGTCTTTACGGTAATGAGCACCTTGGCTTGCGGCAACCAGTCCAGCGCCTGGCGCAAGTTTTCGCCAACCGCGCCACCAATGTTGGCCGCATTCTCGACAATGCCATCGAGCGTGCCGTATTGCGTCAGCCATTTGACGGCGGTTTTCGGGCCGACCTTGGACACGCCCGGCACGTTGTCGACGGTGTCGCCGATCAGGGTCAGATAATCCACGATACGTTCGGGCGGCACACCAAACTTGGCCAGTACGCCGTCACGGTCGAGGCGCTCGTTACTCATCGTGTTGATCAGCATGACGTCGTCATTGACCAGTTGTGCGAGATCCTTGTCGCCGGTCGAGACGACGGTTTTCATGCCGTGCTTGACGGCTTCGACCGCTAGCGTGCCGATCACGTCATCGGCTTCAACGCCCTCGACCATGATCAGCGGCCAGCCCATCGCCCGCACGGCTTCGTGGATCGGTTCGACCTGGCGCGCCAGATCTTCCGGCATCGACGCGCGCTGCGCCTTGTACTCGGCATACAGGTCATCGCGGAAGGTCTTGCCCTTGGCATCGAAGACGCAGGCGATATACGCCGCCGGGAAATCGCTGCGCAGGCGACGCAGCATATTGATGATGCCGTACAGCGCACCAGTGGGCGCGCCTTCCTTGTTGCGCAGATCGGGCAGCGCATGGAAAGCGCGGTACAGGTAGCTGGAACCATCGACTAACAACAGGGTATTTTGCATGGGAGCGGACCGGAAATTGAGGGGGGTGTGGACGCAATCGGGCAGCGTCGTGAGCGGTAAATAGGTGCCCGATTATCGCAGACTTGGTCGCTGCAGTAGCACCGTGGCACACATGTTGCTGAGACGATATGACATACAGGTTATGTGCCGCCAACGCGTCGCACCACACCCGCAACGTGACACTCTTTGGTGATTGGCGCACTGCTGGCTACCGTCGCCAGCACCGCACTAGCCGACAAGACCAACATTAAGTTCCAGCTCGACTGGCGTTTCGAAGGCCCGGCTGCGCTGTTCCTGGTCGCCAAGTCCAAAGGCTACTTCGCACAAGACGACACGTCCGACTTCGCCGTCGAAGACATTTCGCTACAAACCCAGGCCGGCGAATTCATTGCCATCGTCGGTCTCTCTGGCTGAGGCAAATCGACCTTCATGAAGCGGGCTACCGACCTGAAAAAGCCAACCCGAGGCAGCATCCGGATCGATGGCGCGGACGTCACCGGCCCACTGAAAATCGTCGGCATGGCGTTTCAGGCACCGACCTTGCTGCCGTGGCGCACGACGCTGGCCAACGTGCTGCTGCCACTCGAAATAGGGTGGCGCGTTATCTGACGACGGGCCAGTCGGCCAACGCCGCCGTCCACAATTCGTAGGGTGGGCACAGCCCTATCGTGCCCACGCGAATGCACCACCCAACCCCGAATTGACCGACACCGCCGGTCCGCACGCGTGGGCACGATGACGCCGTGCCCACCCTCCAAAATTTGGGCCATTCGTGATCGGCGCGATGGTGACCCAGGAACTATTTACGGTAATCGAGTGCCGCACGACGGTATGGACGCATCGGGGGAGTAGTTCGAAATAAGGTGACGCGCTATCTGAAGGCTGCCAGTCGGCCAACGCTTCCGCCCACAATTCGTAGGGTGGGCACAGCCCTATCGTGCCCACGCGAATGCACCACCCAACCCCGAATTGACCGACACCGCCGGTCCGCACGCGTGGGCACGATGAGGCCGTGCCCACCCTCCAAAAATAGGGCTATTCGGGATGGGCGCATCGGGGGAGTAGTTCGAAATAGGCTGGTGCGTTATCTGACGGCGGCCAGTCGGCCAACGCCGCCGCCCACAATTTGTAGGGTGGGAACAGCCCTATCGTGCCCACGCGAATGCACCACCCAACCCCGAATTGACCGACACCGCCGGTCCGCACGCGTGAGCACAACATGCCGTGGCTATCTCGCAGATTGCAATAACCGAAGGGCATTGCACCCTTCACCACCGCCATCACTTCTCCCGCTTGCTATTTGCCAACTCCTCCTTCCAGCGCGCCTCCAGATCACGCTCGCGCGCATCGACCAGCGCCTGGTCATAAAACGTCGCATCCGGCGCTGTGCGTGCGATGCGCAACTGGTCCATCGCCGCCTGCAGACTGCCATTGAGGGCATACGATTCGGCCAATGCCAGATGCTGCAGCACGCGCTTTCCTTGCACCGAATAGGCCTTGGCCAATTGGTTCTGCAAGTGGGGATCTTCCCGGTATAGCTGTGCCTGATCACGCAGATACTCCACCGCCTCGTTCGTACGTCCCGCTGCGAGTAACACGTCGGCATAGCGCCGCGCCAATCCGCGTGACAACGGAAAACGGCTGCGCGCCGCGTCAGCCAGACTGACCGCCTCTGCATACTTGCCGGAAGCCAGCAACAAGTCGATGCCCAGATAATCCAGCACACTGCTGTTACCGCCATTGCGCGGCGCGCCGGTGCCCAAGGCGATACGGGCTTCCTGCAGCAATAGCAGTGCCTTCACCGGATCGTTACGCCGCAACGCCACCAGCGCTAACCCGTATTTGCCAGCAACCGTTTGCGTGCGGGTTTTTTGCAGCAATTGTGCGGCGAAGATCTCGCTGGCATCGCGCCAGCCTTGCGACGTATCGTCTTGCAGCACGCGCATGCGCGCCCGAATCAATTGAAAATCCACATTGTCGGCATGCTGGCGGTAACGCAAGTCACGGATGCGCGCTTCGATATCGGCAATCCGTTCGGTGGTCAGCGGATGCGAGCGCAGATAAGCAGGTAAAAAATCCGAATACCCGCTCGACGCATTTTGCATGCGCCCGAAGAAAGTCACCATACCGGCGGTCTCGAAACCGGCGTCACGCAATATCTGCAAGCCGATACGATCCGCTTCGCGTTCGGCATCGCGACTGAAATTGAGCTGGCGCTGCAACACCACGCCTTGCGAACCGACCAGCAGCGCCGCCGACGCATCCGAATTGGAGCGCGCCGCCAGCACCGCCAGGATCGCTCCCGCCAACGGAATCAGCATGTCCTGCTTGTGCTGACCGAGCATGCGAGCGATATGGCGCTGTGCCACATGGCCGATTTCGTGCGCGACGACCGACGCCAGTTCGGATTCGGTTTGCGCCGCCAGCAGCAGCGCCGAATGCACGGCAATGAAGCCGCCCGGCAGTGCAAAGGCATTGAGCATCGGATCGCGCACCGCAAAAAAGAAAAAATCGTAACCCGCCTCACCGCGCGCCTCGGGCCGCGCTGCCAGCAATTGGTTGCCGAAATCATTGAGATATTCGAGGGTAGGCGCATCGTCGAGGTAATCCGGATTGTGCCGAATCTCACGCATGATGTGCTCGCCCAGCTTGCGCTCGGTCAGTGGCGACAGCGACTCGCGCTCGGAATCACCGAGGCTGGGCAAGCGGGAATCGTCATTGAGATTGGGCGCCGCGTGGGCAAGCTGGTTCGGCCGCACCAGGCACGCAATAACCGCGACCACTACCAAGGCACGGCAGGCCGCAGAGAGGACCGGCAGGGTCTTGAGCAGGCATTCAGGGAATGTTTTCACGATGCTATGATACCTGCTCGCCGGCCGCACTTGCCGCTCATACCCACCCTGCTTTCTCGACTCCTGATGACGATCAAAACCACCCAGCATGATCCTGTTCCTGTCCACGACGGGCTCACCCATTTCGATAGTGCCGGACAAGCGCACATGGTCGATGTCGGCAGCAAGGCCGAGACCCACCGCGTCGCGATTGCCAGCGGCACGATCCGGATGAAGCCCGAGACCCTCGCGCTGATCCAGTCCGGCACTGCAAAAAAAGGCGATGTCCTTGGCATCGCCCGCATCGCGGCCATCATGGCAACCAAGCGTACCAGCGAACTGGTGCCGTTGTGTCATCCGCTGGCGCTGACGCGGGTGGTGGTGGACTTCAGTGTGGATGCGGGTTCAAACAGCATTGACTGTACGGCGCAGGTGGAAACCTTTGGTAAAACGGGGGTGGAGATTGAGGCGCTGTTTGCGGTGCAGGTCGGGTTGCTGACCGTATATGACATGTGTAAGGCGGTGGATAGGGGGATGGTGATTGAGGGGGTGAAGGTGATGGAGAAGCATGGGGGGCGGTCGGGGGACTGGGTTGCGTAACTGATGCTCACCACGGCGCAATCGGCACGATGTCGATCACTGTCGCGTCCTTACGCTTGACCAGTACCGTCATGTCCTGCGCACTAGCCTGCAGCGGCAAATAGCCAACGTCCTTTTCCAGTAATCCATGCTTTGCGAGCGATGCGACAAGCAGTGACTTGACCTCCCGTTGCTCCTGTTCCGGCTGTAGTCCAATCAAATTTTCCAGCGACTGAATGCGCGGCTTGACACTCTCAACAGCTTCTTCGTAGGGCAAATAGTGTTGCGGCATTTGGGCCAGATCAACACCGAGCAGCATCGACGAAAACAGAATGCGCTCGCGGTCACTTTGATCGCCTGTCGGAAATTGCGCTGCCATCAGCAAAGGGCCTCTCGTTGGAAGCGGCAGTTGCGGTGCCTTATTTAGCTCATCATTCGGAATATCATTAGCTGCGACTACAGTAAATCGATCAACATTAAAAACTACATACAGGGCTGCTATAAAAAATGGTGGCTACGACTGACATAAAAAAGCCAATTGAATAAATCCGACTCCAGTGATACCCAAGACTACTGGTATTTTTTATATTTTAAAATAAGCAATATAATTAATGGACCTAGTGCCAGAATAATTAATAGATATAGATAAATATACCTGCCAGAACCTCATGCCTTTGAATAAACAGCGGGGAACCAATAATAAATAATAATGTAGAGACAATAAAAAAATTAATTATCAATAGACAATATCTATATTGTTGACTACTTTGATCCACATTCATGGCCTCCCGCTGATAAAATCACAAAAGGCGCAGACGCGCCTTTTGTATTTTCAACTAGTTATTAGCAACCACCTTGACCAGGCTTCAATCCGCGAGTCGCATTACAAATCGTGCCGCTTGCAGTCCAAGTCATATTTGCTGCGTTTGCTGCCATAGCTGGCGTCAAAGTATAATCTAAATTTGCACCTGCTCCGCCACTACCTGTTGCACCAGTAGTGGCAACGATCACGCCGTTTGTAATGCTAGTCAGAGCAGTGACGTTTCTTGTTGCCGTAAAACTAGTTACAGCAGGAATTCCATTAGTGCCCGCGTCACATCCAGCAATCAATCCCGTATCGTTAACACAAACTGATATTGCGGTTTTTATGGATGCCAATTCCGCAACGGCACCAGCTGCACGTGTACGAGATGTGTAATCAGAATATTGAGGAATGGCAATCGCCGCCAAAATACCAATAATCGCCACCACAATCATCAATTCGATCAGCGTGAAACCTGCTTGTGCCTTCTTAACCAATTTCATCGTTTTCATTTTGCGTATCCCCGTTGGAAGTAGACAGAGGCTTCTGCCGTGAAACTGACTTTGCAATCACTGTGCCTGACGAAAACGACCGTAAAACACCCGATTTAATTAATCAATAGTAAATTTACTGACACTTATGGTCACTACAAAATATACTTTTGGTTACTACCTGCCAAATTTTGTCGATCTACTGTCGAAAAACACATCGACTGGGACGGCATTTAAAAAACGGCGCACAGATCATTGAGACCAACGAATAACAACAGGATATTTCGCAGTTGGCGCTAACCAACAACTGAAAAGTGTGGCCGTTGTCAGTCTAAGTTGTGATGGTTAAAGCCATCATCGCAACACCTGTCTGTTTTACGTTGATTGAATTACTGACAGAGGTTGGTGAATGGGGAGAACGATAGGGGCTTGGACTGCCAGCTTCCTTTTTACCATGGTGCAATTGGCAAGATATCGATAACGACCGCATCGTCACGCTTGACCAGCACGGTCATGTCCTGCGCGCTCGCCTCCAAGGGCAAAAAGCCAACGTCTTTTTGCAGTAATCCACGTTTTGCAAGCGATGCAGCAAGCAGTAACTTGACCTTCGATTGCTCTTCTTCAGGTTGCAGGGGAATCAACTTCTCAAGCGGTTGAATCCGAGATTTAACAGTCTCCGAGAACTGAACATAGGGCAAATAGTATTGCGGCATCTGCGCGAGATCGACACCCGAATCTAGTGACGAAAACAAAATTTGTTCACGTTCCTTATGATTTGTGGGAAATTTTGCCGCCATAAACTGCGGCCCCGTCATCGGAAGGGATAGTTGCGGCACCTTGTTCATTTCAATGGGTGGGATTTCGTTGGCGGTAACTACGGTAAATCTATCGACATTAAATACCGTAAACACTGGTCGACTGTAAAAGATGACCGCAACGCTAATCACGAGAACAGCCGACTGTATCAAGACTATTCCAGCTAAACCGTGTCGCACTGAAATGTTCTGATAGTTAAAGATAAATAACGCAATTAATGGACCGACTCCAATATTTACCAATAAAACCAGACCTAATGTTTTTTTCCAGATTAATACATAATTATAATAGCTGGGGTACCATAACAGAAAAAATGAAATTACAATTATCACAACAACACATATACTAAGACAGCAGAATTTTATATATTTCTTAATCTTAATATCCATATTATTTTTTCCAAATAATTTGAAAATAACTGAAATGTCCCGCGACTTCTGAATAAAAAAATTTTCGTTACTTTAATGATGAATATTTCGCAGAATTAACTCCGACTTGAAGAGTTTTTTTTTCAAATCCTACAGCTAGCACAACCGATTAGTATTAATCGGTTGAATACGTCGATATACCGACAAAATAGAACTCTAGATGTTCTGATAACGTGAGAGGTTTTTCGATCAGACCTGTTGAAGTACCGATCCCTACATTTTCAAACAGTCGGTTATAGGCAGAGGCTTCTACCAAGAAATTCACCTGACAATCACGGCACTGGATGGAAGAAGAAAAATACTTTTTATCAGTCGCAACTCTGGTTGAGTGTATTACACCGATAGTATCTTTTACTTAAACTATTGGTTAAATGGTACAACTTTTTTTCCGCACCTTTTAGGCCCTATATGTCGATAGTGATCAGTACTCGGGAAACATCAAAACTTGACAAGTGGCATCAACGTGAAAGCTCGTTTTTGCAAACTGGGAAAAGAGGTGATGCTGAGAAGAAAGTGACAGAGGTCTTGCTGGGTACCAACCAGGGTAAGAAGTACCATCGTCGCCCTCCCAGACCATCCATATGTGGTGTTTCGCATCCATCGGCCCTCAACAACACTGCGGAATCAAACAGTCAGACTGCACCTGGCAAACAGCAGAATCTTTTGACAAAAATTCCGAAGGCGAACGAGTCGATATTTGTGTATCTTCGCCGTCTTACTACGCCCGGTGGGCGACGAGGAAATGGCGGTGGTCTTGTATAGCGGACAATAAACAACAGTTCGGCATGGAGAAAGAAGGACTAATTGCGCCGCAGGCCATGCTGGGCGTCGTGCAAACGGCGGAGGGTTTACCCTTACATCACGAGGTATTCGAGGCGAAAAACGACAGAGGTCACCTCACTCAAATCCAATCTCGAAAAAACGTCTGACGCTTTTCGGTCAAGCACGTCATTGCCGTAGCTTGTCGGAATTTTCTGTCGACCGGTAATCTGTTGGATTTACAAGCCAATAAAGTGAGTCGCTCACGCCTTTAACTTTCGAACTCGCTCGCCCCATTCAAACAATTGGGAGCATGCTGACAACACACAATTTCCCAACACCACGCTAGACGAACGCAGCAATGCCGAGGTGGCAGCAACGTTTGACTTAATTCAACGCACCAAAACCGTTGAATATGCGTTTCTTACGGTAACCCATTTTGTGGGGATCGCTTCTTCGCCCATGAGCAAGCTCACGAACTCGCAGAAGCGCCTGTTTGTACCGGCTATATTGCGCACATTGTGTTATCCGATTCCTGGGTGAGTATCGAAGTCTACTGAAAATATCCAAAACCGGGAAATCAGGATGGATTCCATGGATTTAAGTCAACCATCTCCAGAATTGTACCGTCGCTTCTGTCGACGATAACTGTAAGGTCGTTCACCCGGCCCTTCAGAGGCAAATAACCAGCATTGATTTTTTTACTTGTATATTTGCTTTGCAGAGATTGAATAATAGAGTGACTACTCGTATTCAATTTATTGAGAATTTCCAGCGATTCACTGCGTTTTTTTACATCTTCAGCTACCTGATAATATTTTTTATAGTATTGAGGTAATCGGGAAATATCATCGCCGCCTGACAGAGAGTCAAATAGGATGTCATTGCGTTCCTTAATGTTTTCAGGCAATGTTGCGGCAACATATTGAGGTCCAAAGCGCGATAATTCTTTAAAGTCATCAATTCTTGATTTTTTCAAATTAATATCTGATATTTCATTCGCACTAACAACATCAAACCTTCCTTCGTTATAAACAACAAAAACTGGACGAGTAATGTATAGAGCATGCAGTCCGTACATTAATGCAAATATTTGAAGAGCACTAATGATCAGTATGTCACGCTTGAGTTCTTTCTCTTCCTTCTTCTTGACATCGAAAACAATAAATGTAATCAGAGGACCGAGACAGATGTCAACAATAAGTAGTAAAAAATAGATGTTAATAACGTTACTGGCATGGGCAAGCAACCCAGGATACCAGACAAAAAAAACGATAGCCGCTGAAAGTGTGGCCACCAATAATGAAAATAAAAGATGCCAACCAAAAGCACGGAACCGGTTTAATTTGTGCATTTTCATTTTATTAAATAAACATTAGCTAAGAACTTCCTAGGCTTTATTCAGCAATATTATTTATTAAAAAAATACCCGCTAACGCGGGTATTTTTAATTAATCATTAGATCTTTTTCAGCTAAATGTGCACCGCATCTTTACAATTACAGCCCGCCAAGAACCGCTTGACGGCAGCTGGCAGGGAAGTACTTCAAATTTGTTGTAGCAGCCGTGGTGCCACATGACCAGCCGGCGATAGCTGTGCCAGCCGTCGTGAGTGCAGCCGTACGGGCCGCATCAGAGGTTGGTTGCAAAATAATCTTAAAGGTATCTGCACCAGAGCCCGTACCCTGCACTGCACCCGATGTTATCGCAGCAGTTGTAGCGTTAACAGTGAGCCCCGCTGCCATGTACTTGGTAGTCACTGTGCTATTACAACCAGCGGCATTGGCATCCGCAGGGAACGTGCCGTTTGCTTGTAAGAATTCTGAGACAGCTGTTTTACAAGCTGCAACTTGTAAATTCACTTCCGTTATCTTCGCCCGTACCGTGTAATCCTGATAAGCCGGCAAAGCAACCGCAGCCAAAATACCAATAATCGCGACCACAATCATCAGTTCGATCAGCGTGAAACCTTGTTGTGTTTTTTTGATAATTTTCATTTTATGTCCTAATGGGTAGGTGCAGACAGAAAAGGTTTCCGCCTTGCAACCTACATCGCAATCTGCGTGCCAGCCCTTAAGACAACATAACTGCTCAGTATTTAGACAAATTCTAAAAAATGTGACGCGAACCATCATAAATTTCTGACAATTTACGTCAGGCAACACAATTTCCGTCGCATTTATCAGACACTGTATTGCTAGCGCAACAGAAACTCTATTTCTGTCCCTGCCAAATTGACCACACTCCCTGGCTCCAGCGCCGTCGCACCCGCGCCGACCAGCACGCCATTGACCACCGGATAACTTTTCCCTTCGACATGTGTAATGAAAAATCCTTGCGGTCGCCGGGTTATGACCGCCACTTGTGCGCCGGGACTTCCGATCGTGGTCTGTGACTTGGTAATCAGCATTTCTTTACCAGCGTGGGGTCCTGTACGTATTTTCAATATTGCGACAGGGCGATTTTCGCGAGTGCTTGAAGTGGAGATTTCGGTTTCGCCGCGCTGCGCTGCGATCGCAGAATCGACACCGAGAACAGTAGGTAATAAAACACGCTCACTGTTAATTGAAACTTCGGCAATCCGGCGCGTTGCGGGATTGAAATAACGGATATCGTAATTGGCGACTCGGATCACGTCATGATTTTGCAGGTAGTGCTTGCTGACCGGCTCCCCGTTGACGAGGATGCCATTGGTACTGTTGAGGTCTTCAACAAATGAGTTGTGGCTGATCGTGACGATCGCCGCATGGGCTGCGCTGACAGAGCGGGTATCGAGCACGATGTCGTTGTGCGGTCGGCGGCCGATAGTGATGCGTTCCTTGTCGAGCTTCACTTCCTGCAATAGTTGGCCGTCCCAAGAGACAATGATCTTTGCCATAGTCGTCGTACCTTTCGGTCTGGCGGTGTGCGCCTGTTATTTGATCCAACCCAACAGTCTGTCAATCAGGCCGGTTTTTTGTGCGCCGGAGTCCTGCACAAGGACAAGAATAACGGAAATATTATCCCGCCCGCCCTGTTCATTTGCAGTGGCCACCAGATTGGTGGCCGCAAGTTGCAAGTCACACAGTGATTCCTGCAGAATGGATTCGATCTGCTGCGGGTTGAGCATGTCTGAAAGTCCATCTGAACAGAACAGATATTTATCACCAGGCAACAGCGCGAAATCGTGCACATCGACAGCGACAAAGGCTTCAACGCCCACAGCACGCGTGATCAGATTACGGTTCGAGGCAAACAAGGCCTGATCCTCACTGATCAAACCCGCATCGATCTGCTCTTGTAGCTGGGAATGATCCCGCGTCAGTTGCTTCAGTTGTCCATCGCGCTGGCGATAGCAGCGGGAATCACCAACGTGGGCCAGTGTGATCGTTTCGTGATGGAACAGCCCCATCACGAGCGTGGTCCCCATTCCTGCGTAATTAACTTCCGCCGAAGCTGCTGTTAAGACGGCCGTGTTGGCTTCGTTGACGGCGTGGTGCAGCAACGCGGGCAAGTGCGCGAATGCGTCAATGGAAGGTGCGGCTGCGATCGCCTGCAATTCGGTTTCCATCACTTGTCGTACCGTCTTGATGGCAATATTGCTGGCCACTTCGCCGGCGTTATAGCCACCCATACCATCGGCCAGCACCACCAACCCGAAGTCGGGACTGATCTCAATCGCATCTTCGTTATGGGGTCGCAACAAACCGGTATCGGTCAATGCGGCGAATTCCAGACGTAGTGGGGTCGGCATAAGCTAGCAAAGTAGAAACAGCAATGAACGGACGGCAACGTGCTGGCCATTATAAAAATTCGGTGATCCAAAAACACAGCGGGGAGCCGAAGCTCCCCGCTGATCGCCATTTCGGCTACTCGAGTCAGCGAGAACTGATTACAACATGGATTTCAGCAAGCGCGCCATCTCTGACGGATTCTTGGTGACGGTAATACCGCAAGCTTCCATGATCTCCAGCTTGGCTTGAGCCGTATCGGCACCGCCAGAGATCAGCGCGCCGGCATGGCCCATGCGCTTGCCCGGAGGTGCAGTCACGCCGGCGATGAAGCCGACGACTGGTTTTTTCATGTTGTCTTTGATCCAATAAGCCGCATTGGCTTCATCCGGACCGCCGATTTCGCCGATCATGATGACGGCATCGGTGTCTGGATCGTCATTGAACATACGCATGATGTCGATGTGCTTGAGCCCGTTGATCGGGTCACCACCAATACCAACGGCCGACGATTGCCCCAGACCTAATGCCGTCAACTGACCAACCGCTTCATAAGTCAGCGTGCCGGAACGCGAGACCACGCCGATACGGCCGGCCTTGTGGATATGACCCGGCATGATGCCGATCTTGATCTGATCGGGAGTGATCAAGCCAGGGCAGTTTGGTCCGAGCAGCAAGGTCTTGCTGCCGGACTTAGCCATGCGGTCTTTCAAGGCCATCATGTCACGCACCGGAATGCCTTCGGTGATGCAAATGGCGAGGTCGAGTTCGGCTTCGACGGCTTCCCAGATCGCGGCTGCAGCGCCGGCGGGCGGTACATAGATGACCGATACGTTGACGCCAGTCTTGGCCTTGGCTTCAGCGACGTTGGCAAAAATCGGAATGCCTTCGAAGTCTTCGCCGGCTTTTTTCGGGTTAACGCCGGCGACGAAACAGTTCGCGCCATTTGCGTACTCGCGGCACATGCGCGTGTGGAATTGACCGGTCTTGCCGGTGATTCCCTGGGTTACGACTTTGGTATCTTTATTGATCAGAATCGACATAATTATTCCTAATAGCTCGTGGTGGGGCGCGCGGGTTAGTGTGCTTTAGCGGCAGCAACTACCTGGCGGGCGGCGTCTTCCATCGTGTCGGCTGCGATGATCGGCAGACCGGACTCGGCGAGCATTTTCTTGCCCAGGTCTTCGTTGGTGCCCTTCATGCGCACGACCAGCGGCACATTCAGCGAAACGGCTTTGGATGCCACGATCACGCCTTCGGCAATCACGTCACACTTCATGATGCCGCCGAAGATGTTGACCAAAATGGCTTTCAGACCGGGATTCTTCAACATGATCTTGAAGGCTTCGGTCACTTTTTCTGCTGTGGCTCCGCCGCCGACGTCAAGGAAGTTGGCTGGCTCGCCGCCGAACAATTTGATGGTGTCCATCGTGGCCATGGCCAAACCAGCGCCGTTGACCAGACAACCGATGTCGCCGTCGAGCGAGATGTAGGCGAGGTCAAATTTCGAGGCTTCCACTTCGGCCGGGTCTTCTTCATCCAGGTCGCGATACGCGACGATTTCTGGCTGGCGATACAGTGCGTTCGCGTCGAAGTTGAACTTGGCATCCAGCGCGATAACCTTGCCGGAACCGGTCAAGATCAACGGATTGATTTCGGCCAGCGCCGCGTCGGTTTCCCAATACGCCTTGTACAAGCCTTGCAACTGGGTGCGGGCATCGACAATCGAGGCTGCCGGCACGCCAATTTTGGCAGCAATACCGTCGGCTTCCGCATCGGTCAGACCGACCGCTGGGTCGATGGCGATGTGGTGCAGCAGTTCGGGATGGCTCTCGGCGACTTCTTCGATGTCCATGCCGCCTTCGCTCGATGCCATGAGCACCACGCGTTGCGTGACGCGATCGGTCACCAGGCTGACGTACAGTTCCTTGGCGATATCAGCGCCTTCTTCGATCAGCAGGCGACGTACTTGCTGGCCTTCCGGGCTGGTCTGATGCGTGACCAATTGCATGCCCAGAATGGCAGTAGCGTATTCACGCACTTGCTCAAGCGTCTTGGCGACCTTGACGCCGCCGCCCTTGCCACGACCACCCGCATGAATCTGGGCCTTGACGACCCAGACCGGTCCACCAAGTGTCTCGGCCGCCTTGACGGCGTCCTCGACCGAATTGCACGGAATACCGCGCGGAGTGGTGACGCCATATTTGCGGAGGATTTCTTTACCCTGATACTCATGGATTTTCATGCGAGCTTCCCTTCAGACGCTGATCGTAAAAATGCTGGTTGACTAACTGGATTGAAACGGTTCCGCGACCTTGACGGCCCATCGCGGATAGTAGAGCGCGACCGCTGCGCCATCCGTGCGCAAGGCATGACAGCGGTCGAGTTGAAATGGTTTTTGTTGCTGCTCGCCACCGGCACTGCTGCCGTCGCGCGTGTCGATGACATCGCCGGCAAAGGCCTGAATCGTGGCGGTCGGCAGAATCTGCGCCAACTCGGTCAGATGCGTGCAGCCAGCGATGCCGCCGATGCGGGCTGTCAGTTGCTGACGAAAACTGCGCATCAGATTCAGTCCAACCATGGCCTGATAGGCTGGGCTGATGGTGTCGCAATAGCCGGGATACGGCACGGCATCCGAGACCGCTTCGACGGCCAAAATGTCGAGATCCCGGTTGATGGACAGGCGCAGCTTGAGATCGTGGATGGGAGCGCCGGCTGAGCGTTCACCAGAGGCTAGCTTGACGATGCGGGTTTTGATATCGGTGATGCGGGCTTCGATATCCCATAGGCCGTCGTCACGCGCATACGCCTCGACCGTGAGGGTACGGGTATGTTTGAGTGCACGAGGTGAAACAGGTGGAGAAAGGGGCATGCGGACCACTGCCAAAAAAGAGCGACAACGACAATAACTGCCGCATTTGCGTTCAGTGATAGCAGATTCTGCGCTCACAACCGCTCATGCGGCACTGCAAAAACCGAGAAAGTGTAGCACAGCTCGATTTGCCGTTACTACTAGGTAGACCGGCAGCGACGATATTTCGCATCGGTTGCCGCCTGTTGTTCATGGTCTATTGACTATTCCTGCGCAACCCGCCGGCCGCCGGACCGGCTCAGTCGGCATCGTCCGGGAACCACTCTTCGTCGCCGCGCAGGCGCATCGCCGCCTGAATCGCCTTGTGCGAAAAACCACGTTGCTGCATGAAACGCATTTGCTTGCCGCGCTCGGCCGCATCAGCGGGCGGCGCGCCGAATTTGCGCAGCCAGACCTCGCGCGCGCGCGCCAGTTCGTCGACTTGCAGGCGATCTTTCAGATCGCTTAAGGCTTCGCCCTGGATACCATGGCTTTGCAGTTCGGAGACGATGCGGTTGTTGCCGAACCGGGCGGCTCGACGGTGGATCAAGGATTCGGAGAAGCGGGCTTGCGAGAGGAATTTGGCGTTTTCGAGCCAGTCGAGCAAGGCGTCGACATCGTCACCGTCTTGCGCATGGCGCTGCAACTTGCGCGCCAGTTCAAGACGGCTGTGTTCACGCATCGACAAAAAGCGCAAAGCCCGCGCCTTCAGGCTGACAACTGGCCTTGCCATCAGGCCGGCAAGGCGGTTGTCAGTCTTTCAGCGCGGCAGACATCGCTCATTCGGCGACGACATCCTTGCCTTCGATCGCGGCTTTGTCGGCAGCCTTGTCAGCCGCTTTGTCAGCCGCCTTTTTCTTGGCCGGCTCGGTGCCCTTGAGGGCGCCCAGTTCCGGCACGCCCAGCGAAGCGCGCACCTTGTTCTCGATTTCACGCGCCAGTTCCGGACGTTCTTTCAAGAAGGTGCGTGCGTTGTCCTTGCCCTGACCGATGCGTTCGCCGTTGTAGCTATACCAGGCACCGGCTTTTTCGACGATCTTGGCATCGGCTCCAAGGTCGAGGATTTCGCCTTCCCGAGATACGCCTTCGCCATAAAGGATATCGAAATGCGCTTCGCGGAATGGCGGTGCGATTTTGTTCTTGACGACTTTGACCTTGGTTTCATTGCCAATGACTTCGTCACCAGATTTGATCGAGCCGGTACGACGAATGTCGAGCCGCACCGAAGCATAAAATTTCAGCGCATTACCGCCGGTGGTGGTTTCAGGATTGCCGAACATGACACCAATTTTCATGCGGATCTGGTTGATGAAGATGACCAGTGTATTGGTGCGGTTGATCGATCCAGTGAGCTTGCGCAGTGCCTGCGACATCAAGCGTGCCTGCAGACCCGGCAGCGAGTCGCCCATGTCACCTTCGATTTCAGCACGTGGCGTCAAGGCTGCCACTGAGTCGATGACGATCAAATCGACGCCGCCTGAGCGCACTAGTGCGTCGGTAATCTCGAGTGCCTGCTCACCGGTGTCTGGCTGCGAAATCAGCAACTCGGACAAGTTGATACCCAGCTTCTGGGCGTAGCCGACATCGAGTGCATGTTCTGCGTCGATGAAGGCGCAAGTGCCGCCCAGCTTTTGCATTTCAGCGATGGTTTGCAGCGTTAGCGTGGTCTTGCCGGACGACTCGGGACCGTAGATTTCGACTACCCGGCCACGTGGCAAGCCGCCGACGCCGAGTGCGATGTCGAGACCCAGCGATCCGGTCGAGACGACTTGGACTTCTTCGACTACCGCGCCATCAGCCATGCGCATGACCGAGCCTTTGCCGAACTGTTTTTCAATCTGGGCCAGCGCTGCGGCCAGCGCCTTGCTTTTATCTGAACCGGATACGGCTTTTTTGTCGTCCATGAATATTCTTTCAACGTGGGGGTAGCCAACCAGATGGCGTCGGCAAAATGAATCACAACCCGTACTGTATAAAAAAACAGTATTTTATGCAAGCAGGGGTTTTTGCGGGAAATCAACGATTGTTCATGATGCGGCTCCAGCGACAGCGCGAGAGCGGGGATCGTCACTCTCCCGGAGTGAGAAGATACATGACGAAATAATAGTCTGCGCGTCCAATGGTAACCTTCGGCCTGTTTGCAATGATCGCAGCGCTGCCGTGGCCTCTGCCCTGGTCCCTTACTTCACTGGATTCGCACCGCTCCTTGCCCTACGACACCACATCCTCGATTTCTACTCCGCGTCGCCGCGCCAGCGACCGCTTCGTACCTGTCGAGCCACCGCACAGAAAGCCGCTGACGATCACCGTCGCAGCCATCATCATGCTGCTTTTGCACGGATTGGTGCTGTGGCTCATTATGTTCCATCAAAGCGACATGCCACTGCCCGTGCCAGGCAGCCGCGAAGTAGAGACGACGCTCATGCTCATCCCGAGCACGCCCAGTCGCTCATCGACACCGACGCGGCCAAGCGGCAAAGTCGTTCCCGACAAACCCGTCCCCAAGCCAGTGGTCAAACCAAAGCAACCGCCGCCACAACGACAGGCGACGCGTCCGAGCCGGCCACGCCCGTCTCCTGAGCCGACAATAGTGCAACAACCGCTGATCCGGACCCCGCCACCGCCGGAACCGGCGCCGCAACCCGCCGACGATTTTTCCAGTCGTTTGGCGGCGCGCCAGCAACAACGCGCGGAGGCCGAAGCGCAAGAGCGCCAGACCCAGACAGCGCGTGGTACGCCTGAGCAACAGGATAACGAACGCGGCAGGCAAGCCGCCTTGGCCAACATTGCGTCGAGCATGAAGGCTGCCGGGATTGAAAAAGAAAGCGGCGGCGGCCTGTTCCAGTTGCGTAGTGTCGGCGCCCATCATGCCGAATTCCTGTTCCGCGGCTGGAAAAAAGAAGCCGGTCGCAACTGGAGTCAGGTGCTCAACGTCGAACAGGGCAGCGAAGAAGACGTGCGCATCGCCGTGGTCAAGAAAATGATCGAGATCATCCGCGAACACACCCAGGATGACTTCACCTGGGATTCGCGCCGTCTCGGCAAAACCATCACGCTCAGCGCCAAGCCGGCCGATGCAGCCGGATTGCAGCAATTCCTGCTGCGTGAGTTTTTTCCGGATTACAGCCCGCCCCGGCGCTAGCGCGGTAACGGTCCACCTTGCCCGAACCCGACGAACACAATAGACTCTGCCCATTCCAACCCGGGCTCATAACGATGCGTATCCTGCTTGCCGAAGACGATAGTGTGCTGGCCGATGGCTTGACGCGTTCGCTACGCCAGTCCGGGTATGCGACTGATTGTGTACACAACGGGGTCGAAGCCGATCTGGCCCTGTCTACTCAGGATTTCGATTTACTCATCCTCGATCTGGGCTTGCCGCGGATGTCGGGGCTGGAAGTGCTGCGCAAGCTGCGCGCCCGCAATTCCCACTTGCCTGTGCTGATCCTGACGGCAGCCGATTCGATCGAGCAGCGCGTCAAGGGCCTCGACCTCGGTGCAGATGACTATATGGCCAAGCCCTTTGCGTTGTCCGAACTCGAAGCCCGGGTACGTGCCCTGACCCGCCGCGGCGTTGGCGGCGGACCGACCGTGATACGGCACGGCCCGCTGTCCTACGACCAGGTCGGCCGTATTGCCTACCTCAACGAGCAGATGCTGGATCTGTCGGCCCGCGAACTCGGGTTGCTTGAAGTGCTGCTGCAACGCACTGGCCGGCTGGTATCGAAAGAACAACTGGTCGATCACCTGTGCGAGTGGGGCGAGGAAGTCAGCAATAACGCCATCGAGGTCTACGTCCACCGGCTGCGCAAAAAAATTGAGTGCGACGGCGTGCGGATTGCCACGGTACGCGGGCTCGGTTACTGCCTCGAAAAATATATCGACATGCCGGCTGCGACCTGACGTGCGGATGCGGGGAAAGCCGAATCCGGCAGGGCAATCCGGCGTTGACGGTACCGACGAACATATCCAGCGCTCGCTGTTCGGCGAGATTCTCGACTGGATGCTGGTGCCGCTGCTGTTGCTGTGGCCGATGAGTATCGCCATTACCTATCTAGTAGCGAAGTCGATCGCCAACCAGCCGTTTGACCGCGCCCTCGACGATAGCGTGACGGTACTGTCGCAACAGGTGCGCGAAGTCGATGGCAAGATAATCGGGCTACTGCCGGGAGTCGCACGCGATATCCTGCGGGCCGAAGAGGTCGATACGGTCTATTACCAGATACGGGGTGCGGAGGGCGAGGTCATCGATGGCGATCACGAGATGGCAGTGCCACCCGAGGACGACAGCACGCCCACCAGCACGGTCCAGTTTCGTGATGACCGCATCCACGGCACCGAGGTGCGAATCGCTTATGTACAGATTGATCTGCGCCCCTCCCGACTGATCCGCGAACAAGCCAGCGATGCGGTCAGCGAACCGCGCATGGCGCTGGTGCAGGTCGGCGAAACCCTGGACAAACGCGCTCAATTAGCCAACGAGATCATCAAGGGCGTGATCCTGCCGCAATTTATTATTCTGCCGGTGGCGCTGGCGCTGGTCTGGTTTGCGCTGGCACGTGGACTGGCGCCGCTGGCCGAACTGCAGCAACGCATTCGCGCGCGCCGGCCAGACGACCTCAGCCCGATTGATTCAGGCCAGGTGCCGGAAGAGATCTCGCCGCTGGTGCGCTCGCTCAATGACATGCTCGAACGGCTGTCCAAAACGATTGACCTGCAAAAGCGCTTTATTGCCGATGCCGCCCATCAGATGAAGACGCCACTAGCCGGCATGCGCATGCAGTCCGAACTGGCGTTACGCCAGACGTCGCAAGACGAAATCCACCGCTCGCTCGAACAACTGTCGAAAAGCTCCGAAGCCGCAACCCGCTTGATCAACCAGTTGCTGTCATTGGCGCACGCAGAAAACCGCTCCGTGCGGGCGCGTGCTTTCGAGCCGATCGAACTGAGTGAACTGGCGCGCGACGTGGTGCAGGAGTGGGTCCCGGCCGCCATTGCCAGACAAATCGATATCGGCTTCGAGCAACCGGGCTATCCGGTCATGACGCAGGGTAATGCGATGCTGTTACGCGAACTGTTGAGCAACCTGATCGACAATGCGCTGCGCTACACACCGTCGCAAGGCAGCGTGACCATCCGCGTGCGCACCGACGAAGACCGTCAGCAAGCGATGCTGGAGATCGAAGACACCGGTCCCGGCATTGCGGCGGCCGAACGCAGTCACGTCTTCGAACGCTTCTACCGTATTCTCGGCAGCAACGTCGAAGGTAGCGGCCTTGGCCTGGCAATCGTGCGTGAAATCGCCTTGCAGCATGATGCCGAAGTCGATGTCTTCAGCAATCCGCACAGCCATGATCCAAAAATACCGGGTAGTCTGTTTCGCGTCACGCTACCGATGACAGGTCCGCTGCCATTCATTGAGGATATCGGCTGATGCGCGAATTCCTGCCCGGCGCACCGCTTGATGCCGCTGCCCACTGGCGCCTGACACGGCGCCTGACGCTGCAACTGCTGGCGGGCTGGTTCCTCATCACCATTGCCATCATCTGGTTTGCACGCGAGCTCAATGCGCTGGTTCTGTTTGGCTGGCCGCTGTCGTTTTATCTGGCAGCGCAAGGCGCAACGCTGATCTATGTCGCGCTGGTCGGCTGTTACGTCTGGCGCATGCACACGCTGGATCGCCGCTACGTGCCGGAGCCTGACGATGCGTAACAAGCTTTTCGCCAGCCGTCTGAAAACATACTACGCGTGGTTCACGGTCTGTTTCGTGCTGTTTCTGCTAGCGCTGGCCATCCTCGAAAAAGAAGGCATGCCGCGCATCTGGATCGGTTATCTGTTCCTGTTCGCTACCATCGTCATGTACGCCGGCATCGGCGTGATCAGTCGCACTGCCGACGTCACCGAATACTACGTCGCAGGACGGCGCGTGCCAGCCATCTTCAATGGCATGGCAACCGCCGCGGACTGGATGTCAGCCGCGAGCTTTCTGAGTCTGGCCGGCGGCCTTTATCTGCAAGGCTTTGATGGTCTGGCCTATGTGATGGGCTGGACCGGCGGCTTCGTGCTGGTGGCGCTGCTGGTGGCGCCCTATTTGCGCAAGTTCGGCCAGTACACGGTGCCCGACTATCTGGCAGCACGGTACGGCGGCCGCTACGGCAACGACACAGTGCGCACGCTGGCGGTGTTCGCCACCGTGATCGTCTCGTTCACGTATGTGGTCGCGCAGATCTATGGCGTCGGGCTAATCACGTCACGCTTTACCGGGGTCGATTTTTCGGTCGGTATTTTTCTGGGGCTGGCCAGCATTCTGGTCTGCTCGTTTCTGGGCGGCATGCGTGCGGTGACCTGGACCCAGGTCGCACAGTACCTGATCATGCTCATTGCCTACATGATTCCGGTGGTCTGGATGTCGGTCAAGCACACCAGCGTGCCCGTGCCCCAAGTGTCGTACGGTACTGCGCTGTCCGCCTTGAGCGAACGCGAAAAAGTGCTCAATGCCGACCCGAAGGAGCAACAGGTCCGCGATGTCTACCGACAGCGCGCTGCCGAACTCGATCTGCGCCTCAAGAACCTGCCGCTAGCGTGGTCAGACGGACTGTTCGAGGCCAAGAGTCGGGTCGAGCAGCTCAAGCGCGATAACGCCACACTCATCGACATCCGCAGCGCCAGCCGTGCGCTGGCAGCGTATCCGAAAGGGGTCGACGAGGCGCAACGGCTCTGGACCGAAACCCGCAACAACTATCTGGCCCGCGCCGCGCCGATCCTGCCGCACGCGACGCCGTTCCCGGGTATCGACGCTGCGGCGTCTGACAACAAACGCAACAATTTTCTGGCGCTGGTGCTGTGCCTGATGATGGGCACGGCGGCGCTGCCGCATGTGCTAGTGCGTTCCTACACCACGCCCACGGTGCATCAGGCCCGCAAGTCAGTGTTCTGGACCCTGTTTTTCATCATGCTGCTCTACATCACGATTCCGGCGCTGGCCGTGCTGGTCAAGCTCGATATCTACAGCACGCTGGTCGGGTCCGAGTTTTCGCACTTGCCAGGATGGGTCTCGTACTGGGCCAATCTCGACAAGCTCCATCCGCTGGTGAGTATCGTCGATGTCAACCATGACGGCATCGTGCAACTGGCGGAAATCGTCCTCGATGGCGACATCGTCGTGCTGGCCACACCAGAAATCGCCGGCCTGCCCTACGTGATCTCTGGCCTGATCGCCGCTGGCGGTCTGGCTGCCGCTTTGTCAACGGCCGATGGGTTGCTGCTGACGATTGCGAGCGCCCTGTCGCACGATGTCTACTACAAAAAAATCGACCCGACCGCCTCGACCCAGAAGCGCGTGACCATTTCCAAATTGCTGCTACTGGTCGTGGCGCTGGTGGCCGCCTATGTCGCCTCGCTCAAGCCCGGCAATATCCTGTCGATGGTCGGCGCAGCGTTTTCACTCGCCGCATCGATGCTATTCCCGGCGCTGGCGCTGGGCATATTCTGGAAACGCGCGAACCAGCCCGGTGCAATCGCCGGCATGCTGGCGGGGCTAGTAGTCTGCGTGATCTACATGCTACGCACCCATCCGGCGCTTGGAGGCTCGATTGCGGGGCAGTGGTTTCAGATTGCACCAATATCGGCCGGCATTTTCGGCGTGCCGGCCGGTTTTCTCGCTCTTATCGTCGTGAGCCTGCTCACACCTGCGCCAGACCAGCACACGCTGGCGCTCATCGACCGCTTGCGAAAACCACAATAGTGTCCTTGGTCACATAAGACAGCAGATCGTTGCATCGGCTGGCACATTTCTTGATACCCTGTCATCAGGCCCGCCGCACGCACCGCGTCGCAGCGTCATCAGAAAAACTGCAATGGGACACAGCATGGCGAATTTTTTCGATGAGATGTATTCCAGTGGCACCACCGGCATACGAGAGCACTATCAGGAATTCCAGAACTGGTTGACAGAACAGCCCGCCACAATCATCGCTCGCAAGCAGGCCGAAGCAGACCTGATCTTCCGGCGAGTCGGGATCACATTCGCCGTCTATGGCGACGACGCCGACGACGACGCTGGCACCGAACGGCTCATCCCGTTCGATATCATTCCGCGCATCATCACCGCCGCCGAATGGGCACATCTCGAAACCGGACTGGTACAACGCGTTAAAGCGCTCAACATGTTTCTGCACGATATTTATCACGATCAGAACATCATCAAAGCCGGCGTGATCCCGGCCGAGCAAATTTACAAAAATGCCCAATACCGACCGGAGATGCAAAACGTCTCGGTAGTCAACGACATCTATGCCCACATTGCCGGCGTCGATATCGTGCGCGCCGGTGCCGGTGAATTTTATGTGCTCGAAGATAATCTGCGGGTACCGTCAGGCGTGTCGTACATGCTGGAAAACCGCAAGATGATGATGCGGCTGTTTCCCGATCTGTTCGTACGTCACCAGATTGCGCCCGTCGCGCACTACCCCGATTTGTTGCTCGATAACCTGCGCTCGGTGGCGCCGGTTGGCGCACCCGATGCGACCGTCGTCGTGATGTCGCCGGGAATGTATAACTCCGCTTATTTCGAACATGCGTTTCTGGCCCAGCAAATGGGCGTCGAACTGGTCGAAGGCAAGGACATGTTCGTCGACGACAATCTGGTCTACATGCGCACCACGCGCGGACCGCAACGAGTCGATGTGATCTACCGCCGGCTCGATGACGACTACCTCGACCCGAAAGCCTTCCGCCCCGATTCGACACTAGGTGTACCGGGCTTGCTGGAAGCGTATCGCGCGGGCGGTGTCACGCTGGCCAACGCGATCGGTACCGGCGTGGCCGACGACAAGTCGATTTATCCGTTTGTGCCGGACATGGTGCGCTTCTACCTGAGTGAAGAGCCGATTCTCAACAACGTACCAACCTTTCAGTGCCGCAAAAAGGAAGACCTCGACTACACGCTGGCGCACCTGCCCGAATTGGTCGTCAAGGAAGTCCACGGCGCCGGGGGTTACGGCATGCTGGTCGGTCCGGCCGCCACCCAAGCCGAGATCGCCGATTTCCGCGCCCGTCTGATTGCCAAGCCGGAAGGCTACATCGCGCAACCTACGCTGGCACTGTCGGCCTGCCCGACTTACGTCAAGGCCGGCATCGCCCCCCGCCATATCGACCTGCGCCCGTTCGTGCTATCCGGAAAAACCGTCACGATGGTTCCCGGTGGCCTCACGCGCGTGGCCCTCAAAGACGGTTCCCTGGTAGTCAACTCCTCCCAGGGCGGCGGTACCAAAGACACCTGGATCCTGGAGAAATGACATGCTGAGCCGCACCGCTGACCACTTGTTCTGGATGGCCCGTTATACCGAACGCGCCGAAAATACTGCCCGCATGCTCGACGTCAATACCGAAACCGGCTTGCTGCCGCAATCGAAAGAAGCGGCCATGCGCGGCTGGCGCGCCCTGCTGGAGATCTCCGAGCTACAGGAATTATTCGACCTCAAATATCCGAAGCTCACGCCAAAAGATGTGCTCAACTTCATGGTCAAGGATATGAGTAACCCGTCCTCGATCGCTTCCTGCATGAAACGCGCGCGTGAAAATGCCCGTGCCGTGCGCGGCACGCTGACAACCGAAGTCTGGGAAACCCATAACGCCACCTGGCTGGAATTGCAGGGCAAGCTGCGCGATGGCGAGCTGGAAGATGATCCGATCAAGCTGTTTGAATGGGTCAAATACCGTTCGCACCTGTCACGCGGCGTCACCATTGGCACCACGCTCAAGGATGAGGCGTTTTACTTTATCCGTATTGGCACCTTCCTCGAACGCGCCGACAACACGGCCCGTATCCTTGACGTGAAATTCCACGGCACCGGCCCGAACCAGCCACAGCCGCACGAACAGCAGATCGATTTCTATTACTGGGCCGCGCTGTTGCGGTCGGTCTCGGCGTTCGAGATTTACCGCAAGGTCTATCGCGACGTCATCACCCCGGCCCGCGTGGCCGAACTGCTGATCTTGCGCGACAACATGCCGCGCTCGCTGCTGGCCTGCATGACCGAACTGGTCAGCAACCTGCAATATGTCGGGACCGACGGCTCGCGCGAAACAGAACGTTTGGCCGGGATCATCAAGTCCGAGCTGCAATACGGCCGGATCGCCGATATCCAGGCCGCCGGTCTGGATAACTACCTGACCGAGTTCCTTGAGCGCATCGGCGATCTCGGCGCCCGGGTCAGCCGCGATTTTCTGGTGCCGCTGGCGGCCTGAACGGCTCGCACGCGATATCTCATCCTGCCCGGCGTCCCCGGCGCAGGATGACACCTGTTGCAAAATTCTTTTAAGAAACTTAAGTTGCATTCGGTAGAATTACTTGTTTTACTACAGGTGTACCCAATGACTTATTGCGTTGCCATGCGTCTCGACGCAGGCCTGGTTTTTCTCTCCGACTCCCGCACCAATGCCGGCGTCGACCATGTCGGCACTTTCCGCAAGATGAGCGTGTTCGAAATTCCCGGCGACCGGATGATGGTCATGATGACTGCCGGCAATCTAGCCATCTCGCAATCGGTGCGACAACTGCTCACCGACCACAAGAACAAGGCTGGCCGTACTCTCTGGACTGCCACGTCGATGTTCGAAGCGGCCCAGATCCTCGGCGACGCCATCCGTACCGTGCATGAACGCGACTCGCAAGCGCTCGACAAATTCGGCATCTCGTTCAACGCCAGCATGATTTTCGGCGGCCAGATCAAGGGCGAACGCTGCCGCCTGTTCCAGATTTACAGCGCCGGCAACTTTATCGAGTCCCTGGACGAAAGCGTCTATTTGCAGATTGGCGAAGCCAAGTACGGCAAACCCATCATCGACCGCGTGGTCAGCCTCGACACGTCGCTCGATGAAGCCGCCAAATGCGCGCTCATTTCGATGGACTCGACGCTGCGCTCGAACATCTCGGTCGGCTTGCCGCTCGACTTGCTGGTCTACGAGGCCGACCGCCTTGCCGTCACCCGCTTCGTTGCCATCGACGAAAAAAACCAATACTTCCGCATGATCCGCGATACGTGGGGCCAGCAATTAAAAAGCGTCTTCGACGGCATCGACAACCCGGTCTGGGACGCTGCGCCGGAAGTCATCGGCAACGTATTGAGCCACACCACCATGCGCGGCAAACCGGTGCGGGTTCCGGTGCCACAGGAATTGTCAGGCCCGGCAGAGCCGGTAGCATTGCAAGTAGTGGCACAGAACGGGACAGACGAAGCGCAGCAGTAGTCGGATGATCGGAACGCTCGTTCGCCACATAAAAAGCCGGCTGTTGACTGCGCACAGGCTCGATGCCATGCAACAAAATTGCGAATAGCCAGAACTACGCGCAGCACCATAAAACGGAGTGAAGCACGTGAAAAAAGTTTTTCTAAAGAACCGCGTATAGTCGCATTTTTGGTAGCTATTGCGGAGTAACTGATGAAGGGCATTGTTTTCAATCTTCTCGAGGAAACCGTCAGCAAGGAATTCGGCGAAGCGACGTGGGACAAGCTGCTCGATGATGCCAACCTCTCCGGCGCCTACACTTCCCTCGGCAGCTATCCTGACGAGGAAATCACCAAACTGGTTGCGGTGGCATCGATAGCGCTGAATCTGCCCGCACAGGATATTCTGCGCTGGTTCGGTCAGCGCGCCATGCCGCTACTGATCGCCCGCTATCCCGAGTTTTTTCGCGATCATGCCGACACACGCAGCCTTCTGCTCGCCCTCAATCACATCGTCCATCCCGAGGTGCACAAGCTATATCCGGGTGCGATTACGCCAGTATTTGATTTCGGCACGAGCGACGAAGGTGATCTCCTCATCGGCTACAGCTCGCCGCGCAAATTGTGCGCACTGGCGGAAGGCTTCATGCAGGGTGCCGCCGAGCACTTCCATGAACAGGCCGACATCACACAGACACAGTGCATGCACGAAGGTGCTTCCAAATGCGTGCTTCATGTACGAATTCACTCATAACGCGGTGGCGACCGATGCAGACGCAGAAATTGCGCGTCTGAGTCGACGCTTGCGTCGCGAAACCGCTGCGCGCCAGGAAGCGGAGATCATTGCCGAACGCGGTCTGCGCGACCTGTTCCAGCGGCAGCAGGAAATTGCCCTGCTCGAAACAATTGCCGCAGCAGCAAATGGGGCCGGTAGCGTGGAAGAGGCAATGCACCACGCTTTGGCCGCAGTATGCAAGTTCGCCGACTGGCCGCTGGGCCATTTACTGCTGGTCAATGGCAGCACCAATCCTGCGCTCCACTCCACCGCCGTCTGGCATGACGAGAGTAGCGGCCGCTATGACGCACTGCGTGTAATGTCCGAATCGATGCTATTCGGAACCGGCATCGGGTTACCGGGCAAGGTGTGCGAAAGTAGCGCGCCGGCCTGGGTCAACGTCGGCAGTCCGGACGCAGGCATCTACCCCCGGCTGCCGGAAGCGCAGCGCGCAGGTCTGTACTCCTTGTTTGCGTTCCCGGTCATGATCGGCACTGAAGTGGTGGCAGTGCTGGAGTTCTTCAGCATGAAATACCAAGCTCCCGATGAAGCGTTGCTGCGCCTGATGGCCCAGATCGGTATCCAGCTCGGGCGCGTGGTCGAGCGCGAGCGCACCAGGAACAGGCTCATGCACGACGCGCTGCACGATCCGCTGACTCAACTGGGAAACCGCAAGCTATTCCTCGACCGGCTTCAGCAGGCCCAACTGCGCGCGCAGCGCCTGCCAGGCTATCAGTTCAGTGTGCTGTTCATCGACCTGGACCGCTTCAAGAGTATCAACGATGGCCTGGGGCATCAGGCTGGCGACCAACTGATCATCGCCACAGCCAAGCGCTTGAGCGCATCGCTGCGCCAGACCGACCTGCTCTCGCGCGGCGATGGCGACCGTGACAACGATATCCTCGCGCGCATGGGAGGCGACGAATTCACCATCCTTCTCGACAATATCTGCAACGAACAAGTCCCCGTACGCGTAGCCGAACGGCTCATGAAAGCCATGGCCGACGCCTTTGTGCTGGAAGGACAGCATGTCGTCGTCACGGCAAGCATCGGCATTGCCCTGAGTGCAAGTGGCTACAACGACGTGCAGGACATGCTGCGCGATGCGGATATCGCCATGTACCATGCCAAACAGCAGGGCCGGTCGCGCTGGGTCATGTTTGACGCCGCGATGCAGGAAAAAGCCTTGCGCCGCCTTCAGCTTGAGTCGGAACTGCGCCTGGCGCAGGAGCGAGACCAGTTGTGGCTGGCCTACCAGCCCATTGTCGCCGCCCGGGATGGCATCATCTGCGGGTTCGAGGCGCTGCTGCGCTGGAACCATCCGGTGTACGGAGCGGTTAGCCCGGCAGAATTCATTCCGGTAGCCGAAGAGATCGGCCTGATCGGCGAGATGGGGTGCTGGATCCTCGGGCAGGCCTGCCGCCAGCTGGGCATCTGGCAGCGCGAGAGCGGATATCCCCTGACCATGAGCGTCAATCTGTCGGCCAGGCAACTGTCCGGCGTGGGCCTGGTCGCTCTGGTCGAGCAGACCCTGAGCGAGACCGGCATCCTCGCCGGCACCCTGAAACTGGAGCTCACCGAGAGCATGGTCATGGCCGACCCCGAGCATGCGCTGACTATTTTTCGGCAGTTGAAGGACCTGCACGTCAAACTGGCCCTCGACGATTTCGGCACCGGCTACTCGTCGCTCAGCCACTTGCGGCGCCTGCCGATCGACACCCTGAAAATCGACCGCAGCTTCGTCAGCCAGATGGCCTGCAATGACGACAAACGCCAGATCGTCGAGGTGATCATGATGCTGGCGCACACTCTCGGCATGGATGTGGTGGCCGAAGGCGCCGAAACAGCCGCCGAGGTCAATGTGCTGCGGGCCATGAATATTGATTTCGTGCAGGGTTACCACTACTTCAAGCCCATGCGGGCCGATGCCGCCGGCGCGGTCTGGCGGGAACAAAACGCGCAGCGGAAACGGGAGTAATTGCCGCGTCATTGTCGGTCAGAATCCCGGCATCTTCCCGTACCTGGCCCTGAGTGATCTGCAATTCAAAAAAAGGACATGGCGACCACGTCACCGGCGAACGTAACGACTTCACGCACCCATCAGCTTGCGCGCATAAGCGATCAGCGACTGGTCACTGCCGGCCGGACCAATCACCGAAAAACCGAACGGCGCACCATCGATGGTCATGAGCGGCAACGAGATCTGCGGCAGTCCCGACAAGCCCGACAGGCACAGCATGCGGATCGCCTGATTCCGATAATTTTCGAGCGCCGCTTCGGAGTCAGTCAGTAGCGGTGCAACGTCGGGCATGCTCGGCAGGACCATGACCTTGTCGCTGCCGAGCACTGCGGCAAAATGGGCAGCAAAGGTAGCGCGAACGACCGAGTACTCCTGCATCTGCGCAGCCGTGACTGTACTCGACCAGCGGAAACGGTCGACCACGCCGGGACCGAGTTGCAAATCATATTGTTCGATACATGCACCGTGCTCTTGCCAGGCCTGGTATCCCTGAATGTGGCGGAACGCCCAGTACAGCGCATCGAACGACGGCGCTGCCGACTCCACCGCTTGCGGCGTACCGAGCAACGGCGACAGACGCACCAAGGCCTCGGCAAACACCTGCTGCACGCGCGGCGACAGCAACGCCAGCACATCGCTGGCCAGCAACACGCGGGGAGCGTCGGGCAAGGTGCACGTATCGTCGCCGAGCAGTACTTCACCGACACGGGCAAAGGTGGCCATGTCCCGCGCAAACCAGCCACAGGTATCGAAATCAGGCGCCAGATTCATCACCCCTTGCAGGCTCACGCGCGCATGGGTCGGGCGTAAGCCGACCAAGCCGCAATGGCTGGCTGGCGCCCGCACCGAGCCACCGGTATCGGTGCCCAAGGCCACATCGGCCAACCCGTTCGAGACGGCCGAGGCGGAGCCAGAACTCGATCCGCCGGGAATGCGATCAGGCGCACCGCCATTGCGCGGCGTGCCGAAATGGGCATTTTTGCCGTTCATCGAAAATGCCAGCTCATCGGTACAGGTCTTGCCGACAAAACGTGCGCCGGCCTGTGCCAGCGCTCGGACTGCCGACGCCGAAGTAAGCTTGATACCAGACAGCGCCAGCATGTGCGGATTGCCGCAACCAGTCGGATAACCAGCGACGTCGAAGATATCCTTGACCGCAAACGTCAGGCCGGACAAGGCTCCGGCAGCGTTAGCAACCGCGACCTCGGGGTAGGGAATGAAGCAGTGTGCAGCAGTGGTCATGTCAGTTCCTGAGGTGTATCGCGATCTGCTCGTTGCGCAGGCCACTTGGTGTTGTCCCCCATACTATAGCCACAAGACGATAGAACAGGAAAACACCCATGACCATGCCCGCACCATGCGCAGTAAATGACCGTCCCTCCCAGCGCTTCCCGGCGCTGCCATGTCCGATCAGACCAACCACGGTTCTGGTGCGAGATCCATCGTGGACCAACTGACCACCCTGCTCAATCATGTTTCATTGCGCGCCGGCGTCTTCTATACCGGCAAGCTGTGCGGCATCCATCACTTCGAGGAGGACGCCACGCATGGACACATCCATCTGATCAGGAGAGGACCTGCGCAGGTAATCGGGGCAGGCAACGAAGTGATCGAGATCACCGAGCCGAGCATCCTTTTTTTGCCGCGCCCGGAAAAGCATCGGCTGGTTGCCGATGACGGTACGGGTGCTGATGTCGTCTGCGGCACTGTCCTGTTTGGCGTCGGCGGGCGCAACCCCGTCACGGACTCCCTGCCCAGCGTCATCCTGGTGAAGCTGGCGACACTACCCGGCATGGAAGCACTGCTGGGATTGATGTTCGAAGAAGCGTTTTCCGAGCAGGCCGGCAGTCAGGCAGCACTGGATCGCTTGTGCGAAGTGCTGATGATTCGCTTGCTGCGGCACTGCATCGATCAAGGATTGACGCAAGGCGGCGCCCTCGCCGGGATGGCCGACAGCCGGTTGGCCAAGGCGCTCATCGACCTCCATGCCGACCCGGCACGCGCCTGGCAACTGGCGGACATGGCTGCCAGCGCGGGGATGTCACGTGCACGCTTTGCCGTCCGGTTCCGCGCGATTACCGGTGAAACGCCGGCCGACTATCTCGCTACCTGGCGTGTCATGACGGCACAACGCTTGCTGAAACAAGGCCGGCAACTCAAGTATGTGGCTGGCGATGTCGGCTACGGCAGCGCCAGTGCACTGACACGGGTCTTCGTGCGCAAACTGGGGTGCTCCCCGACCGACTGGCTCGACGCACAGCAATAAGTCATTGATCACTGACAAGTGAAACGCAGGGAAAACAGAACGAGACGCTCGGTACACTACGCAGGAAAGCGCGGTCCTAGAATGAAAGCCTGCATGACGCAGCCACGTGAGCTCACGTTGGCATGTCGTCCCCGCCCATTTTCAGGAGAACCATCCATGTCGAAAACCATCATTCACAACATCCCTCCGGTCGATCACGCGCACGCTACCGGCGCGCAAAAAGACGTTCTTGACGTGGCCTTGAAGCAGGTCGGTTTCATTCCCAACATGTATGCCAACATGGCCAACGCACCCGGCCTGCTGAGCACCTATTTGCAGGGCTACGATTTCTTTCGCAAGGAATCGGGTTTCACGCCCTGCGAGCAGGAAGTCGTGTTTCTTTCCATTAGTCAATTTAATGGCTGCGACTATTGCACCGCGGCCCACAGCATGATTGCAGACAAGATGTCAGGCGTTCCTGCCGACGTGCTGCAAGCCATCCGCGCCCGCCAGCCAATTCCCGATACAAAATTGGCCGCCCTGTCGGCAATGGCCGTCGAGATGTTCGCCAAGCACGGCCAACCGGATGCCGCCATCGTCAAGACGTTCATGGATGCCGGCTACCAGGAGCGTGATCTGCTCTACATCATGCTGGCTGGCTCCGTCAAAGTATTGAGCAACTACAGCAATCAGGCGTTTGGCACCGAGGTGGACAAACAGTTTGCGGCGTACAAGGTCGACTGATCGCCCAGTCCGCTCTCGCCACAGGACAAGGCGGGCGCTTCTCTCTTGGGAAACCATGACAACCAAGACCGCTTTGGCCAGATACCTGAACGTATCCCAACAGTACCGGATGGCGACATCGACCATCTCTTCGTACTACCTGCCATTTTCGGCACGCAGGACATTTAAAAAGGCCAGTACATGGTGACAACCAATAGGAATCTGCCTCTATCGCTGCTGCTGTTGCGCGTGGGGGTCTTTGTCGTGATGCTCATGTGGACGCTCGACAAGTTCGTCAATCCCGGCCATAGCGCGGCAATTCTTGAAAAATTTTATTTTCTGGAGGGGGTAGGCACCCAAATTGTGTATGCGCTGGGTGCGCTGGAAATGCTGCTCATTCTGGGGTTCGTCCTCGGCTACAAAAAGCCATGGACCTATGGCATCGTGTTATTTCTGCACGCCAGTTCAACCTTGTCTTCGTTTGGCCAATATCTTGATCCATGGAAGCATTTATTGTTCTTTGCTGCATGGCCGATGCTCGCTGCCTGCATCTCGCTGTATCTGCTGCGCAATGACGATACCTTGTTCGCTATCGACAAGGATCGGCTTGCAGGCACTCAAGCCTGATTAGGCCCCAGACTGCGCATGCCGCCCGCGACATGCGCAGTCTGGTAACCGACCTGCCGTCTCGAAACAGGCACCCATCGCACCACGCCTAACCCTCCACCAACTCCGCGATCAAGCCGACAATCTCCGCCCCGTAAGTTTCCAGTTTTTTTTCACCGACGCCGCTGACACCACGCAAATCATCGAGCGAGCCCGGCCGCGCCTTGGCGATTTCGCGCATCGTCGCATCATGAAAAATCACGTAGGCCGGCACGTTGTGCTTGCGCGCAGTTTCGACCCGCCACCAGCGCAGCTTATCGAAAATCACCTGATCGAGTCCGCTCAGTTCGTTCTCGACATAGCCCTTCGGTGCCTTGCCGGACGCCGCTCGTCGGGCCTTGACCGGCTTTTGGTATTCGCGCAATTGCACCTGCTCGCCACCGCGCAAAACCGGCTTGGCGGCATCGGTCAGCTTGAGAGCGTTGTACGACTCGTAATCGACCGCAACCAGGCCCAGCGCAATCGACTGGCGCAGGATGGCACGCCACTCGGCTTCGCTCAGCGCGGAGCCGATACCAAAGACCGATAACTGGTCATGGCGCCATTGCTTGATCTTGTCGGACTCGATGCCACGCAACACATCGAGCACATGAACAGCGCCAAAACGCTGATCCACGCGATAAATGGCCGACAAGAGCTTTTGCACCGGCACCGTGGCGTTGAACGAGACCGGCGGATTGAGACAGGTATCGCAGTTGCCGCATGGTTCGGAACGCTGGCCAAAGTACTCCAGCAAATGGCGGCGCCGGCAACCCAGCGTTTCACACAGGCCCAGCATCGCGTCAAGCTTGACGCCGAGCACACGCTTGAAGGTCTCGTCGGCTTCGGATTCATCGATCATGCGGCGCTGCTGCACCACATCTTGCAAGCCATAGGCCATCCACGCATTGGCAGGCTGACCATCCCGACCAGCACGACCAGTTTCCTGATAGTAGCCTTCGATACTTTTAGGCAGGTCGAGGTGAGCAACAAAGCGCACGTCAGGCTTGTCGATACCCATGCCGAAGGCAATCGTAGCCGTCATCACGATACCCTCTTCCCGCAGAAAACGCGCCTGATTTTTGCTGCGTTCCTCGAACTTCATGCCGGCGTGATACGGCAGCGCCCGGATGCCGCTGGCGTTCAGAAATTCAGCGGTCTCTTCGACTTTTTTGCGCGACAGGCAATACACGATGCCGGCGTCGCCCATGTGTTCGGCCTGAATAAAATCAAGCAACTGCTTGCGGCCGTTGGCTTTCTCGACGATCTGATAACGGATATTGGGGCGATCGAACGACGAGATAAACATCTTGGCTGCATCAAGCTGCAGGCGATGAGCGATCTCGGTGCGGGTTTGCTGGTCGGCGGTGGCGGTCAGCGCGATGCGCGGCACGTCCGGGAAGCGCTCGTGCAGGATCGACAGCTTGATGTATTCGGGCCGGAAATCATGCCCCCATTGCGACACGCAATGCGCTTCGTCGATCGCAAACAGCGCGATCTTCGAGGCTGACAGCAAGTCGAGGCAGCGCGATGTCATCAGCCGTTCCGGCGCGACATAGACCAGGTCGAGCTCGCCGGTGCGCACCATGCGCTCGATGCGCGAAGCTTCTTCGTAAGTCTGGGTCGAGTTCAGGAACGCCGCCCGCACGCCGACTTCAGCCAGCGCATCGACCTGATCCTGCATCAACGCAATCAGCGGGGAAATCACGACCCCGACGCCATCACGCAGTAGCGATGGAATCTGGTAACACAGCGACTTGCCGCCGCCGGTCGGCATCAGCACCAGCGCATCGCCACCTTGGGCGATTAATTCGACAATCTCGGCTTGCTGGCCGCGGAAGGAGGAATAACCGAAAACGGTTTCCAGCAAGTGCAGTGCGCGTTCGGGGGTACTGGTGTCGGTCATTCCGTCTTTAAAGGTATGTTGGCGATGGATCGCAGGTCAGCTCAATCAGCCCAAACAACCAGGCCACTATAAGCAGTCCCGAGGATGACGAAACCGAACACGATGCGATACCACGCAAAAATGGTGAAATCATGCGAGCTGATGTAACGCAGCAACCAGCGTACGCAAAAGAATGCCGAGACAAATGCCGCTAAGGTACCAATACCGAATAGCGGCAAATCCTCCACGGACAGCAGTGCACGCGCCTTGTACAGCGAATACACGGTCGCGCCAAGCAGCGTCGGAATCGCCAGAAAAAACGAAAACTCGGTCGCCGCCTTGCGTGACAAGCCGAACAACATACCGCCAATGATGGTGGCTCCCGAACGACTGGTGCCGGGAATGAGCGCAAAGGCTTGCGCAAGACCGACCTTGAGCGCGTCCAGCGCCGTCATCTGGTCGACCGAGTCGATGCGCGGCGGAACCGGACTGCGCTTGTTGCGACGCTCGACCCACAGGATGATCAGACCACCGGCGATGAAAGCCATTGCGACCGGTACCGGCGCAAACAGCTTGGCCTTGATGGCGCTGCTAAAGATCAACCCGAGGACGGCGGCAGGAATAAAAGCGATCACCAGATTGAGGGCAAATTTTTGCGCACCACGATCGCTGAACAGGCCAGTGCAGACATGCAGCAGGCGGACCCGATATTCCCAGACAATGGCCAGGATGGCGCCAGCCTGAATGACGATTTCGAAGGTCTTGACCTTTTCGCCAGTAAAGTTGATCAGGCTGGCCGTCAGGATCAGATGACCGGTCGACGAAATCGGTAGAAATTCCGTCAAACCTTCGACGATACCCATGATCAGGGCTTTGAGTGCGAGAACAATATCCATGGGGAGTGTGGTGGGGGTTGCCAGCAATGGGAAATACCCGCAGGGTCAGTTTCCTGCAGGCTATAAATAGGGAAACCAGCTTATTTGGCCGGGGCAAAGGTTACCACGAGGGCCGTAGCCTGCGTCGTGATACTGACCGGAACGAATGTTGAACCGCCATAACGCAAATCGTCCGCCGCAAAGGAATACAGCGGCATGTTTTGCAGAATATTACCGGCCAGCGCACCGGCTGCCTGCGCTACTTGACCGGCCAATACCGGATCAATGCCATCGAGCGCAATGCGATCAATGCGCGGCTGCACCACCAAAACCGTCCGCCGCTGCGCATCCAGTTGCAGCACTCCGGAGAGCACAAAATTGCCGTGCCAAACGCGCCGCGTAAAGACCGGCGCGACACGCGCGTCGAGCATGACGCTGATCCGGTTGTCTTCCGGATACAGCGTCAGGCGAGGATTACTCAGGCCGATGTCGATCAGCTCCATCGGCCGCTGACTGAGCGGAAACTTACGCTCGATGGCGCTTTGCAGGCGCTCCAGCGGGATGACCACTTCTCGCGGCCCGAGCAGGCTCGCACAAGCCCCCAAGCCAAAGAGAATAAAAAGCAAGATCGCGCAGCGCAAGCGGTGAAATAGCACAGGTTTCCCTTTTCAAAATGAAATGACGGCAGCAGCGGGACTTCATGAGCAAACGCAATTCAGCCGAAATTAAGGCTTCTGTAGTCCCGACAATGCGCGAGATTTTGCCACATCACGCATCCCTGCAAGTCCCCACGATGGTGATATTGGGTAGTACTGATCGCCGTGCGCCGCCGGGATTCGCGCCGCTGGCGATCGGTCTGTGCCTGACGCTCATCCACCTGATCAGCATCCCGGTCACCAATACCTCGGTTAACCCGGCACGCAGTACCGGCGTCGCCCTGCTTGCCGGCGGCCCCTACCTGATGCAGTTGTGGCTGTTCTGGATTGGGCCTATCGTCGGCGCGCTACTCGGTGCACTGGCATACCGACTCCTTGCCGGGACGACTAGCCCGGGGCGGCCGGCTGCACCAGTATCCATGGCTTGACGATCACGCTCCACAGTAACGGATCGCTCTCGGTCCAACGCGCTGCCAACGTGTCGCTGACCTTGCCAACAAGGCCGTCACCCATCCAGGCACTGACGGCCGCCGTATCGTCTTGCGACATGCGTACAGCAACATCAATCAGGTCCAGCGACCCGTCGACCGCCACCATCACGCCCGACGCAAAATGCGGCAACAACTCATGCCATTGCAGGCGGGCGGTTTCGCGATTGAGACGGGCGTGGATGGTCCGGTAGGCATTCAGCGGACTATCGGGCGCACTGCTCGACGACAGGTTGGACTGGCTCTTTGACTCGATCATGGCGGTAAGGTCTTCCGGGTGTTAATAGTGCGGTGGTGGTTCGTGACGGGGACCGCCCTCACCAGTGGCATCACCAGTGGCATCACCGGCACTCTGCACATGCCGCGCCAGTGCCGCGCACAGCACCTCAAGTTCGGCAATCTGCTTTTGCTGGCGCACCACCACATCATTGAGCGCATCGACCAGATCTTCCTGGCGCGACAGTTTGATTTCAATATCGATCAGGCGGTCTTCGGTCATTGTGCAGGTCAAGGAAATTCATTTCGACCGCGATTGTCTCACGGTCGGCCAACACCACAATGACAGATCCGCCATCCTTGACGCTGCGCAACCTCCCCCGTATATTGCATTCTCGCTACTGACTCATCAGTAAGTTAATTTTCCCCTCAAGTGATGATCCCCTGCCCTGTCAAAAACCCGCCCCGCTGGACCCGCCGCAAGGAAGCTCGGCCACAAGAGTTGCTTGATGCCGCCCTCGACCTGTTTGTCGAACGCGGCTTTTCCTCGACCCGACTCGATGACGTCGCCAAGCGCGCCGGCGTCTCCAAGGGCACGCTGTACTTGTATTACGCCAGCAAAGAAGAACTCTTCAAGGCCGTGGTGCGTGAAAACGTCGTGCCATTGCTCGGCGAAGCCGAAGCGATGATCCGCGATCATGCCGGCACCAGTGCGCTGCTGCTGCGCCTGATCCTGCTGGGCTGGTGGGAACGTATCGGCGAAACCCGCTTGTCGGGAATCACCAAACTGGTCATGGCCGAAGCCGGCAATTTTCCGGAACTGGCCTTGTTCTACAACGAAGAAGTCATCCTGCGCGGCAATGCCATGCTGGCACAGGTACTTGAACGTGGCATCACCCGTGGCGAATTCCGCACGCTCGATGCCGTACAAACTACCAGCATCATTGCCGCCCCGATCATGATGATGATGATGTGGAAGCATTCGTTCGGCAGTCCTTGGGCATTGCAATCCATCACGCCACAAGCCTATTTGCATGGCGTGACAGACCTGTTGCTACAGGGTTTGCTGCGCCACGATGACAGGCCGCAGGCGGGGGTGATTTGATAGAATGCAGGACGCTACCGGCCGCACCCGCACTGGCCCCACCCTTTCACGCACATAGACCACCCACATGAATATCGAACAAGCCCGCTTCAACATGATCGAACAGCAAATTCGCACCTGGGATGTGCTCGACCAGGATGTCCTCGACCTGCTGATGGTGGTCAAGCGCGAAGCCTTCGTGCCGGCCGCCTACACCGCGCTGGCGTTCGTCGATACCGAGATTCCGCTGCCGTGTGGCCAGTCCATGCTGATGCCGAAATTCGAAGCGCGCATGCTGCAAGAAGCCAACGTCAAAAAACATGAAACGGTACTCGAAATCGGTGCTGGCTCCGGCTACATGGCGGCCCTGTTATCGCACCGGGCGCGCCACGTGACCACGATCGAGATCGAAGCCGAGTTGCAGGAATTGGCGCATAACAACCTGCACACCTACGGCATCGACAATGTCGATGTCCTCCTTGGTGACGGCGCCCGCGGCTGGGCCAGCCTGGCACCTTACGACGTGATCATGATTTCCGGTTCGCTGCCCGTTGTGCCACAAGAATTCCTGGCCCAGATCAAGATCGGCGGACGCATCTTGTGTGTGGTCGGCCATGCCCCCGCGATGACGGCGCAAATCATCACGTGCGTCTCCGAGCGAGGTTATGACACGGTCAACCTGTTCGAGACCGTCATCAAACCATTGCGTAATGCCTTCACGCCATCGCCTTTCAAGTTCTGAGGACCCCATCACGATGCACCACCTGACTGCTCCCGAATTGCACGCATGGCTGGCCGATGCCAGCCGTCCCGCGCCGTTACTGCTCGATGTACGCGAACCCTGGGAATTCGAGACCTGCCATCTGGCTGGCGCGGTTCCGATGCCGATGCGCAGCATCCCGGCACGCCTGGCCGAACTTGACGACGAAATCCCGGTGGTCTGCATCTGCCATCACGGCTCGCGCAGCATGCAGGTCGCCCATTTTCTCGAGCAACAAGGCTTTACCGAAGTCACCAATCTGACCGGCGGCATGCACGCTTGGGCCGTGCAGGTTGATCCGGCCGTACCGACCTACTGACATCACCCAAAAACCGATCTACCCTGCCACCCCGATTCCACAGGAAAATCCATGCGTTATTTCGCCATCGTCCCGCTGCTCGCTTGTGCCTTGCTATCTGCTCAGGCCCAAGCGACCGACCTGCTGCAGGCTTACCGTGATGCGCTGGTTGGCGATGCCGTGATCGCCAGTGCACGCGCGGCACGGGATGCCGGCCAGGAACGCAGCGTACAGGGTCGCGCCGGCCTGCTGCCCGTGCTTGGGATAGGCGGCAGCTATAACCGGGTCAATGTCGACGCCAGCACCCGCAGCATCGACTACAACGTCAACACCTATGCGCTGACGCTGACGCAACCGCTGCTGCGGATGGCCAACTGGGAAACCTATCAGCAAGGGAAATTATCGGTCGCCATCAGCGATGCGGTGTACGCGCAAGCGCAGCAAGACCTCATCGTACGCGTCGCCCAAGCCTATTTCGATGTGCTCGCCGCACAGGACGTGCTGGCCTTCCTGAAAGCACAGGAAAACGCCATCACCGAACAACTGGCCTCAGCCAAACGCAACTTCGAAGTGGGCACCGCCACCATCACTGACAGCAATGAAGCACAAGCCCGCTACGACCTCGCCATTGCCCAGCAAATCGCGGCGCAAAACGACCTTGACGTGAAGACTGCCGCGCTGCAGCAACTCATCGGCAAACCGACAGGCGTACTGACAACACTACGCCCTGGCCTCAAGCTCAGTCCGCCGGAACCGGCGCAAATCGACCCCTGGGTCAGCCGCGCCGAACAAGAGAACTTTGGCGTCATCGGCCAGCAACTGGCGCTCGAAATCGCCCGTCGCGACATCAACCGCAACCGTGCAGGCCATTTGCCGACGGTCGACCTGATCGCCAGTCGCGGCACCACCAATCAGAGCAGCGCCAGCCTGACCGCCCAGAGCGGCTCGGTCACCTCCAGTACGATAGGCGTGCAATGGCAAATCCCGCTGTACTCCGGATTTGCCGTCACCAGCAAGGTCCGTGAATCGATTTCACTGGAACAAAAGGCGCAGTCCGATCTCGAGAATTTCCGGCGTACTGCGGCACAAGCCGCGCGGCAATCCTACCTCGGAGTTAATAGCGGACTGGCGCAAGTCAGGGCCTATGAGGCAGCAGAAATTTCCAGCTTGTCGGCGCTCGAATCGAACCGACTCGGCTATCAGGTCGGCGTGCGGATCAATATCGATGTCCTCAATGCCCAGCAGCAGCTATTTTCAACCCGGCAATTACTGGCCAAAGCGCGCTATGACACGCTCATCGCAGGTTTGCGACTGAAAGCAGCGGCAGGCACGCTCAAAGAAGAAGATCTGGCGCAAGTGAACGGGTTGTTGCAGAACTGATACTCGCGGTAGTACGCAGTACATTCGCGTGAACACGATGCCCCGTAGAGTGGGCACAGCCTCTCGTGCCCACGCGCGCGAACCAAAAACACCGGTCAATTCCGGCATCGGTGGTGCCTTCGCGTGGGCACGATACCCCCTGTGCCCACCCTACCAACTGCAACGATGC
>JBLHLW010000004.1:0-103016 GCA_047621345.1 Minisyncoccia bacterium | reverse complement strand
CTCTTACTGGTTGGGTTTGCGAAAGTCGTTCTCGATCCAGGTGCTGGCGGTGGCCCGTGTCAGTTTGAAATTCGGTGCAACACGCACTTGGGCGAGTTGTTCGCCGTAACCGTCACGTGCGGTGAGCATCGCGTACGGATCATCGTCATCGGGCACGATGTCGAGCGTGACTTCGAATTCGGCGCTATCGGTGCTGACCATCACGCTCTTGTGCAATTGCGCATGGAGTTGCTGCTCGTGACGACGCAGCACTTCGGAGGCGGTTTTGACCAGCGTATTAAAGGCATTCGTATCGAGCGGCTTCGGATCTTTCTTGTTGCGGCCCATGGTCCACGGGCCGATCAGCGCCGGTTCGGCTTCGCCGTCCTTGATCATGGCGACGGCCCAGCCTTCGTCGTCATCGTTCTTGATGACGCGGGCGGTCCAGCCAACGCTGCGCCACAGGCGGGGTTCATTGATGTCGGCATCGGGATCGATGTCGGGGAGGTCTTGCTGGTCGAGAGTGTCGGACATTACGATGAGGATGAAGTGGGATCGCGTGCACGATCGGAGCCGTATTTTACTCCGCTATGCCAGGGGCGGATGGGCTCCGCTCCCTGCGCTCACTGAGGGACTTATCCTTCCAGTCGTGCATCCATCGTAATGGTCGCGGTCATTAATTTCGATACCGGACAGCCGGCCTTGGCCTTGGCGGCGATATCGGCAAATTGAGCGGCATCGGCACCGGGTATCTTGGCGACTACCGTCAGATGACTGGCGGTGATGGTAAAGCCGTCGCCAATTTTTTCCAGCGTGACTGCCGCTTTGGTATCGATACGCTCGGCCACCATGCCGGCGTCGCCCAGCATTAGCGACAGCGCCATCGAAAAACAGCCTGCGTGGGCCGCACCGATCAGTTCTTCGGGGTTGGTGCCTTTGCCGCCTTCGAAGCGGGCATTGAATCCGTACGGGGCTTCTTTGAGCACGCCGCTTTCGGTTGAAATCGTACCGCCACCGTCCTTGATACCGCCTTGCCAGACTGCTGATGCATTCTTGATCATGGTGTTTCCTTTCAAAATGGGGAGCGATTACTGTGCGCGCATGACCTGCCAGGGTCTGTGCGCGAGCGCACAAAGCCGGTTGCTCAGCCGAGGTCGAGGCACAGCGACATGATGTGCTCACCCACTACCGGCTTGGCAATGAAGCCGAGCTTTTGTGTCAATGTCAGCAAGCCCCGGTTGTCGGACATGGTTTCGCCAATGATGAAATGGGTGCCGCGACTGCGGCAGTAATCGATCAGGCGTTGCATCAATAGGCGGCCGAGGCCGCGGCCTTTCATGTCGGAGCGCACGATGATGGCAAATTCGGCTTCGTGGTTATCTGCATCGGCCACGGCGCGGACGACGCCGAGTGTTTCGCGCTGGCCATTGGCTCCGATGCGCGTGGCGATGAAGGCCATTTCGCGGTCATAGTCGATTTGCGTCAGCCTGGCAACCTGCGGTTCTTGCAACTGGCGAATGCTGGAGAACGCGCGGTAGCGCACATCGTCGGGATTGAGCTGATTGAAAAAAATTACATGCGCTTCGCCATCCTCGGGTTTGATCGGACGAATGGTCAGCGCTTCGCCATGCCAGTCAGTGATCTGTTCCAGCGATTGCGGGTAAGGCCGGATCGCCAGCCGTGACGTACGTTGCGGCGTGGCGATGCGCATGCGCGCATCGAGAGCAATGACGCCGTGGCGGTCGGCCAGCAGCGGATTGATGTCGAGTTCGACCAGTTCCGGCAAGTCTTCGACCAGATTGGAAATCTGGACCAAAGTGCGGCTAATGGCGTCAATGTCAGCGGCTGGACGGTTGCGGTAGCCGGCCAGCAGACGTGCGATACGCGTGCGCGCAATCATGTCGCCCGCCAGCACCGAGTTCAGTGGAGGTAGACCAACCGCATGGTCATCGACGACCTCGACGGCGATGCCGCCCTGACCGAACAGAATGATCGGGCCGAATACCGGATCGGTGCTGACACCGACAATCAATTCATGTGCCTGCGGCCGGCGCGCCATTGCCTGTACCGCGAAGCCCTGCAATTGGGCATCGGGCTGCAGTTCACACAGACGCTTGTGCATGGCATTGGCTGCGTGACGCACGGCGCTGGCATCATCGAGGTCGAGCGCGACGCCGCCGACATCGGATTTGTGCCAGATCTGTGGCGACAGAATTTTGATGGCCACCGGAAAACCGATCCGTTGTGCCTGCAAGACTGCTTCATCAATGTTGGTAGCGGTGCTGGTTTCGACCACCGGGATGCCGTAGGCGGCCAACACGGTTTTAGTTTCGGGTTCGGAGAGCAGCGTGCGGCCTTCGGCCAGTGCAGCACGCACCAGCGCCTGAGCGTGCACACGCTCGTTGGTACCGCGTTCGGGTAGCGCGGGAGGTACCTGCATCAGCAATTGCTGGTTATGCCGAAAATCGATGATCTGCATGAAGCCGCGCACGGCTTCTTCGGGCGTGTCGTACGTAGCAATGCCGGCGGCCGAACAGAGTTGGCGCGCTTCCGCGACCGCCGCACCGCCCAGCCAGCAAGTCAGCACATTGCGCGACGACTGTTTCACCAGCGGCACCAGCGCACGAGCGACATCGGCGCTGGCCACCAGGGCGCCGGGTGCATGGATGAACAGGATGGCATCGGAATTGGCATCCTCGAGCAAGCCAGCCAGCGCAGCTCGATAGCGTTCGACCGGCGCATCACCGCCGAGATCGACCGGATTCGATCCTGACCACGTGGACGGCAATAGTGTCTCCAACTGCGTGATCGTTTTTGCGGTCAGCGAGGCCAGCGTGCCTTGTCGGCGCAGCAGCGCATCGTTGGCCATGATGCCGGGACCCCCGCCATTGGTCAGAATCGTCAGGCGTTCGCCATGCATCAGCTTGGCACGCGCCAGTGTTTCAACCGCACCGAATAGGGCTTCAGTCGAATCCACTCGCAGCATGCCAGCGCGGCGGATAGCGGCGTCATAGATACTGTCTGGACTGACCAGCACGCCGGTATGAGACGCGGCACTGCGTACGCCTTCACCTGAGCGGCCGGCTTTGATCACGAGGATGGGTTTGCCGCGCGCGGCGCTGCGAGCGGCTGACATGAATTTGCGCGCCAGCCGGACATCTTCCAGAAACAGCAGGATGGCGTGCGTGGCCGGATCGCCGGCGAGAAAGTCGAGCAAGTCGCCAAAATCGACGTCGGCGCTCTCTCCCAGCGAAATGAACTTCGAGAAGCCGAGACCACGCGTGGTCGCCCAATCCAGCACGCCATTCATCAGTCCGCCCGATTGCGAGACGAAAGCCAATTTGCCGGGCAGGGCCGGCCCGTATGAAAAGCTGGCGTTGAGGCCAATTGCCGGTACCAGCAAGCCGGCGCTGATACCGCCAAGTATGCGCAGTAGATGCGGTTTGGCGGCCAGCAGCATCGCCTCGCGCTGCGCGCTGGTGACGGCCGTCATCACGACAGCGGCCTTGCAGCCACGCTCGCCGAGCGCTGCGATGAGTCCGGGCAGTGTGTCCGGCGGCGTGCAGATGATGGCCAGGTCGGGCACCACGGGCAGGCTGGCGACGTCGTGCCAGACGATCATGCCGCTCAGGATCTGATGCTTGGGATTGACCGGAAGAATCCGGCCGGCAAATCCACCGGTCACCAGATTGTGCAGGACCGCTGCGCCGATGCTGCCGGGACGGTTGGTTGCACCGATCAGCGCCACGCAAGTCGGGTTGAACAGGGCTTGCAGATTACGGATACTCATCAAATGCTTTCGGCGCAAGAATAGAATTGGTCGATGATTGCATGGATGTCAGATCAAAACTTTATTACACTGCGCAGTCCCGTCGGAATCACCGGCGTCTTTTATTGCGTTATCTCATCCGGAAGCACCTCATGCTCATCATCACCATCAAACAAGGCAAGGAAAAAAGCCTGCTCGAAGAACGTCAACCGTGGGTCTATGCATCGGCGGTCGAGCGGGTCGATGGCCGCCCGCAAGAAAAAATGACTGCCGGTATCACTGCGCTGGTCCATTCGTCCTCGGGCCAGTTCATTGCCCGCGCAGCGTACAACTCCAAATCACAAATTCGCGCCCGGATATGGAGTTTCGAGTTCGACGAACCGGTCGATCATGCATTGATCAAGCGCCGCGTCAAAGCCGCTGTTGCCAAGCGCAGTGGTGCCAACACCAAGCCGGTTGTGCTGGTCAGCGGTGATGAGGACGGTTTGTCAGGCTTGCTGGTGGAGTGGTACGGCGGTATTAAAGGCTATCTGGTGTGCGAATTTCAGGCTGCCGGTGTCGATGCCTGGAAAGTAGCTATCGTGCAAAGCCTGATGGCCGAGACCGGTTGCAAGAATGTGTATGAACGAGCCGATGCGCTGCTGCGCAAAGGTGAAGGCTTGCCGGTGTTGTCAGGCGTGCTGGCCGGCGACGAACCACCAGACGCCATCGAGCTGACCGAAAAAGGGGTGAAATTCTTTATCGATATCAAGACCGGCCGCAAAGACAAGTTTCGTTAAGACGACCTGTGCGTGCCCACGCGCGCAACCCGCCCACGTCGATCAATCCAATGGCGCAGCCCGTAGGGTGGGCACGGTCCTTCGTGCCCACGCGCGCAACCCGCCCACGTCGATTAATCCGGTGGTGTTTGAGCACGGAGGGTGGGCACGGTCCCTCGTGCCCACGCGCGCATACCGCCCACGTCGATTAATCAGATGATGTAGTTGGTTAGTCGAGAGTCAATGCGCTCACGTAGGCACGATACGGCCGTGCTCACCCTACCTGGTCGCGTCAATATCGGCCAACGACTCCTGACCGCGCTGCGTGATCGCAAAGGTGCCGTCATCGGCGCGGGTGATGTGACCCTTCTTGCCGAGAAACAGCGCGACATCGGCCGACAGGTGCGCCAACGCATCGGTCGAGACCGCACGCAAGCCTTCGATACATTGTTTCAGGAACAATGTCTGCTGACCTTTTTCGGTCAGCGTCAACTGGCCGTCACGGGCATGGCTGATGAATTTCAGCCCATTGAGTTTTTTTGAGTTGCGGGCAACACAAGCGCTCTGGCGTTCACCGCGGCCAGCGTTGCCGATCTGGGCCAAGGCATCGTATTCATCGGTAGTCAAGCGGTCGTCCATGGCATTTCCTGTTAAATATTTTTGTGTGCGCGCATGGTACGCGTCGCATCGGTTGGCAGCAAGGCCGGGTATCGTTGGTCTGGGTGTCCGCTCCATTCAAACACTTTGCCGCATGCATCGATGTATGTCTGTTAGCGAACAGACTGGTCTAGTCGTGCCGATTAAGTTGATGTTTTTAAACGGGAGAGATGATGTCAACGATTTCTTTATACCTGAGCGCTGTCGTACTAGCTGCAGGCGTGGGCGGCAATGCCGTTGCAGCAGAGGCGGTTACTACGCCAGCCACCCGTATCGAGGCCCGCTATCAATCCGATCGTGCGATCTGCCTCAGTGGCAAGTCCAACCAGTCAGAAGCGACCTGCCTGAAAGAAGCTGGTGCGGCACGCGATGAGGCGCGCCATAACGGGCTCGATGATGGCAAAGCGTCTTACGACGCGAATGCACTGCGCCGCTGTGCCACGCTGCCGCCGGATGACAAACGCGATTGCGAGAGTCGGATTCAGGGCGAGGGGTCCGTCAGTGGCAGCGTGCGGGACGGCGGCCTGATCCGCGAAACTACCACGGTCGTGCCGGCGAATCCGATCAAATAACGGTAAGGACTTACCGATCCAATCGATTCGGGGTAGCGTGCCTAAACGGCTACCCTGAGCGAAGGCACTGCACCACAACCTTTATCGTATGCCGCTGTTACGGGCATTTTGCTCGCGTTCGAGACGGGTGATGTAACGCTGGATTACAGCGAGCATGGCCTTTGGTAAATCGTGGAACAAGCACCCCAGTCGACGGGTGTGCTTGCCGTTTTCCAGTCGCACGTCAATCGAGTTGCGAATTTCGAGGGCCGTGCTCACCACGGTGCTGCCGGGCAAGTAGATCTGACAGCCTCGGTAGATACGGCCGACTGTATGGTCGAGCTGATGCTGGTCATCAACGATCGTTACGCCACCACCACTGACATTGAGCAACGAAAGGGTCACCGGTTGCACCGTCTCACCATCCATAATTTGAATTGTGCAGCGCAGGGGTGTTGATAGCGGCGTTGCCACGCGATAGAACTCCCGCCGTTGCAATCGGATCATGCTGGTCGGTAGCGACATGCTTAGGGCCGGTAGGCCGCCGTACTCGCACTGGGCAATGTCGGTCGCGAAAAACAGGATACGGATGCGTTCAAGCACGGTCTCAAAGGAAATATTTTCACTGGCAAGTACGTGCTTCATGATGCCGGCATCGGCGGGTAAGTCAAGAATGATGCTGCCATCGTCTTCGTCAATATGCAGGATCGAGGTCACGCTAGCATCGCCTGAACCGGCGACCAGCAACCGGATCAGTTGGTGCTGCTCGTTCAGCGCGCGCATCAGCGCTATGATTTCGCGGCGCGAATTGATCTTGAACGGACTGAGATCAAGGTCCTCGTTATCGTGTTCTTCCTGGGAGGTGGTCATCGGCGGATTCAATAGGTGATGGGGCGTAAGGTAAGGATGATACCTTGCCGTCAGTCAATTTTGCGGCTTCGATGTGATAAAGCCACGCCAGTAGTTCAGCAATGGCACGATACAGTGCCGGCGGAATCTGACCATCGAGATCGACCTGCATCAGCAATGCCACGAGTTCTTTCGATTCATGCACGAAAACGCCGTGCTCTTTCGCGCGTTCGATAATTTGCGCTGCAATCAGTCCGCGTCCTTTGGCGACAATTTTAGGCGCGGCGTCGCCACTTTGGTAAGCCAGGGCGACGGCATTCTTGAGCGGAGAATCAGGCTTGTTCATCTTGCTTGATCGTCAGCAGGTCCAGCGTTGATCCAGCCGCGGCGAGCGCCTCCGACAACTGTGCGCCATGCAGCCGCAAGGTTTGCGCGCTGTCCGGGTCGGCCGTGCGCATTTGTACCTGCACATGGTCGCCCACGAGTGTGATCGTGGCCGCGACCCGGCCTAGCGTCGGCAAGTCGAACCGGACTACGCTTTGCCAACTGCGTTCGGGTGCCTCTGCGTCACTATCGGGTTGGTGCTGCTGCGGTTGTTCGCTCACTTCCCATTGCATCTGCTGGCCAGGCCAGACTTCGCCTTGCCATTGCACGCGGGGTATGTCGAGGGTATTGAGTTGCAGGTTGACGATGCGGGCGGTGTCGGGGTTGAGCGTCGCATCCGCGGTCGGGGCGGCGCTGCGGGCGTTGACATTTTGTGGTTCGCGCAGCACATCGGCCAGCGGTCGTTCGCCATTGGCCCATTGCTGGACATGCGACTCGTAAAAAATCCCGCTGGTCGTCAGCGCCGTCTGCAATGCGGTAGCAATTTGTGCTGGTGGGGTCGCCCCGGTACTGACCAGCGGCGTTTTACCGAGTAGTGCCGTGGAAGTGGATTGCTGCTGCAGGCTGCCGATCAGTCGGGCGGTCGGACTGAAGGTCGCGGGGGCTGCGGCAAACTCGCCCTCCATCAAAAACGTGGCGCGTGGCTGGGTACCGACCAATGTCAATTGCAGCTTGTCACCCACCTTGCTGCCTTGTGGCAGGTTGGTACGCACGGCCGTGTCGGCCAGTTTCACGATGAACGACCCGTCATCGAGCAAGGTCTGCACCGTGCCCTGCACTTTTTGACCAACGGCCAGTTGTGCGAGTCGTGCGCTGGCTTCTTCGCGGACATCGCCGATGCCCAAGGTCGGCATCAGTGCCTCAATTGGCACCAGCGACCGGGTTCCCAGAATATCGATTGGTGCAACCATACTTAGCCGGCGTACTTCCCGCCGTAAGCCTGAGACAGTTTGCGCTCGGTGCCGGCACTATTCATCAGGATGGCCAGTTCCGCCATCCACGGTTCGGTAATGTCGCGGATCATTCGGTCATGGGCCAGGATTTTCTGGATGATCTGGACTTTGCGTAGACGTGTGGGGCCGGTCAGTGCGGACGGCTCTTCGCCGGTTTTCAGTGAACTGACATGCCCGGCGACGCGGGACTCTAGCGCCACCAGTTGTTCCCAATCGCGTTTTTGTGCGGCGACCAGCATCTGGTCGGTGATGACGGACACGGTTTCGTATAGAGACAAGACTTCTTGGCTGTTCATTGTCAGTCAGGCTTTCATCATGGTTGGTGCATAGGTCGACATGTCGGGTGCTGCCTTGGCCGGTGCATTGGCCGCGGCCGCTTCGGTTTGCTGCCCGATCGCATCCCAAGCGGACTTGAGGTCCATCAGCAAGGTATGCACTTCCTGAAGAATCTCCGGCTGATTTTTCAGATTGGCGACCAGCAGACGATTGCTCATGTAGGCATACAGCGCATCGAGGCTTTCAGCAATCTGACCACCGACTTTTTTGTCGAGGCTGGCACGCAAGCCATTGTCGATAATCGAGATCGCTTTCGAGATGGACTTGCCTTTGGCCTGAATGTTCCCGTCTTTCATTTGTTGTTCTGCCGTCGCGACGGCGACCAGCGCGCCATCGAACAGCATGACGATTAACTTGTGGGGCGACGCGGAGGTCACGCCGGTTTCCATGCTGACGTTGGCGTAGGCGTTGGCGCCTCTTGAAGATTTTCCGAACATGGCTTTCTCCGTTAATAACTATTTTTGGCGATTGCGGCCAGTTGCTGCGTCAGATAAGTGCTCGTCGTATTCATTTTGCTGATGATGCTGTCGAGTGCGGTGTACTGGGCCCGGTAGCGTTTTTCGTTGGCGGCGATCGTCGCGCTGAGAGCAACCTGGCTCTTGACATTGGATTTAATCGATTCCGAGAGGCCATCGGTACGCGATGTGACCGGGCCGTTTGCGCCGAGTAACCCAGTCAACAGCTTGTTAAGCTGAAATGCATAGCCTTGCGAATAATTGATGGTGCCACGCGCACCCAGCGCAACGCCTTCCGCGACCAGTGTCAAGCCTTCGGAGGCATCGCCGGTTGCTCCAGTGAGCAACTGGCCGACGCCGACGGCCGCCGCACCATTGATGGTGCCGATGACATCAAGTCCGGCAGTCGCCGTTGGCGTGCCGCCGAACAAGGCCGCCATCGCTGTGCCGCTGGCAATTGTTGCACTTGATTTGCTGCCGTAGCTGTTCGACAGGATCGACAAGACGCCGGCATTCTGCGTTACCTTGACCGCGCTGCCAATCGACGAGAACTCGGTTGCACCATTGATCTTGCCCTGCAATTCGGCGGCCAGCGAAGTAAAACTGTAATTGCCAGCGGCCAGCGTGATGGTCTTGGTTACGCCATCGAGTTGCACGTCGAGCGTGTCGTTGGAGCCCGTCGTGATCGAGGTGTCGTAGCCGGCCGTGGAGGTCGGAGCGGCACCCAATAAATTAGTTTTACCGTTTCCGCCGGTGACGCTGGCGGCCGATGCCGAGCCAGTCTTGTTCGACGTGATGGTCAACACTCCTGCGTTCTCGGTCACCGTAGCGCTGGACCCTGCCGTTGTGAAGGCTGACGCTGCATTGATGCGGGTCTGCACCTCGGTGGCCAGATCGGCAGCGGTGGCGTAGGTCTGCTGGGTCAGTGCGATGCTGGTACTAACGCCGTCGAGCAAGACGGTGAGTGAGTCGTTGGTGCCATCGACGGTCAGTCCGGCAGCAGCAGAGCCAGTGGTTTTTGCACTGCCGGCACCGGTGACGGCGCTCTGCCCGACGGCGCTACCCTGGCGTGCCAGTTGCGATACGGTCACTGCATACGCGCCCGGCTTGGTGTTGGCCGTTGCTGCACTGTAGGTAATCTGGCTGTCGGTACTTTTTCCGACCGCGGCAAACAGGCCTGCGATATCGGAATAGTGGTCCTTGACGGCCGCCTGAAGCTTGGTGCTGTCGAGCGTTAGCTCACCGGTCTTCTGCAGTGAGACACCGATTTCGGACAGGATCGAATACGCACTATTGCCACCGGCAACCGGCACATTGAGCACATTCCGGATTTGCGTCTGAATCGAACGGATCGACGAATCACCGTTCAGGACAGCTGCCGTGTTGGTCGTCGCATCGAACGCCGAGACATTGTTCAGTGTTTGCGTGATCTGGTTGAAGGCATTGACAAACTGCGTGACCGAATTGGTGATGGCGGCGGTATCGCGCGCTACGGTCAGGCTAGTGCTGGCACCAACGGCGGTCTTGGCGAGCAAATTGAGTGTCACGCCGGGCAGCACATCCGTTACCGTATTCGATGATTTTGAGACGGCAATACCGTCGATTGTGAAGACTGAATTGGCGGCCGTCTGATTTTCGGTCATCGTTTGCGTGCCGGCCGGATCTTGTTCGAGCAACCCCGAGAGGGCGGCATCGCCTGCGACCGAAATTTTCATGCTGTTGCTCAATCCGGTACTACCTTGCGTCAGTACCAGTCGGTACGGCGAGGTACCGCCGTCATTGAGGATGGTCGCCGTCACACCGATACTGGCGCCGTTGATCGCATCGCGGATGCCGGCCAGCGTGTTGTTGCCCGAATCAATCGTGACGGTTTTGACACCGGAGGCATTGCTGGTGAAACTCGATCCGCTGTAGACCCCGTTGGTCGACGTGCCACCACTGATGGTGCCGAAATCGAAGGTCAGCGTACCGCTTCCAATGGCGGTACTGCTTGTAGCCTGGCCTGAAGCAACTAATTTTTGCGCTTGTGCAAGGCTGCTCACTTGCAACGAATAGGTTCCTGGCACTGCAATGGAGCTGCCGCTGGCTGAAGCTACGGTCGCATCCGACGAACTGACGATTGCAGCTTGAAATTTGCTGACATCCGATAGCGCACTGACGGCACTCTGGAACGACGAGAGAGAACTTTTAACACTACCCATGGCAGACAGTTTGGCCTGGAAACTGGCCTGTTTCTTAGCCAACGTCGTCAGCGGTTGTTTGTCGATCGCAATCAATTGTGTAACGATCGAATTGACGTCGAGACTTGATCCAATACCGGGTGCAGAAATAGCCATGGTGTGTGTCCTCGTCCGAGGTTATGCCTTGTCTTTGATGAGCAAGCCTTGCAGCTTGCTGATGTCTTTGGATATCTCGACAGCTTGCGCGGTCGGGATTTGGCGAATTACTTTACCGCTGGTGGTATCGACAATCTTGACCAGTGTCTGGCCGGTGTCCTTGTCCTGGCTGAATTCGATGCCGTTAAGCGTCTGTTTCAGGTACTTGTTTACTTCATTGATCGATTGCTTGACTTCGATGTCAGTCGGCGGCACCTGTTTTGCGGTGGTGGTTGCCGTGACATTGATGCCGTTGTCCGCCACGACTGGGGGCGAGACGGCGAGTAATTGCGGTGTTGCCAGTCGGGTTTGATCGACACTGACTGGCGCTGCTGGCCGCGCGCTCGATAGTCCGGTGATGTCCATTCTTTTCCCCTTCACAGTGAGAAGACGGAAAGCGGTTCCCCGGTTTCCGTCCTGAAAGCGCGGTCACGAATGACCGCTATTTTTTACGTGCTCTCAGCGACTTAACGTAACAACGAGAGTACACCGTTTGGCAACGAATTGGCCTGGGCCAACATGGCCGTACCAGCTTGTTGCAGAATCTGGCCACGGGTCAGTTTGGCGGTTTCTGATGCGAAGTCGGTATCTTCAATCCGGCTGCGGGATGCTGACAAGTTCTCCGACGTGGTTTGCAAGCTGGTAACAACGGAGGCAAACCGGTTTTGTACAGCACCGAGTGAAGCGCGGGAACTGTTGATGGTTGCCAAGGCACCGTCGATGGCAGCCAAGGCGTTGGTGGCGCCGGAAGCGGTGGACAGGTCGATCGACGAGATGCTGTTGACGGTGTTCGTTGTTGATGGAGCTACCACACCTGCCGTAAGTCCCGTGTATGCGACGTTACCACCACCGACGACGATACCTGCGGCATTAGTCGAATCGAGCTTGATCTTGCCATTCGTGATTGCGCTGGTTAAGCCGGAATTGGCTGTAGTGAACCCTGCACCAAGATCGATATTTCGGCCGTCGACCGCATTGAGGGTCACCGCACCAGTTGTTGCGTCGGCTGTTGCAGTGACACCGGACTGACTCGATACCAGATTAATTGCCGCCGCCGTGTTCGCACCTTGACCAACAGCGGTGCCGCCTGCCGCAATGTTGCCAACCACAATACCATTGACTGTGAGGGTCGCTCCGGTACTAATTGCTGTTCCGGATGCGCCCGTTCCGCCAGTCACCGTCGTTGCTGTTGCTGTCGCGGTCACACCAGATTGAGACGAAACGGCATTAATAGCAGCGGCGATCGAAAATGCGCTATCGGACGCTTGTCCAGGAGCTGCGCCGGTCGCTGATGCGCCCACTTGGAATCCATTGAGTGTCAAGTCACCTGCAGCCAGTGCCGTCGTTGTGACGCCACCTGTTGTGGTTGTGGCGGTTGATGAACCACTGCCACCCAAGGCTGTTGTTCGTGCACTAGCAATCGAAGAGATCGTTACTTGGTCATTCGCTGTGCCGTTTGCACCGATCTGGAAACTTTGCGCGTTGAACGAGCCATCGAGCAGTTTGTTACCGTTGAACGAAGAATTTTGAGCGACTCGGTCGATTTCAGCAGCCAGCGATTTGGCTTCGTTGTTGATCGAAGCGCGGTCTGATGCCGAGTTCGAACCATTGGCTGATTGAACTGCCAGTTCACGAATACGCTGCAAGTTGTTGCCGATCTGTGCCAGGTCACCCTCAGCGGTTTGCGCCAGCGAGATACCGTCGTTCGCATTACGCCCTGCTTGATCGGAACCGTTGATCTGTGCGGTCAGACGTTGCGAGATGGCCAGGCCAGCTGCATCGTCTTTTGCGGAGTTGATCCGCAGACCTGATGACAAACGTTGCAGCGAAGTTGCCAGACCAGATTGCGATGTGGCCAGGTTACGTTGAGCGTTCAGCGATGCAATGTTGGTATTGATGAATGAGGCCATGGTAGTGCTCCTGAGTGAAGGGGTCGATGACTGGTGGCTATTTGAAGGCCCGGTCAACTTTGGTTTCCCCTCTGTGGGAGGGATGCAAACCGCTGTTGTAATCTTTATCGGTAGGTGGTCGAAAAAGTTTAATGTGAGCAACGTAAATTGTTTTGCTCGCCCGGCAATGTCCCGCTTCTCTGTTCGCCCCTTACGGCTGGATTCGTCAAAACTTTAAGATAATTTTGGCGATTGATGCAATCTATATTAATTTTAAATATTTAATTAAATCAAGTACTTACAAATCATCTAATGGCTATCTTCGTATTCTTTGAAAAAATTTCTCTTTTTTTCGATGCGCCTAGTCTATTTGACCTAACGCACCTTTAAAAGGAGGTTGAAGGGGGTGTCCGTAGCTCTGCTCTGCTCTTTGAAGCGACGATCGGCGCCACTTCTTCGAGTAAACTTGACCACATTGGGTGCCGCAGGTGTGCGCCGGGGTCGGGCGGGAATTAGGGACGATGAGCCATGAGCAAAGTAAAAATCCAGCGTAATGAGCGCTGCCCTTGCGGTAGTGGGAAAAAGTACAAGCAGTGTTGTGCATTAATAGTGGCGAAACCTGATTCGGTGGGAGTGAGTGCGCTTGCCTCACTTCCGTTGGATTTGGCACCCGCGCTCTCCGCATTTAATGCCGGTCTGCTCGAGGTGGCGGCTGAACGCTCCGACCGGATTCTTGAACTTGATCCACTTCAATTTGAAGCACTGCATCTACGTGGTTTGATCGATTTTCTGAACGGTGATTTTTCTGCTTCGGTGATCCGAATCAGGGAGGCAATCCTGCTCAATCCTTTGGAGTCCCGGTATTTTTACAATCTCGGTACAGCACTACTGGGTATGAACAATCAACTTGAGGCGATTGAACAATTTCGCATGGTGATCAAGCTAGATCCGGCTAATGCGGATGCCCACGGTAATTTGGCTGCCGCGTTCCACCTTCTTGAGCGGTACGAGGAGGCTAAGCAAGGTCACTTGATGGCGATGGAGTTAAAACCGAATGATCCTGCAGTCTTGTCCAATTACGCGGCCACACTGAATGCCAATAGTCAGTTCAGGGAAGCAATTCCTTTTTTGGTGAAGGCGTTGGCGTTAGATCCCGATCATGTGGATTCCCTGAATAATTTGGGACTGTCGGCGCAGCGAACTGGCATGGAGTCAGAGGCAGAAACTATTTTCAGGCGTGCGGTCGAACTCAATCCTCTCAATGCCACGGCACATTTCAACCTGGCAGACACGATGCAAAATCGATGCAGGCTAGAAGAAGCCATCCAGAGTTGTCGGGATGGGTTGGCATTGCGTCCATCGAACGCAGTGGCACACAGTAATTTGCTTCTTTATCTTCAATATTCGTCTTTACATACACCAGCCCAGGTGTTCGAAGACCACGTGCGGTTTGCTGAACAGTTCGAAGCGCCCATCCTTGCGGACTGGATCGCTCATACAAATTCCTGCGATCCCGACCGACGTTTAAAGGTAGGGTATGTTTCTGCCGATTTTCGTGATCACGCGGTCGCATTTTTTATTGAGCCCATCCTTGCAAATCATGATCGATCAAATTTCGACGTTTATTGCTATTACACGTTGGCTTTGCAGGATGCGGTGACCGACAGGTTAAAAGCGCTGGTTCCTAACTGGGTACAGTGCAACGGCATGAGTGCACAGGAATTGGCAGCGCGGATTCGCTCAGACGGCATTGATATCTTGATTGATCTGAGTGGCCACACTGCGGGGAACAGTCTGTTGACGTTTGTTCACAAACCTTCTCCGGTACAAATGACATTTGGTGGCTACCCGGGAACTACCGGGTTGGCCTCAATGGATTACAGAATAACCGACGGCATTCTCGATCCAGTCGGAGAAACCGAACAATATCACTCAGAAAAGTTGCTGCGCTTGCCCACGGCAGTGATCTATAAACCTGTTGCTGATTGCCCCGAAGTAAATCCACTTCCCGCTCTGACAGCAGGATTTTTTACTTTTGGGTGCTTGAACAATTTGATGAAAATTTCGCCGCAAGCGATCCGTGTATGGTCATCGATTTTGACGATGAAGCCGGGATCAAAACTGATGATTGGCAACTTGGTTGACCCTGCGACGAAGGCACGCATATTGAAAATTTTCGAAGCTGAAAATATTGGCGCAGACCGATTAATTTGCCAATCACGGATGTCGCTTCTTGAGTATCTCTCGCTTTATCAACAGATCGACTTGTCCCTGGACACTTTCCCCTACACGGGTGGTACGACAACCAACGATTCGCTCTGGATGGGCGTTCCAGTGTTGACGCTTGTCGGGGTGTCTGCGGCATCGCGTTCTACTGCTGCTGCAATGCTATCAATAGATCTTCCCCAGTTTCTCGCCGACTCTCAGAGTGATTACATTAACCAGGCATTGGCGTTATCCGATGATCTCGAAGCTCTTGCTGCTTTGCGTCAAACTATCAGACAACGACTCGCTTCCAGCGCTTTGAAAGATCCAGTTCAGCTAACCTCACACTTTGAAACTTTGTTGCGACAAGCATGGCGAGAGCACTGCGTATAAAAGTAAAAAGGCTTATCTGTTTCCTTTGGATGATTCCCCTATGTTTTTTGCAGTCTCGGAGAGACGATTAGCTGTTGATGTCAGCCGTTGCATAGCCAAATCCACTTCGGCCAAAATCATTTCCGTTGTAAAACATAACCAGACGATCATTGACATGAATGACCTGCGGATAAGCAACCATAAAGGAGTCCCATCCCTCTTCGCTTGCCGCAATACCACCAAGGTCATCCATTCTGTTCCAGACAATTCCATCAATGGATTCCGCATAACCAATTCGGTAACTGCATGAAGGATCTTCACGGTAATGCAGTGTTTTTCGATAAGAAAACCACATTCGATATTGTGAGCCGTCTTTAACTACTGAAGCACGTACAATGCCGCCTTCCTCCGAGTCGGCATAATCAATTGCAATAATTCCTTTACGTTCCCAATGTATGCCATCAGTTGATTCCGCATACTTGAGGTGATAACGCGGTTCAGGTGTCGCACCAGTATCGACCCATCCAGTGCAGGATAAATACCAATTACGCCAGATGCCATTATCAATTAATACACACGATGTTGCGCAAAAAAAAGGTTCCTCTGCACTGCGATCCATAATTGGGCCTTCGAATAAACGATGGAAATGGGCTCCTTCATCATCGCTGACGGCTAATCCTATTGCGTTGTGATAGGGAACAGTGTTCCTTACATTCCAGCCGATGTAATACATGTATTTACGGTCACCATGATTAATCAGCCATGATGGCATCACGCCGCAATCGTCAAATGTGCCTATTCTTCCAAGATCAAGCACCGGCGTTGACCGCGTCGTCAAAATCTTTTCCGGTTGCTCAGAAGAGACATCAACACTCCCTATGCGACTTCTGTTTTTTTCATCACGACTACTAAAATAAATACGAAGTCGGTCCTTATCGACGACATCGACCGTTGGTACCTGAGCGTGACTTTTTGCCCAGGAAAATTGTCCATCTACGTGGTGTATGAGCCCTTTTTTATTCCATAGGATTTGTTTCATTTGCACTCTAGAATTTAAGCTGCTTGCTGGACATCTTTGCTTTCTCAGCTGGATTACCGCGATATACGCCCCACGAATCGGTATTTTTGGTAACTGCCGCAGCCATTGCAATGAAACTTCCCTCGGCAATGGTCAACCCATCCCGGATCGTCGCATTGACACCAAAGAAACTATAGGGTTCAACGATGCAATGACCCGAAAGCACTACATGCGACGTAAAAAAGGCATGATCTTGAATTTTTCCGTGATGGCCAATATGATTGCCACTCCACATGACCACATTATTCCCAATTGAGGTAAATGGTTGCAGGGTGTTGTTTTCGAGAATAAAGCAGTTGTCGCCAATATTATTATTGAAAGTAGTCGCCTTTGAACTGACATAACTGATTAATGCGTAGCCTTTTGCTTTAATTTGATTGTAAATATTCTCTCTTGGAAGATTCATTCCACGCGGAGCCAAAGGTGCAAAAAATAAAAATTCACCGGGTTTAAAGAGCATGTCAATATCTTCAAATGCAATTACTGGTAATCCACAGAATAATAAGCTTTCTGGCAAATATTCCCTGTTGACGCTGAATGCAACTACCTCATGTTGCGAATCGTTAGTCAGATAGTAATGCGCCAGTTCAGCAAAGTCCTTGATGCCAAAGATGATGACTTTTGCCATGATTAATTTCCTTGTAGACGTAGGTTGTATATTCGTACAAGCCATAATCATTCCTGATCAAAAAATTTCTAGAGAGATTTTTCGCAAGGAAATGAATTAATACATCGGTTGATAGGTGGAAAAGATCGTCTCGCTTCCAATCGACTTCCGCAGACATGACATTAAAAGCGATTCCTCGTTTCGCTTTGCCGAACGCAATCCTCAATAGTTGGCTAAAATATGTCGACATCTCTTCTTGGGACAAGGATCTTTTTTCAGTGAACACACCATTCATAATAATGTAATCGAACATTGGTAATTCTTCGGCGCTATCAAGAACATCCAAAAAATAATATGGAGTATCAGGATACTTTTTTCTGGATAGCGTGATCGATTCCTTTGATGCATCCAGTCCCGAATATGCAATGTTTTTTAGCTTTTTGATCTTAATAAAGTCAAGCAAATGGGAAGCTCCGCAGCCAAAATCAAGCAACGATATGGGATTATCCTTTTCAAGGATGCATTCCAGCATTATTTTATATCGAGTTTCTGCATCTGCATGATTTGGCCAGTCAACACCAAGGTGCGAATCTCCGTGCTGAATCAAACATTTTTCGTAATGCTCAATAATTTCCAGATGTTTTTTTTCTGACGTCATTGCAAGCGAGCCTCGTTTAACATAAGGATAGTTTTTTCTCGACCATTGAACATTAATACATCCAGAATCGACAGGTTTGGTACGAAGGGATCACCAAATTGGCTGTATGCAGCAATAGTTGGCTGAAGAATCTTTAACTCAATATTTCTCTTGTTGAATGCGACCTCCTGGTAGAGATCTTTTCCGCCGGGAAGATTGATATAGTCAGATGCTTTCTCTTGATGACAAATATCGAGGATACGTTCTTGTCCAGTCAGTATTTCGTTTGCGTAACAGTCTGACGAAGAAAGGATCGTACATTGGATATCAAGAAATTCACGAATAGCATTTATTGAATAGGTGAGGTAACCGGAAAGACTGACTGCTGGGTAATGAATGATGTCATTTATTAGTGGATTAATTTGTGAAAACCAAGGTGCCGAGCAGTAGCACTGGGTAATCTTCTTAAAAAGTTTTTTTCGCCAGTCTATTGTGTCGAACAACAAAATGTCATTGATGTGCCGATTTTGACTTGCGTTAATCAATGGAATGGTGAAGAGGTGTTCTTTATTGTTTAATAAAATCCGGTTACGATTTATCCATCCTCGATTAATAAAATTGACATCATCAAAAAGAATAAAACGATCACATTTATACATCAACTGAAAATAGCCAATGTATGGTAAAAAATATGGTTGCATAATAGCAATTTTCATTTTTTAATCATTGTCGAATTATTTTCTTTTAACATGATCTGCTGCTAATGCAAGATTTACGGCATCAACATCAGAGAAGTCCATTAATTTTCTATTTACCGAGCGGCTATAAGCAGTGGGTAATCCTCGAGAAATAAAACTTGGATCTCCGCCGTTATCAAACCTGGAACTACATGCGATTCGCATAAAGTCCGGACGACCGTTCATGCCGCTACGATGAACTAGAAAATTTGAAAAAAAAACGACATCCCCGGGAGCCACGCACACTGATTCGAATGCAGCATCATCGCTAGTTTCAATAGACCAGATGCTGTCGGCAGTTTTATTCTCTGGTGCTAGCAATCCTTGATGGTGGGAGCCGGAGATTATTTCCAGCGGATAAGCATATTCATCGATCACACAGAGTGGAATCCAAACACCGACACCGTCCATGCTACCTTGCACCGATGGCCAATCTTGATGTGCTGGCAGTCCAAAGTATCCATTTGGAATTTTGAGTTCAGCGGATTGAATATGGACTGTTTGACCGCCAGGAACAAAGACGGTGCCGAAATCAAGTACAGTTTTGAGGAAATGCTGAATTGATGAATTATTCAACAAGGTACTGACAGATTGCAGTCGCCAAAGCGAGGCAAGTACTTTTTTGAACTGTTCGATATCAACCCCATGCAGGTGCTTGGCATTGAGGAATAGATCTTTTGCGGCAGGTAGGTTCCGCGCTTGTAACTGTTGGCGAAATACATCTCCGATATCGCTGATGCATGTATCAACGATATCGGTATCGATGATACCTCTGGCAACAAAGAAGCAATTTTTATCAAATGCTTCTTTTGCTTGCGATCGTGAATCAATGGCAGAAAATTGGGCGATCATGAATTGTTTGCTCTTTAAAATATATTCGTTGAGTTATTTTTAAGCAGCTAGTATTAATCAGACGTTCCGAATGCAATCTACTATCCTGATAACGTCATTCGTTGTCAATGTTGGAAAGATTGGCAAGCACAGCACCTTGCGTGATGCTTCCGTTGCGACGGGTAGGTTTGCTGGATTGGCAGTCGGGAAGCCGCGGTACATAGGGAAATCTGAAATCAACGGATAAAAATAACGTCTGGAGAAGATATTCGCATCGCGTAGTTTTTGATAAAGACCATCCCGACTCAGAGGATATTCCGCGTCAACCATTATTGGGAAATAGGCGTGATTAGAAGTGTTTTCTCCACCGTCTCCCAGTAATCGAATACCGTTGATTTCTGGTAAATATTGTCGATATAAGGTATCTATTTCTGCGCGTCGAGCCAAAGCCGCATCGATCCCTTTTAACTGCAGCAGCCCAAATGCCGCATTGATTTCACTCATCTTTCCGTTGATGCCAGGTGCGACAACTGTTGTTTCGTTGACAAAGCCAAAATTTTTCAGGTGGTCAATGCGCACTTTTGTTTTTGCATCGGGACAAATGATGGCGCCGCCCTCAAAGGTATTGAATACTTTGGTGGCGTGAAAACTCAAGACGGATAAGTCACCGTGTTTTAGTACGCTGCCGCAATGACGTTTGACCCCGAAGGCATGCGCTGCATCGTAAATGACTTTCAGATTGTAATTATCGGCAATGCGTTGGATGGCATCGACATCACAAGGATGCCCATAGCAATGCACAGGCATGATGGCGGTAGTTTGAGGGGTAATTGCTGCTTCAATCTTTGCCGGATCAAGGTTTAATGTCTGCGGATGAATATCGACAAATACCGGTTTAATGCCGTTCCAGAGTAGGGAATGTGCGGTGGCGACAAAGGAGTAGGGGGTGGTAATAACCTCGCCAGTGATGCGCAGAGCTTGTAGCGCAGTAATCAATCCGATCGTACCGTTTGTAAAAAGTGCCAGATGTTCTACGCCAAGATATTTGCACAACTCGGTTTCCAATTGCTGGTGGAATTGGCCGCCATTCGTGAGAATTTTGCTGTCCCATATTTCTTGCAAATAGGGGATAAATTCGGCAAGGGGAGGGAGGTGCGGTTCAGTAACGTAAATTTTTTTTAGAGTATTCACACCGGCCTTTCGTTGTTTTACTTGCTATAAAAGTCGCGGACAGCAGAGTCGCATAGAGTGCTTAGCCAGTTCATCCGCGATGCCGAATCGGAGCTCGCCGCGTCAATATTATGCCAATTGGGAACGTACAGTATCTCTTTGCTATTTGAATCTTAGGACGTTTGACATAATTTTGAAATGTCGAAAAGCCTGTCTTAATGCACCCTTTTCTGGGCTTCAATGATGCGATTCCGAGGGGTGAAATCTGGTTGATGCTTTGTTTTTGAATAGTACTTACAGCAATGAGTGTTCAGACATGGGCGCCCTGCCAGATCGGGCGCCTAACTCGTCTCACTATTTTAATAGCCAGTTCTTGCAGAGGGCGTGCTTTTTGGATCGTTTGACGGCAATGAATGGCATCCAATAAGTGTTTTTTGTAAATTGCTAAGCCGTGATTTTCTTGTCTCTGAGAGCATTCTTACAAAGTCGAATTGGGGTTTGCACCACCAGCAGCGATATGTCAATAAAAATCCCCACGCAGGATGAAACCCCTCGGCAACTGATGTTGTTGAATGAAATAAACTACTAAAAAAAATAACCATATCACCACGTGCAAGATTGATTTTTATTTCATTGCTTTTATCAATATTTGAACTCGGGAAGTAATCTAAGAGATGACTTCCTGGAATTACATTTAGCCCTCCATTATTTGATCCTCTTTCGTCAAATGCAATGATTCCTTGCATTGACCAAGATTGTAGTCCTTTAACATTCATTCTCACATCGACGTGATAATCAAGAGCGGAGGCTCCTTTTCGAAGGTTGCATTGTGCGAGGATAAAATTAGGATATTCATCATCAATCAATTGATAGTATGGGTCATTTAAAAAATATTTATAAATCGATAAATAGTCGTCCGAAGTACATAAATTTAATAAATCGTCATTGTAGTTAATTGCGTTATTTACGATGGGGTCGTTTGCAATTGTTTTTTGTCTACCAACCGGAGGCGTAGTTGTTTGCCCTTTACTCACTTCATTAAACAAAAAGTCAGCTATTGAATTGAGTTTTTGAGCATTGTCATCGGATAACAAGTTTTTGATAATACAGTACCCATGCTCATTTAGATGGGTGATAAATTCGGATATTTGAGTATCTGTTAGGGTCTTAGATTTCATGGTTTATAATTAGCTTATTCGAATTATATTTTTATATGAGAATTATAATTAAATGAAAAACCTATCCGTAAGTTAAATTGGACAGGCTGAAAAAATTAAATAGTAACGTTATCTTTTTCGGTATAGTCTTGCCATATATGCTGCGAATATCACAGCAGGAAACACATGCGCGACCTTCGCCTTGCTGTGCGCTTTGGCATACTTCAGTTTATCGAATAAGCGGTGCAAATGACGATTATCATCGTTTCTTCGCCAGAAACTTGATCGCTGTACATCTTTTAGGGGGGGGTGTGCCACAGGTAATCATCCGTATTGTTTCTAGTACCTCATTGCGGCGATCTGGTTTGCTCCATGCCCTTGCGCAATCTGATCAGGCAGCCTTTTATTTGCCTAGCAACACCAACGTCTCCTTCCAATCCCCTTCCCACTCCCGCAAAAAATCATGACTGCCAAACGCCCGCTTCAATTGCGGCATCGGCACCCGATACGCATCGTTCAATCCCAATGCCAGCGTAACCGGATTCCACACCGCATTCTTCTTTGATTTTTTGGTACTGGCTTTGACGCGTGCGCCTTCGTCGCCAAAGATGCCACCGGCACCGTCGAGCGCCTGTTCCAGATTGATTTTCATCAAGCTGGCAAAGGCCATCAGCACCTGATCCTTGCTGATGCCGGCTTGCGATTCCTGCGCACCCGCGATGGTCGCAGGTTCAGGTGGCGGTAACAGGGCCGCTGCAGCCGCACGTTCGAGTTTGCCGGCAAGGCGTTCCAGATCCTTCTTCAGAAAGCGCAGTTCATGCAGTTCCCGGCGAATACCCGGTGGCGGCAACTGCGCAACGATCCGGTAGACGTCTTTTGTGATCGTGATCAACACGTCCGTGCTGCCAGCAGCCAATCTACGTGTGTCGTCTTCGAAAAAAATCGGCGCCGGGTAACCGCCGTTGGCGTCGCCGAACAGCGCCGGCTGGCTGGCATCGTAATCCAGCCAGACATAAGGAATCAAACCGTTTTCGAGCAGGCGTGGCAAGTCCCAGAGCACGCCCGTCTTTTGTGCCATCCAGTGACTCGCTTGTGCGGTGGTGGCCCGAAACGGGAGTTCTGTGATCGTCATTGCCTGTCCTTCGTTGCGTTGGGTGGAGCTTGTGGGCTGCTGAGGCATTCCGACTTGCTGCGGGGTGCGCAGATTATCGTGCAAGCGCGCGTCCTAGTGTCAGGAACAATCGTAGTGGGAGGCCTGGGGGCTTGTGTGATCAGCATTTTGAATACTTAAAGTGTTTTTTTATTAACACAAATTTATTGTTGGTGATATTTAATTGGAGATTAAATGTTAAATAAAAGACAAATAAATATTCAATTACAATTTTTTCAAGGTTAGAATCGTGGTCGATTAGGCAATATTAGTGGCGTTGAAGATATTTTGATTGCCTCTCTGAAGTGGCACCTCCTGTGCAATAAAAAAAATGATCCGCCTCAGGCGGGCAATATGAGAGGGACTGTTATGCGCGTTATCGATGTTGATGCTTTGCTTCTGGATGTTGACACGGATGCGCCTTGCGGCCTCAATCTGGAATATGACCCGGCATTCCTCGAACTTGAACAAGCCGTGCTCGGCAAGCCAGAAGTCCAGTATGGCGACTCCATTACTCCCGCAGTTCCCCCCGACTGGAAAGTCGTCAAGCGTCTCGCGACCAGCCTGCTCGAACGTAGCCGCGATCTGCGTGTCATCGTGCCGTTGCTACGTGCCTTGCTGGCCTTGCATGGCATGCCGGCACTGGCCGACTGTCTCCATCTGATCGAGCGCCTGCTCGATGAGCGCTGGGACAGCGTCCATCCGCAGCTTGATCCCGATGATGACCTTGACCCGATGCTGCGCATTAATTCGCTGGCGATCCTCAATGATGGCGTGACTGTCTTGCGGGAAGTCAGGGAGGCAACCTTTATCGTGTTGCCGGGACTGGGACCGATCAGCGTGCGCGACCTTGAAATTGCCAGTGGTGAACTCACGGTACCTGAAGGCCAGACCAAGCTGGGCATGGCATCGATCGAAGCGGCGCTTCGCGATGTCGAAGCCGCGCAATTGATCAGTGCAGCCGATGCGATGCGTGCCGCGTTTGATAGCACCCGCAATATTGAAACGCTGCTGGTACGTCAGGTCGGGAGTTCACAGGCGCTCAATCTTGACATGCTGACTCGCATGCTGGGGCGGGCACGCGACCTGCTGGCTGGTGCTGGCGGCGACGCCGTCTCGGCCGTCGATGTCGATGCCGTTGTCGTTGGCACCGATCAGCAAACCGGTTCGGCAGTGTCGTCCGGTCCGCGCGCTGCCGCCATCAGTGGCGAGGTCGCCAGCCGCGAAGACGTCTTACGCATGCTCGACAAAATCTGCGGTTATTACGCGCGCAACGAGCCATCAAGCCCGGTGCCGCTGTTGCTCGAGCGGGCCAAGCGTCTGGTCCCTAAAAACTTTTTCGAAATCATGCAGGACCTGGCGCCCGACGGAATGTCGCAGCTATCGGTGATCAGCGGAGTGAAGCCGGAAGAAGACTCTTCCTATTAAAGCGAACTGACAGTACTTTTCAATTACGGAGGATTACATCGTGGGCAAAGAAAGTAGCCAGAAGTTCATCGCACGCAACCGGGCACCGCGTGTGCAGATTGAATATGACGTCGAAGTCTATGGCGCCGAGAAAAAAGTCCAGTTGCCGTTCGTCATGGGTGTGCTGGCTGACTTGTCGGGTCAGCCAAAAGACCCGCTGGCACCGGTCGCCGAGCGCAAATTTCTGGAAATCGACGTCGATAATTTTGACGAGCGTCTCAAAGCCATGAAGCCGCGCGTTGCCGTTCAGGTGCCCAATACGCTGACTGGTGAAGGCAATATGGCAGTCGACCTGACGTTCGAAAACATGGATGACTTCACCCCTGCCGCGATTGCCCGCAAGGTCGATTCGCTCAACAAATTGCTCGAAGCCCGTGGCCAGTTGTCAAACCTGATGACTTATATGGATGGCAAGACCGGCGCCGAAGAACTGATCGCCAAATTGCTGGCCGAGCCGGCCCTGATGCAGGCGTTGACGTCGGCACCGAAGCCGCAAGAGTAATCGCAGCAGCAAGCGTCCACACATCTCCGGAGATATCACGATGGCACAATCCAACGAAGAACTGCAGCAGGCCACTGGCACGCTCGAAATGAGCGATTTCAGCAGCCTGCTCCAGAAAGAATTCAAACCACAATCGGACAAGGCTAAAGAATCGGTTGAAGTCGCCGTGCGCACACTCGCCGAGCAAGCACTGGCTGGTACCAACCTGATTTCAGGCGACGTGCTGGCGACAATTTCCAGCCTGATCGCCGCGCTCGACAAGAAGTTGACCGAGCAAATCAATCTGATCATGCATACCGAGCAGTTTCAGGCGGTCGAAGGCGCGTGGCGTGGCTTGCATCATCTGGTCAACAATACCGAGAGCGACGAATCGCTGAAGATTCGTGTGATGAATATCTCGAAGAACGACCTGGGCAAGACGCTCAAGAAGTTCAAGGGAACCGCTTGGGACCAGAGCCCGATCTTCAAGAAAATGTACGAAGAAGAATTTGGCCAGTTCGGCGGCGAGCCATTCGGCTCCATCGTGGCCGACTACTACTTCGACAACAGCGCACCCGATGTCGAATTGTTGACTTCAATGGCCAAGGTCGCCGCTGCTGCCCATGCCCCGTTCATCGCGGCTGCCGCGCCGTCGGTACTGCTGATGGATTCATGGCAGGAACTGGCCAACCCGCGTGATTTGACCAAAATTTTCCAGACTCCGGAACACGCTGCCTGGCGCTCGTTCCGCGAGTCCGAGGATTCGCGGTACGTCGGTTTGGCGATGCCACGCTTTCTGGCGCGCCAGCCGTACGGTGCCAAGACCGATCCGGTCGAGGAATTCGATTTCGAAGAAGACACCAGCGCCGCCGGCAGCAAGAGCTACACCTGGGCCAATGCGGCCTACGCGATGGCTGTCAACATCAACCGCTCGTTCAAGGAATACGGCTGGTGCTCGCGCATCCGCGGGATCGAATCTGGCGGTGCGGTCGAAGGCTTGCCGGTCCATTCTTTCCCAACCGATGACGGTGGTGTAGCGATGCAATGCCCGACCGAAATCGCGATTTCGGATAGGCGCGAAGCCGAGCTGGCAGCCAACGGTTTCATGCCGCTGGTGCACAAGAAGAACACCGACTTTGCTGCCTTCATCGGTGCGCAGTCGTTGCACAAGCCGGCTGAATACGATGATCCGGATGCGACTGCCAATGCCAATTTGGCGGCACGTCTGCCGTACCTGTTCGCGACTTGCCGTTTTGCGCATTACCTTAAGTGCATCGTGCGCGACAAGATCGGCTCGTTCAAGGAACGCGACGACATGCAGCGCTGGCTGAGCAAATGGATCATGCAATACGTCGATGGCGATCCGGTCAATTCCAGCGAATCGACGAAAGCGCAAAAGCCGCTGGCGGCGGCCGAGGTCGTGATTGAGGAAGTTGAGGGCAATCCGGGTTACTACACGTCGAAGTTCTATTTGCGTCCGCACTATCAGCTTGAAGGCTTGACTGTGTCATTGCGCCTGGTGTCGAAGCTGCCCTCGGCAAAGGGCTGATGGTGAGATTCAGTACGACGGATTGCATTAGCGTCCGTTCGTTTTTCGCGGCATTTCAAACCTCGTCGACAAGATCGACATTTATTGGAGAATCAAAATGGCATTAGATATGTTCATGAACATGGGCAGCACCATCCCCGGCGAAACGCGTGACTCTGTCCAAGCCAAGGCCAAGGATATCGATGTGCTGGCCTGGAGTTGGGGCATGAGTCAATCGGGCACCACCCATATGGGCGGCGGCGGCGGTGCTGGCAAGGCCAACTTTCAGGACTTGTCATTTACCAAGTACGTCGACAGCGCCTCGAATGCGCTGATGGTTGCATTGGCCAAAGGCACCCACATCGAGAAGTGCAAACTGCTGGTGCGCAAGGCCGGTGCGGGGCAGAACACCTACATTGAAATCACGATGGAAGAAGTACTGGTCACATCGGTCTCGACCGGCGGCAGCGGCGGCGAAGATCGCCTGACGGAAAACGTCACGCTCAATTTTGCGAAAGTCAACTTCGGCTACACGCCACAGAAGGTCGACGGCAGCATGGATGCGGTCAAGCCATTCAAGTGGAATATCGCCGAAAACGTGGCCTGGTAAGGTTGTCGACGACACGCCAACTGGTGCAGGCTTGCCGGTTGGCGTTGCAGTACCCCTCACTCAATGCAGTTGGTCGCCGTGTTTTTCTGCGGTCTGGAGTCTCAGTATGTTTGCAGAACAGCTTGTCCGTGAAGGTGATCCTGTTGCGGCGCTCACCGCCCTGCAGGACCAGATACGCAAAGATCCTTCCAGCGCAAAATTACGTACCTTTCTATTTCAGTTGCTTTCCGTGCTCGGCCAATGGCCGCGCGCGCTGACCCAGCTCAATGTGGCTGGTGAACTTGATGCGGCGACGTTGCCAATGGTGCAGACTTACCGCGAAGCGATTCAGTGCGAAGCATTGCGCGAAGAGATTTTTGCCGGTAAACGCGCACCGTTGATTTTTGGCCAGCCGCAGCCGTGGCTGGCGCAGCTGATCACTGCCTTGCAATTTGATGCGACCGATCCGCAGCGCGCGGCCGACCTCCGTGCGCAGGCATTCGATGCCGCGCCTGTCATTGCTGGCAACATCGACGGCACGCCGTTTGCGTGGCTGGCCGATGCCGATCAGCGCCTCGGACCTGTCATCGAAGCGATTATCAATGGCCGCTACTTCTGGATTCCGTTCTGTCGCATCCGCCGTATCGAGATTGATGCGCCGACCGACCTGCGCGACGCGGTATGGACAGCCGCGTCGTTCACGTGGACCAACGGTGCCAGCACCGTCGGCCTGATCCCGACCCGCTACAACGATACCGCCAGCAGTAGCGATGACGCATTGCGGCTGGCGCGTCGCACCGAATGGGTGGGCGAGGGCGCCGGTCGCGGTCTCGGCCAGCGCATGTTCGCCACCGAAGCAGCCGACTATGCGCTGATGGACATTCGCCTGATTGAACTCGACTCGCCTGATGACGATCCCGGCGAGGCTCTCGACAATGCCGTCATCGACGACACCTCAAGCGCCAATCATGGCTGAGCTGGCTCCGCGCGAACGACTGCAACCGTCGTTGCTAGACCGGTTGACCGACGATGAGCCAGACAAGCTGGTCGAGTCACGCGAGCGGCGAGTGATGTCGGTGCGTACCTTGCGCGAAGGTGTGCTGCGCGACCTTGCCTGGCTGCTCAACACCACCAACCTGTTTTCAGTGAGTAGCCGGTATGGTTTGGCGCATGTCGCCAACTCCGTCATTAATTACGGCATTCCGGATATCTCCGGTGCGTCGATCGCCAACATGAAGATCGCCGAATTAGAGCGCAGCATCCGCCAGGCGATCTGGGATTACGAACCGCGGCTGATCCGTTCGTCGGTCTCGGTCAAGGTGCTGGCCGCCGATGGTGGTGCCAACAAGATCATGTTCGCAATCGAAGCCGATATGTGGGCGCAACCGTATCCGGAGCGGCTTTACCTGAAGACCGAACTCGATATCGATCGTGCCAGCATCAGCTTGACCGAGACCGGGAAACCGTCATGACGACTCCCCGTTTCCTGCGGTATTACAGTCAGGAATTGCAGCACCTGCGCGAGGTCGGCGGCGAGTTCGCCAGCGACTATCCGAAGATCGCCGGTCGCCTCGGCCTCGAAGGATTCGAATGCGCCGATCCGTATGTCGAGCGCCTGCTGGAAGGTTTCAGTTTCATGGCGGCGCGCGTGCAGATGAAAATCGATGCCGAGTTCCCGCGCTTTACCCAGCACCTGTCGGAACTGGTGTACCCGCACTTTCTGGCACCGACGCCGTCGATGGCCGTTGTCCAGTTGCAGCCAGACCTGACCAATCCGGCACTGATGGCCGGTGCGTTAGTGCCGCGCGGCAGTACGATGCGCAGCGTGCTCGGCAAGGATGACGCTACGGCGTGCGAATACCGCACCGCGCATGACCTGACGCTGTGGCCCGTCGAACTGGTCGAAGCCAAATTTTTTACGCATAGTGGCGCGCTGTTCGGTGCCGACATCCGCTTGCCGGCCAACGTCAAGGCCGGCTTGCGCCTGCGCTTGCGCACGGCCGGTGGTGTGCCGTTTCGAAAGCTGGCACTGGAGCGCCTCAGCGTGCACTTGCGAGGTGGTGACGACATGCCTGCTCGCATCTATGAAAAAATTCTTGGCGCGGTAGAAGGCGTGCTGGTTCTGCCGGTCAAACGTCCTGCCGACTGGCACGCGCTGCTGCCCAGGTCGGCTGTGCAGCCACTCGGATTTGATGAAGATCAGGCGCTGCTGCCAAGTGGCAAGCGGACCTTCCAGGGCTACCGGTTGCTGCAGGAGTATTTTGCCTTTGCATCGCGTTACCTGTTCGTCGAATTATCCGGTCTGGGACCGGCACTGGCGACCTGCGACGAGACCGAAATCGAACTCGTCGTGCTGCTCAATCGCGCTGATATCCAGCTTGAGCAGTCACTTGATGCCTCCAATTTTGCGCTCAACTGTACGCCCGCCGTGAACCTGTTCAAGCGTCGTGCCGATCGCATCAACATTTCTGATGAGGCGCTTGAATACCATGTGCTGGTCGACCGTACCCGGCCTATGGATTTCGAAGTGTTCCAGATTGACGAGGTTGTCGGTTACGGCAGCGGTGCCAATGCCGAGCAACCGTTCCATGCGTTCTATACCGCGCGCGATATTGGCAGCCTGCATCAGGACCAGGCTTTTTACCAGATTCGGCGCGAGCCACGCGTGATCTCGCAGCGCCAGCGCGTGCGCGGACCACGCTCGTCCTACATCGGCAGTGAGACCTTCATCGCGATTGTTGATGCCGCCGAGGCACCGTATCGGCACGACCTGCGCCAGCTTGGTCTGAGCGTCTGGTGTACCAACCGCGATCTACCGCTATCGATGCCGCTGGGCGTTGGCAAGACGGATTTTGTGCTGGAGGCAGGCGGGCCGGTTTCAGCGATCCGTTGTCTGGCCGGACCGAGTCAGCCGTTCCCGTCGTTTGCCGAAGGCAGCGTTGCATGGCGCTTGCTCAATCAGCTGTCGCTGAACTATTTGTCGCTGGTCGATAACGATCCCGAACAGGGTGCCGTCGCACTGCGCGAGATGCTGGCGCTGTATTGCCATCCGTCCGACGTCAATGCGCAGCGTCAGGTTGAGGGCGTGCGCTCGATCAGTTCGACGCCGATTACGCGGCGCATGCCGACGCCCGGACCGATCGCGTTTGGCCGCGGGTTGCAGATCACCGTCACGATGGATGACGCGGCCTTCGAAGGCTCCGGTGCTTTCATGCTGGGCGCGGTCCTCAACCACTTTTTTGCGCAGTTTGTATCGATCAACGCGTTCACCGAAACCGTCATCAGGACGATTTCTCGTGGCGAAATCATGCGCTGGCCAGCACGGGGAGGCGCATGCGTGATCCTGTAGAAACCGAACGCCTGCTGGCCGAGCGTATCGAAAAAATGGATTTTTTTCAGGCCTTGCGCCTGCTTGAAAACGCCCATCCCGACAAGCCGCGCATCGGCACCTCGCTGCGTCCGCGCGACGATGTGGTGCGCTTCGGGCAGGATCCGTCGCTGTCGTTTCATGCCACTGCCATCGCGTATTACCGGCCTGCTGGCAGTAAAGGCGGCAGCAGCGCCGGCAGCAAAACCAAAGCGCGGCTGGCTGTCAATTTCTTTGGCCTGTTCGGCGCCAATGGCGCGCTACCGCTGCACCTGACCGAATACGCCCGTGAACGCGCCCGCAATGCCGCCGATCCGACGCTGTCGGCCTTCGTGGATATTTTTCACCACCGCATGCTGGCGCTGTTCTACCGCGCACGGGCCAGCGCCGAACCGGCCATCAGCCTCGACCGCCCCGACGCCGACCGCTTTTCGGCGTATGTCGGCAGCCTGTTCGGGATTGGCACACCGGGTCTTCGTGCTCGCGATGAAGTCAGTGATTTCGCCAAGCTGCATTTTGCCGGACTGATGGCGAACCAGAAGCGGCCGGCAGCCGGACTGGTGACCATCCTGCGCGAGTACTTCAAGCTGCCGGTGCAACTCGAACAATTCGTCGGTCACTGGATGGTGTTGCCCGTTGAGATTCGCACCCGCCTCGGCATGCAGGAAGACGGCAACCGGCTCGGTATGTCGGCGGTGCTCGGTGGCCAGGTCTGGGATTGCCAGCATAAGTTTCGCCTCGTCATTGGTCCGCTCGATTACACCGACTACTGCCGCATGCTGCCCGGTGGTGACAGCTTGCAGCGGCTGGTGGCCTGGGTGCGCAACTACGCCGGCACCGTGCTCGACTGGGACGTGCGCCTGATTCTCAAAAAGGAACAGGTGCCGCCACTGGTATTGGGCGGTGGACTGAAACTGGGCTGGAGTACCTATCTGGCCAGTCGTCCGGTGACCCGCAATCTCGACCAACTGCTGTTGCATCCGACTTAATCAGTACAGGCACTTCCGACTCACCCCTCGACGGCCGTCACGGCGCGAGACCCGCCAATCTGGCGTCACCAAGAGAGAACCGATCATGGCCGAAATCAGTCGCGTTGCATTATTTGGCAAGCTCAATTCCCTGTGTTACCGCGCCATCGAAAGCAGTACTGTTTTCTGCAAATTGCGGGGCAATCCGTATGTCGAACTGATCCACTGGCTGCACCAGATCCTGCAATTGCAGGACTCCGACTTGCATCGCATCATCCGCCATTACGAACTTGATGCGGCCGGACTGGCACGCGACATGACTGCTGCACTCGACCGCTTGCCGCGCGGCGCGACCTCGCTGACGGACCTCTCTTCGCAACTCGAAGAGACCGTAGAGCGCGCCTGGGTTTTCGGAACGCTCCTGTTCGGCGAATCGCAAGTACGCAGCGGTCATCTGGTGGTCGGCATGCTCAAGACCAGCCAGTTGCGCAATGCGCTGTACGGCATCAGCAAGCAGTTCGAACGCATCAAGCTCGAACACTTGAGCGAGAACTTTGCCAGCCTGCTTGGCGAATCGCCGGAAGCGCAACTGCGCGCGACTGATGGCTTTCAGGCTGGTGGCGGCGCTACTCCCGGCGAAGCCAGCGGTGCGATGGCGCCCGCTGCGATGGGCAAGCAAGAGGCCTTGAAAAAATTCACGGTCGATCTGACCGAGCAAGCTCGCGCAGGCAAGATGGACCCGATTGTCGGACGTGATGATGAAATCCGGCAGGTCGTCGATATTCTGATGCGGCGCCGTCAGAACAATCCGATCCTGGTCGGTGAGGCTGGCGTGGGCAAGACCGCTGTGGTCGAAGGTTTCGCGCAGCGCATCGCACGCGGCGATGTACCCCCGGCGCTCAAGGAAGTACAATTGCTCACACTCGATGTCGGCCTGCTGCAAGCTGGCGCAAGCATGAAGGGCGAGTTCGAGCAGCGCTTGCGTTCGGTCATCGACGAAGTGCAAGCCAGTCCCAAGCCCATCATTCTGTTCATCGATGAAACCCACACACTGGTCGGCGCGGGCGGTGCGGCCGGAACTGGCGACGCGGCCAATTTGCTCAAACCTGCTCTGGCGCGTGGCACCTTGCGCACGATTGGCGCGACCACTTTTGCCGAATACAAAAAGCACATCGAAAAAGATCCGGCCCTGACGCGGCGCTTTCAGACCGTGCAGGTCGACGAGCCCGACGAAGCGAAAGCGATTTTGATGATGCGCGGCGTAGCCAGCACGATGGAAAAACATCACAAGGTGCAGATTCTTGACGAGGCGCTGGAAGCGGCGGTCAAGTTAAGTCACCGCTACATTCCGGCGCGCCAGTTACCCGACAAGAGCGTCAGCCTGCTCGATACTGCCTGCGCACGGGTCGCGGTCAGCTTGCATGCCACGCCTGCCGAAGTCGATGACTGCCGCAAGCGTATCGAAGCGCTGGAAACCGAGCTGGGCATCATCGGCCGCGAAAAGGCGATCGGCATCGACATTGGCAAGCGCGAGAGCGAGGCAACAGAATTGCTGGCCGGCGAACGTGTGCGTCTGGTCGGACTGGACGCGCGCTGGGCCGAAGAGAAGGACCTGGTCGATGCATTGCTGGACCTGCGCGCCAAGCTGCGTGCCGGCATCAAACCGGTGGAAGGTACCGGCAGCAAGCTTGAAGCCGACGCGGCAGCCGAAGCCGTGATCGAAGGCTTGTCCGACGAAGATCGTGAAACTGAGCGGTTGACTCTGTTGGCACAATTGAACGCGGTGCAGGACAAACTGACGCTATTGCAGGGTGAAACCCCGCTGATTTTGCCCACCGTCGATTATCAGGCGGTCGCGGCGGTGGTCGGTGACTGGACCGGCATCCCGGTCGGTCGCATGGCCCGCAACGAGATGGAAACCATCCTGAAAATTGCCGATAGTCTGGGGCAGCGCGTCATCGGTCAGGACCACGCCATGGACATGATCGCCAAGCGCATCCAGACCAGTCGTGCCGGACTGGATAACCCGAACAAGCCGATCGGCGTGTTCATGCTGGCCGGGACCTCCGGTGTAGGCAAGACCGAAACCGCGCTGGCGCTGGCAGAGGCGTTGTACGGCGGCGAGCAAAATCTGATTACGATCAACATGAGCGAGTATCAGGAAGCGCATACGGTCTCGACGCTCAAGGGCGCGCCGCCGGGCTATGTCGGTTACGGCGAAGGTGGCGTGCTGACCGAAGCGGTGCGACGCAAACCGTACTCGGTGGTGCTGCTCGATGAAGTCGAAAAAGCCCACCCCGACGTGCACGAAATGTTCTTCCAGGTCTTCGACAAGGGCTCGATGGAAGACGGCGAAGGCCGCTTCATCGACTTCAAGAACACGCTGATCATTCTCACCACCAATGCCGGCACCGACCTGATCGCCGGCCTGTGCAAGGACCCCGACCTGATGCCCGATCCGGACGGCATGGCCAAGGCCCTGCGGGCACCGCTGCTGAAGATTTTTCCGCCGGCGCTGCTGGGGCGACTGGTCACGATTCCGTATTACCCGTTGTCGGACGACATGCTTGGCAAGATCGTCAAGCTGCAGCTGAACCGGATCAAGAAGCGCGTCGAGGCGCGCTACAAGATCCCGTTCGAGTACACCGACGAGGTGGTCAAGTTGGTGGTGTCGCGCTGCACCGAAGGCGAGTCGGGCGGGCGGATGATCGATGCGATTTTGACCAACACGATGCTGCCGGATATTTCGAAAGAGTTTTTGGTACGGATGATGGAGGGTGGGACCGTTCTGGGCGTGCAGGTTGGCGTCAAGAACAGCGAGCTCGATTATGCGTTTCAGTAGGGCGTGTCGCGCTCGCTCTACCTGTTAATCGGGATGGCCGGGACAGGTCGCCATCGTATTGAACCGGTGGCTTGTGCCTAATTACATTACAGGAGTGGTTAACAATGATCACGGCGACTGATTTCATCAAGGAAACAAGCAAGTTCTTTGCAACCGGTCGAAAGAATGGCCTGCCTGTCGTCGATGCGGCATTAAAGACGTATCACGATTTTCCAACCGCGGAAAATGCCAAAAAACTTGCCGATGCCATCGTCAACTGGGCGACCAACAAGGGTGTCAAGGCCAGCGGTGACATCGACACGACGCGCAATCCGGCGGTGGTCAGACAGCTGATTGTCGATGTCAGTAAGGTGGCCGGCGGCGAGCCTGCGCAGAGCCTGCTGAAGTTACGGCATGTTGCCGCCAAGGCGGGCGCCGACGCTGGCAACTCGGGGAGTGCCGCCTACAAGTGGGCGAAGATGGTGAAGGACGAGCTGGATGACTTTAAGACGTATGCCTGCATGGACTGCACCAATTTTCCGCAATGTATTGAGGCCGGTGTCAAGCAGGCAGTGCTGGAACGGCGCCTGGCAGCGCTAAAGGGCATGGGTAAGCCACCCATGCCTACCGTCATTCAAAAGGGCCAGTTTGAATGGAAGCAGTATGCGTTAAAGCAACGCTACGACTTTGTTCAAAGCAATAAACCACGTCAGGCTGAATGTACGACGTTTGGTTATCTGGCCGCACACGTGCTTAGCAATAATCGTCCTGACGGACCGCGAATTGAGCTGGTCGCACACGACTCGGGTCGCGGTTCCCACGTCTATATTCTTGTCGGTCGCGTCGGTGAGAACGTGGACGGGAGAATTCCCAACAACTGGGATGCCGTCGTCGTGGACGGCTGGGCAGCATCGTTAGGTCATGAAAGCATCTACGAGAATCGACGCGCGTTCGAGCGAGTTCTCAGCATGAGCACCAATCTCGAACTTGTGATGGCGCGCGAGTCTTCCTCGTAACGTATTTGCAGATGTTGCGACACCGCAGACGGGCCCTGACCCTGCCTTGGCAATGCAGGAGGCATGCGCTCGCGCTCTGTCTGAGCGTTGACTGGCATGGGTGACGTCCGAAGTGGCATGCGCTGATCGTGTAGTCATGAGGTCGGTATTTTTTTGCAGTACGAATTGCATAAATTGTGCCTCTCCTTGTTGATTACTTTTTAATCACACAGAAGGAGACATTGATGGCAGCCCAAAATATTCCATGGAACAGACGTCTTTTTAGCGCGCTCGACAAAGTCGACGTGGGTCGGCTGAGCAATGCGTTCAGCACAAATACGTTCGTCTACGGTACCGGTGGAACCGGCGGAATGGTTGTGCGCGGTCTCGCCGCGTATTTCAAAACGGCGTCTTTGAAAGTGCTTGGGCGGGAATTGAATCTGTTCGATCCCGGACGGCGCACAAATGCTTATTTAAAAGGCGGCAAGTCCGGCCCGTATCAGATGATGGACCTGTACTACGGACAGAAGGGGACGATGGTGCATGAACTGCGCGTCGAAGCCATCGCCGAGTTCGTGCACTATGCAATGGGTTACACGACGCCGTTCTCGATGCAGAAATCAGGGCGCGACGAGTATTTGGCGCACCACCAACCTTCCGTCATCGAAGGCTGGCAAGGTAACACCCCGGCCTGCAACATCTACAACGGATTGACTGCGACGAAAGAAATCTCGCGCATCATCCGGTGGGGCATACAGCAGTATGGCGGCACGCTTATTTTCGAGGGGCGGGAGGTGTACTACTCCCAGGTATTCAAAGCCAAGCCGGCCAGGACTTCCGATACGGATGAAGAGGCGCGGGAACTGTTTCGCTTCTTCACGCCAGGTGCCGCCAAGGCACCCTTCGGCAAGGGGACGGTGGTGTTTCATTGGGGCGGTCAAGTTACCATTCCGACGAAACTCCACTTTGCATCGAACTGGAAATGGAGCTCGCAACTGTATGTCAGTGCGATTGCGAAACCGGTCTGGGACAAAAGCCCGACTAGCCTGACGGCGCAAGCGACGGCACAAGGGAAGCACACGGGTGGGGCATTCCAAGTCAAAAACGCCGCGCACACTTACCGCAACCTTCGCACGCAAGGCGGGAAAGTAATCCTGGTCGCCGATCCTGACTTTCTGCCGACCTGGAATAACTTTCTGGATATGCCGATCAAACTTGCCGAGCAGAACCCGGCATCCCTCATGGAGGCCGTCGAGACGCTGCTCGGCAGTGGTGGCTTCCCGCTTAAATGATCGATGGCCGTCAGCGCTCACCGACTGGGGTGGTTGGGACGGCGCGCAACAGCGTGCGCCTTTGGCGAGATGCGGTACCGGTCGACGCCGCTCGAATAGTCCCGGAACTCCGGGATGCTTGGTCTGATGTGGCAATGACGTCTTAATACTGTCCAATCGCCACGTCTTGCGTCAGCTCGGTTCAGGTGCGATGTCCCTCAACGATGGCATGACAATGATTGAGTCGCCGTATCAACCGGGTCCTTGTGAGGTACGCGCTAACGACAGGACAAAACGGAAATGCCGGGGGTAATAAAATTTGTGCCAGTTGCCGGGTCATCTGAGACGATCGCCGCAGCAACTTGCCATGTCGTCGCCAATCAATTCCGGGCGCTGCGACAGGTTGCGGGTTGCTCCATTTGCGCATCAGCCAACTTATCATGCTGATGCGCGACCGCTGCGCGACGGCATGCGCCATCGAGGGGGGTGTTCCCGGTGGTATATATTGCTTCTCTGGGGTTCCTGGTAATTGACGAGGTCGGTCAGCGCGTCGTAAAACATACCAATTTGGCACGTCTTTCGGTCATAATGCCCCACCGGCCGGGCGACGTCCGCCTGCCATGCAAGGAGAACGTTATGCCGAATCAGGTGTCGATGGGCGCAACGATGATGTGTACCTTCGGTGCAGCGCCGTCATCGCTGGTAGTGCTGCCAAAGAACAAGGTCCTGTGCGAAGGTCCGCCGGCAGCCAATATCATGGATCATGTGCCGCTGATGAACATCATGCCGTTTGGTGTCTGCACTTCACCGAGCAATCCGATGGTGGCGGCAGCTACTGCCGCAGCGCTCGGCGTACTGACGCCGATGCCCTGCATACCTGCCACCAGTGCACCGTGGGTGCCCGGCGCACCGACGGTACTGATTGCCAATATGCCGGCACTCGACAATGTGTCGAAGTGCATGTGCAGCTTTGGCGGTGTCATCAGCTTCAGCATGCCCGGTACGGTCAAGACGATGATTCCCTGAGAGTGATGCGCTGCCGGATTCCGGTGAGCCGCGTCTGAGCCTGTCCATTTGCACTACAACGAAGTTTTTTTAGAGTCCCACGATGCCTGCCAATCAGACCAACCGCGACGTATTTGTCAAAAGCGCCCTTGCCGATGATGTGCTGCTGTTCAAGACCATGCATTGCAGCGAGCAGTTGGGTCACTTGTTCGAATACCGCATTGCACTAAGCTCGTCGAAGCTCGATATCAAGATCGACGATGTGCTTGGCAAGCCGATGACAGTGACGCTGGAAAGTGACGACGGCGGGCCACGTCATTTCAATGGCCTTGTCACGCGCTTCGCCTACAAGGGGTGGCGTGATGGGATGGCCAGCTATGAGGCGCTGGTCCGTCCGGCGCTGTGGCTGCTGACACGGTCGAGTAACTGCCGTATTTTTCAGGGCAATACGGCCATTGAAATCGTCAAGATGGTGTGTGCCAATGCGGTGTACGGTGAGGCAATACAGATCGACGTAACGCAAATTTCGGCGACTCCCGAGATCCGTGACTATTGCGTGCAGTACCGTGAAAGTGATTTCAGTTTCGTCTGCCGGTTGCTCGAAGAAGAAGGTATTTATTTTTACTTCAAGCACACCGCCAGCGACCACACCATGGTGCTGGCCGATTCCTACGGTGCGCACAGCACAGTAAATTATTACGAAACCGTGCGGTTTGTCGATGCCGGGTCGTCGCAGGAAGCCGGCGTGGAGGCGGTGACGAAATGGATGCCGAGAGGCGAAATTCAGGCCGGCGAGTATGTTCTTGATGATTACGATTTTGAAAAATCGTCGTCGAGTATCAATGGTGGGCTGACTGCCAAGGCAACAATTCCGGCCGCATTTGCGCAATCGACCTTCGAGCACTACGACTATCCCGGCAGATATCGTGACAGCTCAGTCGGTACTGCGCTGGCGCGCGCTCGCATGGAGTCACTCCACGGACAATGCGAAGAGATCAATGCCGAGTGCAGCGTGCCGGGCATTGCCTGCGGCGCCTTGTTCACGCTGGAAGATCATCCGCGTGATGATCAGAATCGTACGTTTCTGATTACCAGTGCACAAACGGAACTCGTCGGCGATGATTATGCTTCGGGCGGTCAGAGTGGCGGGGTTGATTTTCGTTGCAGTTTCACGGCCGTCGGCAACGAGCACAGCTATCGTCCTGCGCGCCAGTGGCACAAACCGTTCATGCAGGGGCCGCAGACTGCGATGGTCGTCGGCAAGGCGGGCGAAGAAATCTGGACCGACAAGTACGGCCGCATCAAGGTGCAGTTTCACTGGGATCGCCTGGGCAAGGAAGACGAAGCCAGTTCGTGCTGGGTGCGCGTGTCGCAGGCATGGGCCGGCAAGGGCTGGGGGGCGATGTTCATTCCGCGCATCGGCATGGAAGTGGTGGTCAATTTTCTGGACGGCGATCCGGACCGGCCGCTGGTCACCGGTTGCGTCTACAACAGCGACGCGATGCCGCCGTATGCGTTGCCTGCGGAACAGACAAAATCCGTTATCAAAACCAACAGTTCGAAGGGCGGCGGCGGTTACAACGAACTGCGTTTCGAAGACAAGAAAGACAGCGAAGAAATTTTCATTCAGGCCGAGAAAGACTATAACCGGGTCGTCAAGAACAACGACACGTTGAAGGTCGGTTTCGAGAAAGCCGACCAGGGTGATCAGACCATCGGGATCAACCATGACCAGAGTCTGGAAGTCGGCAACGACCGCAAGGTTAAGGTCGTCAACGACCATACCGAAGAAGTCGGCAACAACCAGACCATCACCATCAAGGCCGACCAGAAGGTCGATGTCGCCAAGACCATCGTGATCGAAGCGGGCACCTCGATCGAATTGAAAGTCGGTAGTTCCAGCATCAAGATCGAGGCGTCCAAAATCACGATCAAGTCGGTCGAGATCGCCATCGAGTCCAGCGCGGCGACCGTGATCAAGGCCGGCGCAACGATGAGCGTCAAGGCTGGCGCGATCATGACGATCGAAGGGGCGATGGTGAAGATCAATTGATGCATCTGCCATATAAAAATTCTCGGGGAATCCTGCCTGTTAGGATGGTTTGGTTTGTGGCAACATGTGTCGCTATTGCAATACGCCATCCGGCCCAAGTCCTGCGCGCCCAGTGCCTCTGGTCATCGCCCCCACTGCAAGCGACGAAATTATGTCATTGACTCTGCGTATCCTGAGCTACCGCAACCAGCCGTTACCGACCCCGACGGCCGCAACGTTCACTGGCGACGGTGGCACGATAGGGCGCTCACCCGACAATGTGCTGGTGCTCGACGATCCCAAAAAATACATTTCCCGTACCCATGCGCGCGTCACCTTGCGCGGCACGCAATATGTGCTGACCGATGCGGGCAGCAACCCGAGCATCATCAATGACAGGCCGCTCGGCAATGGCCGCGAAATCGTCCTCGGCGATGGTGACCGGATTCTGATTGGCGACTATCTGATCGAGGCATTGCTGGCGGCCGCTGTGACCGAAGAAGCGACTGTTATGGGGGGGCCTGCCAGTGCGCCGCCACCGCCGTTGCCGGTCGTGCCGCCATTGCCGCTGTTCGAGCCGCCGGTTGTCGTGCCGGTACAAAAGCCGTTGATTCCGGCCATTCCCGGCTGGCCGGAGGAGCCAGTCGCGCCGGTCATGCAAGCGGCGCTGCCCGATCCGCTCGCCGCAGCGAGCATTCTCGACATGCGTAGCGGTACCGCACTGCCTGCATTGGGTGACGATGATCCGCTTGGCCTGAACCTGTTCGGTGCCAGCCCGTCGGCGGCGACGAGTAATAAGCTGCGCGCCGCCGAGAGCGATCACGTCTCGCCAGAGAATCAGTTGTTCGGAACGACACCGGCCACTGTGCCAGTGAACCCTGTTTTGCCGGTCACGCCTGCTGCTCCATCCTCGTCGTTGATTCCCGATGATTACGATCCGCTGGCCGAATTTGTCCCGCGCAAGGTTGCGATGCCAGTACCGGTCGCTGTTGCGCCTCCAGTGACCGTGCCCGCACTGCCGATCGCTCCCGAACCGCTTGTGCCGTTGGTGCACGAGGTGCCGGTGCGGCAGCAATTGCCGGAGTTGCCACCGCGGTCGCAAGCACAGGAAATTCCACCGCCGCGCGCCGAGCCGACTCCTGCGCAACCCGCTGCGCCAGTCGCCTTGTCCGGCTCCGACGATGCCGTCCTGAAAGCCTTGCTCAAAGGACTAGGCTTGCCCGATCTGGCGACCACCCGCAGCGGTCCGGAGATCGCCGAACTGGTCGGTGCGATGTTGCGCGAAGCGACCACCGGCACCATCGACATCCTGATGGCGCGTGCCATGACGAAGCGTGAAAGCCGCATCGAGATGACGATGATGTCGAGCCGCTCGAACAATCCGCTGAAATTTTTTCCGAATGCCGACAGCGCGCTGACGCAGATGCTGACCAACGCGATGGCCGGTTATTTGCCGCCGGTGGCAGCCGTCAGCAATGCCTTCGATGACCTGAAGGCCCACGAACTGGCGGTCATTGCCGGCATGCACGCTGCGCTGGCCGCCGTGCTCAAGCGCTTTGATCCGACAGCCATCGAAGCGCGCCTCGACGTACCCGGCATGATGGACAAACTGATGGCGTCGTCACGCAAGGCCAAGATGTGGGACCGGCTGGTGCTGCTGTATGCCGAGATGTCGAGTGAGGCTGACGAAGATTTTCAGCGCTTGTTCGGCGAGAAGTTTTCCAGTGCCTACGAAGAGCAGATCGACCGCCTGCATCAGCTTGCCAGGCAGGCCAACACCGGCAATGCCGAACCCCGATAGTGAGAAAACATGTCCTGGAATAGCAAAGTAGTCTGGTCCGAAGGCATGCTGCTGCAGCCGCAACATCTGCAACAGCATGATCGTTACTTGCAGGCGCAGCTTGAAGCGCGTGTGCGCGATTTGCAGCCTTACGGCTGGGGCCATGCCCGTTTGCAGATCGACCAGCAGCAACTTGCGCTGGGCAAATTGTCGCTGCAAGCGTGTGCGGGCGTGCTGCCCGACGGCACGCCGTTTGACCTGCCGTCCGATGACGACCTGCCGCAGCCGCTCGATATCCCTGCCGATGCGCGCAATGTCCTGGTGGTGCTGGCTTTGCCGGTGCGCCGACCCGGGATGGCCGAAGTCGACAGCGTCGTGTCAGCAGATAATTTCGCGCGCTTCCACAGCAGCGACTATGAAGCGCAGGACAGCAACGGCCTCGATAACCGCGCCCTGATGCAAGTCGGCAAGTTGCGCTTGCGACTGGCGCTGCACAGTGATGTCGCCAACGCCCACACCACGCTGGGCATTGCCCGCATCATCGAACGGCGTCCCGATAACCGCGTCGTGCTCGATCCGTCGTACTGTCCGCCTTGCCTCGATATCCGGGCGGCACCGGCATTGGGCGCGTTTGCTGACGAACTGGTCGGCTTGCTGCACCAGCGCGGCGAAGCGGTCTCGTCCCGGCTGTCGCAACCGGGTGCCGCCGGTGCGGCCGAAATCGTTGAGTTCCTGATGCTGCAATTGCTCAATCGGGTTGAGCCGCTCTATACCCATCTGGGCGGCATGACCGGCCTGCACCCAGAAGCACTGTTCCGGCAACTGGTCCAGTTGGCCGGCGAGCTGGCCACGTTCACCCAGCCTGACAAACGCGCGCACGCGTATCCGGTCTACCGCCACGACCAGTTAGCCGAGACCTTCAAACCGCTCATTGATGATTTACGCAAGTCGCTGTCGGTGGTGATGGATGCGCATGCGGTGTCGATCACGCTCGAAGAGCGGCAGTTCGGCATCCACGTTGCGGTCATCCCCGACAAGGAATTACTCAAGAGCGCAACCTTCGTGCTGGCCGTCAATGCGCAACTGCCGCCGGACGTGGTGCGCACCAGTTTCCCGCCGCAAGTAAAGATCGGTTCGGTAGAAAAAATCCGCGACCTGGTCAACCTGCAGTTGCCCGGTGTCGGTTTGCGGCCGTTGCCGGTGGCTCCTCGTCAGTTGCCATTTCATGCCGGCTATACGTATTTCGAACTCGACAGTAGCAGCGAATACTGGAAGCAGCTGGCCACCTCGGCCGGTTTTGCGATGCATGTTGCCGGCGATTTTCCGGGACTGCAGATGCAGTTCTGGGCCATCAGAAAGTAGACCCTCATGAGCGCCAACGACCCCCGCGATCCGGACGCCGATTCCGAACGCACGATGATGATCCCGACCCCGGGGGGGCGCCGCGCGGCGAGCGCTGCGCCGGGTGCGACCGCGGCAGTCGCCGCCGATACCAACTCCGGCACACTGCCGCAGTTGCACGGCAGCGGGCTCAATGCACTGGTGCGCGCCGCCAATCCGCTGCTCGACCTGATCATGCCATTGCGCGCTATGGTGACTTCTCCCAATCTCGAAGTACTGCGCCAGCAACTGGTGGCTGCGGTCAAGACCTTCGAGAGCGAGGCCAAGGCGGCGCAGGTCGATCCGGAAGCGATCGCCGCCGCGCGCTTTGCGTTGTGCACGTTTGTCGATGAAACCATTTCCGGCACGCCATGGGGCAGCGGGGGCGTCTGGGCCAGTCGAAGTTTGCTGGTGACATTTCACAATGAAGCGTGGGGTGGCGAAAAATTTTTTCTGATCCTGCAACGACTGACGCAGGATATCCCCGGCAATATCGACGTCCTTGAACTGATGTACCTGTGTCTGGCGCTCGGTCTCGAAGGTCGTTACCGGGTCATCGACCGCGGTCCTGAACAACTGACCACCTTGCGCGAGCGCTTGCAGCAACTGATCCAGACGCAGCGCGGTGCGCACGAGCCGGAGCTGGCGCTGCGCTGGCGCGGCCTGCAGGTCGGCCGCAAATCCATGTTGCGACTCATGCCGTTATGGGTCATGGCCGCGCTCGCCGGGGTGCTGCTGCTGATTGCGCAACTGACCTTCAGCCATTGGCTCAATAGCGATTCCGATCCGGTTTTTGCCTCCTTGATGGCGACCAAAGTCAGCGCGCCGCCGGTCGTTGTCGCTGCCATGCCGGCTGTACCCAAAGTGGCGCCGGTGCGGGTTGCCGGTTTCCTTGCGCCCGAGATTGCACAAGGTCTGGTCAGCGTGGTCGAACTGGATGATCGCTCGACCATCACGCTGCGCGGTGATGGCGTGTTTGGTTCGGGCAGTGTCGAGGTGGCAGGCACATTCGAGCCGCTGCTGGCGCGCATCGGTGACGCGCTCAAGACCGTGCAGGGCAAGGTCGTCGTGATCGGTCATACCGACAACATCAAGCCTGGCGTGTCGGCCCGCGTGCCGTCGAACTGGGCGTTATCAAAAGCCCGTGCCGGCGCCGTCGTGCGCTTGCTGGCCGAGCGTGCCGGTCCGCTCGAGCGCTACGTCATCGAAGGTCGGGGCGATACCGAACCGCTGGTGGAGAATTCATCGGCCGTCAATCGCGCCCGCAACCGGCGCGTCGACATCGTCGTGCTGGTACCGACGTTGGCTCCCTGAACATGGCTACGCCTCTTTTTTTCGATCGGTCCCGACTCCCATGAAACGCCTCTTTTCCTGGTTCACACAACGCTGGGTGCTGACCCTGTTCGGTGTCTTTCTGTTTTCACTGCTGGTCTGGTTCGAGGGTCCGCTGGTGGCCTTCAACGGCCGCGAACCGTTTGCCTCGGAAGCGGTGCGCTGGACGCTGATCCTGCTGGCACTGCTCCTATGGGCTGCTTATTTCGGCTGGAAGTGGATCGCCGCGCGGCTGGCCAACCGGCGCCTGATGGCGGGCATTGCCGGCGAAGGTGCGCCGGCTGCCGTGCCGGGCGCCCCGGAATCGACCCAACAATCGACGCAGGAAGTCGCGCTGCTCGGCAAGCGGATGCAAGAGGCGATGGCGGTGTTGCGCAAGGCCCGTGGTGCCGGTGGTGCTGGCAGCAGTCAGTCGATGTTGCAACTGCCGTGGTACCTGTTTGTCGGTGCGCCGGGTAGCGGCAAGACCACGGCACTGGTGCATTCCGGCCTGACTTTTCCACTGGCTGACAAGCTGGGCCAGTCGGCCATCGGCGGCGTCGGCGGTACCCGTAATTGCGACTGGTGGTTCACCGATGAAGCCGTGCTGCTCGATACGGCCGGGCGCTACACGACGCAGGACAGTTACACCGAAGTTGATCGCGCAGCGTGGGGTGGTTTTCTTGATTTGCTCAAGAAGCACCGTCGTCGTCGCCCGGTCAATGGCGTGATCGTCGCGCTCAGCGTGGCTGACCTGTTGCAGCAAAGCGAGGCGGGTCGACGCACGCAGGCACTCGCCATTCGCGAGCGCATCAAGGAATTGCACGAGCGTCTGGGGATACGTTTTCCGATCTACGTGATCGTCACCAAATGCGACTTGCTGGCCGGCTTTGTCGAATTTTTCGACATGCTTGGCAAGGAAGAGCGCGGCCAGGTGTGGGGTGTCACTTTTCCGAGCGCGGATACCAACAAGGCCGACGAAATACTGGCCAGTTTTCCGGCTGAATTTACTGCGCTCGAACGGCAATTGCAGGTGCGCGTGTTATCGCGTGTGCAGCAGGAGCGCGACCTGCAGCGGCGTGCGCTGCTGTACGGTTTTCCGCAGCAGTTCGCCGGCATCGGCACTGTGCTGGAGCGATTTCTCAATGATGTGTTCCAGTCCAGCAAATACGAAGAGCGGGCGCTGCTGCGCGGCGTGTATTTCACCAGCGGTACGCAGGAAGGCAGTCCGATTGATCGGGTGATGAGCGCGATGGCTGCCGCCTTTGGTCTGGACCGCAAGGTGCTGCCGGCCAATGCCACTAGCGGCCGCAGTTATTTCCTCACGCGTTTGTTGCGCGATGTGATTTTTCCGGAAGCCGAACTGGCGGGCACCAACCTGCGTTTCGAGCGCAATCGGCGTCTGCTGAAATGGGGCGCGATGGCAGTCATCGGCTTGCTGCTGGTGCTGCTGTCGGCCGGTCTGGCCACCAGTTATTTGCGCAACAAGGCGTTTGTCGCGGACATCGCCGCGCGCACTACCGAGATCGACAAGCTGGCCAAAAGTACGCCACCACAAGGCAGCGTGCTGGCCATCTTGCCGCTGCTCGATGCGGTGCGCAATCTCCCCGGTGGTTATGCCGAACGCGACGCGGGCGTGCCACTGTTGAACCGCTTCACGCTGTATCAGGGCGACAAGCTGGGCGCCGGTGCGCAGCAGTTGTATCGACGCCTGTTACACGACACGCTGTTGCCGCGCGTGACGGCCCGTCTCGCAGAAATCCTGCGGCGTGGCGATGCCAACAATCAGGAATATCTGTACGAAGTGCTGCGCGTGTATCTGATGCTGGGGGATCGCAAGCACTTCGATGCCGAGTCGGTGCAAGCCTGGATCGACTTCGACTGGCGCCGCAACCTGAGCGATGCCAGCGAGGCCCAGCGCCAGTCGCTGTCGAACCACGTGACCGCGATGCTGGTGGATGCCGACCCGACTGCCACGCCGGCACCACTCGATGCGGCGCTGATCGCGCAAGTGCGTTTGCGACTGGCCCGGATGCCGCTGCCGGAGCAAATTTACAACCGCCTGAAACGTCAGGTTGCACTGGCGCGGTTGCCGGAATTCAATGCCGCTGCGGCAGTTGGCCGGGACGTCTCGCAAGTGTTCATGCGTCAAAGCGGGCAACCGCTCACGCGCGGTGTCGCTGGCACCTTCACGGTGGCCGGTTACCGCAAGCTGCTAGCCGAAAGCGATCTGGCCATCACCGACATCGCCAAGGACAGCTGGGTGCTCGATCGTCAGGAATCGGCCGCTGCAACGGTCAACAATGCCGAGATGAAAGCGGCCGTGCTGCGGTTGTACTACGCCGATTACATTGCGCAGTGGGATAGCTTGCTGGCCGATGTGCGGGTGGTGCCATTCACCAGCCTCGATCAGGCGGCACGCGTGACGACGGCACTGTCCGGCCCGGACTCGCCGATGCGCAAGTTTATTCAGGCGGCCAGCAAGGAAACCACGCTCGACAATGGCAGCAAGGGGCGCGCCGAATCGCTCAATGACATGGTCAGCGGCAAGCTCGATGCGGCACGCAAGAAACTCGAATCGGCTCTCGGTGCGGCTGATGACGGCATGGCCGCGGCTCCGGTCACGCGTGCCAGCAATCCGGTCGACGAACATTTCGAGAACCTGCACAAGATGGCTGGTGCACCTGCTGCGCCCGGCGCTCCTGCGGCACCGGCACCGATTGATCAGGTACTGGCGATGCTCAAAGACGTGGCATTGTATTTTGACGCGGCTGATGCGGCGCGCCGCAGCGGCACACCGGCACCAGCTGGCGATGCGCTGGTGCGGCTCAAGCGCGAATCCGACGGCAAGCCGCCGCTGGTCGCCGGCATGCTAAAAAGCATCGAGAGCAGTGGCGGTGGTCTGACCTTGGGCAACGAACGCGCGCGCCTCAATGCGCTCTGGAATGCCGCCGGTGCACAATTCTGCCGTGAAGCGATCGCCGGTCGCTATCCGCTGCAGCGCACCGCCAGCAAGGAAATCACGCTCGATGACTTCGGCCGTTTCTTCGGACCGGGTGGCACCGTCGATGATTTCTTCGCCAAGAACCTCGCGCCCTATGTCGACATGAGCAGCGCGCAATGGCGTTGGCGTGCGCTCAGTGATGCACCGCTCGGTATTTCACAGCAGACCCTTGACGAGTTCCAACGCGCGGCACGGGTGCGCGACATGTTCTTTTCGGCCGGTGGGCGGCAACCGTCGCTGCGCTTTGACCTCAAGCCGGTCAGTGCCGATCCGGCGCTGACGAAGGTCGTACTCGATATCGATGGCCAGTTGGTGTCGTATGTGCCGGGTGCGCCGTTGCGTGGCACACCGGTGCTGCTGCCGAGTGGCAAGGGTAGCGGGCAAGTCTATCTCGATGCCACGCCGGCACCGCGTGCCGAGTTCCGTACCGATGGTCCGTGGGCCTGGTTTCGCATGATCGACAAAGGCATGCTGGCGGCGACCGGGCAGGGCGAACGCTACACGCTGAGCTTTGATCTCGATGGCCGCAAGATGCTCTACGAGCTCACCGCCAGCAGCGTCGTCAACCCGTTTAAGCGCGGCGTGCTCGAACAGTTCCGCTGCCCGGACCGGTTGTAGCATGGCTGTCAGCGATCCCGTCACAGGCTTTTACGGCAAGATCACCAGTCATGGGGATTTCGTGTCGCGGCGTATGCCGGCAGACTTTGTTTCGGTCTGGGACCACTGGCTGCAAACAGTCCTCCATGGCAGTCGTGCGCAGCTTGGCGAGCGCTGGCTCGCCACCTACCTCAACAGTCCGATCTGGCGTTTTGCGCTGGCACCGGGCGTCTGTGATGACAAGACGTGGGCCGGTATCGTGATGCCCAGCATCGATCGCGTCGGCCGGCATTTTCCGCTGACCATCGCTGCCGGCGTAACGGGTCAGGTGCCGCTGCTGGACTGGCTCGATCGGTCGGCTGGCTGGTATGCCGAACTGGAAACGCTAGCGTTGTCGACGCTCGATGCCGGTGCTGACTTCGTCCAGTTCGATGCCGCTGTGCAGGCAATGGTTGCACCGGCATTTCTCGCCAGTGAGCCGGCAGCAGCATTGCACATGCCAATTACCAGTGTTGATGCACTGCCGCTGGTGTTGCCGGCGTTAGCGCACACGCTGGCGAATGCGGCGCTGGCCGGGCAGGGGGTGTGGTGGACCGACGGCTCGACCGAGGTTGTGCCGTCGCTGCACGTATGGCGCGGGTTGCCATCGATACCAACGTTTTCGGGAATGCTCGATGGCAATTGGGGTGAGCTCATCACGCTGATCCCGTAGGGTGGGCACAGGGTTATCGTGCCCACGCGAACGCACTTCCAACGATGGAATCGGCCGACATGTCCGGTATGCCCGCGCGGGCACAACAAGCCGTACCCACCCTCGCAATCCAACGCATCACACCGCGTGCTTCCCTCACTGCTGACCGGCAAACACCAGCACCACCGTAATGTTGTCGCGTCCGCCATCCGCTTTCGCCATGTCAATCAGGCGCTGGCACACGGCAGCAGCGGTGTCGACCGTTGCCCCACGCAGCACGCTATCCATCTCAGCATGGGCAATGCTGCCATACAGCCCATCCGAACACAGCATGAACAGGTCGCCCGCTTCGACTGGATGCACTTCGATCACTGGCTTGATGTGTTCGTAGGGGCCGACGGCCTGCAACAGGACATTGCGTTTGGGTAGGTCGTCGAGGATGCCAGCATCGATCGCTTGCTGGTAGAGCGTCTGGTCACGCGTAAGTTGAACGAATTCATCGCCGCGCAAGCGGTACAGGCGACTATCACCAACCTGAAACACGATCAGCGAGGCGTTGTCTGCCGTCGCGCCGGTCGGTTGCCAGCATCCGGTCAGCGTGGTGCCCATGCCGGTACCGTCGGCCATCTGGCGCAGCAGATTTTGGGTGCACAGTGTCTGATTGGCAAATTCAATCGCATCGTAAAGAATGCCAACAGCCGGTACCATGCCGTCGGTCCAGGTGGCATCGGGATCGCTGGTACCGGTGACTAGCGACTCTTGCGACTGCGCCGCTAGTGCAGCGGCGAGATCGCCATGGTCGCGCAAAGCCTGTTGCAAGAACTCGAGCACGGCGGTCAGCGCACCGGCGCTGGCGATCTCGCCCCGGTCATGACCGCCCATCCCATCGGCAGCCATCACCAGACCCAGTGCTTCATCGATCAGGAAATTGTCTTCATTGCCAGTACGCACCAGACCGACATCGGTCGCGCCAAAGGCCATGCCGAACGGCAGACGATGGAGTCGGCTGGGGGAAAGTGGTTGCCACTGTGGTGCCGGCGTGCCGGAACGGGAGTCATCATGCATGGAGGTCTATCCCCGGATAAAAAGTGTTCAGGATGCGCTGCCAGCGGCAGCGCTATCGGTTTTTTGCAGCCAGTTCCACTATCTCGAAACGCGCCGCACCGTAGCGATCGGTGCAAGGAAGTGCAGGCGCGCGGGCACAATCGGCCTTGCCGGCAAACACCGGCATCACACCGCTGGCCACCGCAGCCGATTGCGTTATCAGTCCGATTGGAAAATCGGCAAACAAGCTGCCCTTGCGCAAGCCGGCATCGTTGAACTGGCGCGGCAGATCCGAGACGATGACGACAAAGCGGTCGGTGCCCACCGGACCAGAGGCCGTCATGTGCCATTTTTTGCGTGGCAACAACAACGGTTGGTTGGCGCTGATACGGTTGTCGGTATCGTCGGCGTTCGGAAACAGGAGTACGAAGTCGGTTCCTTCGGTGCCTACCATCAGCAAATAGACATAGCCAGCCTGTGCCGAAGTGACGGCCATCGTCAGTCGCTCGCCGATGTGCACTTCCGACGCCGGCAAGGCCACGCTCACTGCGTGATCGGGATCGCGTGCGGCATAAATTTGCCCGAGGATTGCCGTGGCATCGACCGGTGTGGCCGGCCGCGCAGCGGCAACCTGTACCTGTGGTGCTGCAACCGGCGCCATGTTGGCAGGAACAATCGTAGTGCGCTCGGCAGCCGGCATTTCTGGTGTTGCCACTTCTGCCGGTCGGCTTATCCAGAAGCCGGCTGCCGCTATCACGAGGACCGTTGCCGCACCCACGGCAAGCTTGCGGCTGGACGACATGCTCTGGCGGGCCTGTCCGCTGTTCGCCACCGGCGTTGACATCGGTCCCGGCGATGACGCCACATGCTGCGTGTTCTGATGTGCCAGCAGGTGTAACTGGGTGCGCAGGGCCGCAACGCTTTGCGGCCGGTCGTCCGGCTTGACCGCCAGTGCGCCATCAATCACTTGCAGGAAGTCGGCGCTGTAACGACCGTTTGCGCTCTGTGCCAGCGGCACCTGCGCATCACTGACCATGCGCGTGACCGACGGCGTTGGCGGGCGGCCATTGATGGCGAAAAACACGACCGACGCCAGCGCATACAGGTCGGTCCAGGCACCTTGCTGCAGGGTTGCCACCTCGGCATATTGTTCGATCGGCGCATAGCCAGGCTTGAGGATCACCGTGAAGGCCTGATCCATGCCGGTGATGGCGCGCCGTGCTGCGCCGAAGTCGAGCAGCAGCGGCCGGCCATCGGCGAGCATCAGGATATTGTCGGGGGCGATGTCGCGGTGGAAGCATTTTTCTTGATGAATGATGTCAAGCGCATCGAGTAGCGGTGCCAGCAGCAACTTGAGCCACGCTTCATCGGGCGGCGCCGGCATCGCCTGCAAGGTTTGCTTGAGCGTCAGTCCCTCGTAGAACGGCATCACCATGTACGCCGTGCCGTTGCCTTCCCAGAAGCGATACACCTTGACTAGCGACGGATGATCGAAGCGCGCGAGCAGCCGCGCTTCGTTGATGAAGCTGCGCATGCCGGCATCAAACGTGTCGGCATGTCGCTCTGAACGCACCGCCACATGCGACTGGCTGGTGCGTTCGGCCAGCGACGACGGCATGTATTCCTTGAGAGCGATGTGGCGTTCCAGCGAGTGATCGTAGGCCAGATAGACAATGCCGAAACCACCGACGCCGATCAATCGCCGTATTTCGAATTCCAGCACCCGGGCGCCGACCGGCAGGGCATTGCGATCCTGTTCCGGCGCCGGTGCAGCGTTGGTGCTGTCGGCTTTGGCAATGACATGTAGTTGGGTGCGGTCGTCGTCGGGCGGGGTACTCACAATGTTGCGTCTCCAGTGTCGGGCTTGATTTGCCAGTGACGATACAGGGTCTTTTGTTAAAATGCCATCGATTCTGGCAATGGAAAAATGCTACTTGCGGTGCGGAAAGTGAAATAAAAATGGTTGTTAAATACATAATTGTGGCCTATTCTTTTGGCCTCAGATATTTGGAAATTGACCGGAGACCATGATGAAAATCCGCCTGCTTCTCACCCTTATTGCGTTTCTGACGGTGTCACTAACAGGCGCCGTGCCAGCTCTGGCCCAGAACACGACGCTGCTCAAGGGAAAAGATGTCACCGCGTCCGCACTGATTCAGGCATTGACGCCGGCAGGCGCCGAAGCGAGCGCCGACGAACCGGTCCGCACCCGTAGTATTCGCCTCACTCGTGACATCGAACCCCATGCTAAACCGGCCAAGCCAGCCAAACCCGCGAGCGCTTCCTTATTGATTACCTTCGAGCCCAACTCCGCCGATCTGACCGCCCGTGCCCGCGAATCACTTGACGTGGTTGGCCAGGCCCTCAGCTCGGACAAGCTAGCCGATTTTCGTTTTGTGATTCAGGGGCATGCGGACCCGAGTGGTCAGTCCGACGCCAACATGAAGTTGTCGCAACTACGCGCCGAGTCGGTTCGTCAATATCTGGTGCAAACCCGCCATATCGATGACAGCCGCCTCGACGCGGTCGGCAAGGGTGACAGCGAACTGCTCAACACCAGCAATCCGACTTCACCGGAGAACCGACGCGTCACCATCGTGAATCTGGCTCGCTAAAGCGGAGGCCTGCTATTTCATCGATCCTGAAAACGTGTGGCGTAACCCTCGTTGTGTGGCTGCTTGCGCTGGTGCCCGCGATGGCGCAAGCGCCTGAGCCGGCGGCATCGCCGCTTTTCGACGCGGCGCGCGCCCGTCTTGCGGATGCCGAAACGCTGCGCGCGCTCAGTGCCGATGGACAATTGCTCTACCAGCGAGACCGGGTCAAGCTCGATGGCGCGATGTATTGCGCACAGTCCTCGGCTTTGTCCGAGAAGGGCGAATTCCGGTTGGGTATCGAGGCAGCAAGCAAGGCATTGATGCTCGGTCAAACCCGCTCCGATCAGCATCTGGTGGCAGCTGCCAAGCGCGATCTGGCGATTGCCTACAGCTATGCCGGTGACCTCGATCAGGCGGAACGCTACGCGCAGGACAGCCTGTCCGAAGGTGCCAGCGATAAAGCCGATATCGCCGCGCCGGGCTACAAGACGCTGGGGGATATTGCGGTGCGACGCGGCAAATTGCCGGAAGCGATTGTTTTTTTTAGCCGGGCGCAGGCAGCCGCCAGCGACCGGTTCCGGCCACTGGTCACCATTTCATTGGCCAACGCTTACCTCACTGACGGTCGGATAGCGCAAGCCCGCCTGCTTTACGATGATCTTGCCTTGCCGGCCAATGGCGCATTGCGTCAGGCCTATCAGCGCGGCATCGGCAATCTGTTGCTGGCCGAAGGCAAGACCACGGCGTCGATTGCTGCCTTTACACAAGCGGCAGAATCGGCCAGCGGAAGCGATGCTGCCTACCATCAACTGTGGGCCAGTGAAGGTATTGCACGCGGCCTGCTGAAGCAGGGCGATCGCGCCGGAGCAAGGCGCGCCTACGTCGCTGCCGTGCGTGCATCGGAAGCGGTGCGGGCGCGCTTTCGCAGCGAAGAATTCAAGACTGGTCTGTTTGGTGACGTGCAACAGATTTTCGATCGGGCGATCAGTCTGACGATGCAGGACGGCGATGTCGAAGGTGCATGGCGGCTCAGCGAAGAGAGCCGTTCGCGCGCCTTGCTCGACATCGTGCGTGAACGGGTGCGTACCCCGACGGCCACTTCTGGCGGTCTGATCTCGCAAGCGCCGGATCTGGCCGCAATGCGGCAAGTGCTGCGTCCCGGCGAAGCGATGATCGCTTTCCATAGCCTCGACGACCGACTGCTGGCGTGGGTAGTGCGCCCCGACGGCATCAGCGGAACCACGATCACGCAAAAACGTGAGGATATCGCCGTTTTGGTTGAACGCTTTCGCACGGCGGTTTTTACGCGTAGCAAAGGGGTCGATATGGTGGCCAGCGAGCTGTATGCCATCCTGCTCGCGCCGCTGCAATTGCGGCCCGAAGAGCGCTTGCTGATCGTGCCGCACGGCGCACTGCATTACTTGCCATTTCAGGCCTTGCGCGATGACGACGCCTATCTGATTGAACGCCATGCGCTGGCGATCTCGCCATCGGCCAGCGTGGCCGTCCAACTGGCGCGCCGTACAGTGGCAACGGGTGGGAAGCTGGTCGCTTTCGGCAATCCCGGCACGGTCGCCGCGTTGGCTTTGCCAGGCGCAGAGCGGGAGGTCAATCAGATCGCCACGTTGTTTGGTGATAGTCAGGTGTTCCTGCAGGCCGAGGCATCCAAGCGCCAGTTTCGCGCCAGTGCGGGTAATGCCACGATCCTGCACGTCGCCGCTCATGCCGAAGTCGATGTGGTTGATCCTCTGCAGTCGCGCATCTTGTTGGCGCCCGATGGCAAGCCGGACGATCTCGACAGCGGCTTTCTGCTGGCGCGTGAAGTCTATGAGGTTGATCTGGGCGACGTTGCACTCGTGACGATTAGCGCTTGCGAAAGTGGCCTCGGTCGCATCGCTCGCGGTGACGAGATACTCGGCTTCACGCGCTCATTTTTCAGTGCTGGTGCATCGGCGCTGATCGTTTCGCTGTGGCCGGTTGGGGATAATTCGACCGCGGTACTGATGCAATCGTTGTACAGACAACTGGCTGCTGGCGACGATGCGGTAATGGCGATGCAGACAGCGCAAAAGACGGTGCTTAGTCAGCCGCGCTTTCGCCATCCTTTTTTCTGGGCCCCTTTCAACCTGATCGGCGACTGGCACATGCGCATCGCACCGAGCGCTGCCGGAGCACAGCATGCGCAATGAGCGACTAAGAGGGTGGCGCACGTCGGCGGCATGCTGCGTGCTGGGTGCGCTGGCAGCGATGACGGCATTACTGCCAGCTTATGCGCAGACGCCGCCGAATGCGGCACAGGCCTTGCGGGAGTCGGCCGTCATGCCAGCGCCGGTCGCGCCCGGAGTCGCTCCGCCCACGCCGCCGGTCACACCGGTGATCACGGCCGATTCAGGTCCGTCATTCGTGCTGCAGCAGATCAGCTTCAGCGGCAACACCGTGTTCGACGACGCCACGCTGGCGGCGCTGCTGGCTGACCGGATTGGCACCCGGGTGAATTTCAGCGAGTTGCAGGCACTGGCGTTACGGATTACTACGCACTACCAGCAAGCCGGTTACGTGCTGGCGCAGGCAATTTTGCCGGCGCAGGAACTGACCGCCGGTCGGGTGCAATGGTCGATCGTCGAGGGCAAGCTGGCGCAGGTGCGTATCGAGCGCCTGGCATCCATCCGCGTGCCCGAGTCCGCCATCACGCAGGCACTCGCACCGCTGCAGGTCGGGTTGCCACTGCGCCAGCAAGCACTTGAGCGCAGCATGTTGCTGCTTGGCGATTTGCCGGGTATGACACCGCAATCGGCGCTGGAGCCGGGCATAGTGCCGGGCACCTTCGACCTGATTGTCGAGCTCGATGCCGCGCCACGCGTACTGGCCAGCGTCGATCTCGATAACTACGGTTCGCGTGCCACCGGCCACTATCGCGCTGGTGCGGTGATGCGTCTGGTCAGTCCGCTATCGCTGGGCGACAACCTTGATGTGCGTGTGTTGCACACGCTGGGTTCGGGGCTGGCTTTTGGTCGCCTCGGCTACGAACTGCCGCTCGGTTACACCGGCTTGCGTGCCGGCCTGGCTTACTCGCGCGTGTCCTATGAACTGGGTAGTCATCTCGCCGCGCTCGGCGCCAGCGGACGCGCCGAGGTCGGCGAATTCACGCTGAGTTATCCGCTACTGCGTTCGCGTACCCGCAACCTGTTTTTGCGCGTTGGTATTGAACACAAGACGCTCTCGGATGACATCGCGGTGGTCCAGCAAGCGGCACGCAAGACGGTCCGCACGACTAGCGCCGGTGTGCTCTACGAAGGCCGGGACGGGTTCGGTGGTGGCGGCTTTTTTAACCTCGGGTTGACTGCGTATGCCGGTCATCTGACCATTGATTCGGCACCTGATCTGGCACGTGATCAGGCCGCTAACGGCTTGCGCACCGCCGGGGATTTTGTCCGTGTGTCCTATCAGGCATCGCGCCTGCAGGCGCTGTCAGGACCGTTCAGCGTATTTGCTGGCGCGTCGGGCCAATGGGCTAGCCACAACCTCGACAGCGCCGAAAAAATCGCCATCGGTGGCCCGGCTGCAGTGCGCGCCTATTCGTCGTCGGCCGGCATTGGCGACGCGGGGCAGGTACTCAATACGGAATTACGCTGGGCCGCCACGCAGCAGGTTTCGGCCAGTGTTTTTTATGATGTCGGACGAGTCCGCTTCAGTCATGCGCCGCTGTCCGGGACCGACAATCATCGCACCCTGCGCGGGCTCGGCCTCGGTCTGTTCTGGCAATTTGACGGCGGACTGACTTTGCGCAGCAGCGTCGCATGGCGCCTCGGCGGTGCCGATCAGGATGGCGAATACCGCAGTCCGCGTCTGTACGCCCAGTTGTCCCGATCGCTGTAACCGGTTCGCGCCCGTTCACCAGGAGCACTATGATGGCCACGCGTTTTTCTCCTCCTTGCCGGTTGTCGCTGATGGGAATCGCGATCGTCGTGCTGATCGCGCCTTACCGCACGGCGCTGGCTTTGCCGGCGGGTGAGCAAGTGGTCGGCGGGCAAGTGGCGGTGTCGCGGCCGGACAACCGCCAGTTAGTCGTCAATCAGGGTTCGGCGTCGGCGATTGTGAACTGGAATAATTTTTCGGTTGGTGCCGGCGAACACGTCCGTATCGTGCAGCCGGGGCCTTCCAGCGTGATCCTCAATCGCGTTGTCGGTCCGTCGCCCAGCGCCATTTTTGGTCGGCTGTCGGCCAACGGAAAAGTCTTTTTGGTCAACCCCGCCGGCGTGCTGTTTGGTGCCGGCGCGGTGGTCGATGTTGGCAGTCTGGTGGCCTCGACGCTCAACATCGGCGATGCCGATTTTCTGGCCGGTCGATTGCGCTTTGCCGCCACCGGTGCCGCGGGCCGGGTCGATAACTGGGGCACGTTGCAGGCGGCCGAGCGCGGCACGATCGCGTTGCTGGGCGGTCAGGTCCGAAATGACGGCACGATTGCCGCGCGGTTAGGCACGGTTGGTCTTGCCGCGGGTGCGCGCATGACGCTTGATTTTAGTGGCGATGGACTGACCCGCATCGTCATCGATCAGGCTGCCGTCGATGCGCTGGTTGCCAATCGCGGCATGGTCATTGCGGACGGAGGCGCGGTGACGATGACGGTGCAGGCGGCTACTGCGCTGACCCAAACGGTACTGTCACAGCAGGGCATTGTGCAGGCGCGTTCGCTGGTCGAGCGCAATGGTCGCATCGTGCTCGACGGCGGCGATGCCGGCACCACGCTCGTCAGCGGCCTGCTTGATGTGTCCGGTACGACAGCCGGTCATCGCGGCGGCAATGTGACGCTGAGCGGTCGCGACATCAGCCTGGCTGGCAATGCCGTGGTCGATGCCCGTGGTGATGCCGGTGGCGGCAACGTGCTGGTCAGCGCGACCAATGCACTCAATGTCGACGCCAGTACACGACTGCGTACTGATGCGATCGGTCAGGGGGACGGCGGGCAGGTGCGCGTGCTGGCCACACAAACCACCCGCTTTGCCGGTAGCGCCAGTGCACGTGGCGGTAACGAGGGGGGCAACGGCGGGTTCATCGAAACCTCGGGCAAAATTCTTGATGTCGCTGGTGCGCGCGTCGATGCTGCCGCGCCGGTTGGCCGCAGCGGTTCATGGTTGCTCGATCCCACTGATATCACAATCGACAACGGTCCCGTCACCCCGGTCTACAGCGATGTCCCCATACCGTTATCAACATCGACATCGGTGTCTGCCGCAGTCATCAGCAGTACCCTCAGCGCCGGCACCAGTGTCGCGATCAGCACCAGCAGCAGCGGGACCGATCCCGGCAATATCACGGTGCTGACCGGCATCACGCACACTGGTCCGGCCGACGTGATGCTCACGCTCAATGCGCACAGCAATATCGTCTTAGCGCCCGGCGTGCAAATCGCCGCGTCGGGTAGTGCAGGGCGGCTTGACGTTGATTTCAATGCCGATAGCCAGAACACCGGTGCCGGTGCGATCCTGCTCGACACCGGTGCAGCCATCCGTACCAATGGCGGCAATGTTCGGTTTTATGGCGGCAGCGATCCGTTTGCCGGTGCTGCCAAGGGTGCTGCCGGTCAAATTTATACCGCCGGTATGTTCAGCACGATCGACGGCGGTATCACGCTCAATGGGGCTAGCATCAATGTCGGCTCCGCCAAGGTAGCCGGTGGCCGCGTGCAATTACGCGGTACAGGCTTGTTGCCGTCCAGCCAGTCGGACATGACCACCGGTGCCGGGATTGCGCTCAACGGGTCGTCGGTGACCGGTGGTGGCGGTGCCTTCGTGATGGATGGCGTAGCCGCCAATGTACTCAATGGCGTCGGCGTAGCGGTGCGCAATACGACGATCTCGACCAGCGGCACGCTCGGACTCTCTGGCACTGGATTTCAGGATAGCGGCGTGTCGTTGTCGGCGGCGTCGCTGTTGTCCGGCGGTCGGTTATCGGTGACCGGTTTCAGCGCTAGCGGCAATGGCATACGCATCGCGAATGCCAGTCGTGTGGCAACGGATGGTGGCGGTGCGATCGAACTCCGTGGCCGCACTACCGATAGCGGCGCGTCATCGGCTGGCGTGTCGCTTGGTGATTCCAGTGTCAGCGTCGTTGTTGGTCAGGGCGTGACGACGATCAGCGGCGAGTCGGCCGGTAGCGGGTCACCCGGCTTGCAAGTGACCGGCAACAGCGTCATCGGCGGTGCCACGACGAGTGGCGACATCGTGTTGCGCGCACTCAATGCCGCCGATTCGGCCGGCACCCGATCGAATATGATCGCGCTGGCCGGCACTCTCCGCAGCAGCGGCATGCTCAATGTGCGTCCCGGCGGGGTGGCAGCCGACGGCCAGTTGACCGAAGCGCCGGCGGTGCCGATCAATGTGTTCGCCCCCTCAACCGCGACAGATTTTGTGCTCGATGCGGCGACGTTCGGTACGGTGATTCAGCCGGGATTCTCCGCTGTTGTCATTGGCAGTGCGGGTCATGCCGGTCGCATCACCGCATTCAATGGCGCGCCGTTTGGCTCAAGCAACGACATCACGCTGCAAAACGGCGGTGCCGGGAGCGCGGGCATCGTGCTCGACAGTGGCTTGTCGGCAGCGGGCAGGTTGGTCACGCTGTCGAGCGGTGGCGTCGTGACGCAGGGTGGGCCGATCAAGGCAGCGAGCTTGCTGCTACACGGCACGCAACCGGAGTCGCGCTTTTTTCTGCTCGATGGCGGTAACGCGGTCGGACGCGTCAGCGCGCAATTCGACTTGCCGCGCAATACCGCAGTGGCCGGTGCCGGCGACACCGATTTTTTCACGGCGGGCGACTTGATGGTCACGCCGCTCACTGGCATTGGTAGCGCGTCCACGACGGCGCTGGCCACACCGATCGCCAGCCCCAATAGCGTGGTCGCGCACGACGTGGTTCTGCGTGCCGGACAGGACTTGATACTGGACCAGTCGATCGCTACGCTCGGCAGCGACATCACGTTGGTGGCGGGGCGAGCGTTCATGAATCCCGGCAATGCCGCATTGACACCGGGCGGCACAGGCAGATGGAATATCTTCGCCGCGACCCAGGCCGGCGAGCAGCGCGGCGGGTTGGCAGGTACGGCTGGCAGCGGCAATATTTATGGGTGCGCGTTCGGCGTTCCCTGCGGTAGTCCGGCGCAGGCTAGCGGCAACCATTTTGTCTACGCGTTCCAGCCGGTCATCGACATCGCACTCGTGGCGCAAGATGCGACGCGTACTTACGGCGATCCCAACGTTGGCTTGCGCAACACGGTGACCGGACTGCGCAATGGCGATGCGGTCGGGGCGGCCGTCGCCGGTAGTTACACTGGTGCCGGATCGCAGGCAGGGACTTACGTACTGACCGACAACTTCGTCTCGCCAGTCGGTTATCGCCTCCGTGTCGCCCCTGCGTCGCTCACCATTGAACCGGCCACGCTCACCTATCAGGCGGCTCCCGCCAGCCGCTTGCAGGGCAATGCCAATCCGGTGCTGGGCGGCACGGTCAGCGGTCTGGTCGGTGGCGAGACATTGGCTGACGCAACGACCGGTAGCGCAGCCTTCACGTCGGCCGTATCGGCGACGACCTTGCCGGGACACTACCCGATTAGCGGCGGTGGTTTGAGTGCGCGTAACTATGTCTTCGTGCAGGCGGCCGCGAATGCGCTGGCATTTCGGATCGAGGGCGTGCCGGACACCGTCTTGCTGGCCGTCGCCCCGGTTGCTGCGCGTGACGTGACGCAGGTCAGCAGTGATCTGTACGGCAAAAATATTGGCACGCCGACCCTGTGTGCCAGTGCCAGCCCGCTGGCAGCGGTGTCGACGGGTAACGTAACGGCGGACCGGTTGGCGCTCGAATGGTCGCGCGTCAAGAGCAGTCCTAACCTGAGTAATTGTATTGCCTTGATGGCGCGCAACAGTTGCGATAGCTATTAACCGCTTCACGATGACGAGAAATTTAATTCCAATTTGACATCTTTCATCAGTTACACTGCCCGTGAAGCTATGCGGGAATTCGCCGGGGCCGTCGTCCCGAGAGGTCGCACATGCCATCAAATCCACGCCGAAAAGTCAGACCAATGAAACTTTTATTTTGTGCAAGGACAACCGTGGGGGTCGCGTGCCTTTGTCTTTTGATGATACTGGCACCTGTTGCGCAGGCGCAGGCGCTGATCTCATTTGCCGAAAAACCGGTACAGGTGATCCGTGGCACCGAACTCCACACTGCTACGGTCGGTGCGCATCTCGACAGCGGTGACCTGCTGGCCTCCGCAGAGACCGGCGTGCAGATTACTGGTCTGGGCGACACGGTCATTGCATTGGGACCAGCGAGCCGCATCGCCTACGAGCGCCGTGCGACTTCGCTTGAACTGGCGCTACTTGAGGGCTGGCTGAAGGTCCAGATCAAGGGCGCGGACCAGATCACCACGATCCAGACAGCGCGGCTGCGTGTGCGGGTCAGCAGCGGTACGCTGATCGTTCATGCCGGCGCTTCAAGCGATGAAGTGTTTGTCGAAAACGGCACGCAGACGGTGGCGGAGCTCGATCGCAAGCGTGGCGTCCAACGCGAGATCACGCTCGAGCGCGAGCAGTTTGCGGCACGGTCCGGCGATGAACCACTCAAGGCGGGTGGCCGGCCTGGCCGTCAATTCATTGACGAGATGCCGCGCACTTTTCGGGATGTGCTGGTACCGGTGGTGCCCGCAAAAAATGCCAAAGTGGCGCTGAAAAAAGAACACGCTGTACGTTACGACGAGATTGGACCTTGGCTGGAGAGCCCGATCGTGCTGCAACAATCTTTGGTACGTCGTTTCGTCCCGCGCCTCAAAGACCCTGCGTTCCGGCAGTCGCTTGATACGGCGCTGGGTCAGTCTTCCCAATGGAAGCCAATCCTGCATCCGCCGCCACCTGCTATCCCGAAAAAGCCGGGATGAACCGGGCCACCGCATTCCCTCCCAAGCCTATCGCCGCATTCCACAGACTCGACCAGGACCCGCCATGAAACTATCGCTCGCCACCAAATTCAACATTGTTTTCATCATCATCTTTACCGTGGGTTTCGCGGCAGCCAGTCTGATTGCCAACATGCTGCTCAAGAATAACGCGCGCGAAGAAACGCTGGAAAGTGCCCGGATGCTGATGCAGTCGGCCTCGGCGGCACGCTCGTACACCTCCAAGCAGATTGCCCCGCTACTGCAATCGCACATGAAGTTCGAGTTTCTGCCGCAGTCGGTGCCATCGTATTCGGCGACCGAGCACTTGAACACGCTACTCAAGTCCAACCCGGATTTTTCGTACAAAGAAGCGACGCTCAACCCGACCAATCCACGCGATCGGGCATCGGACTGGGAGGCCGATCTGGTCAATGCGCTGCGCGACAAGCCAACCACCCTCGAACTGGTGGGCGAGCGCATGACCACGATTGGCCCTGCGCTGTATATCGCGCGACCTTTGCAGATCAAGGATGGCGCTTGTCTGGTCTGTCATAGCGTGCCCGATGCGGCACCAAAGACCATGCTCGATATCTACGGCCGCAATAACGGCTTTGGCTGGAAGCTTAACGAAATCGTCGGCGCGCAGGTGGTGTCGGTACCGATGGCGGTACCGCTGCAGCGCGCCAACGTGATGCTGCAGACCTACATGCTGTCCATGCTGGGCGTGTTCGTCTTTTTGTTTATTGCGCTCAACGTGATGGTGCATCTGTTCGTGACGCGTCGTATTACCCGCATGGCGACGCTCGCCGATCAGGTCAGTCTGGGTCAGTTCGATGCCGACGAGTTCAATGTCAAAGGCAATGATGAATTGTCAGCGCTGGCGCGCTCGTTCGTGCGGATGCGAACCAGCCTGGCGAGTGCAATGAAGATGCTTGATGAGTAATTCGACGTACTGATCTGGCAAGAATCCCACGTACAATCAGGCCATTATTGCTTTTGAAACAGGGGCCGCAGCATGCCTGACCAGATTGGAAAATACCGCGTCGAAAGCGTCCTCGGGGAGGGCGCAATGGGGGTGGTCTATAAGGCCTTTGATCCGCATATTGAACGCGTCGTCGCACTCAAGACCATCCGCAAGGAATTGTTGCGCGGCCATCAGGAGATGGATCTGGTGGCCCGCTTCAGGAACGAGGCGCAAGCTTCTGGCCGCCTGACGCACCCGAATATCGTCGCGGTCTACGACTATGGCGAAACCGACGACGCCGCTTTCATCGCCATGGAGTTCGTCGAAGGTACGCCGCTCAACGCGCTGCTGGTGCCGAACCAGCCGACCGATCTGGCGCGGGTGATGGTCTGGATGCCGCAGTTGTTGCGTGCACTTGGCTATGCCCATGCCCGTGGCGTCGTGCATCGTGACATCAAGCCGGCCAATCTGATCATCACTGCTGAAGGGCAAGTGAAGATCACCGACTTCGGCATCGCCCGCATAGAATCGTCGACGCTGACCCAGACTGGCTCGATGATTGGCACTCCGAGTTACATGTCGCCCGAGCAGTTTCGCGGTGCCGAGATCGACGGCCGGTCCGATGTCTTTTCGGCTGGCATCGTGCTGTATCAGTTGCTGACCGGCGTGCGGCCCTTCGTCGGCGCGGTATCGGTCGTGATGCAGCAAATCCTCAATGAGAATCCGGTCGCGCCGTCGCAATTGCAGGCCACCGTCAGCGCTGCATTCGATCCGGTATTGCGAAGCGCACTGGCCAAGAGTCTGGCGGACCGCTATGCGTCGGCTGAGGTGTTTCTGGAGGCGCTCACGCAGGCTTACCGCGACAGCGGCAATGATCCCGCAACGCCAGATGGTCTGCCGGTGCTCAGTGATAGCGACCGCACCATACTTGCCAGCCAGATCCGCGACGTGGCGGTTGGCCAGCGTGCACCCGTGAACCAGATGTCTGGTGTGGCCTTGTCGACCGGCCAGACCGGTACCAGCCTGACGGCGACGATGACACCCTGGAAGCTTGAGGTATTCCCTGTGCTCGAGGCGGTGCTGTCGCGCCAGATCGGCCCGATTGCCAAGTTGCTGCTCAAAAAAGCCGGCGCCCGGGCGGACGATATCGATACGCTGGCCGGTTTGTTGCTGGCGCATGTGCCGTCCGAATCGGGGCGTGCCGAATTCCTCGACGCCGTCGCGTCGCTGAAGAAAAAATCACCCGGTAGCACGATGATGACCAGTGCCTCGTCCACCGGGAGTGCGGCCGCCGTCGCGACGGCACTTGGCAGCACCAAGTCGTCGGTGCCGCTTGATCCGGCATTCACTGCTGCCGTCGAAGCACTCCTCACGCGTTCCATTGGTGCGATTGCAAAAGTCGTCATTCGCCGTGCTTTGCCAAAGTGCAGCAACCGGGACACCTTTCTGACACTCATTGCCCAGAGTATCGAGTCGACCGGCGATCGGTCACAATTTCTGAAGGACGTGGCTGCTCTGCCATAGCCTGATACAGCCGATCTGGGGTATGGTGCGTGCGGTCCGAAACGATCCGGTCCGCCAGCTTGATGCTTCTTGCGATGCCGCGATCAAGACCCTCGGTCTTGTGATCCGTCATCGTCTCTTTTCACCATAAGGGAAACACCGTCGTCATCGCCGATCGATGGCTTGATCGCCATGCCGCCAGCCCTGCCACCATGCTGTTCCAGCAGGAGTTAGTTACTTGGATTTTCTTATCGTACTGTCTGCATTGTTGTTGCTGATGTTCGCCGCGTATCGCGGTTACAGCGTGATCCTGTTTGCCCCGATCTGTGCGTTGCTGGCGGTCTTCCTGACTGATCCGGCGCTGGTGCTGCCGATGTTTAGCGGCGTCTTCATGGACAAGATGGTCGGCTTCCTGAAGTTGTATTTTCCGGTATTTATGCTCGGTGCCGTGTTTGGCAAAGTCATTGAGTTGTCGGGTTTTTCGAAGTCCATTGTCACCGCGGTCATTGCGCTGGTTGGTCGCCAGCGCGCGATCCTGTCGATCGTGCTGGTGTGCGGATTGCTGACCTATGGCGGTGTGTCATTGTTTGTCGTTGTGTTTGCGGTGTATCCGTTTGCCGCCGAGATGTTCCGTCAGGGCGATATTCCAAAACGCCTGATCCCGGCCACCATTGCGCTCGGTGCTTTCACGTTCACGATGGCGGCATTGCCTGGCACGCCACAAATCCAGAATATTATTCCGACCACTTTTTTCTCGACGACCACCTGGGCCGCACCATGGTTGGGGGTGATTGGCACCGTGTTCATTGTCACGGTCGGCATGCTGTATCTCGAATGGCGCCGCAAACAAGCGGCACAGTCCGGCGAAGGCTATGGCGAGCAGCACCACAACGAGCCGGAGGCGTTGGACACGATTGCCCTTCCTAACGCGTGGATTGCGGTGTTGCCGCTGGTGTTGGTGGGAGTGCTGAACAAGGTCTTTACCAGCCTGATTCCGATCTATTTTGGCGATGCCGTGGTACTCGATATTTCTGGTCAGCCTCTTACTGTGGCGGTCACCCCGCTGGTCGCGATCTGGGCGGTGCAGGGCGCACTGCTGGGCGGTATTCTTTGCGTGATGCTGTTTGCCTTCAAGTCGGTTGCCAGTCGTTTTGCTGCCGGATCGACCTCGGCCATTGCCGGTTCACTGCTGGCATCCATGAACACCGCATCCGAGTACGGCTTCGGTGCGGTGATCGCGACATTGCCCGGGTTTTCATCGATCACTGCGGCGCTCAAACATATTCCCAATCCCCTGATCAACGAAGCCGTCAGCGTGAGCTTGCTGGCCGGGATTACCGGTTCGGCTTCCGGCGGCATGAGCATCGCACTGGCCGCATTGTCGACCACGTTCATCGATGCTGCCAACGCGGCCAATATCCCGCTCGAAGTGCTGCATCGGGTTGCCTCCATGGCCAGTGGCGGCATGGACACCTTGCCGCACAATGGCGCCGTCATAACGCTGCTAGCCGTTACCGGACTGACCCATCGGGAGTCGTATCGCGACATCTTCATGGTGTCGGTCGTCATCGCCACCTCGGCTGTTTTTGTGGTCATCGGATCGTATTACCTGCTTGGCATCGTCTAATGGTCAACAAAAAAAACTATGGAAAGTGGCTGCTTGCTTGGTGCTACTGTTCGGTTTGTTCAGTCTAGCCGCGCAGGATTGGTAGTGTAATCCCGGCCCGTTCTGCTAATTTTTACGATGAGTTCGCGTGCGATTCCTTACTCACCTTTCTTTATGGCAGCTTGCAGGTCGGGACTCGAAGCGCCCTACACGGTGCGCATCAATCCTACGGCATAAATATCGACGTTCTGGAGCTCACCACATGACGCTGCCATGAATTTTCTTTCCTTGTTCATGATCGACGTGACCGATCTGCCACTACTTCTGTACGGCGTCTATGATCCTTGGCGCGTCCTCCTCTCCTGTTTGATTGCGGTGTTTACCTCAACGATGGCGTTGCAGATTGCCGGTATCGGTCGTCTGTCGCATAACCCGTTGCATCGACATATGGCGATTTTTTCCGGGGCGCTGGCGCTGGGTGGCGGGATCTGGGCGATGCATTTTATCGGCATGCTGGCATTTCGTTTGTGTGCGCCGGTCAGCTACGATGTCCCGCTCACGTTGTTGTCGGTGTTGCCAAGCCTGGCTGCATCGTGGGTCGCGTTGCAATTGCTGACGCAGCGCACGCTGCACTGGCAGCAATTGATCGTCGGCGGTGTGCTGGTCGGTGGTGGAATCGGCACGATGCATTACAGCGGCATGGCAGCGATGCAGATGACGCCGCAGTTGCGCTACGATCCGTGGTGGTTCGGGGCGTCGATCCTGGTGGCGGTGTTGCTGGCGATTCTTGCGTTGTGGGTACGGTTCGGCTTGCAACATTCGACGCGCTTGCGTGGTTGGCAAAACCTGTTGATCAGCGGCACGGTGATGGGCGCGGCGACTGTGGGCATGCACACGCTGGGAATGTTTGCTGCCCGTTTTATCGGGATTGCCGAGTCGGATGTGCCGTTGCCGGCAGCATCGGCCGGCTTCATCTCGATTGCGGTCACGCTGGGTACGGTCACGTTGACGCTGATCGTGCTGGCTGCGAATGGCCTGTTGCGCTACCGGCAATTGTTTCAGAGCACATTGCGTGATAGCGAACGTCAGTACCGCTCGCTGATCGGTAACCTGCCAGGCGCGGCATTCCGACGCCTCGTGGGGGGCAGCATGCTGTTCGTCAGTGACGGGATGGAAGCACTGAGTGGCTGGCCGGTTGATCGATTTGTCGAGGGGCAGCATGACTTGCTGGAACTGGTGCACCCGGATGACCAAGCCGATGTCAGGGAGGTCTGGCGTCAGGCGATTGCCAGTGCAGGACGCTATACCGTGGAGTATCGCATGGTGCTACGTGACGGTAGCTGGTTGCAGGTATGGGAAAGTGGCAGTGTTTTGCACGCCGAACACACAGGCGATATCTGGGTTGATGGCGTGATTTTCGACATTAGTCAGCAGCACCGGATCAAAGAGGAACTACGTGCGGCGAAGACGCTCGCCGAGCAGGCCAATGCGGCCAAGAGTGTGTTTCTGTCGACGATGAGCCATGAAATTCGTACGCCAATGAACGGCATCATCGGCATGACTTCGCTGTTGATCGAGACGCCACTCAATGCCGAGCAACGCGAGTTCGCCAAGATCATCGAGACCTCAGCGGATGCGTTGCTGAGCGTGATCAATGACATTCTGGATTTTTCCCGCATCGAAGCGGGCAAGCTGACCGTCGAATCGGTCGGCTTTGAGCTATCGGCCGTCGTCACTGGCTGTATTGACGTCCTAACCACCAAGGCCGATGGCAAGGGATTGTCGTTGACCAGTTCGATGGATCCCGCCTTGCCCGTGCTGGTCATGGGCGATGCCGGTCGACTACGCCAGATTCTGCTGAACCTGTTGGGTAATGCGATCAAATTCACGGCGGTCGGCACGATCGAACTGCGCGTGACGCGGGTGGCGTCGCACGGTATTACGGCGGGCGTCCGGTTTGCGGTGCGTGATAGCGGTATAGGTATTGACAAGAAAAATGCGGCAGATTTGTTCATGCCATTCCATCAGCTCGATGGCTCGATCACGCGCAAATATGGTGGTACCGGGTTGGGCCTGTCGATCACGAAGCGGTTGGTCGAACTGATGGGCGGGACGATCGGTTTCGAAAGTGTGCTCGGGCGGGGGGCGATGTTCTGGACGGAACTGCCGCTAGTTGCCGTGACCAACTTGGCGCCGGTCGTGCCTGCGCCGTCGCGTGTTGTGCCGGACAACCTTGATCTGCTGGTCCTGATCGTCGAAGACAATCCGATTAACCAGATCGTGGCAGTCCGGCAATTGGCTCGCCTTGGGTATACCGCACATACCGCAGTCAATGGAGAAGAAGCGCTGGCGATGCTGGAGCTGCAAGACTATGCGGTGATTCTGATGGATTGCCAGATGCCGGTGATGGATGGTTTTGAGGCAACGCGCTTGATCCGCACCGGGGAGTTGGGATCAGTGCAGCACAGGACCATCGTGGCCATGACGGCCAACGCGATGCAGGGGGATCGCGAGCGTTGCCTGCACGCCGGCATGGATGATTACCTGTCCAAGCCCATCGCTTTCGATGAACTGGACCGGATGATGGTCCGCTGCGTTGCCCTGTCTTGTACGGTGTAATGGGCAGTTCGAGCTTGTCGCAAAGCCAGATAATGCTTGGATTGGGAGTTGCCGACAGGGTGGATTGTCAGCATGACGTGGCCCGCAGGGTATGATGCGCCGACTGCCGGTCCAGACTGCCATGTTGTCTTTTGGCCGTAGTGCCTGGAGTGTGTGGCAAGCAGTTTTTTTCCTGCCCTTGGCCTTTTACCCGGACACTTATTCTTTCCTGCCACCATGCTATCTTTCCTCAAACTCGTAGCCTTGTTCGGCATCACTGCCTTAGCGGAAATCGTCGGCTGTTATTTACCGTGGCTGGTCGTCAGGCAGGATCGTTCAGTGTGGTTGCTGTTGCCGGCAGCCTTGTCGCTGGCGCTGTTTGCCTGGTTGCTGACGCTACATCCGGCGGCGGCCGGTCGGACCTATGCCGCCTACGGCGGGATGTACATCGCTGTTGCGTTACTGTGGTTGCGCTTTGTCGATGGCGTGGCGCTGACGCGCTGGGACATCGCTGGCGCAGCGATCGCCCTGTTCGGCATGGCTGTCATCGCTTTGCAACCCCACATCGAGCCCCTCACCTGATTAGCTGCGATCGTTCTGTCTGCTTTCCTCGTTGCGCCGGCGTTCTCTCTTTTCATGCTCTGGTGCTGGCCTCGGCTGCGCCGGTGTGCCTGCATTGTTTAGCGGGTGGTTGCCGGCATGCGGCGCGGTAGCGGCGACGGGTGTTACGGACGTGCGGGACTGTGCATTGTCAGGTGTCACTGGTCGCACGTAATTGGCGGCGGGTGGCGGCATGCGTATCGGTGGCGGCTGGACGGGAGTGCTAGTAGTGACAGCTTGCCCGGTGGCGGGGACGACGTTGTTGATGGTGTTGATGTTCGAGACATTTCTGACATTGGTGACGTTCGTCAGATTGGTCGAATTGTTGTAGGTGATGTTGCCGTTACGGACACGCATACCTTGATTGGTGATGGCCGGCGCATTGATGACGACGGCCGGTGGAGTGCCCAGTGGTGCCGGGACGATCAGGCCCGAGCGCGAACCCGGTGGTGGCGGCACGAAGATTCCTTCCGGGCCGATCGGACGCTGACCGGCGATAACGCCATTGCCGATAACGGCCGTACTGATGAAAACATTGGGTGCGGGTGCGATGAAGTTAACTCCCGGCGCGGCCCAGAACCCGTTGATGAAGACGACGCTGCCACCGCGATTTTCATAGTACGGATGGACCCAGGCATAGCCTGGTTGTGGCGGCGCGGCCCAGCGCCCGTGCGCCCAGACCCAGTTGCCTTGCCAGACCCAGTAACCGCCGGTCCAGATTGCTTCCGGATAGGGCTGGTACGGGATCATCTCGATGCGCATCGGTGGCGGCGCCCATTGCACTCTGACCGGCGCCGGCTGATAAAGTGGTGGATCCGAATAGATGGTGACGACTTGCTGCGGAAAGGGTGGTTCGTAGATGACTTGCGACGGCAAGCGTTGATAGGTGGGGGCGGTCGCGCATCCGGATAGCAGCACGGCGATGGCCAATGAAATGGTTTTCAAGAGACGCTTTCGATGAGGGCAGAAACTAAGGATGACAAGATGGTGGGTGACTAACGCGCTCACCTGCATTCTTGACGACACGTTATTTGGCTATCATGTAACGAGATGCTGTTGCGCGTGGTAGCGCACAGAGTGCTGTTGTACTTTGCAGATAAACTCCACAATTGTTGCCCAACCAACCATCGGGAATGTCCAGTGCGCCTGCTCTATATCGAAGACGATGCCATGTTGCGCGCGAGCGTATCAAAAGGACTGCAGCACGAAGGCTATACCGTCGATGCAATCGGAGACGGCAGCAGCGCGCTGCAAGCGTTGAAAACACATTCCTATGATTTGCTGTTGCTCGATCTTGGGTTGCCGCGCATGGATGGCATTAGTGTATTGGCGACCTTGCGCCAGCGCGGCGATACGATCCCGGTCCTGATTCTGACCGCCCGTGATGCCGTTGCCGACCGCGTGCGCGGCTTGAATGCCGGTGCCGATGATTACTTGGTCAAGCCGTTTGATTTGCAGGAGTTGGTCGCCCGCATCCAGGCTTTGCTACGCCGGCGTATCGGCCGCGCCGATGCGCTGGTGCAGCATGGCGGTCTGGTGCTCAATACGACTACGCATGCAGTGACGTTGGACGGCGCCGGCGTGGCGCTTTCCGCGCGCGAATTCGCGGTCCTGCAGGCTTTGCTGGAGCGACCCGGCGCGGTCTTGTCGGTGCCGAAGCTGGAAGAAAAAATCTACGGCTGGGGCGATGAGGTGGGCAGTAACACGGTCGAGGTCTACATCCATGCCCTGCGCAAGAAACTGGGCGCTGCCCAGATCCGCAATATTCGTGGTGTCGGTTACATGATGGCGCCGTTGCAGTGACGGTGCGGCGTACCTCGATACGACGCACCTTGCTGATCTGGCTGGCGGCAGGCCTGGCGGTCGTGATCTCGCTGATGGCTCTGTTGCTCTATCTGCAGGCGCGTGACGAAGCCAACCATTTATTCGATTTCCAGATGCAGCAGGTCGCCAGCGCGCTGCCGAGCCGTTTTCTCTCCCTGCCGGAACCGGGCACCGGTGCGGTATTCGATGCAGCGCCAGCAGTAGTCATCCAGATTTGGGACCCCAGCGGCGTACGACTTTATTTTTCGCATGATTACGCGGACTTGCCACAGCTGGCCGTGCTCGGTTTTACCAACATCGAGGCGCGCGGCGAAGCCTGGCGGGTCTATAGCGCGCAACAAGGGCCGACGGTGGTCCAGATTGCGCAACCGCTGCGGGTACGCAGTGATATGGCAGCGCGTTCGGCCCTGAAGACCATCGCACCGTTGCTGCTGCTGGTGCCTTTTCTGGGGGGGCTGATCTGGCTGGCGGTCAGTCGCGGCCTGGCACCCGTGCATGGGGTGGTAGCGCAACTGGCTGCGCGGGATGCGGGGCAATTGGCACCGGTGTCCGATGCCGCACTACCGGATGAAATACGGCCACTGACCGATGCCGTCAACGACTTGTTGGCGCGTCTGGCGCATGCGGCGGCGACCCAGCGCATTTTTGTCGGCGATGCGGCGCATGAATTACGCACGCCATTGACTGCCTTGAAGTTGCAGGTGGAACTGGCGCAGCGTGCGGCGGACCAGCCTGCGCGCGACGCGGCGTTCAGCGCGCTGCGCGCCGGGCTGGACCGCGCCAGCCGTCTGGTCCATCAGTTACTGACGCTGGCGCGCCAGGACCCCGATGCCGTTCAGAATGACTTGTCAGTGGTGGATCTGGCCGCTATCGCACGCGAGTCGGTCGCCGACTTGTCGCTGCGTGCCAGTCAGCGTGGTATCGATCTTGGTCTCACCGACGCGGTGCCGAGTCAGGTGACCGGCGACCCCGATAACTTATCCATTTTGCTCAACAATCTGCTGGTCAATGCGCTGGGGGCGACACCGGACGGTGGTCGTATCGATGTGGCTGTCCGTCATCATGGCCAGCGCGCCGTGCTGACGGTGCATGACAGCGGTCCCGGTATCGATGCGGCGGACTTGCCACGCGTGTTCGATCGTTTTTATCGCGGCACCGATGCACCTGCCGGAGGCAGTGGCCTGGGCCTGGCAATTGTCCGGCGCATCGCCGACCTGCATGGCGCCAGCCTCGTACTGGCCAACGATCCTGTCGCCGGCGGCCTGCTGGTGCGCATGGAGATGGCACTCTGCGCACCGGGTAGTCTCCAGGCGTAAGTTTTACGGTTTAGGTCTCCGGGTTTAAGTCTCCGGGTTTAAGTCTCAATTAAGTTGCGCGTTCTAAGATTCTCCATCGATCTGATGTCACAACCTTGATGGAGAACATGATGATGAAACCAAAAAACATTACTCGCACCGCCATTGCCGGCGGCATGCTTGCTGCGCTGGTAGGCGCCTATGCCGGCTTTGGCGCCGGGCATTTCGGTCCCGCACAGGCCACGGTCCCTGCTGCTGCTGTTGTTTCTGCCATTAATTCCGATGCGACGCAGACCGTGCCGGTGACGCTCGCACCGGCCACCGACTTCTCTGGCATTGTCGCCCGCTATGGGCCTTCGGTAGTCAACATCAGCGTCACTGGCAAGGGCCATCAGGTGGCACTGGCAGACCAGTCTAGCGACCAGCAGGAGCCCGATCTGAGTCAGTTTTTTCGAGGATTTCAGCCACCCCGCAGTGCTGAGGCCGAGCCGGTCCATTCGCTGGGTTCGGGTTTTATCATCAGTTCCAGTGGCCTCATTCTGACGAATGCCCATGTTGTCGAGGGCGCCAGCGAAGTGGTCGTCAAATTGACTGACCGGCGCGAATTCAAGGCCAAGGTGCTGGGCGCCGACCGCATGAGCGACGTGGCGGTGCTGAAAATCGCGGCAACCGACCTGCCTGTGGTGAAATTTGGCAACCCGGCAGCCACCCATGTCGGTGATCCGGTGCTGGCCATCGGTTCGCCGTACGGGTTCGAAAACACGGCGACATCCGGCATCATCAGTGCCAAGGCGCGGTCGCTACCGGAAGGGAGTTATGTGCCTTTCCTGCAAACCGACGTGGCCCTCAATCCCGGTAATTCCGGCGGCCCCTTGTTCAATTTGCAGGGGGAAGTGATCGGCATTAATTCGCAAATTTACAGTCGCACCGGTGGTTATCAGGGCTTGTCATTTGCCATTCCGATTGATGTCGCCACGAATGTCGAACAACAACTGGTTGCCTCGGGCAAGGTCAGTCGCGGTCATCTCGGGATCGCCGTGCAGGAACTCAATCCGGCGCTGGTGGAATCCTTTGGCTTGAAATCGGTGCATGGCGCGCTGGTCAGTTCGGTCGACAAGGCGAGTCCGGCCGGACGGGCAGGGCTGCAATCTGGCGATGTGATTACTCGGGTTGGCGACCATGACATCAACTATTCGAGTGACCTGCCGGTGCAGATTGCGCTGATGAAGCCGGGCACAAGCACGACGCTGACCCTTTTGCGCAACGGCAAGCCGTTATCCGTCGAGGCGACGATCGGTGCGATGAACGACAAGACAGTGGCGATGGCGGGTGAGGTTGCGCCATCCCATGGCAAGCTTGGCGTCGTGGTCAGGGAACTGGCCAAGGATGAGCAACGTCAAGTCGGCGTTCCGTCGGGCTTGCTCGTTGAGCAGGTCAGCGGCGCCGCCGCGCAGGCCGGCATCGAACCGGGCGATGTGATCGTCTCTGTCAACGGCGTCGCCGTGAAGAGTGGCGAACAATTGCGCCAGATGGTTGCCAAGTCCGACAAAAAAATGGCGTTACTTGTGCAGCGTAATGACGTCCGCATTTTTGTCCCGATCGACCTCGGTTAGGCGTTTGCCCTGAACAGCGCCGGAATTTTTCTGGCGAGCTGGTCGCCGAACAATACGCAGATCAGCGAGGCGACGATCAGGACAATGCCGCTCCACTGCCAGCGCGTGACCACTTCGTTCAACACGATCATGCCGGTCGCCAGTCCGACGATCGGCACGCCAAGGCTGAACGGTGCGACCCGGTTGACCGGGTGGCGTGTGAGCAGACCGGTCCATAAGGTGTAGCCGAGGATGGTGCCGATCCAGCCGAGGTAGGCGGCCGATGACCAACTACTGAACGGGGCATTGAGCCACTCCCAGTGACTAGCTGGTGTATCGAACACGGCCGACAGCGCGATGTACGGCAAGATCGGCACCAGGCTGCTCCAGACCATGAACGCAATGACATCGAAATGGGCCGTCGTCCTCTGGGCCTTGCGCACGACAATGTTCGAGCCAGCCCACATGCTTGCCGCCGCCAGACACAGCACGAAGCCCAGCGGCGTACTTGCCGCCGCCGCGGAGCCATCGGGCAGCAGGTAGTTCATGGCGAAGCAGCCTAATCCCAGTGCGGCGAGTAGCAGCCCAACTTTAAGCGAGCGACCCAACCCTTCATTGAGCAGGATGAAGCCGAACAATGCGGTAAAGAACACTTGCGTCTGCAGCAGTACCGATGCCAGCGCTGCCGTCATGCCGACATTGAGTGCCACGAAGAGCAGACCGAATTGGCCCACGCCTTGCAGCAAGCCGTACGAGACTAACCATTTCCAGTGCATCTTCGGCGGCTTGATGAACAACAGCAGCGGGAGCGTGGCAAACGCATAGCGCAGGGCGCCGAGCTGGAACGGCGTGAAGCCACGTAGCGCCAGTTTCATCGCGACGAAGTTGGTGCCCCAGATAAAGATAATGCAGAGCGCCGCAGTGAGGTCGCGGGCGCCAAATCGGGTGTGGGTCATGAGTGTGGGGATGTGAAGCATCCCGCCGTAGCGGTTTCTTGTTGAGGGCACCAGGGTTGGGTACGTCGGTGCGAGGTGCAGAAAATTCACCGGAATTTTTCCGGGTTCAGGATAGCCGATATAGCGAGCATCTCGGTGTTATCTTTCCCCGCGATAGGCCTGCCTGTATTTGAGGCAGTGATGCGCAACCTTACTGCCATGCGGTTCGTGATGGCTGTGCGGCAGTTGTCCCCAAAGTTGTCCACAGTTTCAGTGCACAACTTTTGAGTGAGTTTCTGAGTGGTTATAGGTGTGTAATTTCGCGGTAATTCGCTCACCGGGATTGCTAGTCGCTCTATCAAAAATCCTGCGGGTCAAGGTGTATGCCAACGGCATGGATCACGTACTATTGCCGCAGCACGCGTGCGTGCCTACTTATTCGTTGTCCACCCGATTTTTTTCAGGAGCGCCATGAAACTTGAAACTCTCGCTGTCCACGCTGGCTACAGCCCGGACCCGACCACCAAATCAGCCGCTGTGCCGATTTACCAGACGGTCGCTTACGCCTTTGATAATGCCCAGCATGGTGCCGACCTGTTCGACCTGAAAGTGCCCGGCAATATCTACACCCGCATCATGAATCCGACGCAGGACGTGCTTGAAAAGCGGGTCGCAGCGCTCGAAGGCGGTATTGCCGCGCTGGCCGTCGCGTCCGGCATGGCGGCAATCACATATGCCATCCAGACCATCACTGAAGCCGGCGATAACTTCATTTCGGCCAGCCAGCTTTATGGCGGTACCTACAACCTGTTTGCGCATACCTTGCCGCAGATGGGTATTGAAGTGCGCTTTGCTGATGCGCGCCAGCCGGACAGCTTTGCGGCGCTGATTGACGCGCGCACGAAAGCGATTTTTTGCGAATCGATCGGCAATCCATTGGGTAACGTGACCGATTTCGCGCGGCTGGCCGAGATCGCGCATGCGCACGGGATTCCTCTGATCGTCGACAACACGGTACCTAGTCCCTACCTGTGCCGGCCGATCGAGCATGGCGCCGATATCGTCGTGCACTCGCTGACCAAATATCTGGGCGGTCATGGCACCAGCGTCGGCGGTGCGATTGTCGACAGCGGCAAGTTTCCGTGGGCCGAGCACAAGGAACGTTTCAAGCGCCTCAATGAACCGGATGTGTCGTATCACGGCGTGGTCTATACCGAGGCACTTGGCGCGGCGGCCTTCATCGGTCGTGCACGGGTCGTACCGTTACGAAACATGGGTGCGGCGATTTCGCCGATGAATGCCTTCCTGATCTTGCAAGGCATCGAAACGCTGGCCTTGCGGATGGACCGGATTTGTGAGAACGCGCTGGCGATTGCTCGGCACTTGAAGTCGCATCCGAAGGTAGCATGGGTCAACTATGCCGGACTGGAAGATCATCCTGACCATGCGCTGACAGTGAAGTACATGAACGGACGGGCTTCCGGCATCTTGTCATTTGGCTTGCGCAGTGCGGATCAGGGCGCGCCGCGCGAAGCGGGTGCCCGTGTGCTCGATGCGCTGCAACTGTTTACCCGACTGGTCAATATCGGCGATGCCAAATCATTGGCCACGCACCCTGCCTCGACGACGCACCGACAGCTCGATCCGGCCGAGTTGAAAAAGGCGGGTGTGACCGAAGACATGTTGCGCTTGTCGGTCGGGATCGAGCATATTGATGACTTGCTGGCGGATCTGGATCAGGCGCTGGCCGCTTCCTGATTCGACTTCTGGATCAGGTCATCGGTAAGCGCTCAGTGAGCGGCGTGATTGCGCCGTTGTGTGATGTCGTATAAATCAGAGCGCAGCGGGTTGCTGGCGAAGAGAAATTTCCAGAGGCGGGGAGTAAGTTCATGCACCTTTGATGCCAGTTGCTGCGCCACGCGCTGCAGCACATCGACAAGATAGTCATACGGATCGATGTCGTGCAGACGGCAGGTCACGATCAGGTTTGCATGATGCCGATGTGCTTTGCACGCAGCTCGGTCCAATTGAACAACCAGTTTTTCCGGCTATGTAAATATGTACATAGCCGGATAAATCGGCGGTTCTGGCGTACATCCCCATGTAGCGGGGGTCGCCGAAAATTCCGCCTTAAAACCTCACATGCAAGGTTTTCGGTCATTAAGTCGATTCGTCATTGGCTTCTGTACTAAGTGATCAAGCGAAACTCGTTTTAAAAATTTCTTTACGGAAAATTTTTTACTCTCTTGGGGAAAATGGATGCAGCAGACGCCAAATCCGATAGTTTTTTACAATCAAAAATGCTTTATCAATTATATCAATTTGATTTAACTGATCTTTATAGGTTAATTGATTGGCTGAACTTTGTGCTCATTACGCTTTGTCTCTTTTTTATTTGAGGCGACAATTAACCTGAGGAATGAGGAAGCCCTTCTTATTAGCGTAGGCCTCTGAAATGAATCCAACGGTGCCTGATCCGTCGATGGAATCCGCAGTGCAATAAGTCATTACCAGAAGTCCAACCTGTTTTTCACCATCAAGAAGGTCATACACCTCAAATTTTTTATTAACCATGCCTGCAGATGACTTACTTGTGTTGGACGGCTTAGCTTTGACTGAAAAAACGCCCTTAAGACCATCTTTGAACGCTTGCGGGTCAAAGTCTCTGAAAATAGCAATGGAGAATCTGCCGTTGGTTCCGTTACTTCCGATAAGAACATAGTCATATAGTTTAGCTAACTTACCGATATAAATACGGTTAGCTACTAGCATTTTCCTCGTCCCATCGACTGGTTTGTATTCGCGCCAATTTACGCCGTTTGCGTAGCATCAACTGCATTTTTATCAGGATACTGGGCGATTGCAGCCACTACCTTAGCGAACAGATTTGCCATCTCAGACGAAATTGAGTCTGATGAGGGGGCTTTCTTCTGGATGATCGGTTGAGTTTGCGACGAACTTTGCGTAAGAGAGCTTTACGCAGGTGCTTCTGAGTTGGCTTCATTGCATACGCAGAAGGATAGAACTCCAACGAAAGCAGTAATAATTGCTCTACTCACAAGATCTCCCTGATATTTGGTATGTAAAGGTCAAGTAAAACTGCTCACCCGTAAGAGAACTTTTATGCTGACAATGTTTCAGCAGCGCTGGGCGATAGATAATTACTTTATCGTAGCTATGAACTTAGCAAAGTTGTAGTGCTTAACGTAATAAATTTATGCTCTGGTCACCGATTGGCAACAGCCACAACTTGAGTTTGAAGAGACTCTATGATTGATAAGACGGCGTGAAGTTTTACTCGCTGACGGTGGTAAGCGCTCACTCAGCGACGTGATTGCGCCGTTTCGTGATGTCGTATAAATCAGAGCGCAGCGGATTGCTGGCGAAGTGAATTTTCCAGAGGCGGGGCGTGAGTTCGTGCACCTTGGATGCCGGCTGCTGCGCCACGCGCTGCAGCAAATCGACAAGATAGTCATACGGATCGATGTCGTGCAGGCGGCAGGTCACGATCAGACTTTGCATGATGCCGATGTGTTTTGCACCTAGCTCGGTCCAATTGAACAACCAGTTTCTCCGGGCCAGTCAGAGGAAAGGCCAGTTTATCGACCATCATGCCGGCGATGAAGCTGATATCGGCCCGGCTGCCGTCGAGTACGCCGACCGGTGCAGGCGGGCAGGACAGGACCTGCGTGTCACGGCGCTTGATGACCGGACGGACATACTTCAAGACGACGTAACTGCCGGGACGCTGCGCGAGACGATGGCTAACTGTCTCGCCGATGACTTCGTACTGTGCGGGTGTCAGTCCGGCGATATCCGGGTTCGGCACGGCGATGGTTTCGACCGGCATCTTGGTCTCATCGAAGAACAGGGTTGATTCGTCGGCAGCAGTCTGACCACGACCGGATTTAGTCTCGCGCTCATGACCGGCGACACGGGTTTTTGGTGCCGACACGACATCTGGCACAACGGCGAAGTCCTCGCCCAGCACACCCTGTTCCGGGTCGGGCAGTGGCAGACGACGCTCGCTCTTCTGACCGAATATCTGGCGCTGAAACCAAGCGACTTGCCGGCGCAAGTGGACGATCTCATGGTCGAGTTTGCCGATCAATTCACCCAGCGCCGGTGCCGCCATCGCTGGTCAAAATAGAGGACTTTGATTTGAGTTGCGCGGCGATTAATAAAGGCAAACAAATTGCCTGACAGCGGATCCTGCTGCAACTGGTGGCGGGCCAGTGCATACAGGCCGTCAAAGGACAGACGCATGTTGACCGGTTCTCCGTAGAGGAAGACGCGGACCTGACCTTCGGGGAAAAACATCAGGAGCGCAGGAGTCGCAGCACGACTCCATGCCCAAGTTCGAGCTCGATGGTGAGTGTGGCAGGTAGTGGCAGAACGACTTCCTGCTCGGGACCAGACACACGATTCAGTTTGGTTACCGGGCCAAGATCGATGAAGCGCGGTGATACTGCGCTGACGCTCTGCGCATCACCAGCACCAGCACCAGCACCATCTGGTGATGCCAGCGACCGCTTGCGCCAAAGATAAAACGACGCGATCGACATGGATTCGCTGCGACAAAAGGCAGCGACAGTCTGGCTGTTGGCGGCGTACCGCATCAGGCGTTCTCGCCACAACGTGGGTCGATTGTTCTGCTTTGTTGAAGGTGATGTTGGGGTCTTCATTTGTGTCTCCGCGTCATTGATCAAAATTCGATTCTGACGGGAGGTGTAATGAATGGCTATAACGCCGCTGGGTGACCGCTTACGGTCATCGGAAATAAAAAAACGCCGCGAACTTCGCGGCGTTTTTTATGGCGGACAACGATGGATTACTTCGCGGCAGCTTTGGCCTTGACCTTCAGGCGCCAGGCGTGCAGCAACGGTTCTGTATAACCGCTTGGTTGCTCCAGACCTTTCATGACCAGATCACGGGCCGCGCAATACGCGTCCGATTTCTCGAAAGATGGAGCCATCGGCTGGTAGAGCGGATCATCGGCATTTTGGCCATCGACCACTTTGGCCATCCGTTGCAAGGTTTCCTGCACCTGTGCTGCGGTGACGATGCCGTGCAACAGCCAGTTGGCGATGTGCTGGCTGGAGATACGCAAGGTAGCGCGGTCTTCCATCAGGCCGACGTTGTGGATGTCGGGTACTTTCGAGCAACCGACGCCCTGATCGATCCAGCGCACCACATACCCGAGGATACCCTGGGCGTTGTTGTCGAGTTCCTGCTGGATGTCGCTGGCGGACCAGACCGGTTTGGCGACTACCGGGATTTGCAGCAAGTCGTTGAGCAGGCGGTCGGTTTCTGCGTTGGCGTCGATCTTCTCCAGTTCTTTCTGGATTGCCGTCACGTTGACCTGATGGTAATGCAGTGCGTGCAGCGTTGCGGCCGTTGGCGATGGTACCCATGCCGTGTTGGCGCCGGCTTTCGGATGGCCGATTTTTTGCTCCATCATGGCGGCCATCAGGTCCGGCATGGCCCACATGCCTTTGCCGATCTGGGCGCGACCACGCAAGCCGCAGGACAAGCCGACCAGCACATTGCTGCGCTCATAGGCGACCAGCCAGGCGCTGGTTTTCATATCGCCCTTGCGCATCATCGGACCGGCTTGCATTGCCGTGTGCATTTCATCGCCAGTACGATCGAGGAAGCCGGTGTTGATGAACGCCACGCGTGCGCCGGCCTCATTGATACAGGCTTTCAGATTGACACTGGTGCGGCGCTCTTCATCCATGATGCCTAGCTTGACTGTATTGGCGGGCAGACCCAGCAGGGTTTCGACGCGACCGAACAGTTCGCTGGCGAAAGCGACTTCGGCAGGGCCATGCATTTTCGGCTTGACGATATAGACCGAACCGGTCCGCGAGTTACCGATTTTCTGGCCAGCCTGACGGCGCAGGTCGTGCAGGGCGATGGTGACGGTGATGACCGCGTCCAGAATGCCTTCCGGGATTTCCTGATTGTTGCCAAACAGGATGGCCGGATTGGTCATCAGGTGACCGACATTGCGCAGGAACAGCAACGACCGGCCGTGCAGCGTAACCACGCCGTCGGTTGAGCCAGCCGCCGTATATTCGCGATCCGGATTCAGGCTGCGTGTGAATGTCTTGCCGTTGCGCGTGATTTCTTCTACCAGCGTGCCCTTGAGCAAACCGAGCCAGTTGTCATAGGCTAGTACTTTGTCGTCTGCATCGACGACGGCAACGGAGTCTTCGAGGTCGAGGATCGTCGAGAGTGCCGACTCGATCACCAGGTCATTGACGCCAGCCGGGTCTTCTTTGCCGATCCCTTTGCTGTTGTCGATCTGGATGTCGATATGCAGGCCATTGTTCTTCAGCAGTACCGACGACGGTGTCGTCGCTGCACCCTGATAACCGGCAAACTGGCTCGTGTCGGACAACGCAGTAACGCTACCGTCTTTTAGTGTCACGGCGAGTTGGCCGTCAACGACACGATAGCCGGTTGAATCCTTGTGTGAACCCTTGACCAACGGTGCGGCGTTATCGAGGAAGTTACGGGCAAAGGCAATGACCTTGGCACCGCGGATTGGGTTGTAGCCCTGTCCGGATGCACCAACCTTGGTTGCGCCGTCGGTTTCCGGCAAGGCATCGGTGCCGTACAGTGCATCGTAGAGCGAACCCCAGCGCGCATTGGCCGCGTTGAGTGCGTAGCGGGCGTTGAGCACCGGCACGACGAGCTGCGGGCCTGCCTGAAGGGCCAATTCTGCGTCAACGTTGGCAGTTGTGATGGTGACTTCGGTTGGACGTGGTACCAGATAACCCAGTGTTGTTAGTTCTGCGCGATAGGCCGTCATGTCGCTGATCGGTCCTGGATGCGCGTGGTGCCATTGGTCCAGTGCGGTTTGCAAGCGATCGCGTTCGGCTAGCAGGGCGGCATTTTTTGGCGCGAGATCATGGACCAGTGCGTCGAAGCCTTGCCAGAAACTGGCGCTATCGACGCCGGTTCCCGGCAAGACCTTGTCTTCAATGAAGCGATACAGAACGGTGGCGACTTGAAGCTGATGGCAAGTTGTACGTGCAGTCATGATGTGAAACCTCATAGGTTGGCAAATTTAAGACTAGGTATAAAAAAATGAACAGGTTGTCCGGGTTTAATTCTGTTCGGATTGCTGCGCAACGAAGGCCAGCAAGTCGGTCAGCGATCGACCTTGTCCATGTGGCGTGACGCCTAACTCTTCCAGCGGTGCGTTGGCTCGATTGACCCAGAAGGTCGCGTAGCCAAACCAGGTGGCGCCGCACACATCCCAACAATTACCGGAAACGAACAGGATATCCCTAGCTGGCAGGCCGAACAGGTCGGTGCCAAGTTGATAGACCTCGGGTGCTGTTTTGAATTTCTGTACGCTATCGGCCGACAGCAGATGCGGGAGAAGTGACTGTACCCCCGCCGATTTGACGACGCCATCGAGCATTTGTGCGTTGGCATTTGACAGAACCGCTAGCTTGCAGCCCTGTTGCTGCAATTGTTCTAGTACATGGCGGTTTTCAGGAAACAGGGGCAATTTGGCATATTGTCCCATCAGACTTTGCTGGGCATTGACGTCTAGATCCAACTTCATTTTCTTGCAGCAAAAGATTAGCGCGTCCTGAGTCACTTCCCAAAACGGTTTGTACATCGCGCACATGGACCGCAGACGGGTGTACTCGATTTGCTTGTCACGCCACATCGCAGTCAATGCGGTGCCATTGCCCGGGAAAATACGCTCCGCCTCGGTACTGATCGCATAGACATCGAACAGAGTGCCATAGGCATCGAACACAATTGCTTTGATAGTCACAGAATCCATCCTTTTTTTAAAGAGATGCTTAGTATAAGCAAACCAAAACATTGTCATTGCTTCGATTTGTCATTTTATTTGTGTCTTATAGTCATAGGTGAGGCGATGGTGGCGGCGAAAGAGTATGTTTGGACGAAGATGCGCTGATGCTTCGCGATGAAAACCTAGACTTGTTTTGTTTTGCCGTGCCGGTAAAGTTATTGCTGCTCTGTTGGCAGGAGACGATGAGTGATTAAATGGCAAGTTTTTGCATCTCCGAACGAACCCTGTTTTCGATCAATGGCGAATTAGTGCTTTTGATCGATAGGATGCAACAAGGAGCGCGTTTAAGGCAGATTGTCTCAAAGTGATTGTGATACCATCTCGCACGTTGTCGAATACACGCTGAGGTGAAGCAGGTAGAGGCGATTATTATTTGATGTCGCCCGAGTGACGAAACAGGTAGACGTAAGAGACTTAAAATCTCTCGGTTCCGTAAGGGCCGTGCCGGTTCGATTCCGGCCTCGGGCACCAAGAACAAATATCTCAAACAGTCCAGAGAAATAAAACCCGCACAGCCTTGAGCTAGCGGGTTTTTTTGTATTAGCGCAATTTAAGCCGAAGCGTTCTGACACTGATCGCGCAGTTCGTACGCACGAAAATATTGTCTGCAAGTATCCGTCACGACATCATTCCTGACATCGAATCAATTTCCAGAATCACTTTTTTCAATGCGCTATTTTCAGGGCAGGGAGTTCCACACTTCGTTTCGTGATCCCGTTGCAGAGTGCTTCAAGGTGCTGGGCGCTCTGTCCGATTTCGGTTCGCGAGTGCTTCATGAAAAGCGGTGTGGTCTGTGCGGGCATCTGAGCCTTGGCCGGATTCATCGATAGCCAATGTGCATCATATTTCTGCGTGATTTTGCGTCGTATCTTGAAGATGGCACACCAACTCAATTTTTGGCTTGTTCTCTGATGAGGGGACCGCGATCGTAGTTCTCAGCAGATGGCATGCATTTCACTGAACTGATCCGGTTATGGTGGCCGTTGGCTAGCATGTCAAAACGCATAGAGAAAGTGGCCTAGCTTGTGGCTAACTCAACATAAGCGCAATCATCGCGACGTCTTCGTCCACCAGCAATATGAGCGTAATGCTCCACACCAAGAGGTGGGAGATTAAACGATCAAAGAACTGGTCAGACAAATAAGACATTCAATGAATTTATTTTCGTTCATGGGCAACTTGCTACGGCGACGTTGCCTAACCAAAAAAAACCCACATACCGAGTGGTTATGCAGGTCTTTTTACATTTTATTGGCGGAGGCGGTGAGATTCGAACTCACGAAGGGCTCACACCCTCGCCAGTTTTCAAGACTGGTGCCTTCAACCGCTCGGCCACACCTCCAACTGAAACCGCATTATGCCATTTGATCTTCGTTGGGACCAATTGTAATTGCATGAAGGACGATTATTTTTGCACGGCATGTAATCTTTCGTTAGTTTCAATTACTGGTGCGTCGTGAAAACACGCGTCTCATGCTGTATTTCGAGAAAGTATGTGAAGTGTCAATCAATTGATGATTAGCCGAATTTGATCCCTGACACGCGACACGCGGGACCGTACCGTGCCAATTGGAATGTGCATTTGTTCTGCGGCAACGGCGTAACTTGATTCGTGTTCGAGAACGGCTTCAAAAGTTTCACGAATACGATCAGGAAGCGCAGACAGCATTTCTTCAACGCGATCTGCCAACTGCTGATTTTCTATCAAGTCGGCTGGGTCACCCGACATATCAATCATGTCGTCGATCATGCTTTCATCTGCATGCTTGGTGATTGCAGCGTAGTTGCGCCGTACATGGTTTCGAGCGAGGTTGAGGGCAATGCCAAATAGCCAGGTTGACGGTTTCGAGGCTCCCGTGAACTTATCTGCACACCTCACACTTTCAACAAAGGTATTTTGTACAACATCTTTTGCATCTTCGATGTTGCGAACGTAGCGTTGTACGAAGCGGACGAGGTGCGAATAATGAAGCCTAAACAATTGATCGATATCTTCAATATTGAGGCACTGTGACGTTTTTATAAATTCAGTTTCAGTTTCAGATTGCTCAATTTCGGCCAGTGGTTGCTTCAGTAATGTAATCATCGCCATCTCCTGAATTACGTGCCGGAATGGGCACGGTTGAAGATATCTATTGCAACCGCCGTGCCAAGAATTGTTTTTTTGCTAAGTGCTTCTAAACAAAAGGTATTTTGTTTAAATGATATTTATTGTCAAAGAAACACTCTAAAAATAGCGGTGCTAGCATCGGAAAATTTCATTCAATGTTTGCTGAACGATTGGTCAACACCGATGCCATGAATTTTCGATCCATGAACGGCGTCTATTGCACAGTGCAACAGTCGTGCCAAATAATTCCGTGGAGCAGGTGCTTGTAACGATGGGGGTTTTTCAAACATGCCTCTAATGGAATTAGAAATCGTCCAAAACATAAAAATGTTTTCGTTGAGAAACCTTAGTGGTTAGGGAACTTCATGCATACGAACACCACATAAAACCATGGTCACCATCACTCAATCGCAGCAATTTCGTCAGGCCGGAGTTAATTCCGAGGCTAGCGATCCCCCGCCGACTCGTCGTTCGCGTGCTACGGAGGAGTTGACAGAAATAGCCGCATTTCAGGAATTGGCCATGGCAACGCACGTGGTGCGCCAACAGTCGACGAGTGGGCATCGCACTTTGGCTCAACGATTGGCGGAGAGCCGCGAACGTAAGATTCCGGGTTTACTAGTGCCTGAATCGGAGCACAAAGAGAAAGAAGAAAATCGTTTGAATGTCTCGAGTAATGATCATTCAAATACGAGTTCGACAGCGACGCGTGGTGAATTCGAACAAGCGGAAATGGGGCGTTTGCGGGAGCAACTGAATTTAAGTGGTCGAGGTCCTTACTCCGAAGAGGGCTTGGCGGAGTTGAAAAAAAAGCATGCCGAATCGATTAATGGTGGGCTTGATGTCGAGTTACTCCTGTGCGACCCATCAACCAATAGCCGGCGCAATCTCACTGACGACACAGTTCGCATTACCGGTTTTAAATTTGACAGTAGAGGCGAGGCAATCAAACCGCTGTCCTTGCTCGACCATCTGGAAAGTCAGTTTGGAAAGGAGCGTGTTGATGTCGCTTTGCTTGATGTGAAAAAAGCAGTTGGCGTCGAAGCACGTAGCCGTTCTCGAGACGGCCCAGGACCGAGAAGCTGGCGTTCCTTCTCACTTGGCGCTGCCTATCACGCATTGATTTCCAGCCGTGCAATTGGCAATGATATGCGCAGCAAGATATCCAGTCTCGGCATTCAGCCAAAGACGTCAGAGGCCGAGACGAGTCGAATGATGCTTAAGGCACCATTGCTCGATGAGCGGACTGCCGAGCCGTTTGTCGCCAAATTAGTCAACATGGATACGGTGAGCGCTGGAAAAAAACCCGCAGTTTATCGCGCTGTTCGCTCTGCTGTGACTGCGCTACCCACAACGATGTGGTCGCTCGACTCACTATCACAAAGGCAACTTGCTTTGAGCAAGCTAGATGAACTGTCTCATTACAAGCCATTGCAAGAATACGGTGGATCAAGTCTGCAGTCCCGTACGGAGAGTCGCGAGCGAGTCCGCATTGTCAAATTGATGTAGAAGCCTTCAGGAGGAAGTGATGACCTTGTCTGTGTCGCCCGCTGAACTTGAAAAGATCGCATTTTCCCTTGTTTCGACCGCGCTCAACTCTAGGGTTGTTGCTCGGCTCGGTCTGGATAACGGCCTGTCCATGTTTGCTTACCCGGAGACGGATTTTGTGATTGTTGGTATTGGCTACCAGCGTGACCAACTGCGTCCCGGATTCATTAATACTGTTCTTAAACGACGGCACCAAGCACCTGCTCGGTTTGCGCAATGGTTGCCTGCGCAGTTTGCAGATGGGAGTTTTTTTGTCTTACTGCGCATCGGACATGACGTGCCGGACGTTACTCCCTCGCCGCCTGAGGCGGCACTTGACAATGCAGTGGCGCTGTTATCGCCATGAGCGTCTCTCGGAGTGGAGCCTCTACCAACATCTCCCCAATTGTCTTGGACGGTGGAGAAATTTATACATCGAGTCCGGTCCATTCCCCACCAAATCTATCGTCGTCTCAGCTGAAAGAATACGAACGTGATGCGTCGATCAATCTGGTGGGTCGTAATGTTGGTCGCAGTATTGATACATTGACATCTTTTTTGGGGCTGTCGTTAACTGCTGGTAGCGTTGCCTGGAGCGGTGATCCAGTTCCAAAAATGCGAGCCCTTCAAAAGAAGTTTCTCGAATTCGGCATGACTTGCGAAGGAGAGGACCGTCAAAGAGCGCTGGCCGCAATTTCAGTGGTTGAAAAAAACATACAGTGGCGTCTGAGGTTGCATCAACTACATATGTCTGAATTGCAACAGACAAGCGATCAAGGGGGACCAAAATCATGATGGTTCGGAAACAGCGAATGACTCCCGCACCAGAAATTTCGCTGGCAATCGGATTGGTCTGGGGGCACCTGAATGCTCGTCAGTTAGAGGAGGCCTACCAACTGGCATGCGGCTGTGCCGCGCTATGGCCCGATGATCAACGGTTTGCATTGATGGCGTCCTACGCTGCTGTTGAGCTGGCGGCACCATTGGAAGATTTCATGGTTCAGGCGTTAAAAAGTACCGACACGGCGCCTTGGACAAAGTTGATTTGGCGCCGTGCTTTTTCTCCTGGTAATCCTGACGTGGGTTACGACCATGAATAACTTAGTACTTGCGCTCAATGATTTTGCGGCAAAGGCGGCGAAACGTGCAGAGTTGTTTGCTGCGGCACTCATCATCGCCATCGTATTCATGCTGGTATTGCCGATGCCGATCTGGTTGCTCGATATTTTGATCGCAGTCAATTTGTGTGTGGCAGGCTTGATGGTTGTGGTGTCTATGTACATGGTGGGACCGACATCATTTTCGACATTTCCTGCGGTCCTGTTGCTCACGACTTTATTCCGGCTTGCGCTGGAAGTGGCGACGACACGCCAGATTTTGCTGGAGGGCAATGCGGGTCATATTGTCGAAACGTTTGGCAATTTTGTTGTTGGTGGCAATCTTGTCGTGGGCTTGGTGGTATTCCTGATCTTGACCGTGGTGCAGTTAATTGTCATCACCAAAGGATCTGAGCGGGTTTCCGAAGTCGCGGCGCGTTTCACTCTGGACGCCATGCCAGGTAAACAAATGTCGATCGATAGCGATTTACGGGCAGGCTTCCTGACTGCCGACGATGCACGACGTAAACGTGCCGAACTGGCCAAAGAAAGCCAGTTGCATGGTGCGATGGATGGTGCAATGAAATTCGTCAAGGGAGACGCCATTGCCGGTATTTTTATTGTGATGGTTAACTTGATTGGCGGAATTTCGATCGGAATATTTCAGCGAGGCATGACCGTTGGCGATGCCGCCAAGCTGTATTCGATCCTCAGTATTGGCGACGCCTTGATTGCACAGATCCCTGCATTGCTGATTTCGCTGACCGCGGGGATGATCACCACACGCGTGTCCGACGATAACCGTGAACATGACGGTGGTGGCAAGAGCAATATTGGACAAGACATTGTGTCGGAAATGTTCGCCGAACCCAAGGCCATGGTCACGGCGAGTGTCATCATGGTGTTGTTCGGCATGATTCCTGGAATGCCGACGATGATTTTTCTCACTTTGGCTGCCTTGCTCTGCGGCAGCGGGGTATTTGCGTTACTTAAACCGCGTGCCGAAGCGGCCAAAAAGCGGTCGGCTGAAATGAATCGCGTCGTGGGAAAACCGAAGGTGGTCGACTTGACTACCTTTGAATCAACCAAGCCATTTATCGTACGCATGCCCAAGCACATGGAAGGTACGCCTGATGCGGAAACGATCACTGATGCCATCCGAATCATGCGCAACACCGTCATGGGCTCGCGCGGCATTCCCGATATGCATACGATCGATTTTGAATACCGCGACAGCATGCCTGCCGACCGGATTCATTTTTTGATGGCGGAAGTACCGCTAGTGGATGTCGAAATCCGGCTGGGGTGGGGTGCAACGATCGAAACGACCGATCGTTTAACCGAACTTGGATTTGAGGCGCGCGATGATGGTGTCGCGGGCACCCGCCGGCACCGTACTTGGGTGAAGGTTCCCGACGACAATTCCTTGGAAGAGGCCGGCGTGGTCTATCAAAGTTGGGAAACAGTTCTTGCCTCGGATATCGAAGTCGAAATGATGCGTAACTGTCAGATGTTCATGGGGGTGCACGAAGTCCAACGGTTCATGCGGTTCGCTGATCGTCGCTTTCCTGAATTGGGCAAAGAGCTGGCACGTTCCGTCACGTTGCCGCGGCTGACAGAAGTTATGCAGCGACTTGCCCGCGAAGGTGTCTCGCTGCGTAATGCACGACTGATACTTGAAACCGTTCTCGATTGGTCGACCAAAGAACGCGATCCTGACATTCTTGCCGATTATGTGCGGCTCGCGCTGAAGCGACAACTTTGCTTCGAAGTTGCTCAGAATGGGCTGATCGAAGTCATCCTGATGTCGCCCGAAATGGAGGACCTGTTGCGCGGTGCGATCCGGCAAACCAGTCAGGGCAGCTATCTCGAGCTCGAAGTCGAGACTGAGCAGGCTATTCTCGACCGGTTGGGCGAGTTGATCGGTACTGGCGGTTCGGCATCCATGCCACCCGTCCTGGTAACTGCTGCCGATATCCGGCGATCAGTACGCAAGTTGATCGAAGAAGAATTTTTTTCGGTACCGGTATTTTCATTTTCGGAGTTGACGCAGCATGCACGTGTCCAACCGTTGGGCATGATCGAATTGTGAGTGGAACCAACCATGTCGTTTTGGCACTTATCAATAACCAAACGTTATTGAGGAGAGCAAGATCATGGACAATGAACTTCGCATCCTGAATGGTTTGCACCGTGGAGCCACACTGCCTCTGGATGGCACAACGTTGTTGCTCGGTGCGCATGATGATGCCGATGTGGTGATTGTCGATCCAGGTATCGTTGCGCATCACGCCAGCCTGCAGCCGCGTGAGAGTGGATGGCTACTAACAGCCGATGCCGGGCAAATTTTTAGTGCAGATAGCTTGGTGCCGCAAGAGTTGCTCGATCTTTGGAGTGGTGTTTTTTTTAGGCTAGGAGAAACCTGGCTGGTAATTTCTCCTTGTGATGCGGCATGGCAGCCTTTACCACCGATGCCGCAACCGGAGTTGGAATCTGAATTCGATCGCGAAACGGACTTTGACCCGGCATCAGAGGATCTTATTGATATCAACGCGGAAGATGGTGCCGCTTTCGATGACGATGATCCTGAGGCAGTACCGGCGTTCGTCCCAGCCGAGACGCTCACGCCAGCCGGAAAGATTGGCGCGAAGCGCTCGCGCAAGTGGATGGTGGCTCCTGCTGGTTTGCTGGCTTTGCTGGTGGTCGCTGCAACGTATTCGTATTCAAGCAAACCGTCCTTGCCAGTGCTGCATTCACTGCAGATTAGCACACGGATTGCCGATACTCCTGACCTTCCCAAGAAGGTGGTATCGACTGAAAAAAAGATACCAGTAATGTCTGATCCTGCCAAATTAACCCCAGAAGGTCTTGCTAGCGCTTTTCGAAAACGGATGAAAGATGCCGACCTGTTTGCGCAATTCGATATGGATCTCAATGAATTGGGCTGGTCAATGCGGGCGCATCTGGATGATGCGGAAAGCGCGCGGTTCGAACGTATCCTGAAAGCCTTTGTTCTTGAGCACAAAATCACTTTTCCGATCAATGCCAAGGTGGGCAGCGCCGAATCGATGCTGCCTTTCACGATCCGCCAGATTGTCAGCGGCACGAATGCCGGTATCGTCACGGATGATGGGCACCGTTTTTACGTCGGTGATGAGTTCTTAGGTGTCCGGTTGGTGGCTGTGACAGACAATCGGCTGACCTTCATGGGTAAGCGCAAGATCGAGGTGATCTGGTGAGCGGGCGCCTCGATGGGGCTGAATTGGCAGAGATGGATCGCACCATCGCCTGTCTTGAGGCCGATAGATTGGCGTGGCTGGAGGAGTTGCCCGAGAAGCCGGGATTTACCAGTTGTGGAAAAGTAGCTCGCGTGCTGGGCACTGTCATCGAGGCACACATGCCACCGGTTCAAATAGGTGAATTGTGCACCCTGTCTAACCCGGGGTCGAGCGTCGAGTTGTTAGCGGAGGTGGTCGGATTCAACCACCATGCGGCGTTGCTGTCAGCGTTGAGCCCGCTGGAAGGGGTGTCGAACCGCACCCGCATCACGCCATTGCGATGCAGTCATTCAATTGAAGTTGGAGAGCATATGCTGGGCTGTGTGCTTGATGGCTTCGGTCGTATGCAGTTCCGTACTGCGATCATGCCGCCGGAGCAGCCTGGATGGCGCATGACAGTGCCAGTGATCCGCGATGCCCCGAAAGCGACCGACCGACCGCGTATTACGACGGTGCTGCCAACCGGTGTGCGTGCCATTGACGGCATGCTGACGATGGGACGAGGTCAGCGCATCGGGGTGTTCGCCGGTCCAGGTTGCGGCAAGACGACTTTGATGGCGTCGATTGCGCGCGGGTGCGCGGCCGATGTGATCATTTTTGGCCTGATTGGCGAACGCGGTCGCGAACTCAATGAATTTTTGCAGCATGAACTCGATGACGAACTGGTACGCAAGACCATCATCGTGTGCGCGACTTCTGACAGGACATCGATGGAGCGTTCGCGCGCGGCGTTCAGTGCGACAGCGATTGCTGAAGCATTTCGCTCGCGCGGCAAGAATGTCCTGTTGTTGATTGATTCACTGACCCGCTTTGCGCGTGCTCAACGCGAGATTGGATTGGCTGCCGGGGAGCCACCAGCGCGGGGTGGATTTACGCCGTCGGTCTACACCATGCTTCCACGCTTGATTGAGCGCGCAGGTAGCACGATGGAGGGATCCATCACGGCGATGTACACCGTCCTGGTTGATGGCGAGACTACCTCGGACCCGATCGGCGATGAGGCACGCTCTCTGCTCGATGGGCATATCGTCCTGACCAAAAAACTGGCCGAGCAGGGGCACTATCCTGCCATCGATGTACTAGCCAGTATTAGTCGCGTGATGAGTAACGTCGCGACCAGCCAGCAACGCAAATCAGCCTCCCGGTTTCGTGAACTGATGGCACGGTACGATGAAATGGAGTTGCTTATCCGACTAGGGGAGTACAAGCCCGGTGGCGACCCTGTGGCCGATGTGGCGGTGCGACTGCGACCGGAGCAACTCAAATTTCTGCGACAAGATACGCGCCATCTGACGCCGTTTGATCAGATGTTGAAACAACTTGATGTACTGGCAGAGTGAGTATGGAGGATGCCTCTGGTTTGTTTCCGTTGACCGGGTTGCGGCGCGAACCGGTAGACCTGTCGGAGCCAAAGCGTCAGGACAAAAGCCTGCTTAAGTTGATTGGCGTTCATAAGCGCCGGCTAGAACGCATGGAGTGGGAATGCTTGCAGGCACGTGACAATTGGCGCGAATTACGCGTGACGGTCACAAAGGTCAAACAGGATTGGCGCGATGCGCAACAGCATGCGCAGGATTTCTGGGCTGAGGCACGGGCTGAGTTTTTCCGAATGGAAATTTCTAGCGGAAAGTTTCGCACTGCCAAGGGCGCTTATGAACGCAAGAAACTCGAGGCCGAGCAAATTCATATACAGGCACGTGAAGCGGCACAGTGCGCGAGGAAATCTGGGCAAGGCTACTTTGTACTCAAACAGATGGTGCGAGATGGTCATGTGCGAAGCGAGAAGCTGGATATCTTGCAAAAAACAGTCCACGAGAAAAATAATCCTAGGGAGTAAACAATGAGCACGGAAAGTATCCAAAAAAAGCCTGTGTCACCTCCTGCGCCAAAGCCTGTGGCAGCTCCAGTATCGACGCAGGACAATTCTGCCTTCGCTGCAAGGATGAAAAAAAACAACGTAGAGCAGGGCAAGAGCACACGGTCCGGTCGACGCGATGAGGAAAAATTACCCTCCCACGCGATGCGCTGTGACGAGGATCAGATCAACGCATTGCAAACCATGAGTGTTGTGACGGCAGCAGCAAGGCGAGAGAACGATGGCGAAGATGGAGAGAATAATTCCTGGACGTCAGTGGGCTTTTCCGATGAGGTCGACGGGTTCGATACCGAACCGTTAGCTGAGAAGTTGGCACCGCTTTCGGCGAACGACGGACTGTTTGAGGTCTTGCTGCCGAATGGAAAAAGACTGTCTGTTGCGGTGACATCGACGGCCAATCGTTTACGTTTTTTGCTTAGCAGTGATTCGGACGACCTGTGCGCGCAAATAAAACGAAAAAAAAAGGAACTGGAGCAACGTATTGGGCGACGTACAGGAAAGGACGTCATTTTGTCAGTCCTGTAACCGCGCTGCCTGAAAGACATTTCTATGCCTCGAAGCGAATCCGCAGCGCCGTTGGTAGCCGATCCCGTGCCAGACCAATCAATACCCAAACCCAAGTCCCAACGCAAACAGCGTTCCATTACTGCCGACCTCATTGAGGAAGATGGCAACTTAGAGGCGCTCGTCACCGATCCGGCGCCCCGCAAGCGTGCAAAGCGCAAACCATCTGTCCCGGTAGCGCACTCCTCAGACGCCGATGGTCCGGAACAGTCCGAATCAGTTTCCAATGAGCGTGATTTGCCGTTAGTCATTCACGCCATTGACCATCCGGCGGTTGAGAGTATCAATTCTGCTCAGGCGGTCTTGAGTCAGGTTCTGGGGGCAGGGCGCTATGCGAAGCTGCCACAATTCGGACCCGACGCCTTGCTCGGATTACGACTAAACCAGTTGCCGCTGACCGATGCGGATCCTTATCGCGCGCTGGTGCTACACGGTTATGCCGGTGATATTGAATTGAGCGATGGGGTGCGACTGCTGATGGCACTGACCGGCATAGACCTTGGTGAAAGTGCCGTCGAGATACCTGAATCACAATGGCTTAGCGCGTCAGCCTTGGGGCGTCTCGCTGGCACGCCATTGCAGGACATCATTTCGCTGAGCCGCGGTTGCCTTGTGCCTGGTTCGGAATATGTCACTTTGTGTCTGAGTCTGCACAGCGGTCAGCACGCCTTTTCCATGACAGCCAAGGCCAGTGTTGTTTGCTGGTTGGACTTGCTGGCACGCGCGAGCTGGCTGCACAACGGCCGGGTGGTTGAAAACCAGTTGGATTTGCCATTGACTATCCGTTGGCGCATCGGCACGCATCCCATCGCTCGATCTGTGCTGGATGGCATGGTGGCAGGCGATATCGTTCTACCGGAAACTTGTTGGTTCGACTGCAGCGGCTTGGGTCTGGTTCGTATTGGTAGTTGGCAATTGTCCGTCATGCATACCGCACCTGCGGGCATGACCTTACTCAGTCTGGAGACCCGCATGGATTCCCTTGGCACGATCGTTGATACCGACTCCCTCTTCATCCATCCCCCGCTTGCTGGTACAAACGAGACCGGCGGACTTGATACTTTGCCCCTGCAAGTGCACTTCGATATGGGGTGCTGTCACACCACGTTGGGCGGGTTGCGCACACTGGTGGCAGGCAGCGTGCTGCCCATCGAAGGTGGCTCACCGGCAACAATCGGTATTTCTACTGGCGGTCGCACGTTGGGCCAGGGCGAGCTGGTTGAAGTGAATGGAAAGTTGGCGGTTCGCATCACTTACTGGAGCTGAACGTGAGTGCCGGCAAGTTTGATGTCGTCTCATTTTCTATCCTGCTGGCGATGCTGGCACTGGTGCCGCTGATCATCGTGACCACAACATCGTTCCTGAAAATCTCGCTGGTGATGCTGGTGACGCGCAATGCGCTTGGCGTACAGCAGGTGCCACCGACGCTGGCTATTTATGGCATCGCGTTATCGCTGACGTTGTTTGTCATGTCCCCTACCGTGCAGGAAATCGGGAATCACGTGATGGAGATGGAAGCGGAACAAACCAATACCAAGCACAACCTGGCGGATGCCCAGATTGCGTTTGAACCCTTGCGCACGTTCATGTTGAAGCACTGCAAGCCGGAACAGCGGGAAATTTTTCTTGCCAGCGCAAAGAAACTTTGGCCTAAAGAATTTGCCGCAGAAGCCAAATCGACGGATGTGCTGGTGTTGGTACCGGCCTTTATCGTCTCGGAGCTTCAGACGGGCTATGAAGTCGCCTTTCTGATTTACATCCCGTTTGTTGTCATTGATTTGCTAGTGTCGAATTTGCTAATGGCGCTGGGAATGCAGCAAGTCAGTCCGCAGACCATTACGGTGCCGCTGAAGCTGTTGCTGTTTGTGATGGTGGATGGCTGGGGGAAGCTGCTGAATGCTCTGGCGATGTCTTATGCGTAATTTCTTATGCGTAATTTCTTATGCGTAATTTAATTTTATTGGTCTCGTTACCCACTTGGGAGTGCTAAGCATGGCTGATACGCTCAATTTTTTTCAACAGGGCTTGTGGATGATCATCATGTTATCGGCACCGCCGTTATTGGTGGCGGTGTTGTGCGGCAGTTTTATCTCGCTGATTCAAGCTGTTACGCAGATTCAAGACCAAACCCTGCCTTACGTCGTCAAGTTAATGGGTGTGTCGATTACTCTGTCGCTGATGGGGCGCTGGATTGGAAGCGAATTGATCCAAATGATGAATGCGGCCTTCGCACTCATCCCGATTGCCGGTCGATAGCATCGCACATCGATAATGGAGTCATCGCTGCTACTGGATTTGCAAAACGCAATGGTCGCGATGGCGCTGGTAATGCCGCGCTCCTTTGTTGTGCTGGCAATTCTTCCTGGGTTCGGCACGCGCACCCTGGTCGGGATTGCCCGTAATGCGATCGCACTGGGGATGGCGTTGCCAGCCTGGTTGCCAACTTTTTATTTCGTCAAGACTGGTCAGGTCGATTACATCATGGCAGTGATGCTGGGATTTAAGGAGGCGGGGATCGGTCTGATGCTCGGTGTGTTGATGGCGCTGCCAATCTGGGCCTTGCAGTCGCTTGGGTCCATTCTCGATACCCAGCGTGCAGCGACACAGGTGATGTCGGATAACGCATCGTTTGATGCCGATGCCAGTGCGCTCGGAGCGATGCTGGTACAGGCTGTCGTGTTGGTCATGATTCAGGCGGGCCTGATGACGGCGCTAGTCAGAATAATGATCGAAAGCTACGGCTTGTGGCCGGCTTTCAGCTTGATGCCGCCGTTCGAGCTCGGCCAAATGGAGGTGGTCTTGAAACGTTTCGGCGAATTTTTCTGGCACCTCGCCGTCTACGGTGGGCCAGTCCTGATTCCCTTGGTGCTGGTTGACTTTACGATTGCAGTGATTGGTATTTTTGCACCCAACCTGCAAGTATCGGCGATCTCCTCGCCGATCAAGAGCCTGCTTGGACTATTCATTTTGCTGGTGTACTGGCCGACTTTGGCGCACTACATTTCGTATGATTTTTCCGGTTTGCTTGATCTCATTCCGCTGTTGTTGCAAGCGGCGCCTAAAGGGGGATAGATGAGCGAAAAAACCGAACAACCCACCGATAAAAAAATCGAAGATGCCCGCGAGAAAGGGCAGGTTGCCGTCAGCCGCGACATGGCGCGACTGCTTTCTTTTTTTGTCATCGGCATGCTCGCATTTGTCACGGAAAAGCTTTGGCACGCCAGCATTGACAGCTTGTTCGCACTAGCTTTTATGCGTATCGGCACACCATTCGTGCCGGCCATGCTTGAGATGGTGACGGTCGCCGGCAAGCTATTACTGGTCATCTTTGGCGCCATCGGTATCACTTGCACGGTGGTGGCAATCCTGGCGTTCTGGGGACAGTTCGGTGTTTTGTTGTCTGCCAAAGCGCTCGAACCCAAGCTGGATAAACTCAACCCAGTACAGGGCATGATTCAGCTGTTTTCCAAGAAAAAGCTTGTTGAATTGTTTGCTTCGCTTGGCAAGGCAATCTTGATTGGTTATGTGATGTATCTGGTTATTCTCGATCAGCTACCGACCATCTTGAAACTGTCGGGGGGGACACCGCACGATGTGTACTACGGGTTTGTCGAGCTGCTGTTGTCGATTTTCAAGATTGCCGTTGGCATTTGTTTTAGCTTTGCACTCGTAGACCTTGTTTCTCAGCGTTTCTTTCATACCAAGTCACTAATGATGAGCATGGATGAAATCAAGCGCGAGTACAAGGAGTCGGAAGGGGACCCATTGGTCAAGGGTACACGCAAACAATTGGCTCAGGAATGGGCCAATGAAGATCCGGCGGCGCGGACCGAAGGCGCAAATGCGGTCGTGGTCAATCCGACCCATTTTGCTGTGGCACTGTTTTATGATTTTGATGCACCATCGGTGCCGATGGTGCTAGCCAAGGGCAAGGATGAGACCGCTCAAATGATGATTGCACGGGCCCATGAATGCAAAATTCCGGTGATTCGGCATGTCTGGCTGGCTCGCACACTGTACGCCACCGCAAAGCCGGATAGTCCGATACCCAAAGCCAGCTACGACTCGGTCGCCCATGTTTATGCGCTGATTCAGGAAATGCGGGATAGCGGTGAGTTCAAGCCATTGACGGAGCTCGAGATGTATGGAGATCCGCCGACCGATGACTGACAGGAAGGATACTGCTGCCTGATCGACTAAACCGTCGACGTCAGCTCAAATGATGTCAAGCAAATTGGTTGTCACGATACGACTGATCGCACGGATGTCCACCCCTGCCTGAAACGGCCTGTTGATCTGCTCTGAGACAGTTTCGCGGGATATAAGGTTGATTGATTCCCAGGCTGTCTTTTCCTTCAGGCGCAGCTGGCAATATACCTGTACCTTCTTGCTGCTTTCAGCGTCACCATTGAGCGCCATCATGGTCGAAACGGCCATCAATCGATTGATTTCGTCTGCTACATACGGATTGATATCCAGGTTGCTAAAAAAGGTCTGCGTTTCCGCCACTCTTTTCTTTGCCCTGTCAATAAAGTGGCTAATTCGTCGATGTTCTTCCTTGATGGCTTTTTGTCGGCGTTCCGGGCCACCATGGTATTCATCCGGAAAGAACTTTCTTGCGCGTGCCGCGCACCAGACATCCAGATTGTCGGTGATGTGCTCGACGAATCCGTCCAGATGGCCATAGGCCTTGATGACAAACGTTCTGACATCAATCTGTCCATCCTGAAAAATCAGATTTTGTTTGACAACGTCCCCGGTGTTCCACACGTCAGTATTAACATCAGCGAGTGTTAATGCTGGGGGTAATGCGGCGACTGCCCGTCCCGGAATCCGATCTATTGGAAAACCGCCGAAGGCGCGGGTAGCAATATTGACACCTCGCTTTACCTCTCTCGTCGTTTTTTCTACCCGTATCCTGCCTTGTTCTTCTTTGTAGGTTTCGTTGTAGACGGTTTGGTTCGTACTGATTGCTGCAGTCGGCCCAAGCTCCAACGTGCCTACACTGGCTCGAGCTGAGAGTTCTGCGTTTTTTACTCGCTGGCTGGTACTGCCCAGCGATTGCCCGACAAGATTGACTGAGAGGTCGTTAAATTGCTGTAGTAAATTTTTTAGTGGTGAAGCACCATCGCTGCCGGGGGCATTGATGTTCTCGTGGGAACCGGCATCGCGTAACAGGAGGCGTCGAACCACTTCGGCGAATCTGGCGCGTACGGCCGGATCTTCTTCGACACCATTTTTCCCGCGTGGTAATCGGAGTACGACGCCTGAAAAATGCTCGTTGCCATCACCGATTTCCGCGGCAATACCACCGCCGACACGAAACTTAACAATGTTCAGGGCATTCATGCCCAGACCAGCCAAAACACCGAACCCTGCAGCCTTGCTTTTGATCGTTTGGCTTCCCGCCCGTAGCTCAACGCCAGCGCTTGATAATTTGAACTCAAGTGCGGCATGCCGCAATCGATGCATCCGAAGGTACACACTGCCGCGCACCATCCATCCAGTCAACGCTCCCACAATGAGTTGGGTGATGCCCTTGGTACTGGCACCAATGGAACCCCCATTGGTTAGGGTTAAACCAGCGCCTAGCTCTAGCTCGTCGCGGATCAGGTCCGCGATACCGTTGGCCAGATTTTCTCGAGTCATCGGACCCATGCGAAGTTCTGTGGTCGCGCCTTTCACCCGCGCTATGGATTGTGCATATTGCGCAGTTTGCTCTGCCGTTGCGGGTCCGCTGGTAGCTTGTTCTTCCATCAGCCACTTATCCAGCAACTCTGGCAAATAGCGTTTATTTTCCTCTTCCAGCATCGCCTTCAGCGTCTCCGGACTTGCCGTCATGCCGGGGGTCGCAGCAAGCGATTCGGCCATTACTTGCAATTGGTGTTGATCGCATTGATCGCCTTCCAGCAGCGTGGGAATACGCCTGGTTTTCCATTCACGAAGGAAGGCCAGGCGAACGTCTCTACGTAATGCTTCTTCGGGGTGCAGTGCAAATAAGGGCGGGCGCGCTAACAACGCTTCAACGATTTCTGAAGCCATGCGCATGTGACGCCGATCCAGAGTTGATCCTTGGGTCAGATTCTTGTATGACCCGTCGGTTTTTTTGAAGGCATTGAATGGCGACTTGTAACGCAACGGACTGATCCCTGTAGTGACGCGCTTCCAGCGTGACTTGGCTTTGCTGGTGGCGAGATCGACCCATTTGCCAGCTATTTTCCGCACCAGACGGTCTTCAATACGGTAAAAAGGCGAGCCAGCGATGTCACTGGTCAAGCCGTTGCGTACTGCACCTATCGCCCAGTCATGACGATGCGCATCGGGAGGAATCGGTAGGAATGGATCGTTTCCGGTGAATTGTTCGCTATGTCGGAGATGGGCAGGAAGGGCATTGAGGGCCTTGATCAACACGCTATTCTGACCAGGTTGTAATTGACTGATACTGCGCTCGGCATAAGCGAGTAGAGCCGCCGGAGTCGGTGAGGGTATCTCGGTCTTTCCGGCAGCCTGCAATTCGGTATCGAGTTCAGCAGCGGCGGTGAGGAATAGTTTGAGCATCTGCGTTTTCTGCTCTATCACGCTCGGATGCTGTGCGGTCTTTGTCGGCAGGGTCAGCTTGGTAAGCAGTGTCATTCCTGCCGGTGTTTTGGCCAGCATTTGTGCGGTACGCCATGCGAGAGCATGTTCACTGTCGGTGAAAGGGGTGTTGTCCGATGCAGTAAACCGATCGCCGAGGGATGCAAGAGATGGTGGTGCACGATACGCTGCCGGTTTGCACAGGCTTCCCGCCAGATCAATATTGCGCAGGCAGGCCAGTGCACGCGCAGCCTGTAGCTGGGCCGGTATCGCATTCGTTCCGGCATGCGTACAAGCGGCCGACAAGGCCCTGACCAGCAAAGCACCGTCCTGATTGATGTGGAGTGACGATAGCTTGTCGGAGTCGTCGCGAAGATATTGCTCGACATGTTGCAGTTGGCGCATCAATTTCGCGTGATCTTCCGTTTTTCTTGTCCCCGGAAACAAGCGAGCGTCATTGCTCAGGTGCTGTAAATAGTCGGGGGCGTTCATGCTGATGACCGGATGATCAGCGGGCAAATCGATTTCTGTAAGGATCTGATCGAGGTTAATGGTCCGAAATAATAGAGGCAGATTGGCTGGATTTTCCTGCTGCGCGCCGAAGTGCGGCATGGCCACTTTGCGTTGGTTGCGCGCCTCCGGTGTTTTTTGTCGGCTCTCGACAAACGGCAATCCCAGTCCTTTGCTGTACGACGATTGACCGAATCCTCTTGCCATCATCCGCTGCCAAAAGGTGAGCGTGGAACTGTCGTGCCCGGAATGAAGTTTGGAGTGACCGTATTGTTCCAGCATTTTTCTGGCGACAAACAGGTCTTCATGCATGTGTTTGCGTGCCTTGCGGGTACGCTTCATCAGACCATTTACGTAGGCCACGCGCACTGGCAGCGCTAGAACTGCGCTCGCTAACTGGGGACTTGTCGACCGCAATTTTTCCCATAACCCGCGGATAAGGCGAGTGGCACCGAACGATATCGTGCTGCGATTAAAACTGGCTTGATACGCTCCGGTAGTGGAAAGATCGATTGAGTAACTATTATCGCTATTGGGCACGTTGAATAACGTTAGCTGTTTCGGGACCACGCTGTGCTTTAGTAACTGCTCCAGGCAAGGTCCACTGATGTCCTCTTTGATAAACGGACGATTCAAGGGAACACCAATGAACAGTGGCAGGTCGTTTCCAATGATCGTTATTGCAGACGCGACGTGGTCACCGGTAGCGGGGTGACCGCCATGCGCTAGGGGTCCCGCATAGCGCCAGTGGCGGTTCGCAGTTTTGCGACGCGCCATAACGGGCTCCTCAGACTGCGGTGTGATATCACCGTTCAAAATCTGGATGACCTCTGGATGTGTCAGTGCCTTGAGCTTGTCCGTTGCCATTGCCATCGCGGTATTCATGCGCTGCTGGCGTTCTGATTCTGATCCTGAGGGCGAGGAGTGACTTTGTGTCGCCTGTAGTGTGTGCAATGCCGTCGTCAAATTACCGAGATCCAGTAGCAGGTTCTGGAGAGATAGTTGAGTACCGGGAGCAGTTTTACACCTCGCAGGTGAGGTGGAGTCCGCACCGTGCATGGCCTGCTGACTTGCATCGATGGCACATGAAATTTTTTCTGAAAGCACGGTTAGAGCACGGTTGATTCGCTCGCTGATGGGCGATGATGCAGGGGTGCTGTCGGCTGGTAGATGAAGCTGTCCGGAAAGCCGATGGTGCAGTGCCGACCGGGCTTCGGCCGTCGTCTCTTCGGATCTGAATTCGCGACATGCCAGTTCATACTCGCCAACCATCGCCGCGATACGCTGCCTGTTGATGGCGTGCTGATGTGACAGCGCATCGGATTTGATCGCGCTCAGCACATTGGCACGGAATTTTTGGCGCGCGTTTTTTATGATTCCCTTACCCGTTGTTGCATTGCGCGCCATGTGCTTGAACGATTGCTCGATACGAAGCAATGATTCGGCTTTTAGTACGGTGTCCTGCAGGTGCTGCCAATTTTCATGGCGCTCTGGATGGGTGATTCCTGCTGTGGTGATTGCTCTTGCCAGCTCATCGGCCACCACTCGGCAAGCCGATAATTTTCTGGTCGACAACATAATTCCGAGCATGGTCGGAGGGTGTGCCTTCGACAAGGGAGAAGGGGGATCTGCATGCAAGGCAGTGTTTTCCTTCTTCTTGCAATGTAATCGCAATGCCGCGTCGGCTGACCGCATCGCCCCCTTGGCGCCGGGTTCGTGTGCGTTTTGACGTGCCGATATCTCGCTGACGTGAATGTCAACGGCCCTCAGATAGGCCATGATGGCCGCATCTTCGAGTGCGACGCGTGTAGTGAGTTCAGGAAAATTGCGTTTGCGGCCAGGGGCTCTTTCTTTCGGAGGCGTGGTGTGAAAATCGCGAATTTCTTCCACCAGCGCAATGCTGGTTGCTAGCGCAACGTGATCCACGTGGGGGTCGTTTTGATGATTTACTTCGGCCATCAGGTTCGCACTGATGGCTTGTGCAGCAACCTGCCATTGGCCTAGTTGCTGATTAGATGGAGTTGAGCGAAAGAAGTGTGTCGACTTGTTGGTATTGCCGATCCATGGGGTGGTATCCAGCAACGGTTGTGACAGTGTTTCCTTTTCAGTAACGCTTGCGTCCTGCTTGATGCTATGTGGTGCGATAGGCAGCAAAGACATCGTCGATACTCTTTAAAGAATTTTTATCTTCCTGTTGCATCTGACGTCAGCACTCAGGGCATGCGAATCTGGCTGAAAGAATTGAATGACAATAAGTGACGGAAAATGAGGCGTTAGTTCCATCTTGGACAACTGTAAGTCTCACCGGACGCGCTCTTTGTCCAATTCGGATACCATGAGCTTCCTTGGTATTGGTGGCAGTCGCTACCAGCTCAGGTTTATTCTTTTTTCATTCAGCCAAAAATGAACCCAACGACCCCACTAAAAGACGCGGATGCCAGCGACACGCTGCCCGCATTGTTGCCCGCATTGCTGCCTGTATCGCAGTCCATCCGCCAGCGACTCATCGCTAGCAAAACACGTTTTCATGCCAACGACAACATTGCCGACTTTATTAAGCCTGGAGAGTTGGATGCATTGCTGGAAGAAGTGCAAGGCAAGATGCACACTGTGCTGCAAAGTCTGGTGATCGATACGGAAAGCGATCACAACACGCAGGATACGGGGCGCCGAGTTGCCAAGATGTTCATTCATGAAGTGTTCCGTGGCCGTTACGTGCCGATGCCGGCACTGACTGAATTTCCAAACGCAGCGCATCTCAACGAGTTGATGATCATCGGTCCAATTACGGTGCGTAGCGCCTGCTCACATCATTTATGCCCGATCATTGGCCGTATCTGGATCGGCGTCATGCCCAACGAGCATTCGAATCTGATTGGTCTGTCCAAGTATGCCCGTATCGCCGACTGGATCATGAGCAGGCCGCAGATTCAGGAAGAAGCCGTGGTGCAATTGGCCGACATTTTGCAGGACAAGATTCAACCGGACGGACTGGCTATCGTGATGGAAGCTGATCACTTTTGCATGCACTGGCGTGGTGTGAAGGATATGGATTCCAAAATGATCAACAGCGTCATGCGCGGATCTTTCCTGAAAGATCCGAATTTGCGTCGCGAGTTCCTATCTCTACGTAACGTCAAAAAATAATCAAGGAATCGTCATGTTAGTGCGCTTATTGTATGCAAGCCGTTCGGTTGACAAGAACTCTACTGAGTTGGTCAATTCCATCATGGCGCAGTCGCGCTTGAATAATCCGTCACAAGGCCTCACTGGTATTTTGTGTTTTAGCGGCGATATTTTTATTCAGGTACTGGAGGGGAGTCGCACCGCAGTCAATGCACTGTACGGCCATATCCTGAAAGATCCTCGTCACACCGGGGTCCAGATTTTGCACTTTGAAGAAATTACGGAACGCCGTTTTGCTGGCTGGACCATGGGGCAGGTCAATCTAGCCAAGTTGAATACTTCGGTGTTGTTAAAGTATTCAGAGCTTCCCGAACTTAATCCTTTTGCGGTGTCAGGGTTGGTTTCGATGGCGTTGCTAGACGAGCTGATCGCAACAGCTTCTATCGTTGGTCGTGCCTGACTGAAATTTTTTGACGGCAATGTGAGTTGGCGTACTGTGCCGTGTTCCGGGGTGACAGATCATAAGGATTACTGATCGTCATTTCCCGGAGACAAATTTCATGAAGCCATCAGCCAAAGTCCGCTCCATCATTTCATTCTTGGCAACAGCGACCCTTGTGGTTCTGTGTTTTGCAGCCGGGTCGGCGTTGATCGCTAATTGGATGATGGACGGCGAAGGACTGCCGATTGATATTGCCTATCCATCGGAGTAGCTACTGGGGATAGAGTGCATGGCTCCTGGCGTACAAGCGTACCAATCCTAGCAAAGCGTCGATCGTTGGTGTCTGCACGTCGACGTGAGACCCAATCTCTCGTACCGCAGCAACCAGCGCATC
>JBLHLW010000003.1:0-108953 GCA_047621345.1 Minisyncoccia bacterium | reverse complement strand
GTGTTGAGGGCAATAAATGGTTGTGAAGCACGCGGGCTGTGCTTGTGCAATGCCCGCGCGACCAACTCCTTGCCGGTACCGGATTCTCCCGTAATCAACACCGTCACATTCGATTGCGATAACCTTCCGATGGCACGAAATACATCCTGCATCGCAGGTGCTTGCCCGAGTATCTCTGGTGTCTCTGTCGGCGCCTGCTCAACGCTCGCTTCACGCAGGCTCTCATCGAGTGCACGTCGAATCAACTCGACTGCTTTTTCGAGATCAAAGGGTTTGGCCAGATATTCGAAAGCCCCGCCCTGGAATGCGGCAACTGCAGAATCCAGATCCGAAAAGGCCGTGATAATAATCACCGGCAGACCTGGATGCTTGGTCTTGACGGTCTGCAGTAATTCGAGGCCGGAACCGCCCGGCATCCGTATATCGGAAACCAGTACCTGCGGCGTGTCGTGTTGCAACGCGTCGTTGGCATCTCGCGCGTTGGAAAAGCTTCTGGTCGCCAGATTTTCGCGCGCCAGCGCTTTTTCAAGTACCCAACGTATCGATTCGTCGTCGTCAACAATCCAGATTGGTTTCATAGTCTCTTTGAAGTCCGCGTCATGTAACAGCACTCGTAGTGCCTGCTACGGTCCGCTCCCTGTTTCTCAAGGTAGCGGTATCAATATCCTGAAATCCGTGCATCCCGGCTGACTTTCGCATTCGATCACACCGGAATGCTGTTGAATGAAAGTCTGGGCCAGTGTCAACCCTAATCCGCTACCACCCTCTCTGCCGGACACTAGCGGGAAGAAAATGCGGTCGCGAATCTCGGTCGGGATGCCGGGGCCATTGTCGAGGATATGCAAGTCTAGTGCCAGCCGGTAGCGCACCTTCGCCAGCGTCACTTGCCGCGCCACGCGCGTCTGCAAGGTCAGTACCGCATCGCCCTGTCGCATCCGTTCGGACAGCGCATGCGAGGCGTTGTGAGCGATGTTCAGGACCACCTGAATCAACTGCTCCTTGTCTCCGCGGAAGTCTGGTAACGACAGGTCGTAGTCACGCCGAATTTCCAGACCGCTCGGAAACTCGGCCAGAATCAGACTGCGTACGCGCTCACAGACTTCGTGGATATTGACATCACCAACAATATGCGGGCGCCGGTGCGGTGCCAGCAACCGGTCAACCAATGTCTGCAGCCGATCGGCCTCCTTGATAATGACTTGCGTATATTCGCGTAACTCTTTCAGGTGCCGCTCTGGCAACTCGAGTTCAAGCAATTGCGCTGCGCCGCGGATACCACCGAGTGGATTCTTGATTTCATGAGCAAGGTTGCGAATGAGCTCCTTGTTCGCGAGGCTCTGGTCCAGCAGACGCTCTTCCCGATCAAGCTTGAGTTGCTGGACGTTTTCACGCATCTCGATCAACACTGGCGAGTCCGGGTTGTCCAGCGCGGTGACCACCACATGGACTTGCAGCGATTCGCGCCCGATACGCTGCAACGTCAAGTCTTGCCGCTTTTCAGCAAATTCATGGGCGACCGCCTGTCTGAATACTGTTTCGAGCTTGTCTCCATTGACAAACAATTCAAACAACCGATGCTGCTCCAACAAGCGAAAGGAGCTCTCCAGCATGCTTTCAGCGGCAGCATTGGCATAAGAAATACGACCTTCGGCGTCGAGAATGACGACAGCCGACGCCAGCAGGTCGAGACCTGCAACAGAATTAAAAGGGATTTTCACGATGATCCAGACAGGCGGGCCGCGCGATGCGGCCTGGTTGAAGCACGTCCCGACGTCACTTGAGATTGCCGAGTTCGCGCTTGAGAGCTTCGATATTTTTTTCGGTACGGCCGATTTCTTCTTTCATGCCAGCCACGCGAGCCTGATATTTTGCATAGTTGCTTTCATCACCCAAGCGCTCCGGTTCGCCGCCGCTATAGTCTTTTTTCAGCATGGCGAGTTTGCCTTCTTCTGTTTTCAGCTCATCCAGTAATATCTGGCGACGGTCGCTATCACGTGCTTTCTGGGTGCCGCTGTCTATTCTCGGAAAATCTCCAGCGTCACCTCTGGCTGCGGGGCCAGTATTCGCCGCCGGTGAACGCTTCGGTGTGGCGATAATCGTCATGCCGGGCAAGTCTATTTTTTTGCAACCTTTGGTGGCGCCAGTGTTCTTGTATTCCTTGTTGCCGCGCTCGTCGACACACAGGAATACTTCGCTCTGGGCTTGGGCCTGATGCAGGCACAGCGAAAAGAGAATGCAGCCTAATACGGGGAGTTTCATAAATTTCATTTGGAGAACTGATGAGACGGACTGTCAGTTTAGGACAAGCGGCTGGTCAATACAAACGATGTTCAGGACGTCACGCCGTCGTACAACACAGAGGCAGGACACAAAATAAAAAAGGGCAGGAATCATCCCGCCCTTCTCATTACTACGCGTCAGCTTGCCAACGTCTTACAGCGAGTAGTACATATCGAATTCGACCGGATGCGTGGTCATGCGGAAGCGGGTAACTTCTTGCATTTTCAGTTCGATGTAGGCATCGATCATGCTGTCGCTGAACACGCCACCGCGAGTCAGAAATTCACGGTCGCTGTTGAGGTGCTCAAGCGCTTGCTCAAGTGACGAACAGACCGTTGGGATCAACGCATCTTCTTCTGGCGGCAAGTGATACAAATCTTTCGAGGCTGCTTCGCCTGGGTGGATCTTGTTTTGCACGCCATCCAAACCAGCCATCATCAGCGCGGAGAAGCACAGGTACGGATTGGCCAGCGGATCCGGGAAACGTGTTTCGATGCGACGACCTTTTGGATTTGGCACGTGGGGGATACGGATCGAAGCTGAACGGTTGCGGGCTGAATAGGCCAGTTTGACTGGTGCTTCGAAGCCTGGAACAAGACGCTTGTACGAATTCGTACCTGGATTGGTAATCGCATTGAGCGCGCGCGCATGCTTGATGATGCCGCCGATGTAATACAACGCAAACTCGGACAGACCGGCATAGCCGTCACCAGCGAACAGATTCTTGCCATCTTTCCAGATCGATTGATGGACGTGCATGCCCGAACCGTTGTCACCAACGATAGGCTTAGGCATGAAGGTTGCCGTCTTACCGTAGGTATGAGCAACATTCCAGACCACGTATTTCAGATTCTGGGTCCAGTCGGCACGCTCAACCAGTGTCGAGAAACGGGTACCAAGTTCGTTTTGACCTGCACCAGCGACTTCGTGGTGATGTACTTCGACCGGGATTCCCATGCCTTCAAGAATGAGCGACATTTCCGAACGCATATCCTGCATGCTATCAACTGGAGGTACCGGAAAGTAGCCGCCCTTGACTGCTGGACGATGACCGGTATTACCGCCTTCGAACTTCTCGCCAGAGCTCCATGAGGCTTCTTCGGAATCGATCTTGACGAAACAACCGTCCATACCAATCTTCCAGCGCACGCTGTCAAAGATGAAAAATTCTGGCTCAGGACCAAAGTAAGCGGTATCGCCGAGACCAGAGGACTTCAAGTAGGCTTCAGCGCGTTTGGCGATCGAGCGTGGATCACGGTCGTAACCCTTGCCATCAGATGGTTCGATGACATCACACTGCATGAACATCGTGGTTTCTTCCATGAATGGATCGATGTTTGCGGTGTTAGGATCCGGCATCAGGATCATGTCGGACGATTCAATGCCTTTCCAGCCAGCGATGGAAGAGCCGTCAAATGCATGACCCGACTCAAACTTATCCATATCAAAATGGGAAACTGGGACTGTCACGTGCTGTTCTTTACCGCGCGTATCGGCGAAACGGAAATCAACGAACTTGACTTCGTTGTCTTTCGCCATCTTCAGTACTTCTGCTGCCGTCATTGCCATGCGTATCTCCTCTGATAGATCAATAAAATCCAAAATATGCGAAATGGTCGTGAACCGAATGATTGCATGCGAAAGTAGTCAACAGCAAGCTACGTACGTCCCAAAACTCAGCGTGAAATAATAGCAGATTCCATAGCAGGTTCCATGCCACCGCGGGTGCGAATTACAGCGCGCCTAATTCTTTCGCAGTAGAGCAAGATACTGGGCAACCTGCAGTTTCTTTACTTTTCGTTTTATATCAGGCGATATGGTGATGCCACAATGGTGAATAAATCTGCCGTAAATTTTCATGTTGGTGCATTTTCTCTTTACTCTTTAAAAAATGCACCAACTTAAACCGGTGGCTTGATCTCTCCCCACCACCTTTCATGATTGGATTTCAGCATGCCATCCTCAGAAGAATTATTGGCCCACGCCCGCGAACGTGGTCGACACAGTGCCTTGCCTTATGCCGGTGCTGTCACGCCTGTTGAAGCATTCGAATTGCTAGCCGCACACCACGAAGTACGACTGGTTGACGTACGAACCAATGCCGAACGCGACTGGGTCGGCAAAGTCAGCATTCCAGAGTCCCAGCACCTGAACGTGCAATGGAGCTTGTATCCGGGCTCGGTTCCAAACCCGCATTTTATGGACGAACTATCCGCAGTAGCCAACAAGGAAACCATCATCGTGTTCTTGTGCCGATCCGGAGTTCGTTCGCGTCACGCAGCGAAACTGGCAACCGAATCCGGCTATCTGCATTGCTTTGATATTTTGGAAGGGTTTGAGGGTGACCGTGATACGGATAATCATCGCAAGACGGTGGCTGGCTGGTGCAAGGCCGGCTTACCCTGGATAGGCGCTTAGCCACCCATGGCTTGCTGCAAGCTGACAATTCGGTTGCGAACGAAATTGATATGACTGCGCAATCCGTACAACTCTTCAGCAAACGATAGCGGGATGGAGATCTGGTTGACCTTTTCCTCGATCTGGTTGAGGCGCCCAAGCTGACTGGCATAGACTTCGTCACGCTGCAGCGGGGCCACTTCTTCAATTGCCCGCTCCACTGCCCGCAACTGACCGTACCAACGATACACGCGGGAACGCACTTTCCAGACATACAACGGTGGCACGATCCGTGACAAAGGAATGAAGAGGGCACCGACGGCAACCACGACAACCCACATGCGCTCCATAAAACTCGAGAGCCAGAACGGAAAATAATTTTGCAAAAATGTGGGGCCTGTCTTATAAAATTTCGACGCGGCGGCCACGACCGGAACCTCAGTGAAATTGTCGGTTGGAAACTCATTACGTTTCTGGAACCAGCCGGCGCCGCCATGGATATTCGTCGCCGCCTGAATAAACAGGTCGATCAGTGCAGGATGAATCGACGCACGTGCAACCAGCGTGGCGGTGGGTGCAATGAGCTGGTAGTCACGGGGCGGCAGATCGCGCCCCAGATCAACGATGCCGCGCGGCAGCACGACACGCGACAGGAACGGGAACCGTCGCGTGTAAGCCTCTGCCTGCGTGAAATCAAACAATTTGATACCGGGCGTCTGCAGCAGCATCTGAATCAGCAGTTCATCCGGCGATGAGCTAAACACCATGCCGTCAATGGTCCCCGCCAACAGGGCCACTGTCGCAGGCGTATTCTCCAGTGCTCCCAGTGTCAAGTCGGCCGGCTCGATACCATTGACTGATAACAGTCTCGTGAATAATTGTGGGACCCCGGTACCGTCCGGCCCGACATTAATTTGCAGACCCTTCAACTGATTTAGCTGGGTAATGTCGTGAGTATCACGATAAAACAGCCAGACCGGCTCGGTGAACAAACTGCCAAGGGAAATGAGTCCTTGTCGCTGTGCGTCATCCTGCTCAGTAGAGCCGCTTTGCACGAATCCAATATCAATACCTGAATGAGCATCGGTCAGACGTTGCAGGTTTTGCTGGGAACCGAGCGATGGCTTCAAACTGACCTTGATGTGCTGGCGGGCCAGCTCGGCGGCGTATTTTTTCCCTATTAGTTCATAGGCACTATTTTCCTGTCCTGTTGACATCGTTACGCTTGAGGGCGGCGATGGATTAGCCATTAAGTAAACGAGCAGGCCCACCACAGCAATGACAGCTATTGTCGGCGCTGCCGTCGCAAACAAGTCACGCAAGGAAAATCGGGAGAAAGAAAAGATTTTTGGCATGCTGTAGGGTACGTCGACTAGGTCGGCACACCTTGCCAACAATCAAGCACATGCGCAAGCAGAAATACTGCCCCCGCAGAGACGCATCAATGCGTCGTCGTGCTTTCGCCTGAAAGTGCAGCGCTTGGTCGCACTGACAGCGGCACGTCACACCGAGACATGTATTTCTCACCATCTTCCGTCAGAAATCGGGCGCCCAGTGCAAACCAATCCTCTCGGGTCAGCAGCTCCCCAACCAAAGGCATCAATGATTCGTCTTCTTTCACCAGACGCTGAAATACACTGTCGCAATACTGTTGAGCAGCGGAAAAAAAAGGGCTGTGGTTGCCGCCACCGGGACCCCAATGCAAATAATGCTGTAGAGATGACAAACTCCGTCGCGCCGAAAAACTGAGCATCGCAAGCTCCTCCAACAGCGAGTCGGCCTCGTCGGTCGCGCAGCAAAGAACAGGAATGACATGCTGCTCTATTTTTCGCGCGTGGAGATACAGTTCGAAGTGCTGTAACTGACCGATCATTGCTACCAGTATCGACTGATCAACGCACTCTTTTCCGTGCTGAGTTGAATACAAATAGTGCCGGATGCGGGCGAGCAGACCGAACGCATTTTTTTGCTCAAACCGGATGGCGAGCAACGAATAAGTGGCAGTGAGCATAACGACTCCTGAAGCCTGCCACCCGCTTGACGGTGGCACGGGTTTGAATAGGACAATTCTCACCGGCGACAGAAATTTCCTTACTGTGTCTCCGTCACGGGCACACAAGTATAGGAAAAATACGCGACAAAACATTTGATCTAAATCAGGTCATCACAACACCACAACAAACATTTTTATTTTTCGTGTAATAAAAAGTCGTACTACTCCAGCTTGACGGCGTGTTCACGCGTTGCATGAAAAGTCAGCAATGGCCAACGCTCTTGGGTGTGCCTGAGATTAACGCCCGACGTGGCCAGATACGCCATGTTGCCGGCAGCATCGTAGGCAACATTGTGTCCGGCAGCCGATTTCTCGAAATCGGCAATCGCGCGCTTGTCTTCACCCGTCACCCAACGTGCGCTACTGATGCTGGTGCCTTCAAATACCGCGTCGACGCCATACTCATTGAGCAAACGACTGGCCACGACTTCAAACTGAAGCACACCAACCGCACCCAAGATGAGTTCGCCGCTATGCACTGGCTTGAAAACCTGAACAGCACCCTCTTCACCAAGTTGTTGCAAGCCCTTGTGCAGTTGCTTGATCTTGAGCGGATTGCGGATTCGCACCGAGCGGAAAAAATCCGGTGCAAAATAAGGAATTCCCGTGAACTGTAAAAGTTCGCCCTCCGAAAAACTGTCACCAATCTGCATGTTGCCGTGATTCGGCAAACCAATGATGTCTCCTGCGTAGGCTTCCTCAACTTGTTCGCGGCTCGCGGCCATGAAGGTCACCACGTTCGACACTTTAATCTCTCGATTCAAGCGTAGATGCTTGATCTTCATGCCGCGCTCGAAGCGCCCGGAGCAAACACGCAAGAAGGCAATCCGATCGCGATGTGCTGGATCCATATTGGCTTGGATCTTGAACACAAAGCCCGAAAAAGGTGTTTCGCTCGGCTCTACTGAGCGTACGCTCGCATCGCGTGGGCGCGGCGCAGGTGCCCAATCCAGCAGGGCGTTGAGGATTTCGCGAACGCCAAAATTATTAATCGCAGAACCAAAGAAAACGGGCGTCTGTGTCCCGGCCAAAAACGCCGTCACGTCGAATGGATGAGAAGCGCCATGCACCAGCTCAACTTCCATTTTCAGTTGCTCAATCTCCCGCGGGAACATCTCGGCAAGACGAGGATTATCGATACCCTTAATGACTTCGAACTCCTGATCGGCGCGCGCGTCCCCTGGCGCGAACAGCAAAATCTCATCACGCAGCAAGTGATACACACCGCGAAACGCCTTGCCCATGCCAATTGGCCACGTCACCGGTGCACATTGAATGTCCAGTACCGACTCCAGCTCATCAAGCAACTCGAGCGGGTCGCGCGTCTCACGATCCATCTTGTTCATGAAAGTGATAATCGGCGTACTGCGCATGCGGCAGACATTGAGAAGCTTGATAGTCTGCGTCTCGACACCCTTGGCAGCATCGATCACCATCAGCGCAGAGTCAACTGCGGTCAGTACACGATAGGTATCTTCAGAAAAATCCTGGTGACCCGGTGTGTCGAGCAGATTCACGACATGGTCGCGATATTCGAACTGCATCACCGAACTGGCGACCGAAATACCGCGCTGCTTTTCGATTTCCATCCAATCGGAAGTGGCATGGCGACCGCTCTTGCGCGCCTTCACGGTTCCGGCCAACTGAATCGCGCCTGAAAACAGCAACAACTTTTCGGTCAGCGTCGTCTTGCCAGCATCGGGGTGAGAAATAATGCCAAAGGTACGCCGGCGTCCGCCTTCGCGACGAATCAACTCGGCAGAGACATTACGTGGTTCTGCAGGAGACGGTTCAGCCGTGGCCTCTGCATCGGTGTGAGGTAAATCGTGATTGCTGGCCATGGGGCGTTCCTGCAGAAAAGTGGCAGAGTCTACCGGCTCTGGCCAACGAAGTCGAATCCGCCGATCAAAACAAGCATACTGCTAAAACTAAAAGATGAAAAACCCGTACACCTCACGGTGCACGGGTTTTTCCGAAGGTTGGATGTTTAGTGCTTAATTGCGAGGATTCAACGACACCCTCAGCCGAAGTCGATCGCCTGGATCGTTGGCCATGATGGACGTGTAAGTCCGACCATTGTATTCATAAGTGACTGCATAGCCGTTGGTGCGTGACTGCCAGTTATCGGCAGTACGGCATTGCCGTACCACTTGCTCCGATGGTTGCTGGTTATTGTTATCAACCCGGTCGCCCACGATGGCACCGGCAATTGCACCGGCAGCCGTTGCTGCGGTCCGGCCGCTGCCGCCACCGACTTGGCTCCCCAGCAATCCGCCTGCCAAGCCGCCAATAATGGAGCCGCCGAAACTACGGTCCTGGCGTTGGGCCTGAACATATTCGTTGTGACATTCCTGCTGAGGCTGATTGAATTGTTCGACTTGTGGCACAACCCGAACGACTCTGGCGGTGTCATCGAAATCTGCTGCATGCACTCCGCCAGAAAAAATGCCAGCCACAAATAGAGCAACTGCGGTCTTAAGTGTTTTTTTCATGATTCCCCCGTTGTTTTAACCAGTGTAAGCCGGCAGCACAGGCGCGATGTTGCCACCAAGGGCAATATTGTAATGACTTGTGTCAAAAAGTGCCTTCACTGCGACACTTTCGCAACGACCATCTAAGCCTTCACACCTTTCATCTCATGCTCAACACTATTGGAGCTGTCGCCAAGCTTGCTGGCCCATGCTTTTTCAAAATATCCTTTTTCAGCATCACTTGGCTGCACTAGCCAAATCACCAGCAACGTTCCTTTGTGGTCGTGAATTTGCCATATTTTTGTAATAAATTCTGGGTTTTGAAAATAATCGGCAAGTCCAACGACGTAGCCATAGACCCGATTGAGCCGCTCAATGCGGTCGGGTTCGGTGCTGGCACTCGTTGCCGTAATGGTGGGATGATCCAAAAACATGCAGGCTCTCCTGGTAAGGCCGACTGCGGGAACAGTCTAGCGGTCATGTTCGAAAGTATAAACGGATCATCAGTTGAATTGCTATGCGCATCGCTGCGCCCCTGAACGTCATTGACCAACCCAGTTAGCGCGCGTGAACGGTCGTTCGTGTCCAGAGAGCTTCAGCGCGAGGTCGGTCAATATTTCTTGCGTCGGCGCCGGTTCGGCAGAAGACACCCAGAACAATCCTGCCAATGAAAGTACGACCAGCCAACCGTTGATCGTCGGCCGGATTACCGACGAGGTGACACGCATGAAGGCCGAGCTGATGGCCGTCCCAAGCAGCGCGCCGCTGGCGGCCTCAGAGACGGAGTGCGCATCGACCACGACACGTGACACGGAAATCAGCAAGGCGATAGCTAACCCGGCAGCAAAGCCTGCCAACCGGATCCGAAGACGGCTGCCGTTAAAAGCCAGACAGCCAATAATAGGCAACACCGCAGTTGCTCGCATCGCATGTCCGCTGATGCCGGTGAAATCGATAGACGCAATCCCGACACCCCAGCCAATGAAGGCGATTTTGGTCGCGACAACCAGTACCAACCCGGCGCCAAACAAGCCTGACCACCATGCCGCCATGCGCCAAGCCCTGCCCGACAATAGCCATAGAATGATCGCAGCGGCAGCCGGAATGGTGACGATGGAATCACCGAAACTAGTCACACGGAACCAGGTAGCCATTGGAATTAAATAGAGCAAAATTTCTTTCTAAACACAATATTCACAGAGTTTATCTCAAGCAATATCACAATGATTCAACTATCAAAAAGCGCAAAGGCCCGATGCACGAGTGCATCGGGCCTTCATTGGCTAATGCTGCCAAAACCCTTACTTGGTCAATCAGCGACGATCACCGTCATGTCCACGCCAATCGTCGTCGTGGCGCCAGCGACGATCATGGCGATCCTCGCGCCATTCGCGACGTTCCCGCCATTCATTGCCGCGATACGACGGTTGGACATACACCGTTGCAGGAGCCACATAAACCGGCGATGACTGGTAATAAGACGGCTGAGTTTGATAATACGTAGGCTGGGCTTGGTAATAGGTCGGCTGTGGTTGGTAATACGTCGGTTGCGGCTGGTAATACGTCGGCGCTGGTTGGTAATACGTTCCGCGTCCCTGGTAGCGGTTGTTGTTGGCGCTTGCACCCACTGCGGCACCGAGCACGCCTCCGACGATTGCCCCGTCGCGGCCACCAAACGAACTTCCAATAGCGGCACCAAAAATTGCGCCGACTGCCGTGTCGACACCGCGATCGCCAGCATGCGCCGTCGCGCTGGCCGCAGCAAACGTGATCAACAGGGCTGAAACATATTTTCGAATCAACATAAGGAACTCCTCGAATCCTGTGTGACTACCAGATATGGCAGCATTGGCACGCAGGGTTGGTTATCACTATAACGACCGATCCGGGAAATACAGGTCACCGACATAGACTATTACAACTACAAAATCTGAAGTAACGACCCGGCAGCGCGTTGTCCGGCCCGCTTTCGCATTCTCGCACGGCCAGTCAAAAGTGCACATTCCCGCTGGATCAAAGTGCAACATCATGGCAAATTTGCTTTGCAGTTGCCACTACCCCGCACGGGCAAGTAGACTTCGCGTGCAGTCGTCCGTTCCAATTCATTCTCAACAAACTAGCCACCATGATATTTTTAACCGTCCCGTTTGCTGAAAAAGATCAAGCCAAAGCGCTGGGTGCGCGCTGGAATGCAGCGCAAAAGAAGTGGTACGTGCCCGACGGCGCCAACAGTGGGCTATTTGAAAAATGGCATCCACAAGCAATGGTCGTTGGCGCCACCAACAGCGTGTCGAAAGAGCCGTCGATGATGGAAGTCGGACTGACGATTACAGGGGAAAAATATCTGCCTCTGAACCATGACTGCATTCCATGGGAACCCTGCACACACTGCGACGAAGCCATCGCCAAACACAGGGCCAGTCTCTCAGGCAAGTAACCACCCGCTGCAGCATCAAAAAATAGACTAAAAAAAACGCCTATCAACGATAGGCGTTTTTCTGCGGAGACCGCGAATTACTTGTTGACGGCGTCTTTGAACGCTTTGCCAGCAGAAAACTTGACCGTTTTCGCTGCAGCAATTTTGATCTCTTCGCCAGTACGCGGGTTGCGGCCTGTGCGCTCTGCGCGGCTACCGGAAGCAAAAGCGCCAAAACCGATCAGCTGTACCGAATCACCATTGACGACGGCCTGGATCACATTCGACAGGATGGATTCGAGTGCACGTTGGGCAACAGTTTTAGGAAGATCGCAATCAGCTGCGATGGCATCGATCAGTTCAGTTTTATTCATGAGGACTCCAAGGAAAGATGAGCGCGGATTTTAGCATCAGCGCTTGATGAAAAGGTGCGGTTTTCTGCATGGCAATCGTGTTGCAGTGCAGTGCACCGCAAACCCGACGACATCGAGACCATACAGGAACCAGATTCGCAATCGGCTGGTGGTCCACCAGCGTTGACACCCGACATTGCATTACACATCGCGGCTAGCCAAAATTTGACCACCACCATAACTTGTCTGCGCCGTGATAATACCCCCAAGCCGCATCCGGATTGCACAATACTTGAACTCAGGGATTTTTCCAAATGGATCAAGGGCCGAATTGGTCAGCTTGTTGATCGCGGCTTCGTAAAAGCAGAACGGTACGAAGATCGCACCGCGTGGCGAACTGTCATCAGCACGCGCGTACAACGTGACCTGCCCGCGCCGGGACTCCAGCGTAATCACATCACCAGGTTCGCCACCAAGAGCGGCCAGATCGAGGGGATGGATCTGCGCCACCGGATCGGGCTCCAGCGCGTCCAGAACCGCCGCACGACGCGTCATGCTACCGGTATGCCAATGCTCTAGCTGGCGACCGGTAATGAGCACGAGGGGGTACTCCGCATCGGGCCGTTCATTGGCCGGGATGATATCGGCAGGAACAAAGCGCGCTTTGCCGCTGTCGGTCGGAAAGTGATCGCTGAAAACCACCGACACACCGGGGTCACCCTCGTTCTCGCACGGATACGTGATGGCCTGCTCACGCTCCAGGCGCTCCCAGCGCATGCCGCCAATGCTTGGCATGCAACTGCGCATTTCCTCGAAGACGTCGGCCACGCTGTCGTACTGCCAATCCAGTCCCATCCGTGCGGCAATCTGCTGGATGATCCACAAATCCTGACGTGCCTGACCCGGCGCATCGAGTGCCTGACGACCCATCTGCACCAGTCGGTCGGTGTTGGTAAAACTACCGGTTTTTTCCGGGAAGGCCGTGGCCGGCAAAATCACGTCGGCCAGATAGGCGGTTTCGGTCAGGAAAATATCCTGCACCACCAGATGGTCCAGTGCCGCCAGGGATTCACGCGCATGGTTCGCATCCGGATCCGACATGGCCGGATTTTCACCCATGATGTACATGCCGCGCACACTGCCCGTCTTGATCGCGTTCATCACTTCGACCACGGTGAGTCCCGGCTGCTGGTCGAGCGGTACACCCCACAGTTTTTCAAACTTGGCGATGGCAGCCGGATTATCAACGCGCTGGTAATCCGGATACATCATCGGGATCAAACCGGCGTCCGACGCCCCCTGCACGTTATTCTGGCCACGCAGCGGATGCAAGCCGGTCCCAGGCCGGCCGATCTGCCCGGTCATCAATGCCAGCGCGATCAGGCAGCGTGCATTGTCAGTGCCATGCACGTGCTGGGAAATCCCCATACCCCACAGAATCATCGAGCCTTTCGATGTTGCATACAGCCTTGCGACATAACGAATCGTCTCGGCCTCGACACCACAAATCGGCGCCATCAGCTCGGGACTGTAACCCTCGACATTGGCCTTGAGTTCCTCGTAGCCGATCGTGCGACCGGCAATGAACGTCTGATCAACCAGTCCTTCATGGACGATCACATGCATCATCGCATTGAGCAACGCGACATCGGTATCGGGCTTGAACTGCAAATAGCGATGGGCCAGCCGCGACAAGTCCGAACGGCGAGGGTCTATCACGATTAAGCGGGTACCGTTACGCGCCGCATTTTTGATCCATGTCGCAGCAACTGGGTGGTTTACCGTCGGGTTGGCACCAATGACGATGACAACATCGGCCTTGGTCACGTCCATCACCGGATTCGAAACGGCACCCGAACCGATGCCCTCGAGCAGGGCGACCACGGACGAGGCGTGACACAAGCGCGTGCAATGGTCGACGTTGTTTGAGCCGAAACCGGTGCGTATCAGCTTCTGGAACAAATACGCCTCTTCATTGCTGCACTTGGCCGAACCGAAACCGGCCAGCGATTTCTTGCCGTGCGTGTCACGAAGGGCAATAAACTGACTGGCTACGAGGTCGAGCGCTTCTTCCCAGCTGGCCTCGCGAAACACCTCGAGGACCCGATCCGGGTCCATCGAAAAGTCACCTCGCTTGGGTGCGTCCGCGCGGCGGATCAGCGGCACCGTCAAACGCTGCGCATGCTGCGCGTAATCGAAACCATAGCGTCCCTTGACGCACAGGCGCTTGTGATTAGCCGGCCCATCACGTCCCTCGACATGCAAAATCTTGTTGTCCTTGACGTTATACGTGAGCTGGCAACCAACCCCGCAATACGGACAGACCGAATCAACCTGCTTGTCGGGGATGGCAAGTGCGGCATCACGCGCCGGCATCAGTGCGCCGGTAGGACAAGCCTGAACACATTCGCCGCAAGCCACGCAGGTCGAGGCACCCATCGGGTCGCCCATATCGAAAACAATTTCGGCATGACTTCCTCGAAAAGCCAATCCGATCACATCATTGACCTGCTCGTCACGACAGGCACGCACACAGCGGGTGCACTGGATACAGGCATCGAGATTGACCGTCATGGCCGGATGCGAATGATCAGGCCGCACGGCCTCACGCGGCGCAAAGCGGGGTTTGCCGACGGCCAGTTTGAGGGCCCACTGATCGACTTCGTTGTGACGCGTGTAAGCTGTTTCCGGCATATCAGACTGCAACATTTCGAGCACCATCTGCTGCGCTTTCAGCGCCCGCGCACTATCAGTGGTGACCACCATGCCCGCCTTGGGCGCCCGACAGCACGAGGGTGCCAGCACCCGTTCACCATCGATTTCGACCATGCAGGCGCGGCAATTACCAACCGCTTCAAGGCCCGGCTTGTAGCACAGGCGCGGCACCTCGATGCCTTCGCGGTCCGCCACCTCGATCAGCGTTTCATTGCTACGCGCGCTGACCGGTCGACCATTAATCGTAAATTCAACCATCGGTACATCGATAGCCGACAAATCCTGACGGGTGATCGCATTCATGCTGCTGCTCCGTTAGTGAGTTCCTGCGGAAAATACCGCACCACGCAATCAATCGGATTCGGCGCAGCTTGACCCAGACCGCAAATCGAGGCATCACGCATCACGGTTGACAAGTCGGCCAGCAAGTCAATATCCCATTGCGGTTGTTCGATCAAGGCCAATGCCTTGGCGGTACCGACCCGGCACGGCGTGCACTGGCCGCATGATTCTTCCTTGAAAAAACGCATCAGATTGCGCGCCGCATTGACCGCCGTATCGTGCTGCGAGAGCACCACAATGGCTGCCGAGCCAATGAAACAGCCATGCTCCTGCAAGGTATCGAAGTCCAGCGGAATGGCATTCATGGAGGCCGGCAAGATGCCGCCCGAGGCCCCGCCCGGCAAATACGCATACAGCTGGTGGCCGTCTTGCATGCCGCCGCAGTGTTCGTCAATGAGCTCCTGAATCGTAATCCCGGCAGGCGCCAGATGCACGCCCGGCAGCCGAACCCGACCCGACACCGAAAACGAGCGCAGCCCCTTGCGGCCATGGCGGCCATGGCTGGAGAACCAGTCGGCACCTTCCTCGAGAATGCGCCGTACCCAATACAAGGTCTCGAAATTATGCTCAAGTGTCGGTCGCCCGAACAGGCCGACCTGCGCCACATAAGGCGGCCGCAAACGTGGCAAACCGCGCTTGCCTTCGATCGATTCAATCATCGCGGATTCTTCGCCGCAAATGTACGCACCGGCACCGCGCCGCAAATGGATCACTGGCAAATTCGCCATCGGCGGATCGGCGCGCAGACCCGCCAGTTCGGTTTCGAGCAATGCGCGGCAGGCGTGGTATTCGTCGCGCAGGTAAATGTAGATTTCATCGATGCCGACTGCCCACGCCGCGATCAGCATGCCTTCAAGGAAACGGTGCGGATCACGTTCCAGATAGGTTCTGTCCTTGAACGTACCCGGTTCACCTTCATCGATATTGACCGCCATCAGGCGCGGGCCAGCTTCGGCGCCCACAATGCGCCATTTGCGACCGGCCGGAAAACCTGCCCCGCCCAGCCCGCGCAGCCCCGAATCTTCCATGGTCTTGAGGACCGATTCCAGTTCCTGCGCGCCACTGACACAGTCCGCCAGCAAGCGGTAACCGCCGTACGCACGATAAGCGGCCAGGTCGATATACGGCTCAGGGACGTGCACGGTGGTCCCGGCCTGCACGGCCGCAACAACCTGGTCGACATCGGCATGGCGTACCGGCAACTGGCCGACCACCGCAATCGGGGCCTGTTCGCAGCGTCCGACACAGGGCGCTGCAATCACACTAATGGTGGAGCCCAGCAGCGCCGGCAAGCGCGCCAACAGCTCACGGGCACCGGCCATCTCGCAAGACAATCCATCACATACCCGCACCGTGATCACTGGTGCCGTGGCGATCTGGCCGTCGCTGTCCTCACGCACTACCGCAAAGTGATGATAAAAAGTAGCGACCTCGTACACGGCCGCCTGAGACAAACGCATTTCCTGCGCTAGTGCCGCCAAATGCGGTGTGCCGAGCTGGCCGTAGCGATCGTTGATCGCGTGCAAATGCTCGATCAGCAAATCAGGCTGGCGGGAGGTGTCACCCAGCAAGGCCTGAACCTCTGCCAATGCTTGCGGTTGGACGCGTCGTCCTTTCGGCGCTTCGCGCTTGCGTTGTCTGGTCGCGGCAACGGCGATGGGAATAATGGTGTGTTTCACTGCGACCTCGTTATAACAATGACTTGGTTACTTAAAGAAAATAGCGGCTTTCTGCAGCGTGATCCCGACCCCGATTGCCAGTGGAATGCCGACCGCCGCCCATGCTAGCCCAACTATTACCGGACTGCTGACGGCACTGCTGGCAGAGGCACTGCCGACACTGACGGCAACCGCACGGTCATGTGCCAGACGACGTTCTTCGGCCAGCTCGGCCTCGGTCATGAAATCTTTTTCCGCGACGGGGCGAATCATCAGGTTACAAATAAAACCCAGTACCAGCATGCCCGACAAGATGTACATCGTCACATCGTAGGCCTGGGCTTTCGGCACGCCATTAGCGATCTGGTATTCGCGAATGTAGTTCACCAGTACCGGGCCGAGCACGCCGGCGGTGGCCCAGGCAGTCAGCAAGCGACCATGAATTGCACCGACCATCTGGGTTCCGAACATATCGGCCAAATAGGCAGGAATGGTGGCGAAGCCGCCGCCATACATCGACAGGATCAGGCAAAACGCCAGGACGAACACGCCCAGCAAGCCGGCATTGGCCGCAGAAGGAATGGAGGCGTACAGGAAGAATCCGAGCGCGAAAAAGATCAGATAAGTCGACTTGCGACCAATGTAGTCCGATAGCGACGCCCAAAAAAACCGGCCACCAATATTGAACAGCGACAGCAGTCCGGTAAAGCCCGCAGCGATGGCGGCAATCTGGCCTTTCTGGGTCCCGGACAACTCGTTGAACGACAGGGCGACACCAATCAAGCGGCCGCCGAACACTTCCTGCAGCAGTGGCGACGCCATCCCGATGATGCCGATACCGGCCGACACGTTAAGCATCAGCACTGCCCACAACAACCAGAAGGTGCGCGTTTTGCTGGCCACCGACAAATGCACATGCCGGTTGGTGATCATCACGTTACTGGTCTGCGACTTGGCGGTATTCCAGCCAGCTGGTTTCCAGCCCGAGGGCGGCACCCGGTAAGCAAACGCACCACCGAGCATGAACACGAAATACACCGCCGCCAGCGTCAGGAAAGTTTCCCACACGCCGACCGAAACCGGCGTCGCATAAAACTTCATCAGCATGTCAGCCAGTGGCGCACCGATCATCGCGCCGCCACCGAAACCCATGATCGCCATGCCGGTGGCCATGCCGCGCCGATCCGGAAACCACTTGATGAGCGTCGATACGGGCGAGATGTAGCCAAGGCCGAGACCGATGCCGCCGATCACGCCCGAGCCCAGCCACATCAACCAGATCTGATGGGTATAAATCCCCAGCGCCGAAATAACCAGACCACCGCACCAGCACAGGGCCGAGACTACGCCCGCCTTGCGCGGACCGGCATGCTCGAGCCAGCCGCCAAAAACAGCCGCCGAGGAACCAAGAAAAACGAAAAATAACGTGTAAATCCAGCCCAGCATGGAAATTTTCCAGTCGCAAGTGGTGGCGAACAGCTCGGCAAAAAAGCTCATGTCTTTCGCACACACCATCGGATCCTTGATGCCGATAGCCTTCGACAATGGCAACCAGAACACGGAGAATCCATAGGCCATACCGATGCACAAATGAATGGCAAGTGCGGCGGGTGGCACCAGCCACCGATTAAAGCCGGCGCCGGCAATAGTTTTTTCCTTGGCTAGAAAATCGAGCATGTCAGTAGTCTCCCTCATTATTGTCATATGCTTGGCAGTGCTTATATTTTGTTGTAGCCTGCTCAAGAGCTGGCCGAAAAATAACACTGAATATTTGATAGATCAATAGGACGGAGCTTGTGCATGTTCAAAGTCACCATCCATCCGCAATGGGAAATCTTCCAAGGCGCAGAAAAATCACTTAACACCACCGCCCTCCTCGATCTATTGCGCGCCGTCGAGCAAACTGGCTCAATCGCCCAAGCGGCAAAAAGTGCCCAAGTGTCGTATCGCTACGCTTGGGGTGTTCTCAAGGATGCCGAGACTCTGTTCGGCAAGCCGTTAATGCATACCCAGCGCGGGCGCGGCACATTGCTGTCGACGCTGGCACAAAAATTGTTGTGGGCCGACAAACGCATCGCCGCGCGCCTGTCGCCGACACTGGAAAGCCTCGCATCAGAACTCGAAAGCGAGTTGGGAAAACTGGCTGACAATACGTCTGGTGCAGTGCGGCTCGATGCCAGCCATGGCTTCGCGGTGGCCGCGTTGCTTAATCAATTGCAGGCAATTGAATTGCCCGTCGAACTGCGCTACCGCAACAGCACCGATGCGGTCACCGCGCTGGCCAGACGCGAATGCCATCTGGCGGGATTTCATGTGCCACTGGGAGCATTTGAAAGCCGTGCTGCAGCGCGTTATCTGAGCACCTTGAAAGACAAGGACCATTGCCTGATCCATCTGGCGGTGCGTCACCAGGGTTTGTTCGTCAATCCAAACAATCCGCTACAGATTACGAGTCTGGCAGACTTGCGGCGGCCCGAAGTGCGCTTCGTCAATCGTCAGGCAGGTTCTGGTACGCGCGCTCTGCTCGAACTGATGCTGGCCGGTGCCGCCATCCCGATGTCTGAGGTGAACGGCTTCCAGAGCAGCGAATTCACGCATTCGGCTGTCGCGGCCTATATTGCCAGCGGAATGGCAGACGTCGGCTTTGGCGTGCAGACTGCGGCCGAGCGTTTCGGCCTGACATTTATTCCGCTGGCACGAGAACGTTATTTCTTTGCCATCGAAAAAGCCGCGATGGACTTACCGCTGATCCGCCGCGTACTGACAGTAATCCGTTCCGACGCCTACCGCGCCAGCGTCGATGCCCTGGCTGGCTATGATGCGAGCAACACCGGCCAAGTGCTGTCACTCGGCGAGGCCTTCGGCCCGGGCTGACACGATCCGGCATCCCTGACAACCGCGCCGCATGCCGGTGTCGACCACAACGCGCGCTGCCCTACGGCATGACTGCGATTGCGATAGCAGCACCTGATGCAACGCACCATGACGGACGGCGACGCACCACCACATTCATCAGCGCGCGAAAAAATCTTCTGTTTTCCTGCTTTTTAGATGGCATGCCTATTGCATTGCAATATTCAAGTCGCTTGAATTTTATGCAAACCACACGTATTTTGATCAAGCTTCCTGACAGCAACGATTCTGAATTATTGACACACAAGGGGAAAAACAGTGCGCACCACACCTTCCGCAGTAAAAATTTCGGCCTTAGCCGCCGCCATGGGATTGGCCCTGCTAGCGATGCCGGCAATGGCCAAAGATGTTGTCAAGATTGCCTTTATCGGCCCGCTCACCGGCGGTGTGTCGTCGATCGGACTCGGTGGGCGCAATTCGGCGGATCTGGCTGTCCGCTTGCGCAATGCCGATCCGAAATCGAAATACACCTACGAACTGGTTGTTCAGGATGACGAATGCAAACCGAACGTCGGTGTGCAGGTCGCCACCAAAGTCGCTGCCGACAACGCCATCATTGCCGGCGTCACCCACTACTGCTCAGCCGTTGCGATGGGGACGATCGGGGTCTACAACCGTTTCGGCTTGCCAGTCGTGGTCTGGGGCGCGGTGCTGCCGGATATCACCTATGCTAACAACTACAAGGATGTGCATCGCATCAATGGCACGATGGTCAACCAGAGCGAAGTCGCCGCAAAATTCATGACCGGGCTCGGCTACAAAAAATTCGCCATCATTCATGACACCACCGACTATGGCAAAGGCCATAACAAATACTTCTCCGAATATCTGAAAAAGGATGGCGGCACCATCGTCGCCACTTTCGGCGTGACTGCCGACCAGCAAGATTTCAGCAGCGAGCTCACCAAAATCCGCGAACTGAAACCCGACGTCATCTTCTTCGGCGGCCTCACGCCTCTGGGCGTGCGTATCCGTACACAAATGGAAAAGCTCGGCATCACCGCCGAATTCGAGGGCACGTCCGGCATCAAGTCAGATGCCTACATTCAGGGTATAGGCAAGGAACTGGCCGAAGGAACGGTTGCGTTTCTCGAAGGAGCGCCATGGGAAAAGCTGCCGGGCGGCCTGACCTTTGCTGCCAAATATCAGCAACAGAAATTTGGTGAACCACCGGAAGCCTACGGCCCGTTTGCCTACGCTGCAGCCGATCTGATCATCGATGCAATCGAAAAAGTTGGCCCGAACCGCAAAAAAGTGCGTGAAGTGCTCAATGCCACAAAGAATGTCGACACCATCATCGGCAAAGTGACCTTCGATGACCATCGCCAGAACATCGTGCCGCTCGTCACCAAGTACGTAGTTGAAGATGGCAAGTGGGTGATCTGGGAAGACAGCAGTTATGGCAAGGGGAAGCGGAAGTTGTCGGGCTTGTAGGCCCACCGATAAATGCACACGCCACGCCGTAGGGTGGGCACAGCCTCATCGTGCCCACGCGGACGCTCCGTCAACGAGCAACCGGTAAGCGCGTGGGCACACATCACCGTGCCCACCCTTAGAAACTACCGCAGTCGGTCCATTCGGTGCACTGCCCTGCGGCTATTGCACCCTACGTAATTGACGGGCGTTTCCGGTTCGCGCGCGTGGGCACATAAAGACGTGCCCACCCTACGGATTGCGGTTGCGGTTGCGGTTGCGGTTGCGGTTGCGGTTGCGGTTGCGGTTGAAGTTGAAGTTGAAGTTGAACCAAACAACCATCCAAAGGAAAACGATGAGCATGCTGGCTCAATATATTTTCAACGGACTGATGCTAGGCGTGATCTACGCCATGGTCGCCGTTGGCTTCACGCTGTTTTTTGGCGTACTCGATGTCATCAAATTCTCGCATGGCGATACGCTGATGGTCGGCGCGTTCGCCGGCCTCGCCACGTCGTTATGGGTCATCTCGCTCGGTATCACGTCCCCTTGGGTGCAACTAGCGGCGGTGGTCATCAGCGCCATCAGTGTGACCGGTTTACTTGGTGCCGCGATTGCGCGCTTCCTGATTTTGCCGCTACATAAAGCGCCGCCACTGAACACACTGCTGGCCACCCTGATGCTCGGCACCGTGCTGCGCGAATCGGTGCGCCTGTTCTACCCGGACGGCTCCAATCCAAAACCATTCCCCGCTTTGCTACCCACCGGATCGATGGAATTCGGCAGTTTCATCTTGCGTACCGACAGCCTGATCCTGCTCGTCAGCGGCCTCGCGGCGATCACCGGCGTGCACTTGCTGATCACCCGCACCCGCCTCGGGATGGCCATTCGCGCCGTCGCACAGGACGGTGAAACCGCGCGCCTGATGGGGATCAATTTTGAAGCCGTCGTGTTGATGACATTCGCCCTCGGTTCCGGCCTCGCGGCACTGGCTGGCGTCATGAATGGCTTGTATTACAGCGAAATCAACTTCAGTGTTGGCCTGCTGCTTGGCGTGATCGGCTTCGCTGCGGCCATTCTGGGCGGACTTGGCAACATCTACGGCGCCATCATCGGTGGCTTCCTGTTCGCCGGTTTGCAAGTGTTTGGCAGCGCCGCGCTGCCCGCGCTCTTTCCCAATATCGCCAGTGCCTACAAGGATGTCTTCGCCTTCGCAGTCGTCATCATCCTGATGGCCTGGAAACCCACCGGCCTGATCGCCGAGAAATCCAGCGAGCGCGTCTGATGACTACTTCCTCGACCTTCAAAAAACCGGCTGTTGTACTGGCTCTCGCGACCATCGCACTCACCATCTACATGTGGCTGTTCCTGCATGCCGAAACCCAGCTCGGCGTCGCCGTATTACTGATCACCGCCGTCGTCGCAACTATCCTGTCGCGCCGCACTGGCGCCACGCAGCAACTCGAACACTCGGCCGCCCGCCGCCCGGGCCTGGCACGGCTGTGGGCACTCGGTGGCTTTCTTGCGCTGATCGCTGCGTTCTATAACGAACACTTCATCCTGCTGATGATCTGCTCGGTGCTGCTGTACACCACCGCTTGTCTGGGACTGACGCTGCAGTTTGGATTTTCCGGCGTGGCCAACTTTGCCGGTGCCGCTTTTTTTGGCATCGGCGGTTACACCACGGCGGTGATGGTGACCCATACCGGGGTTCCTCACTTGCTCATCATCGTGCTGTCCGGCCTGATGGCAGCATTGATCGGCTCACTGCTCATTCTGCCGGTGCTGCGCACGCGCGGCCATTACGCGGCGCTAGTGACGATCGCCTTCGGCCTGTTGTTCAAGACGTTCATCGAAGTCAACAATGTGCTCGGTGGCCCACAAGGCTTGCAGGTGCCCGGCATGGAACTCTTCGGGCTCGCGTTTAACGACGGCTTTAGCCTGTTCGGTATCGACTTCTCGTTTTATGTCAGTTATGCCTTGCTCAGTCTGGCGATGGCAGCTGGCGTGTTCGTCATCGTGAAAGCGTTGGAGCGCTCGTGGGTCGGTCTGAGCATGGACGTGGTGCGCACCGATGAAACCGCCGCTGCCACCTTCGGCCTGCATATCGCGCGCTGGAAAGTGGTGGCGTTCATGATGGGCAATTTCTTCGCGGGTATCGCCGGCAGCGTCTACGGCATGCTGATGGGCTTCATCGCTCCGAACAACTTCACCTTTGCCGACTCGCTGCTGATGTTGTCGATCGTGATCCTCGGTGGTCTCGGCAATCCGCTCGGATTGATCCCGGCGGCCATCATCGTGCTGGTGCTGCCCGAAAAGCTGCAGTTCATTCAGGAATATCGCTATCTGTTTTACGGCGTGCTGGTGATTGCGATCCTGCTATTCCGCCCCGATGGTCTGTTGCCGCGCAAGACCCGGCTGTTCTTTCAACGCGGAGAAAAACCATGATCACCGTGACCGACCTGACGATGCGCTTTGGTGGCCTGACCGCACTCGACCACCTGAATCTGCATATCAACGAAGGCGAAATCCTCGGCCTGCTTGGACCAAACGGCTCCGGCAAGACCACTTTTTTCAATGTGCTGACCGGTCTGTACAAGGCCAGTGGCGGCAGCATCCTGCTCGATGGTGCCGAAGTCATCGGCCAATCGCCGCAAGCCGTCTACCGCAGCGGCGTGGCGCGTACTTTCCAGCGTTCGCGGCTATCGCTGCCGCTCACCGTGTTCGACAATATCGTCATCGGCGATTACCAGCACATGAACCGCGGGCTGATTTTCAACCTATTCCGGCGCAAAGCATTTCGCGCCGAATACGATGCCTATGTGGAGAAGGTCACCGCGCTGCTCACTATTTTCAGCCCGCCGCTGGTGGCGCAACTGTTCGAGCCCGTGGAGACCTTTTCGATGATCGACCGGCGCCGCATCGAAGTCTGCCGCGCTCTGATCAGTCAGCCGCGCCTGCTGCTGCTCGACGAGCCATCGGCCGGCATGACGCATGACGAAACCGATGCCCTGATGGATGACATCCTGCAGGTCCGTGGCAAATTGGCAGGTCTGTCGGTGGTGCTGATCGAGCACCAGATGAACGTCATCAAGCGCATCACCGACCGCTGTCTCGTACTCAACTACGGCAAAAAAATCGCTGAAGGCAGCTTTGCGGAAATCACCGCCGATCCGGCTGTCCAGACCGCTTATCTCGGGGAGGAAACCACATGACCACACCGACGGCATTGACCGTGAAAGGGGTCACGACCGGCTACGACAAAATCAATGTTCTGCACGACGTGAGCATCGATGTCGTACCTGGAAAAATCACCTGCATCCTCGGCGCCAACGGTGCCGGCAAGAGCACGCTGATCCGCGCCATCCTTGGCCTGACACCGCCGCGCCAAGGTGAAATTCACTGGCAAGGTCGCAACCTGGCCGGCGAAAAAACCCACAAGATCATCGCCAGCGGGATTGCCTGCATCCCGGAGGGTCGCAAGGTATTCCCGCGCATGAGCGTGGCCGAAAATCTGGCGCTGGGCGCGTTCCTCGAAACCAATGCCGCGAAAGTGCGGGACCGGCTAGCGCGCGTCTACGCCATTTTTCCGCGCCTCAAAGAGCGGGCAACGCAACTAGCCGGCACCATGTCCGGCGGCGAGCAAGCGATGGTTTCGATCGGCCGCGGGCTGATGGCCGAACCCACCCTGCTGATCATCGACGAGCCGTCACTGGGCTTGTCGCCACTATTCGTCAAAGAGAACTTCAACGTCATCAAGCAAATCAATGCACTCGGCATTACAGTGCTGCTGGTCGAACAAAATGCGCGCCAGACACTGGCCATTGCCCACCACGGCTACGTGCTGTCGCAAGGCCGTGTGGTGGCACAAGGAACGGCCGCAGAACTGGCCGGCAACGACGAAGTACGCGCCGCGTATTTCGGTTGAGAAGGAATCCACAATGAACGACCTACTTGCCCTGCCCGCCAGCGAACTGGTTCGCCGCATTAGCCATCGCGAAATCAGCGCCGAAGCCGTGGTGCGCGCCTGCACCGAACGCATACTTGCCGGCGACACGCATCTGCATGCCTGGCAATTTTTCGATCCAGCGCTCGCCCTTGCACAAGCTCGCGCTTGCGATGCCGGTAGCGCAAGCGGCGCACTGCATGGTTTGCCAATCGGGGTCAAAGACCTGATGGACACCGCCGACATGCCGAGCACTTACGGCTCGCCGATTTATGCCACTCACCGCCCTGTGACCGATGCCGCCGTCGTCGCACTCAGCCGCGCCGAAGGGGCCATCGTGATGGGCAAAACCGTTACCACCGAATTCGCCACCTTCAAACCGGGCCCGACCTGTAATCCGCGCGCCCCCGTCGATCAACCGCACACGCCCGGTGGTTCCTCGAGCGGATCAGCCGCTGCGGTCGCCGCCGGCATGGTGCCGCTGGCCTTCGGCTCGCAGACCGCCGGATCCATCGTGCGACCCGCCGCGTATTGCGGCATCGTCGGCTACAAACCGACCCATGGCACCTTGCCGCTGGCCGGCATCAAGTCGCTCTCGCCTAGTCTCGACACGGTCGGCGTGCTGGCACGCAGCGTCGACGATGCGGCCTTTTTTGTCGGCGTACTGGCGCGCTTGCCGTTGCACGCGTTTGCGCATGGTCGCCTGCGCATCGGTGTCTGCCAGACACCGCATTGGGACCGTGCCGGCACCGACTCCCGCGCCGCCCTCCTTCGCACCGCTCGCTTGCTCGAACAGGCTGGCGCGGTGCTCACCGACCTGATCCTGCCCGATGCCTGTACCGGCCTGACCGCGGCGCAAATCGACATCATGGGCTACGAAGCCCACGCCGCCTTTGCGCCAGAACTGAACCTGCACGCCGCCGACCTGAGCGCGCCGTTTGCGGCCTTGCTCAAGTCCGGCAAAGCCGTTGATGGCCAGCGCTTTTTTGCTGCACAAAAGCTGGCATCGGGCGCCCGTCTGGCGGTTGATGCGTTGTTCAACCATGTCGATATCGTGCTGGCACCCAGCACCGAAGGCGAAGCGCCGGCCGGCATTGGTGCCACCGGCGATCCGATTTTTAATCGTCTGTGGACCCTGCTAGGCAACCCATGCGTGCATGTGCCAACCGGCCTCGGCAGCACCGGCATGCCGATCGGCGTGACCCTAATCGGTCCGCGCTGGGGCGACGCCCAGACCATCGCCGCTGCGCGCGCACTCGAGCGCCAGCTATGAAGCACTTACCGGAGAATTTATTGAATCACCCCAGCACCGCCGCCGAACAGGCACAAGACCATATCAACAACGATCGCCTGCAACAATCCATTGCCGCCTTGGCCCGCTTCGGCGGTCGCGACGACGGTGGCGTCGCGCGCGAAACACTGACCGCTATCGACCTGCAATCCCGCCGCTATCTGATTGAACAAGCACGCGCACTCGGTTGCGAGGTCTCCATCGATGATTGCGCCAACCTGTTTTTCCGGCGTCCCGGCAGTCGTCCCGAGATGCCATCGGTGCTCACCGGCAGCCATGGCGACACGCAGCCGGTCGGCGGCAAGCTCGACGGCGCCTATGGGGTGCTGGCCGGACTGGAAATCATCGCCGCCCTCAACGACGCCGGCATTACGACCGAACGCCCTATCGACGTGGTGGCCTGGACCAATGAAGAAGGCAGTCGCTTCGGCCCGGGTGCGATGGGTTCGAGCGCCTATGTCGAGTCGTCCCGGTTGGCGAGCTATCGCACCGCACGCGATGCCGAGGGCATCTTTTTTGGCGATGCGCTCGACAACGCGCTGGCCGAAGTGACGGACGTACCGCGCCGCGCCATGCCGCAACCACACGCTGCCTGCATCGAACTGCATATCGAACAAGGCCCGGTGCTGGAACGTGCCGCCATCCCGCTCGGTGTCGTCACCGGCATTCAAGCAGTGCGCTGGTTCACGGTGACCTGCACTGGCATGGCTGCGCATGCAGGCACCATGCCGATGGATGAGCGCAGCGACGCCATGGCTGCCGCCGTCGGCGTCGCCCAGCAGTTGTACCAGCAAGCCGCGCGTGAATCCGCCCATCAGTTGCGCCTGACGCTGGGACGCTGGCAAGTCAGTCCGAATTCGATCAACACCATCCCGGGCCGAGTGACGTTCAGTGTCGACATGCGCTGTGGCGACGAGGCAGTCGTAGAGCGCTTCGAACACACATTACGCGCGCTGTTGCAGAACGCACCATGGCGCGGCAGCATGACCGTCGAGCGGATCTTTCTGCGCCCGCCCACCCACTTTCCCGAATCGATGCTGACACTGATCGAACAAGGCTGCACCCGCGCCGGCAAGACGGCTCCAATGCGGCTAACATCGGGGGCCTTCCACGACGCGATGTATCTGGCGGACCACTGTCCGACCGCCATGATTTTCGTCCCAAGCAAGGGCGGTATCAGTCACAATGCGGCCGAAGCAACCGATCCGCACGACCTGTTTTTGGGTGTGCAGGCCTTGGCCTATGCGGTAACGGTACTGGCCAGTCGGTAAACATTTGAAGAGGATCAATTGACTACTTTGCGCAAGCGGGTGCTGGCGATGGCGCCCGGCACCGCCACCCCGGCCGCCACCACACTGGGATTGCGACTACGCCATACGCGGCTGGTTGCAGGGCTGACGCTGTTGCAACTGGCACAAAAAGCCAGCTGTTCGGAAAGTCTGATTTCGAAAATCGAACGCAGCCTGGCAACGCCGTCACTGACGATGCTGCACCGACTGGCGGTGGCGCTGGAGACCAACATCGGCATCCTCACCAGCGACGATGCCCCGCCCGACAGTCCGATCATTCGGCATGACGCAAGGCCGGTGTTGAAGGCTGGCGGCATCGCCCTTGAACGGTTGGTACTGCCCAAACGTGGCGGTCTGCTGCAAGCCAATATTCATGTGGTATCTCCCGGCGAAGGCAGCGACGGTCAGATCGAACACAGCGGTGAAGAAGTCGGCTACGTGCTCGAAGGCACGCTCGAACTGACGCTGGGCGAGTCTCGCTACGATCTTGGTCCCGGCGATGCGTTTTCATTTCCCAGCCATGTTCCGCACGGGTATCGCAACACTGGTGACGTTGTCGCGCGGGTGTTGTGGGTCAACTCCCCGGCGACGTTTTAGGGCGGATTCGGAAGGAGAATTTCTTCGAGCCTGGACGGTGCAATGCCCTTCGGTTATTGCACCAAATGCTACGATCACCATCGCCAAATCCGCACTCGCAAGCACACTAAAAAGTGCATTCGCGTGGGCACGATGACCCCGTGCCAACCCTACGGCGGCAGTAGTTTGGTAGGGTGGGCACGGCTTTTGTGCCCACGCGCGCGCCACGAACATGCGGGCTAATTCCAACCATGCGTCGGTGCATTCGCGTGGGCACGATGAACCCGTGCCCACCCTACGGCGGCTACGATCTCGGTCCCGGCGATGCGTTTTCATTTCCCAGCCATGTTCCGCACGGGTATCGCAACACTGGTGACGTTGTCGCGCGGGTGTTGTGGGTCAACTCCCCGACGACGTTTTAGGGCGGATTCGGAAGGCGAATTTCTTCGAGCCTGGACGGTGCAATGCCCTTCGGTTATTGCACCAAATGCTCCGATCACCATCGCCAAATCCGCACTCGCAAGCACACTAAAAAGTGCATTCGCGTGGGCACGATGAACCCGTGCCCACCCTACGGCGGCAGTGGTTTGGTAGGGTGGGCACGGCTTTTTGTGCCCACGCGTGCGCCACGAACATGCGGGCTAATTCCGACCATGCGTCGGTGCATTCGCGTGGGCACGATGAACCCGTGCCCACCCTACGGCGGCAGTGGTTTGGTAGGGTGGGCACGGCTGTTTGTGCCCACGCGTGCTCTGCAGCAGTAGTTTTTCTTGTAGGGGGCCGTAACCAAAGGGCATGGCACCCGTTGCCCCCCCGATCAGAAGTCGACTGTCACGCCCGCACCCAAGCTCTTGTGCGAGTAGTTGTAATCGATCAGGCTCTGTCCGTAGCCAGTAAAGCCCTGCACATACCCCTTCAGATTACGCGTCAGCGGGAAGGCCCAGCCCAGCTGCACGGCACCGCGTTCGGTACTAAAATTTTGCCGCATCGTCGCAGTGAATTCATGCCCACTCTGACGATAGCTGGCTTGCACGTCGCCGTGTCCCATGTAGGCGAGGATGTCCGGATTATCGTCATTCGTCCCACCGCCATCGAGTCGTTTCCAGACCCGTGCCAGCACCGTGAAGCCGCCTTCTTCCAGTCCGATCTGCGCATAAAACCGGTTCCAGCTGCGCGACAGGCTGCCGGTCTGACCGTTGGACTGATGCACCAGACCAAAGTTAAGCATGCGCGCTGTCATCCCTGGCAGGCGGAAATTGACCGGTACGACCGCCATGATTTCCGGCTGGTAGTTAGTTTCGCGGAACGGGCTGGAGGCCGACTTGTTAAATGCTTGCCAGTAGCTCTGCTGGGTGTAGCCGAACCACAGGTCGAACGGACTGCCGGCGACTTGTTCGACCATCTTCGTTTTGAAGCCGAGCTGGAAGGTCAGTTCGGCATGCTGGATGCGTTGTTCGTTGAGCCTCGCGCCGACAGCGTTGAATGGTCCGTAATTCGGTGCACCACTGTAATTGGCCATCAGCAGGTAATTCGAACGGTACGAGCGAAAATTATAGATGCCACGCTTGAGGTTATCGGCTAGCTCCCACTCCTGCGCCAGCACCGAGGTTTCTCTGGCGGCAGGCTCGTCGGCTTTCAGTAGCGCCGGTGTCGGTGCCGGCACGGCCGGTTCGATCGGGTACATCAGTTTCATCGCGGGCGCAGCGAGGCGGTCATAGCAGGCCAGGCGCTTGTCGGCGTCGGCCAGCTCTGCGCAGATGGCCAGCGTGCTGAGTTCTAGCGTCGTGGCATGCGCCAACGAAGGTACACAGAGTGGCGACAGGGCGGCCAGCATCGGCACGGCAAAACGGAGAGGCGAGGTCATTGACTGGTCCATGGAGAGTGTTGCTGATCTGAAAACGTGCTGGATTCTCGCATGTTCTCTTAGTAACTGCCTGTCACGATTAAAAGATACTGACTATTAAAAAAATGATCGGTCAGCGCGATCGCTTGCGCTGCACCGTGGCCAGCAAAACGCCTGCCAGCGCCAGCCCGAATGCCAGCAACTGCACCCCACCGAGTCGCTCCCCGAGTACGAAGACACCGACCAGCGCCGCGCTAATCGGCAGCATCACCGTGAACACGCCGGCTTGCGATGCAGGAATCGATTTCAAGCCAGTCATCCACAGCCAGACCGACCAGACGCTGGCGGCTAATGCGTAAAACACCAGCAGCGACCACATCGGCACCGTCACCGGAGCGAAGTCGAACTGCCAGGCGGCGAGGAGGCCCATCGGCGTCATCAGCGCAAAGCCCCACAGGTTGATGATCGCGCTGATGCGTTTTGGACTGAGCACGGTCGTCAACTGCTTGCCGATAACGGCATACGCCGCTTCGCACAGTACCGCACCGAATACCAGCACATTGCCGAGCCAGGCATACTGGTGCGCGCCATCCGGTACAGGCGATTTTGACAATGCCAGAATGCCGATACCCAGCGCGCCACAGGCCACCGCCGCCCAGATCCGCAAGCCGATACGCTCCTTCAGAAAAACCCAGCTCATCAGCGCCACCACCGCCGGGATCGCCGACAGAATCACGCCGGCCGAGACCGCGCTGGTCATGCTGACGCCAGTGATCATGCACAACGTGAACAGAAAATTACCGAAGAACGATTCCAGGAAAACCAACCCGCGCATTGGCCGGCTCAGCGGCAATTCCATCGCCGGCTTTTTCAGCCAGGTCAGCATCGCCAACCCGCCGATGCCAAACCGCAGCCATGCCAGCAGGAATACAGGGAACACCAGCGCCAGCGGTTTGGTCAGGGCGACGTAACTGCCCACAAGGGCCATGCTCATGGCCAGACAGGTGCAGGCAACGAGACGGCTGGGCGCGGGAGTCATCACAACATCAACGACCGGACGGCACCCTGAACGCACCTGCCTTCAGCTTGGGCTTCTTCGGCTTCTTGACGACCTGCCCGCTGGCATTCGTCTCGGGCACCCGGTGGTCGGGCTCGAAACCCTGCTCGGCATTGCGCTGCAGGTTTTGCCCGGTCAGCATTTCGATGGCCGCCAGCAGCGGCGCTTCATCGGCACACAACAGCGAGACGGCCATGCCGGACGCACCCGCACGACCAGTACGGCCGATCCGGTGAATGTAATCTTCGGCCACGATCGGCAAGTCGAAATTGACCACTTGCGGCAAGTCATCGATGTCGAGTCCGCGCGAGGCCACATCGGTGGCAACCAGAATTTGCACGTCACGATTTTTGAAGCCTTCGAGTGCCCGCAGTCGTGCCGGTTGCGGCTTGTCGCCATGGATGGCATCGGCGCGAATGCCTTGCGCCAGCAGGATGTCGACCAGTTCATCGACGCCGCGACGGGTCTTGACGAACACCAGCACCTGGCCCCAGCGATGCTTCTTCAGCAGGTGCAAAAACAGCTCCGGCTTGCGCTTCTTGTCGACCGGGATGGCCCATTGCTTGATGGTCTTGACGGGGGTGTTACGCGGGCTGATTTCAATGCGTACCGGGTTGTTGAGCAGCGTCGTTGACAGCGCCCGGATTTCGTCAGAAAAAGTGGCCGAGAACAGCAAGGTCTGGCGTTGTTTCGGCAACGCGGCAAACACTTCATCGAGCTCGCGCGAAAAACCCAGATCGAGCATGCGGTCGGCTTCATCGAGCACCAGCGTTTGCAACTGCTCGAACTTGACCGCGTTCTGGCGATACAGATCAAGCAACCGGCCCGGCGTGGCGACCAGCACATCGAGGCCTTTGCGCAGTTTCATCATTTGCGGATTGATGCTCACGCCGCCATAAGCGACATGGGTACGCAGCGGCAGCGAAGCACCGTATTCACCGAAAGCCTGATGCACTTGCTCGGCCAGTTCACGGGTCGGCACTAGCACCAGCACGCGCACGCAATTGCTGCTGACCTGTGGACCCTCCATCGTCAGGCGCTGCAACAGCGGCAGCGCAAAGCCGGCCGTCTTGCCGGTGCCGGTCTGGGCGGCGGCCATCAGATCGCGCCCTGCCAGCACGGCGGGGATGGCTTGTGCCTGCACTGGCGTTGGCGTGGCATAGCCGAGGGTGTCGAGATTGCGCTGCAACTGGTCAATCAGACCGAGTTTGGAAAATGTCATGGCGTACCGAATAAAAAAGCGCGAAAAAAATTAACGACGGGCCTGCTGGTGCAAGGCGACAAACAGTTTTGCGAGGACGGCCAGCACCGCATCGAAATGCTGTTCCGGCTCGATCCGGTCCCAGATGTAATGCAGCATCACGGCTTCGAAACGGTTACCGCGACGCTTGTTGCTGGCGGCATGGGCACGTGAAATCGCCTTGATGAACTGGCGTCGCATGTTCGGCAACACCGGTACGTGTTCGCTGTCATCGAGGAACTCGAAACCAACCGGCAGTGGCGCGCCCTTGAAGTCGGATTCGAGCAATTCAAACACGCCTGCCGGCATTTTTTCGATCAGCTCGCAGGCACTGGCTTCGAGCTTGAGGGTCAGCGTGAAGCCGGCTGGATAGACCGCACCGTCGTCATCGCGCTCGGGCAGGAAAACCGCCATGCGCAACGAATACTCGGCACGGTGAGCATCTTCCCAGGAGTTGTCTTCCAGCGAACGGGTGCCGTGCCAGAAGAACAGCGTACCGGGTGTGCCTGGCTCGTCCTTGTCAGGAAAAAATTCAACAGCAACTTCATCGGCATTGGCACCGGCGCTGGTCAGCATCTTCAACACGGGCACGGCGAGATCAGCCAGCGTAGCGGCAGCGATCGCCGAGGTCGTGATCGTATCGGCATTCGACAGATCTTCGACGATGTAGGTATTGAGGGTAGTGAGCAGGGTATTGGGCTTGAGTTCGGAAATTGGATTCATGATCAGTGGGGCAATTGATGATGGCAGGAACTCTTATCGTACCCGATGAACGGCGTGCGCAAGCAATCGCCGTGGAACCAGATGAATCGGACACAATTTAATTGCATCCTTCAAAACGGAAAAGCCCGAACTCATGACAAGTTCGGGCTTTCGTATTTGGTTGCGGGGACAGGATTTGAACCTGTGACCTTCGGGTTATGAGCCCGACGAGCTGCCAGACTGCTCCACCCCGCGTCTGAGTCCAAGACTTTAGCACAGGTCATCCGAAACACCAGCATGGTTTCGATAATTAGGCGCTGGCTTGGCGAGCTTGGGCGGTGCATTTGGTGCAATGCCCTCCGGTTATTGCACCCTACGCGAAGAACCGAGGAGGCAATTTCGTAGAGTGCAATAACCAAAGGGCATTGCACCGCTTCACTCCAACCGACTAGGCATCCTCCAGAAACCCACCTGCCTGCTTGCTCCACAACTGAAAATACCGCCCGCGCAGCGCCAGCAACTGCGCGTGCGTGCCATCCTCAACGATGCGACCAGCATCGAACACCAAAATGCGATCAAGCTGGGCAATGGTCGACAGGCGATGCGCAACCACAATCACGGTCTTGCGCTGCATGACCTCGTCGAGGGTGTCCTGAATCGCCCGCTCGGTGATCGAGTCGAGGCTGGAGGTGGCTTCATCCAAAATCAAGATAGGTGCATCCTTGAGAATCACACGGGCAATCGCAATGCGCTGGCGCTGACCACCGGATAACTTGACACCCCGCTCGCCGACCATCGACTGGTATTGGCCGGGAATCGCATCGATGAAGTCGCCGGCATGCGCTTGCTGTGCGGCCGCGACCACCTCGGCATCGGTCGCATCGAGACGACCGTAACGGATGTTATCCATCAGCGAACGATGGAACAGGCTGGGGTCTTGCGGGATCAAGCTGATTTGCTGGTGCAATGCGTCTTGCGTGATGTGCCGGATATCGCGGCCATCGATCAGGATCTGGCCAGCGTCGACATCGTACAGACGCAGGATCAGGCTGACGAAGGTCGACTTTCCAGAGCCAGAAAATCCAACCAGACCAACGCGCTGTCCAGCCGGAATAATGAGGCTTAACTTATCGAAAACCGGACGACCTGCCGTATAGCCAAAGTCGACCTCGCGCAACACGATCTCACCATGCCGGATCGGCGCCGCCAGCGCATCGACCGCGCCGGGTGCGTCGACCACTTCATGCGGACGGACGATGACATTGACGCCGTTGCCGACATTGCCAATGTATTCGAAAAACTCCAGAAAGCGCCGGCTCAGATTGCGAGCTTCATTGATGATCAACAGTGCCAGACTAACGGCCATCACGAAATCGCCGACCGAGATTTCATCACGACTCCACAACGTCAGCGCGTAATACAGCACACCGACCTTGAGAATCGCTGCAGCACTGAACTGGAACCAGCGCACCCGCTCGTTATACGTATTCGAGATTCGGATCGCGACCATTTCTGTTGCTAGCGAACGATCAAGATTGGCACGTTCGAAACCGAACCGGGCGAACAGGCGCGCGCTGGTCAGGTTGGTCACGGCATCGACGATCTGGCCGGTTGTTTCGCTGCGGGCTGCCGAGGCTTTCAGCGCAAACGGCTGGCAGTGCCGCGCCAGCCAGTAGCTAATACCAATGAACAGTACCGACCAGAGCAACACGAAACCCGCGAGCCGGACATGGGTGTTGAGCAGCAAGCCGATCGAGACCACAAAGACAATCAGCACCGGATAGAACTCCGTGATCAGCGACCATAGGGTCTGCGTCACGCCGAGTGAAGTTTCGCTGATCCGGTGCGCCAGCGCGCCAGCAAAATTATTGCCCATGTAGCGTTGCGAGTGATGCTGCAAGTAGTGATACAGCGCCCGCGTGACATGCTGGCGCTGGCGCGGACCGAGCCGGATCTGGACCCCACCAGCCAGTCGACCGAATACCAGTTCGCCAACGCACAACCCGACGAACAACATCAGTGGCGCATGCAGAGTGGCCATCAGTTGCGCCGGTGGCATCGACGATGCCGTCACCGCTTTGACAATGCGACCTAGTGCGTACGGCAACAGGATGCCGCACGTGGCATTGACGGTTTCGAGCAGCACGATGGTCAGATACCACCAGCGGTAGCGGCGCACAAAAAACAAAATGAAACGAAACGGCGTAGTCGGCAGCGCCGGCGTCCCCGGTGCGCGTTGAGCTGTGGTGGAGTTGATCATGGCGGGACGACGGTGGCAGGAGCGCCATTATCGACGATGCCGACACTCTCCACCGGGGACGCTGAAAACTGGCATCATGCGCAGTCGCTCACCTTGCCCATGCCCATCAATGAACCTCCCCTCCAACCTGACCACTTTGCAATCTCCCGACGGTGCACGGATCGCCGTGTCGCTCCATGGCGGTCACCTGTGCGCGTGGCGCAGTGCCGACGGCATCGAGCGCCTGTTCCTGAGCGATCGCACGCGCTGGGATGACGTACGCACCGGTATTGCATCGATACGCGGCGGCATCCCGATTGTCTTTCCACAATTTTCCGGCATGGGGCCGCTGCCAAAACATGGCCTGGTCCGCAACGTCCCATGGACCGTGCTGGAAGCCACGCCGGAGACCGGTCTGATGCGCCTGGGCGTGACCGACTCGGCCGCCACCGCGCAATTCGATGGCCGCTTCGCACTGGAAGTACAACTGCGTTTTTCAGGACTGCAGTTAAGTATTGACCTCATCGTCACTAACACCGGTGCACAGCCATTCGACTTTACTGCCGCATTGCATACCTATCTGGCGACGTCCATCGAGTCGACGCACATCGATGGACTGCAAGACCAGCCCTACCTCGACTGCGCCCTCGAACCGCGCGCGATGCGCGTCGGTGCAGATACTGCGCTGACCATCACGCAGGAAGTCGACCGCATCTATGCCGCCCTCGGGACGCCGGTCGCGCTGACTAGCGCTACGACCTCGCTGGCGGTAAGTCAGAGCGGTTTCGAGGATGTAGTCGTATGGAATCCGTGGGCCGAAAAAGCCGCCGCCCTGCCCGACCTGATGCCGCATGATGAACGCCACTTTGTCTGCATCGAAGCCGCCCTGATCGATCATCCGCACACGCTGCTCGCGGGTCAGTCCTGGCAGGGCCGGCAACAGTTGATCGCCACCCCCCATTTTGCAACAGCACAAGGAGCATCCACATGAGTCACCTGTTTTCCCCGTACGCCTTTGGTCCCCTGCCGTTGAAAAACCGCATCGTTGTTTCGCCGATGTGCCAGTACTCTGCCGTCGATGGCAACGCGACCGACTGGCACATGATGCACCTCGGTAGCATGGCCCTGTCGGGTGCCGCACTGCTCTTTACCGAAGCGGCCGCGGTCGAACCGCAGGGCCGCATCACGCCGGGCGATCTCGGCCTGTACTCGGATGAGACCGAAGCTGCGCTAGCCAAGGTAGTGAAAGCAATTCGTCGTTATTCGTCGATACCGATCGGGATGCAACTGGCGCACGCCGGCCGTAAGGCATCCTGCGCCGTCCCGTGGGAAGGTGGGAAAAATCTGGATGCGGAACACGGCGGCTGGCAAACCGAAGCGCCATCGGCGATCCCGTTTGCCGCGCATGACACGCTGCCGCTGGCCCTCGATGCCGCCGGCATGCAACGCATTCAGGATGCCTTTGTCGCCACTGCGCTACGGGCAGAACGCCTTGGTATCGACGTGCTGGAACTGCACGCCGCGCATGGTTATTTGCTGCATGAATTTTTGTCGCCACTGTCGAACCAGCGCACTGATGAATACGGTGGCAGTCTGGAAAACCGGATGCGCTTTCCGCTGGTTGTGTTTGATGCAGTGCGCGCCGCGGTGCCCGTCAGCATTCCGGTCGGCGTGCGTATTTCGGCCAGCGATTGGGCCGAAGGTGGCTGGGATATCGAACAGAGCGTCGTGTTTTGTACGGCACTCAATGAACGCGGATGCGCGTTCATTGATGTCTCCAGTGGCGGCACCTCGACGGCACAAAAAATTCCGCTCAGTGCCGGCTACCAGGTACCGTTTGCAGCCCGCATCCGCGAAGAAACCGAGATGCCTGTCATTGCCGTGGGCTTGATTACCGAAGCCGCTCATGCCGAGCAAATCCTCGCCGATGGTGACGCCGACATGATCGCACTAGCCCGCGCGATGCTCTACGACCCGCGCTGGCCATGGCACGCCGCCGCCGAATTGGGCGCATCGATTGATGCCGCGCCGCAGTACTGGCGCTCACAGCCGCATCAACTCAAGGCGCTGTTCTCCAGCACGATTCCGGGCAAGGCGTAAACGACAACGCGGGCACGTGATGAGCGTGCCCGCGGGTAGTACGCATGCTGATGTTGATGCCGGTAGGGTGGGCACGGCATTTTGTGCCCACGCGTGCGTGCCAGACATGTCGCTGGGGCGCTCGCGTGGGCACGGTGAGGCTGTGCCCACCCTACGGGGATTTTTTAGCTGGGGTGCGCAACGGACATGTCAGCCATTGTGATGCGCTTGCGACCCTTTCTTTATGGCGTCGCCGGTGTCACACGCCAAATTACGTTACCCACATCATCGGCCACTAACAACGCCCCCTTGCGATCGATCGTCACGCCCACCGGACGGCCGAGCGCGTCGCCATCGGCATTGAGGAATCCGGTCAGCACGTCTTCGGGCATGCCATTGGGCTTACCGTCGGTGAACGGCACATACACGACCTTGTAACCACTAGCCGGCTTGCGGTTCCATGAGCCATGCTGACCCACAAAGGCACCGCCCAAGTATTTTGCAGGAAGCAGCGTGCTCTCATTGAAGGTCAGGCCGAGCGACGCCGTGTGCGAACCCATTGCATAGTCCGGCACCAGTGCCGTAGCGACCAGATCCGGGCGCTGCGGCGTCACGCGGACATCGACACGCTGGCCGTAATAGCTGTAAGGCCAGCCATAGAAACCACCATCCTTGACCGAGGTGATGTAATCCGGCACTAGGTTGTTGCCAAGCTCGTCACGTTCGTTGACGGCGGTCCAGAGGGCACCGGTTTTCGGCTCCCAGCCCATCCCATTCGGGTTGCGCAAGCCACTCGCGAAGACGCGCGACTTGCCGCTGCTTGGATCTATCTCCAGAATGGCTGCGCGACGCTCTTCATTCTCCATGCCATTTTCAGCGATATTGCTGTTTGAGCCGACCGTCGCATACAACATCTTGCCGTCCGGGCTGGCGATGATGTTCTTGGTCCAGTGATGGTTGATCGCGCCAGCTGGCAGGTCCGCGACCTTCGTGCCCGGCGCGGTGATTTCTGTGACGCCAGCGGTGTATTTGAAGCGCATCACGGCATCGGTATTGGCGACATACAGGTCGTCACCGACCAGAGCCATCCCGAACGGCGAGTTCAGGCCGGACAGGAACACCGATCGCGTTTCGGCGACGCCGTCACCATTGGCATCGCGCAACAGCACGATACGATTCGGGCTGGCCACGCCGGCGCCGGCGCGTTTCATCACGACACCCATGGCGAAGTTTTTGACGGTGGCGACGAAACCGGAGGGTTTGTCCGTGTTGGCGGGCTTGTTGCTCTCGGCCACCAGCACGTCACCGTTTGGCAGCACGTACAGCCAGCGTGGATGCTCGAGACCCGAGGCATAGGCAGTCACCGCCAAGCCGGCCGCAGGGGTTGGTGCGGTGCCAAGCGACCAACCTTTAGCCGTCGCGACATTGACTGTCGGAATCACGCTGCTGGTTGGCTCCGGCAGCGTCGGATTCGGACCATAACCGGGGTCGACGGACAACCCGGCAGCGTCAATGAGTGGGGTGTAGAGCAGCGCGATCAGCAACGGCAGACGCAGTGGCAGGGTTCGGTAAGTTGTCATGGAAACTCTCTTTCTGAAACAGGAATAGGAACGGGTGGGGACAGAATAGCCGGGCATTCAAGGGCGTGCTTGACCAGCCCGCTGGCCATCCGGCAAGAACGGCGACGATCGCCCATCAATGCGCGCAATTCGACGAGGCTCAGCTGGCTGGCTTCGCGCATCAGGATCAGGATGGCACCGGCCACAGGGCGACTGCCTCCGCGGATCTCCACGATCAGCGCCACGGAGAGATGGAGCACTCTGGACAGCTCGGTATCGCTGTGTAAATGCAGACGCTGCTTAAGAGCAATCAGCAAATTGTCAGCATCGTACTGGTGATGAATCAACATTATCGGTCGCTGATTAGTAAGTACCGTGAAGGATACGCATCGGTAGGCGCGCCGTATGTTCAATGGCGCACTTAGCGATGCTAAATTCCAGAAATGCCGGCATGATCAGAAAGTGACGAGGTAACCCACTGGTCACGGATCATTAACACGCAAGTAATCAGGTTGTCACGATCCGGCAGTTATGATGCGGTAACAACCCCGCCATTTTCGAGAGACCGGACGCATGATGCTTACCCCCTACGCCAATGATGAGCGCCTGATCATTTTCGATGCCGACGGGACGTTAATCGATGGCTTCAGCGCCATAGACCGGACTTTTTCGGCTAACGGGATGGATATCGGCAAGCTGGAAAATTTCCAGAAACGTCGCAAATTGCTCAAGTACCTGGGTGGCATCAAGGAGTTTCCGGTCAACCTGCGCAAGCAGTTCGGCAAGCAAAACCGCAAGCTGCTGCGCGCCACCCTAACCGATGTCTATCGCGACGAAGCCGTGATGTATCCGGGCCTGGCCGACCTGTTACGCGACGTGCTGGCCACGCCCGGCCTGCGCGTGGCATTGGTCACGCGCAATGTCACGATCGAACCGGCCCTCACACTGGGCAAGCTGTTTGCGCGCCACCAAATCGATATTGACGCTTTTGATTCGGTCGCTTGCGTGCCGTTGGGCCAACCCAAGTCCACCGCCTTTCGCGCCATCCGCACCCAGTTCGTGATCAACCCGGCACGCGCCTATGCCTGCGGCGACGAGCACACCGATTACCTCGCTGCTATCGACACCGGCATGCATCCGTTCATGGTCTCGTACGGATTCGAAGACCACCAGCGCCTGACCGAAAAATTTGGTGTCCCCGACGAAGTCATTTCACGCTCCCCCGACGCGGTCTGTGCACGCATCCGGCACGGCCTCGGGATCAGCCGGATCGGCTAAACATGCGCGACTGATTTTTATCATCTAGGCGCCGATGCGTGACGCAAGCGGCTGCGTGCTTGCTATGCTTGAATCATCTCGGTTCACTGGTCCGCCGCCATGAAAAAATCCAGCTTGCCCAGTCCTTTCCGACCCGTTCTGTTTGTCGCACTGACGGTGTCGATTCCCGCGTTCTACTTGCTGCTCAATGACGCCGACATGGACAACAGCGTCCGCTTGCACGGTATGGGCAGTGTGCTCTACGCGATCACTGCGCTACTGATCGGTATCGATCTGTGGTGCCAGCGTCGCCGGCAACCGGCCTCGCGCAGCGCGCTGATCGATGTCGTACTGCTATTGGGTGCGCTGGCCAGCACATGGCCAAGCAACACGCCGTGGTCGGTGCCCGAATGGTGGCTGCGCCTGACGTACAGCACGATCGTCTTCCTGCGTTTCCCGACCTTGCTGGCACCGTGGGCGCTACCGAAACATCTTAAGCAGATCCTGGCGCTGTCGGTGATCCTGCTGGCCATTGCCGGTGCCGGATTTTACTGGCTGGAACCACACGTATTAACGTATGCAGACGGCCTGTGGCTGGCGTTCATCACCGGCGCCACGGTCGGCTACGGCGATCTGGTGCCATCGACCCATGCCTCGCGCATTTTTGCGGTCTTCATCGTCTTGCTCGGCTATGCGATTTTTTCAGTGATCACGGCCAGCATCGCGGCCCTGTTTGTCGGCGAAGACGAAAAACACTTTCAGCAAGAACTACATGCCGACATCCGTGCCTTGCGGCAGGAGATCACGAGCTTGCGCAATGAACTCCGCAACCACCCAAAATGAATTAAAACAAATCCAGTGATGTAATTGTCAGGTAGCACGCACCTCCCAGGACGAGCCCACTCTAGTAGTGAATAACCCGATGGTAGCAACGACACACTCAACGGTTATGGGGGCCCACGTTAAGCGTCTCGCCCGCAGCCGGCACACTGCCCGACTGTCATGAATGGCATCGTGTAACTCCAAGCAGCGCCCTCACGCCAGTCCTGCAAACGGTCTGGCAGAGAGGGCAATGAACGCGACCGGTCCAATACTTCCTCGTATTTTCAGTGGTCCCATCGACGTCAGCACCACGAAAAATCAGCCGCGAGCAGGTACTTTCAGCCCCTTAAAAAAAGGCACCAACAGCCCTGATCGATCGCAAAAATAAACCGTGCAGAACGGCGCGGTTATTGGCATGAATACAATACCCATAAGTAACCGACCGGCAACAACCTGCTTTTCCCGTCCCCGTCGCATGCACTTCCCTCCGGAATCATGCAGGTCACGCGACGCCCTTTTTTTCATCACGAGACGTCACCGCGATTCACTCAGTTGTGACCTGCGACGTCAGGCGGCTTCCCGTCCGCACAGCAGAAATCAATCTGCGTTAACGAAGAACGCCGTACGACAGCCCGTCACGCCTTGCTTGTCCATCAGAAGAATTCGCGCTGGCCGTATCGCTGCTGCGGCCACCCTCCTGCTGAACGCCTGCGGCGACGACAGTATTCCCTTATCCGCACTGGCCGGCTACGAACTCGATGGCACCACAGGCGGCGAAGCAGTCGTCTTGCCCGGCGCACCGGGCGCACCGGAAATCGCCACCGGCTCTCCGGGCGGCGCCACCATCATCCAGTACGTCGCGAAAACGCTGATCGTGCGACGAAGTCGTCGGAGAGAGACCAATCGGCCATCCAAATACCATCACTGATGAAAGTTCAACAAGGGGCTCATCGCAATGACGAACTGCGCCGCGACTTACCCGCGTTTGAACCAGACCCTGATTCGAAGTGCTCGGTTTTTTCGGTCCCACCCTGTGAGCAACAGAGACTGCGGCAGCGCTGTTGCTGCTTGAAAACGAAGCTGACCACTTTCAGCATCGTAGTCGACACCATTGGATAGTGCGTCCCCGTCCGCTCCCGACACCGACACGATGGCAGCGATCTGAGGGAGTAGCTGGCGGATGACTTGATAGAGCCCGATAGCTCCCTTTTCATTTGGATCGGCAACCAGATTGGCCACGTTAATTGAGATTTCAGTCATTGCGGTCGGCAGGTCACGATACCTATTCGTCACAACGGGAGCACCGTCGGCGACCGCAGGGGTGATGACGCCGGTCGTATTACTAACCAAATTAACCGTGTAGTTACCACCACTATTGCCGTCGTTGATGGTGTACCCACTGTTGACGATGAGTGTCTTGCCGGTGCCGATATCCCTGTTGGCATAAGCCTCGGTCAAGCCCGTCACCGTATCTGTACCCAGCAGACCCGAGGCAGTTGGCGTAGCTGCCGCAGTAGTGGTGCTGTCGTAGATCTTGCTGTTGGGGTTGGCCGCGATGGTCAGTACCGCCGGAGTGATGACGCCGCTGCTGCTATTGATCAGATTGACCGTGTAGTTGCCACCGCTATTGCCGTCGTTGACGGTGTAGCCACTGTTGACGATCAGAGTTTTGCCGGTGCCGGCATCCTTGTTGGCATAGGCTGCACTCAAACCCGTCACCGTATCGCTTCCGAGCAGACCCGACGTGGTTGGCGTAGCGGCCGCAGTGGTGGTGCTGTCGTAGGTCTTGCTGTTGGTGGCGGCTGTCAGGGTGAGCACCGCCGGGGTGATGACGCCGGTAGTGCTGTTGACCAGATTAACCGTGTAGTTGCCACCGCTATTGCCGTCGTTGACGGCGTAGCCACTGTTGACTATCAGGGTTTTGCCGGTGCCGGCATCCTTGTTGGCATAGGCGGCACTCAAACCCGTCACCGTATCGCTTCCGAGCAGACCCGACGTGGTTGGCGTAGCGGCCGCAGTGGTGGTGCTGTCGTAGGTCTTGCTGTTGGTACTGGCAGTAATGGTCAGCATCGCCGGGGTGATGACACCGGTAGTACTGTTGACCAGATTGACCGTGTAGTTGCCACCGCTATTGCCGTCGTTGACGGCGTAGCCACTGTTGACGATCAGGGTTTTGCCGGTGCCGGCATCCTTGTTGGCATAGGCCGCGCCCAAACCTGTGACGGTATCGGTACCGAGAAGCCCCGATGTGGTGGGTGCCGCCGCACTGGTGGTCGAATCGTAGGTCTTGCTGTTGGTGCTGGCAGTAATGGTCAGCACAGCCGGGGTGATGACGCCGCTGGTACTGTTGACCACGTTGACCGTGTAGTTGCCACCGCTGTTGCCGTCATTGACAACGTAGCCGCTGTTGACGGTCAGCGTCTTGCCGGTGCCGGCATTCTTGTCGGCATAGACTTCCGTCAAGCCGACGATGGTATCGCCGCCGAGCAGGCCCGAGGCGGTTGGCGTCGCCAACGCACTAGTGCCGCCGTCGTAGGTCTTGCTGTTGGTGGTCGCGGTGAGCATGAGCGCGGCCGGGGTGATATCAGCCGTGGTCGATGCCGTGGTGTTGCTCGTGTAGTTGGCGGAATCCGTGCCAGTAATGGCGATGCCGGTCACGCTGACGGTTTTGCCTGTACCGACATGTTTATCGACAAAGGCTGCAGCGGTATTGGACGTCGTCAGCAGATCACCAGGCACTCGGTTGTCGCTCAGCGTGACGGTATCGGCCGTTAGTCCATTGTAGGTCTTGTTGGTGCCAGTGGCGCTCACCGTCAGCGACCTGGCCGTGATGTCAGCCGTCGTGCCGCCCACCGATGAACTCAGCGTGTAGTTGCCTGCATCCGTACCGCCCAGCGTGATACCGCTGATGGACACCGACTTGCCCGTACCAGCGCTCTTGTCGGCGAACGCACCGGCGGCGCCGGCGACCGACAATGCATCGCTGCCCAGTCTGCCGATAAATGTTGCAGAACCACTGAGCAGCGATGCGGACGTGGTGCCGTCATAAACTTTGTTGGCGGCGGTGATGCCGGCGACGCTGGTAATCGCCGCTCTGATGATGTCGGCAGTCGTGCTGCCCAACGATGAACCCAAGGTGTAATTGGCCGCATCGCTGCCACCCAGCGTGATGCCACTGATCCCGACGGTCTTGGCAAGTCCCGCATTCTTGTCCGCAAATGCGCCCGTGGCCGTGGCCACATTCAGCACATCGCTACCAACCACGCCATTGAAAACCGCCCCGGTGCTCGAGAGGACGGCGCCGGTCGTCGCGTCGTAGACCTTGTTCGATGCTGCGATGCCGGTGACGCTGGCAATGGCCGCCTTGCTGATGTCGGCGGTGGCGCTGGCTGCCGTGCTGGTGAGCGTGTAATTGGTCGCGTCGGCCCCGCCCAATGTGATGCCACTGATCCCGACGGTTTTAGCAAGTCCCGCATTCTTGTCGGCAAATGCGCCAGTGGATGTGGCCACATTCAGCGAATCGCCACCAACCATGCCATTGAAGACCGCGCCGGCGTTCGAGAAGATGGCGCCGGTCGTCGCGTCGTAGACTTTGTTCGATACCGTGATCCCAGTGACGCTGGCAATTGCCGCTTTGGTAATGTCGGCCGTTGTGCTGCCCACCGATGAACTCAGCGTGTAGTTACCGGCATCGGCGCCGGCCAGCGTGAGGCCGGTAATCGAGACGGCCTTGCCAGTCGCCGCGTTCTTGTCGCCGAAGCTACCGGTAGCGCCGGCCACCGACAAGGCATCGCTGCCCAATTTGCCCGCAAACAATGCCGAGCCACTGAGCAGTGAAGCCGACGTCGTGCCGTCGTAGACTTTGTTGGCAGCGGTGACACCGGTGACGCTGGCAATGGCTGCTCTGGTGATGTCAGCGGTTGCGCTGCCCACTGATGAACTCAACGTGTAATTGCCTGCATCCGTGCCGCCTAGCGTAATGCCACTAATCCCAACGGTCTTGGCAAGACCCGCATTCTTGTCCGCAAATGCGCCGGTGGCCGTGGCCACATTCAGCACATCGCCACCGACCATGCCATTGAAGACCGCCCCGGTGCTCGAGAGGACGGCGCCGGTCGTCGCGTCGTAGACCTTGTTCGATGCCGCAATGCCGGTAACGCTGGCAATGGCCGCTCTGGTGATGTCAGCCGTCGTGCCGCCCACCGATGAACTCAGCGTGTAGTTGCCTGCATCCGTGCCGCCCAGCGTGATGCCGCTGATGGACACCGACTTGCCCGTACCAGCGCTCTTGTCGGCGAACTCACCAGCGGCAGCCGCCACCGACAGAACGTCGCTACCCAGTATTCCTGAAAATGTCGCGCCGCTGCTGATGAGTGCGGCAGCCGTGGCACCGTCATACACCTTGTTGGCTGCCGTGATGCCTCCTACGTTGGCAAGAGCGGCCCTAGTGATATTGGCGGAGACAGTGGCTGTATCGCTTACCAGCGTATAGTCGGCCGCGTCGGCGCCGCCCAGCGTGATGCCGGTAATGCCGACGGCTTTGCCGCTACCGGCGTTCTTGTTGGCGAAACTGCCGGCAGCGCTGGCCACCGCAAGAACGTCGCCGGCGACCTTGCCTGCAAAGGTGGCGCTGCCGGTGTTGAGCGTCGCGCCGGCGCTGCCGTCGTACACCTTGTCGTTGGCCGTCATGCCAGCCACGACGCTGATCGGCGCAGCGGTGATGACTCCGGCCCCGCTGGCCGTCACAGGCAGCGCGTAGTTCGACAATACCGTGGACCCTTGCGCCGCAAAGTCACTGGCGGCCAGGTTGACGAGGACCGTGCGGTTGCCGGCGTGGCGACTGTCATAGGTGCCCACCGTCTGGGTAATCGTCGCGTTATCGCTGCCCAAAAAACCGGCAAGGGTGAAGTCGGTGGCCCCCAGACTGGCATTCGTGGTGCCGTCATAGACCCGGGTCGGGTTGCCCGTAATACTGGCAGCCAAAGCCGTCAGGCCAGCCGGATTAACGGTCAATGTACCCGCGATGAAACTGATCAGGTAATTGGTCGAACTCAGTCCACCCGGCACAATCGCGTAAGCGCCAGAATTGACTGCACCCTGCGCACTGCCGCCATAGGTCAGCGTGCCACCCAGCACCGCGGCCGATTCGCCGGTCACGAAGCCGCTGTAGACAACCCCCGCACCACCAGAAAACGGCGCGGCATCATAGGTCTTGCTGGCATTGGTGGCCGTCACTCCCAGTGCCGCAGCATTGATGCTGGCACTGGTGCTGGCCGTGGCATCGGCCAGCAGGTAATTGGTGCTGTCGGCGCCGGTGAGGACGATGCCGCTGATGGCAACTGGCTTGGCCACGCCGACATTCTTGTCGGCGAAGCTGCCGGTGGCGGCGGCAACGTTGAGGCTGTCGCCGCTGAACTTGCCGGTAAAGGAGGCTGTCCCGGTGGCCAGCACCGCGCCCGGGTTACCGTCGTAGACCTTGTCGGCAGCGGTGATGCCCGTTATGGATGCAATCGAAGCCCGGGTGATGTCGGCTGTCGCGTTGGCCGTACCGAGGCTCAGTGTGTAATTGCCGGCATCGGCACCGCCGAGCGCAATGCTGCTGATTGACACGGTCTTGCCCAGCGCCGCATTTTTGTTGGCGAAGGCGCCGGTGGCACTAGCCACGGTCAACACATCGCTGCTCAGTCGGCCAGTAAACGACGCTGCGCCGGTGGCCAGCACAGCGCCGGTAGTGCTGTCGTAGACCTTGTTTAATGCCGTGATACCGGTCACGCTGGCAATCGCCGCTTTGGTAATGTCGGCGGTGGTGCTGCCCACCGATGAACTCAACGTGTAGTTGCCAGCATCGGCACCACCCAAGGTAATGCCACTGATCCCGACGGTCTTGGCGAGTGCTGCATTCTTGTCGGCAAATGCGCCAGTGGACGTGGCCACATTCAGCCCATCACCACCAACCAAGCCATTGAAGACTGCCCCGGTGCTAGATAGAACAGCGCCAGTCGTCGCGTCGTAGACCTTGTTCGATGCCGTGATGCCGGTGACGCTGGCAATTGCTGCTTTGGTGATGTCGGCCGTTGCGCTGCCTGTCGTGCTGGCAAGCGTGTAGTTGGCTGCATCGGTGCCGCCCAACGTTATGCCACTGATCCCGACGCTCTTGGCGAGTGCCGCATTCTTGTTGGCAAATGCGCCAGTGGACGTGGCCACATTCAGCGTATCGCCGCCGACCATGCCATTGAAGACTGCCCCGGTGCTCGATAGGGTGGCGCCAGTCGTCGCGTCGTAGACCTTATTAGCAGCCGTGATGCCGGTGACGCTGGTAATTGCTGCTTTGGTGATGTCGGCCGTTGCGCTGCCTGTCGTGTTGGTGAGCGTGTAGTTGGCTGCATCGGCGCCGCCCAGCGTGATGCCACTAATCGAAACGGCCTTGCCAGTCGCCGCGTTCTTGTCGCCAAAGGCACCGGTTGCGCCCGCCACCGCCAAGGTATCGCTGCCCAATCTGCCCGCAAACGTTGCCGAGCCGCTGAGCAGCGATGCAGACGTAGTGCCGTCGTAGATTTTGTTGGCGGCGGTGATGCCGTTGACACTCGCAATCGCTGCTCTGGCGATGTCGGCGGTCGTGCTGCCCACCGATGAACTCAGCGTGTAATTGCTGGCATCGGCACCGCCCAACGTAATGCCACTGATCCCGACGGTCTTGGCAAGACCGGCATTCTTGTCGGCGAAGGCACCAGTGGACGTGGCCACATTCAGCGCATCGCCACCAACCATGCCATTGAAGACCGCCCCGGTGCTCGATAGGGTGGCGCCAGTCGTCGCATCGTAAACTTTATTAGCAGCCGTGATGCCAGTGACGCTGGCAATCGCTGCTCTAGTGATATCGGCCGTCGTGCCGGCCGTCGTGCTGGTGAGCGTGTAATTGCCACTGTCCACACCAGACAGCGTGATGCCGGTCACGCTGACGGTTTTGCCGGTACCGACATTTTTGTCGGCAAAGTTTGCAGCGGTATTGGACGTCGTCAGCACATCACCACTCACGCGGTTATCGCTCAGCGTGACGGTATCGGCCGTCAACCCATCGTAGGTTTTGTTGGTGCCAGTGGCGCTCACCGTCAGCGCCCGGGCCGTGATGTTGGCGGTCGTCGATGCCGTGGTGTTGCTCGTGTAGTTGCCGGAATCCGTGCCGGTGATGGCGATGCCGATCACGCTGACGGTTTTGCCGGTACCGACATTTTTATCGGCAAAGTTTGCAGCGGTATTGGACGTCGTCAGCACATCACCAGTTACCCGATTGTCACTCAGCGTCACGGTATCGGCCGTCAACCCATCGTAGGTTTTGTTGGTGCCAGTGGCGCTCACTGTCAGCGCCCGAGCCGTGATGTTGGCGGTCGTCGATGCCGTGGTGTTGCTCGTGTAGTTGCCGGAATCCGTGCCGGTGATGGCGATGCCGGTCACGCTGACGGTTTTGCCGGTACCGACATTTTTGTCGACAAAGGTTGCAGCGGTATTGGATGTCGTCAGCACGTCACCACTCACGCGATTGTCGTTCAGCGTGACGGTAGTGGCCGTCAAGCCATCGTAGGTTTTGTTGGCACCAGTGGCGCTCACCGTCAGCGCCCGGGCCGTGATGTTGGCGGTCGTCGATGCCGTGGTGTTGCTCGTGTAGTTGCCGGAATCCGTGCCGGTGATGGCGATGCCGGTCACGCTGACGGTTTTGCCCGTACCGACATTTTTATCGGCAAAGTTTGCAGCGGTATTGGACGTCGTCAGCACATCACCAGTTACCCGATTGTCACTCAGCGTCACGGTATCCGCCGTCAAGCCATCGTAGGTTTTGTTGGTGCCAGTGGCGCTCACCGTCAGCGCCCGGGCCGTGATGTTGGCGGTCGTCGATGCCGTACTGTTGCTCGTGTAGTTGCCGGAATCCGTGCCGGTGATGGCGATGCCGGTCACGCTGACGGTTTTGCCGGTACCGACATTTTTATCGGCAAAGGTTGCAGCGGTATTGGACGTCGTCAGCACATCACCACTCACGCGGTTATCGCTCAGCGTGACGGTAGTGGCCGTCAAGCCATCGTAGGTTTTGTTGGTGCCAGTGGCGCTCACCGTCAGCGCCCGGGCAGTGATGTTGGCTGTGAGCGGTGCATTAACGATCTGGTAGCCGTTGACGGTCACGCCAGCGGTATTGCTGGCAACGCTCACGCCAGTCACCGTGACCGCCTTTGCGGTACCGACATTGGCATTGGCAAAACCGCCTGTGGCGCCAGTTGCCGTCAGGCTGTCACCGTCAATCAGGCCAGAGAAGGATGCTCCCGCCGTGCTCACCGTTGCTGCGGTAGTGGCGTCGTAGACCTTGTTGCTGGCGGCGCCCGTCACCGTTACCGTCGGCGACACTCTGTAAAAGACGTTTAGTTTTTTGGACGTGTCGACCGTACCCGCACCTGGCGCCGTGGCATACGCCTTGTTGAGCGAAGCGGCGCTGCCACTGACCCTGGCCGTATAGAGAGCAGTGGTAGCGTTACCGGAATAAATGGCGACACTCTTTCCAGCGCCCGTAGCGCTGACAGCCGCGTTGAGTACAACGTCGCCGCCCGTCACACTGCCATTGGCCACGCTGGTTGGCGACACGGCACGGGCATTGCCTGCGATGAGCGTGATGTCGCCAGTCAGATTCACCACCCCGCCAATGGTCAGCGTGCTGCCGCTGGTGGCATTCATCGTGCCGGTGCCACTGATCGCATTGGCGACGGTATAGGCGTCCGAGCGATTGAACAGGAGGGTGGCATTATTGGTCACCGCGCCAGTCCCGAGCGTGCCGGTCGTGCCGCCGTTGCCCAAGGACAGTGTGCCCGCACTCACCGTGGTGGCACCGCTGTAGATATTGTCGTAGGTTAGGACGGTCGTGCCGTTGCCAGCCTGAGTCACCCCGCCGGTGCCGCTGATCCGCCCGGCAAAGGTGAAGGTGTCCGAGCGATTGAATAGGAGGGTGCCCGAGCTGATTACGTCATTGGACCCGATCGTGCCGGTTGTGCCACCGTTTCCTACGGACAAGGTGCCTGAGCTCACCCTGGTGATGGCGGTATAGGTATTGGTGCCGGTCAGGATGGTCGTGCCGGTGCCGGCATTCCTCACCCCAGCGGTACCGCTGATCGCGTTAGGGAAGATGAAGGTGTCTGTACGGTCAAATAGGAGGTTAGCGCCGTTGTTGACGATGACCGGACCGGGTCCTAGCGTGCCGGTCGTGCCGTTATCACCCACGGATATGTTGCCGTTGTTAGCCAAAGTGGTGCCGGAGTAGGTATTGGTGCCAGTCAGGAAAGTCCTGCCAGCGCCGACTTGGGTCAGCCCACCGGTGCCGCTGATCACGTTAGCGATAACGTAGTTGTCCGAGCGATTGAACTCGAGGTTACTGTTGTTGGTGATTGCACCGGTTCCGAACGTGCCGGACGTACCGCCGCTGCCCGCGGCCAGGGTGCCCGCACTTACGGTGGTAACGCCCGTGTAGGTATTGGCGCCGGTCAGGATGGTCTTGCCGCTGCCAGACGTTGTCAGCCCGCCGCTGCCGCTGATGACGCCGCTCAACGTGCCGTTGCCGGTGCCGTTGATAGTCAGCAATCCCCCATTGAGGCTGACGTTGCCAGTGCCGTTCACGCTGCCAGCGGCTGCATTCAGGTTCACGTCCAGGGTGCCGGTCGTCGCGCTGAGGTTGGCGTTGAGCGTGATGCCGCCGTCCGCGTTCATCGTCAAGGTCGCGTTTCCACCGGCTGTCTTGCTGATGGTGGCGCCGACATTCTGGATGATATTGCCCGTACCCGCGCCGACGCTGGTCGTGTTGATCGTCACGCTAGTGCCTGCATTGAGCTCGGCGTTGATGTTATCGACGCCGATTTGCGCCGTGTTCGTCGTAGGTGTCCAGGTTCCCGCTGCGCTGGTGTCGTTGGTATTGACGGCGCCGGTGACGATCGTCACGTCCGTCGGGTCGAGCAGCCAGGTGCCGGCGCGGCCCTTGGGTGCCGCCGCATCGACCCGACCAAACGCTTGCAGATTGTCGTGACTGGAGGTCTCGACGAAGCCGCCGTTGCCACCCGCGCTTGCGCCACGCGCAGCGATTTTGCCAAAAAATCCCGTGTAATCCTGCGACCACAACACCACCTTGCCGCCATTGCCATTTTGGGTGGCCGATGCGTCGATGACTGCGTTTTTGCTCATGATGACCGCGTCAGCGTTCAGCTCCGCCCCCTGGCCATACGCGTTGCCACCCACGAGTACCGTGCCGCCGCCGCTGGCCCCAGTAGCGCGTGTCTGGCTGCCGTCGAACAATCCTACCCGATTGCCCAAAAGCCTGACAGTACCTCCCGCACCCTGATCGCTGGACACGGTGACCAGTCCTTGCTGACGGGTTTCGCCCAGCCGATCGGCCTGGGTGGCGCTCAGCGTGACGATGCCGCCGCTGGCTGCGATGTTTCCCTGATTCAGCACTTGCGCCGCGAGGCCGCTGGCTGCCGCAGCCGAAAGATAGACCTCGCCACCCGGTGCGCTGATCATGCCGCCGGGGCGATTGACAGCGGCAGCATTGACGCTGGCAGGGTCGAGCGCAAGGGTGATAAGACCACTACGGGAAACAGGCAGACGCACCGCATCGCCGGCAGCAAGGATGGCATTGCCATTGGGTGTTGAGATACTGCCGGCATTGGTCACCGACGCGCCAAGGAGCGCAATATAACCGGTGGGCGCCGCATTGAGACTACCGGCATTGGTGATGCTGCCGCCGGCTGCGCCGCGCGTAAAGCGGTCGTTGCCTGCCATAAAATCGGCATCGGTGATATTCAGGGTGGAGGCGACCAGCGCCCCGGCATCGACCCGGGAACCCGCACCGAAGACAATGCCGCTGGGATTGACGACATACACCTTCCCGTTGGCGCTGAGTTGTCCAAAAATCTGCGCGGGGTCGCTGGAGAGCACGCGATTGAGCACGCTGGAACTGGCATCGGGCTGGAGGAAGCGCACCTTGGCCTGCGCGCCAATGTCAAAGCTGTTCCAGTTGATGACCGCTTGACGGCTCGCTTGAGTGACGGTGAGCTGGTTGGCTACGGGCGCGGCAATCCGGGCACTCCCGGCCACCACGACGCCGCTTTGCGGCAGAGCGTTCGCGTCGGGCGGCGCTGCAAGGACAGCCTGTACACAGAGCCCGCCGGCCAACCCGAACAGACTCGTCATCAGTGATGCTGCCCGTGTGCGTTTGACGCTCCCTCCCGGTTTTCCACGCGTCTTGGCTTTTTCGTGCGCAACCACCCAGCTACCGCGTGCTTCGCTCCAGATCAGACGATAGTTGTTCGAGTTCATTTGGACCTTTTAGAGACAGGGTTGCGCAATCGTTGATTGGGTCTTCGGAATCTGCTGTGCTTTTCGGCTTACATCCACCACATCAGGGACAGAATCAGGCGCGCGCGACGACGCGAACCGTCGGCGTCGAGTCCGGCGGCAGACAAGCCCGGATTGGGACCGATCTGGCGTGCATAGGCCGCAGAACCGACCAGCGATTTACGGGCGAAGGCAAGACCCACCCCGGCGCCTTGTAGCGGGTACTGCGCAGCAGTGGCCTGAAGCGCCCAGGGCTGCTTGGATAGACGTGTGCGCCCGACATCATAAAAACCAAACATTCGCAGGCCGCTGATGAGCTGGTAACCAAGATCGGCACTGGCAACATAGCCCTCGTCGCCAAGCGCTTCGGAGGCGCTGTATGCGCGCACGCCTAGCGGGCCGCCCAAAGCGAATTTCTCGCTCTGGTCAAGGTTCTTGCTCGCCAATTGCCCCTTGACCTTCAGGCCGGCATCCCACTTCCCAGACTGATCAAACGACGCACGCCAATTCCAGCCCGCCTCCCACTCCATCCTGGTGAACGTGCCGGCGGTTTTGGCGCTGCTGTGGTCCTGCGCTGCGGCCGAGGCTAGCGCGGAGAGATCGAGATTACCCATCGTCAATGTCGCATTGAGATACAGCGATTTCGTCTGACTGATGAAATAGCTGGCAGCCACCTTGCCCTGCACGCTGTGGATGGTCTTGTCGGCGGTGGGTGTGTCGTTTGCCAGATGACCCGTTTCGCGCTTGTTGAGGTAGTTCAGGGTGCCTGTCCACACCGAGGCATTGTCCATATACAACGGCGAGGTGAGACCGGCGCCTAGTGCCGTCGCCTCACCACGGGCGACCAACGGTACTCGGTAATCCAGGCGTGTCCCCCATACGTTCAGGCGAGCGCCCAATGTCACCAGCGGTAATTCGTAGCCAAAGCGCCCGTAGGTCATGCCTGAACTGGCCAGCGCCTGAACATCCATCTGATCACCGGGCAGCACATGCCCGGGAATGGATACGGCCACCGTATACCGGTCACGTCCGTATGTCGGCATGCCATCGTTATCGTATTGCGCCAACCACGCCACCGGTTCCAGCGGCGCAGCGCGTACGAGCACGTTGACATCGACATGATCCGGATCGACCGGAATGAGCGTGGCACGCACGTTGACGTCTTTGAGTGCCATCCGGCGCTTGAGTCGACTGTCCAGGCGATCCAGATCGAGCACGCCGCCGCCGCCGACATCGGCTTTGGCACTGGCGAGAATGTCATCCAACAAGGACTGTTTGAGCGTTATCTCGCCCTCCTGCTCAACGCGAACTGCGCGTACGCTTATTTCGTCGACCCTTGCCTGCAACATACTGCCGCCATCGCCCTCCTCGCCCGGGATCACCAACAACGCCACGCGAACCAGACGCCCACGCTGTCGATACAGATCCCATATCTGGCCGCGCACCTGCTCAAGCGCATTGGCGGACACCCGATCCTTACCAATGAATTCGCACAACAGCACTTTGATCTCGGCCGAAAACAGCGGTGACTTCAGGGCGATCTGCCTGATCGGCGATAGCAGGAGCTGGTCTGCCAACACCGGCTCAGCTTCGGGACTGTTTGATTTTTGAGACGCTACGTTCGGGGCGGACTCTTCATGCCGGATCGACGGCAGGCCCTGTTGCTGGAGGTTGGGTACGACGTTGACGGGCGAAGCAGCCAGAACGAACGACGCCTGATGCAGCGTCATCACAACGACCAACGTGCAGGCACGCCGTGGTTTGGAAAAACTGACTCTATGCCTGATAAAAATTCGCATTGACCCGTTCCATTTTTTATCGTTGCGAACCAGCTGCTGCGAGAGTTGTCGCAAAAGCAGCAACCGCGAAAACACGATTTATAGGGAAGGGGATGCAATTACCCTTCCGCTGGGTATGTCGGCAGCCTGATAAGTCACGGATACCGACGCGATAGAGCCGCGGCACATCCAGCAAGTGCAAGATCATAAAAATAAAGAAATTAAATATTGCAACTTATTAGCACTACACAAACATGACTGAAAGTAACTATACCAGCTTATCAAAAAGAAATAATGCGAATATTTTGAAATTTATTCAAACCGCTTGAATTGGGCCATTACGCGCGAAATCTGGAGCAGGAACTGGCTGCACCATCTGCAGTCGGCCCTGTCATTGATCTGGCATGGTTTTTTATCGCAGCGTGGTGGAGCTGATGCGCGACTTGCTGAGTATGTGTATCAGCGAGTGCATAGTCCGGAATTGACATGGGCTTGGCGCTGAGGCGGGATGCTCTCAGCCAGATCATCGCGAAGCGCATGATGATTCCGCATCTGACAGAGGCGACATGGACAATCGCACCCGATTATGTCAGCCTAAAGTACCTACTCCGGGGTGATGCCTGCCAGCGCCGACAACCGCACTGCCAACGATGGATGCAGCACGACTGGCCCCATCCGGCAACCGGTCTGTCCACTCGGGTCGGCAGTTTTTTGCATGACGCTGCCAGCGGCAGTAACGGCCTGCGGCAGACTGAATCCGAGATGATGCGTCATCAAATGCACGCTATAGACATCGGCTTCCCGTTCCCGCTCACGCGCAAAGTCGGCGCGCGCACAACTGCGCTCGCCAAGCGGATGCGCAACGACATAACCTAGCACCCCGCCAACCAGTGCGCATCCCAGTGCAATGACCGCGCGACGTGAACGCCCGACACGCCAGCCGATCCATGCGGCGGCGCCACCGAGCGCAGTACACGGCAGCAAAATTTCCAGCCACCGCTGCAGCCAGAGCCACATCCCGTGTCGCAAAATCGCATGGCTCATTTCGTGTGCCAGCAAGGCCGTCAGTTCGTCATCATCGAAGTGATCAAAGGCACTCAGGGCCACGTCAATGTGACGCGCCGTGCCGGCCAGATCGGACACGAACACCGCCTGATCTTCCTGCGCACCACCACCGGCGGTGCGGTCGACCAGGTAAAACGGCATCTGATTGAGCAAGCGGCGCTTACCGGAGCCGGCCTCATCCTGCATTGCCGCCGCCGTGACCTTGCAGCCGATGACCTTGAGACGTTCCAACGCGGCAGTGGAGGCTGAGACGGTGTTTGACTGGACGTAGATCTGGACAATTTCAGGTCCGCGGGGATTGCCGCAACTGACTTTAATACCATGCCCCTCTTTGGCCGCCACGTTTGTCAGCGGCACAGCCAAGGCCAACGGACTCAGGCAGCATAACGCCATGAGCAGCAGCATCCATCCGGGAATTTTTTTCATTACACGTTGTTTTTGCAGGATTGTTATCGAAGGGCACTGCGCAGTATGGGGCTTAGTAACAACGCACGTGCGCAGTCAACCATCAGGCATAAAAATCCCTCTAAACAACGACAAATTCTACAAAGCATTGCTGACCACGCTTCCATTTGACGCCACGCAAACATGCCGCAAGTGCAGTTGAAAAAACACGACATCACACCGAAGATTACTTCGCAGTCGCTTTCATCAAACCCATTTGGAGCCAGCGACTCTCCGCTGGCGGGAGGGCTGCACTCGATAACCACAACACACAGAGGACAATAATCATGAATGAATTTCAACAGAATTTTCCGGCCGGTTATAACGCTGGTGCAGGGATGACGTCGCAGTTGGCGCCACAGGGATTTTTTGGCGGCTTGCTGGGAGCGCCGCTAGGCGGCTTGGTTGGTCGTGGGATCGGCGGATTATTCGGCAACGCCAACCTCGGATCGCAAATCGGCCAACTGGCCGGCGGCATCGGTGGCTCCCTCCTGCCATTTAGTAACGATCCGGTAGCGCTCGCCTATGCGCAGCAAGCAGCGCAACAGGCACAGTTACAGCAACAACAACTGGCGCCACAAGGATGGTTTGGCAATTTACTCGGACAAGTCGGCCAACCGCTGGGCGGAGCGATCGGTGGCGCGTTCGGCAATGCCGGACTGGGCAATACGATAGGCGGGATCGCAGGTCAACTTGGTCGCTTGCTGCCGTTTAATACGGATCCCGTTACTGCGGCTGCCTATGCGCAACAAGCGGCACAAGCGGCGCAAGTGCAGCAATTGCAGCAATTGCAGCAATTACAACAGCTGCAGCAACTCCAGCCGCAGCAACTCGCCCCGCAAGGCTGGTTCGGCAACTTGCTCGGTCAAGTCGGGCAACCGCTAGGCGGCGCCATCGGTGGCGCGTTCGGCAATGCCGGGCTGGGCAACACCATCGGTGGCATTGCCGGTCAGCTTGGTCGTCTGTTGCCGTTCAATGCGGATCCGGTGGCGATCGCTTATGCCCAGCAAGCTGCCGCTCAGCAGCAACAGCAACTTGCGCCGCAAGGCTTTTTCGGCAATTTGCTTGGTCAGGTCGGGCAACCACTGGGCGGGATCATCGGCGGCGTATTTGGCAATGCGGGACTAGGCAACACCATCGGCGGAATTGCTGGCCAGCTCGGTCGTCTGCTGCCATTCACTGCCGATCCGTTGGCAGCGGCGTATGCACAACAGGCAATCCAGCAAGCGCAACTCGCTGCGCAACAACAAAACAGCTATCCGGCTTACCAGATCCAGCCTACCCAGATCGGTGCCACCGGGCAGTTCATGCACTGATGACTGACTGATCCAGCGTCCACACCAGACTGCCGCTGCGGCGCGCGGTCTGGCTTTTTCAGGAGACTTACGCATGCCATCGAACCAACATCAGGCGGAATCGGGCCATTACATTATCCGCTCGACCGACCCGGCCGCGCTAACCAACTTCATCCACGAGACCAGCGTCGATCCCGAGCTGGATCTGATTGATAAAATCGGTCCGGCTGGTCGACCACATACGATCGTCGTCGCCATGAGCAACGCCAAAGCCGCCGCGCTGGAACAGCGTTTTACGCACGCAAGTCCGTTGAAAATCGAACCCGATCGCCCGCTTTCGCTGTTTGGCGATGCCAACCAGTTGTCGGGCAACCCAAAATATTGAGGAAGAGACGACATGGCCAAAAATACCGAAACCCCCAATCCGGGCGCGCATCCGCCTCCTGACGATACCAGTATCGACAGCCGGGCCGGCAATGGCAACGGCACCAGTGCCGGCCCGGCAACACCAGCCAGTACAGGCGGTAGCGCCACCGGCACCAGTACCGGTAGTGCCGCAGCCGCACGCCACGGCATCTCGCAGCGCAAGGGACAGTATCTGATCGCCGCACGCCACTCGCCCGGACTGCAGGCAATGGGCTTGCAACCGCTGGCCTTTAGCGTCATCGAACAGGCGCTGCGCGCCAGTCCCGACATCGACGTGATCGATACCGTCGGACCGAAAAATACGATGGCCGTGCTGGCAGACGGCATGGGTGCCGATGCACCGAGCGTGCTGGTAGCACGCATGACAGACCAGAAAGCAGCCATCCTGCACCAGCAGGCACAAGGCCGGCTGATTGTCGAACGCGATCACCCACTCGTACTGCATGAAGTCGGGCCGCAACCGGGATTAGTGACGTGCTCAATGGCCAGCGCCGGACCTGCCCTGAATATCCCAATCCTGGTACTGGGCAAAGACGACATGCCACTGCCTGAAGCAGAGGTCTATCTGTTTGGCAGCATGTTGCCCACATCCGGCATCTCCGATGTCAGCGGACGAGTGACGCTGGCGCTCTATGGCGATACGCCGCAAACAATCCGTGGCTTGTATGTCAAACCAAAAGCCGATTACTGGAGTTTTTATCAGGCCGAACCCGATATCAGCACGACCGAACCGAACGTGATCGGCATGCGCTTGCTCTCGGAGTGGCCCTCGCTGGCAAATTTCCCGCAAGAGCAAACCTTCGGCTGGGGCCAGAAGGCGATGCGACTGGACCAATTGCCACAGCATTTTCGCGGTCAGGGGGTGCGGGTCGGGATTGTCGATTCCGGTGCAGCTACTAGCCATGACGATCTGAAAAAAATTCGTTTCGGCGTCGACATCATGCACAAGACGACGGATCCGGGTGGCTGGAATGTCGATACGGTCTCGCATGGTTCGCACTGTGCCGGCGTCATTGCCGGTGCCAGCAGCACGGTTGGCATACGCGGCTTTGCGCCGGATGCCGAAGTTCATGCTTGCAAGCTGTTCCCGGGCGGACAGGTGAGTCAGCTCATTGATGCGCTCGAATACTGCATCGAGAAACAGATCGACGTAGTCAACCTGAGTCTGGGCGGGATCGAGCCGTCGGAGGCTCTGGAGCAGCAGATCCAGCGCGCCAAGCTGGCCGGGGTCGCCTGCATTGTCGCGGCGGGCAATTCGGGTGGCGCAGTGCAATATCCGGCCTCGTCACCGAACGTGCTGGCAGTGGCGGCGCTGGGTCGGCTCAACGAGTTCCCGCAAGATAGCTACCACACGCAAACATTGGGACCGCAGGTCGATGCGAATGGGTTCTTCTCGCCCAAGTTCACCTGTTTCGGACCGCAGATTGCGGTGTGCGCACCGGGGGTAGCGATTGCCTCGTCGGTACCATCAAACAATTACGCGGCATGGGACGGCACCTCGATGGCGGCGCCGCATGTGACGGGGTTGGCGGCACTGGTACTGGCGCATCACCCGGATTTTCAGGGGGCTTACAAGACACGCGGACCGGCGCGCGTCGATCGGCTGTTCCAGATCATCAAGGCCAGTTCGCAACCGATCAACCTGGGCGACCAGACCCGCACCGGATTCGGCATGCCGGATGTGCTGATCGCCGTAGGGTTGCAGCCGCAGCGCGGGATGCCAATTCAAACCCAGCAGGCATTCTCGGCGCAGCCCGGACCGGTCGCCGGTGCGCCCGTGTTCGGCCGCCGGATTGCCCAAGGCGAATCGTTGGCAACCGTCGGCTTCAATCCGATCATGGCGATGATGGCAAGCGGGATGGATCCGGCATATGCCGCCTATCTGAGTAGCGTGCAAACCGGTGTGCAAACCACACCGTTCGGATTTGCCGGCCCCGGCCTGATGCGCTGGTAGCGGTGACGGCAGACAAGAACGGCAAGCCACACGCACCGGTTACCCGCGTGGTTACCAGCGCTTTGGCGGCAGTCAAATGCCTTTCTGGTCGCTCGACTTGAAGCGCGCTACGTCGTCAGACCGCAAGGCCAGATGTTTGGTCTTGCGGCCGGTCACACGGGCGCGCCACATCGTGAAACTGGAGCGCTTCATATGTTTACGCATCAGCTTGATGACCTGCGCTTCTGTCACGCCGAACTGCACCTTGATGGTGTCGAACGCGGTCCTATCTTCCCACGCCATCTGGATGATGCGATCAAGCTCTTCAGGCGATAGCGTATTCATTGGCAACGCTTATCGTGAATTAAGCTGACCACGGATCTCGCCACCCGGATTGAGCGCGGTGTGGACGTTGACGTACAGGTTGCCGGCCTGATAGCTGGCGTATTGCTCATCGGTTAGCTTGGCACCGGCGGGAACCGACCAGCTACCATCCGAATTTTTGGTCAGACCAATGACGACGCCGCCATTCATACCGGGAGCTGCCTGATGAATATGGGCTGCCTTGCCCTCAATGCCGTTGGTATCGATGCGACCGCTAACTGCCTTGTCGGCGGTGACCGTGATCATCGCCGTCCCCGTGGCAGAAGTGCTGACTGGCGGAACTTCCTGAGTGCCATTGAGCTTGGCGCTACCGACTGGCATGCTCAGGGTGGTGGCACAACCGGTTACGGCGAGGACGGTGAACGCGATGGCGGCCGCGTAGGTGCGATTCTGCTTCATGGTTTTTCCTTGTTTTGCATCATGATGGGCATTTAGTGTAATCGGCTTCCGAATTACTTGTCAGGGCTGCACCAGCGGCGGTGCAACCGCCTTGTCGCCAGCAAAAAAACTGCCGTTGAACGTGAAGTAACCGGCCAGGAAAAGCACCAGTGCGATCGCAAATTGTTTCCAGAAACTCTTGTTCATTCTCGTCTTCCGGTCGGTCAGGTGAATCAGATCACGCCGTCGTCGCGCAGTTGCGCAATCGCCGCCGCATCGAAACCGAGCTCACCCAGCAGCTCGGCATTGTGGGCACCGAGCGCCGGTCCGAGCCAGCGCGTCTGCCCCGGCGTGACCGACAACTTCGGTGAAATCGCCGGCAACTTGACCGGTGTACCGTCAGCAAAGGCGTGCTGCTCGAACATCTGGCGCGCCAGAAATTGCGGATCCTGCAGCATGTCGCGCACCGAATAGATCTTGCCGACCGGGACGTCGGCCGCTTGCAAAGTCGCTAGTGCGGCATCGATGGTTTGCGTCGTGCACCAGGTCTGGATCGCACCGTCGATGTCGGCGGTACGCGGCACCCGTCCATCGTTGCGTGCCATTTGCGGATCGTTCGCCATATCGCTGCGACCAATCGCCACCATCAGGCGCTTGAAGATCGCATCCCCATTGCCGGCAATAACGATATTGTCGCCATCGCCGGTGGTGTAAGTATTCGATGGCACGATGCCAGGCAACGCGCCACCGGTACGTTCGCGCACCACGCCAGCGTGATCGAATTCGGGCACCAGCGATTCCATCAGGTTGAACACTGATTCGTACAACGCGACATCAACCATCTGGCCCTGCCCCGCCACGCAGTCCTCATCGCTCTTGCCGTTCCAGCGCCCCCCGCTGGCATCACGGTGGCGCAGCGCCATCATCGCGCCGATCACACCGTGCATCGCCGCGACCGAGTCACCGATCGAAATCCCGACCCGCACGGGCGGTCGGTCCGGGTGACCGGACACGTAGCGCAAGCCACCCATCGATTCGGCGATGGCGCCGAAGCCGGGCAAGTCCTTCATCGGTCCGGTCTGACCGTAACCGGACAAGCGCACCATGATCGTGGCCGGATTGAATACCTTCAACTGGTCGTAACCGAGCTGCCATTTTTCGAGTACGCCAGGACGGTAATTTTCGATGATGATATCGGCGTCGAGCGCAAGACGACGCGCAATATCCTGCGCGCGCGGATCTTTGAGATTCAGCGTCAGGCTTTTCTTGTTGCGCGCCTGCACCGACCACCACAGCGACGTACCGTCTTTCAGCACGCGCCATTGGCGCAGCGGGTCCCCGCCGTCCGGCGCTTCGATCTTGATCACGTCGGCACCGAACTCGGCTAGCATGCGGGCGCAAAACGGACCAGCGATCAGCGTGCCAAGTTCGAGCACCTTGATCCCGGACAGTGGTCCGGTGGAAGCCACTGATGCGGTCGTCGTCATGTCGTTCTCCTGTCAAGCATTGCACGGGCAATCGTGCCAGCGTCGACATATTCAAGTTCACCACCGACCGGGACGCCGCGCGCGAGGCGGCTCACCTTCAGTCCACGCGCTTTCATGGTCTCGGAAATGTAATGGGCGGTGGCTTCGCCTTCATTGGTGAAATTGGTCGCCAGCACCACTTCGGCAACGATGCCGTCAGCTGCCCGCAGGATCAGTCTGTCGAGGTGAATATCTTTTGGACCGATACCATCGAGCGGCGACAACCGGCCCATCAGCACGAAGTAAAATCCCTTGTAGGTCAGCGTCTGTTCGATCATCAACTGGTCGCCCGGTGTCTCGACGACGCACAGCAAGGTCGCGTCGCGCTCGGGATCGAGGCAGGTTTCGCACACCAGATGCTCGGTGAAGGTATTGCATCGACTGCAATGCTGGACTCGATCGACCGCTTGCAATAACGCGCGGCCAAGCTGCTCGGCGCCATCGCGGTCGTGCTGCATCAGGTGATAGGCGATGCGCTGTGCCGACTTGGGACCGACACCGGGCAAGCGACGCAGTGTCTCGGTCAGAAACTCGAGGCTGGAAGGAGTCTTCATCGGCGCAGCGACGTGGCCGTCAGAATGGCATCTTGAAGCCGGGAGGAATCGGCATGCCCGCCGTCACGCCTGCCATTTTTTCGGCGGTCAGGGCTTCGGCCTTGCGCACTGCATCGTTGACTGCAGCAGCGACCAGATCTTCCAGCATGTCTTTGTCTTCGGCCAGTAGTGACGGGTCAATGACAACACGCTTGACGTCGTTCTTGCAGCTCATGGTGACCTTCACCAGACCAGCGCCGGATTCGCCTTCGACGTTAATCAGTGCCAACTGGTCCTGCATTTTTTTCATGTCGTCCTGCATCGATTGCACTTTTTTCATCATGCCGGCAAGTTGGTTCTTCATCATGGAGTTGCTCCTTTTGGGTGTGGAATAGTTGGGGGTGAAATAAGTCAGACAGGTTTGATCGAGCCAGGCACGATGGTCGCACCAAATTCCCGCATCATCGCCAGCACGAACGGGTCGCCCTGGATTTGTTGTTCGGCCACTTGCTGCTGCGCAGCGCGCTCGGCATTGGCCTTGGCATTAGCAGTATGGCGCGCAATGCCCAGCTCGGTAGTCACGCGTACCGACTGGTTGAAATGCGTACTCAAAGCGGTCGCGAGCTTGTCGACATTGGCTGGCGAAGCCAGTGTTTCGAGCGGCACGCGCAGATGCAGGCCGATGCCATCGACCTTGTCACAGCGGACCAGTTCGGCTTGCAGCGCCAGTTGCTGAACCACGCCACGCACCGGTAATTGTGCCGCCAGTACGGGCCAGTCGCCATCCCACTCCAGTTCGGGCACCGGGATGACGACCATCGCGGCAACCGGTTCGGGCTGCGTTGGCGTTGGCGTTGGCGTTGGCGTTGGCGCTAATGCGGCGACGGTACGTGCTGACGGGCTAGTTACGGAGGCGACTACTGGCTGCGGTTCAGTTTTTTTTTGAGCCTGTTCGAACTGTTCGTCATCCGGGAATTCGCCCATTGGCGGCATGTTGTCGTCCCATGGTGCGGGCGCGACAGGCTTGGCTCTTGGCTCGGATTTGGGTTCTGGAGCACGTGCCGGCGGCGGCGTCGACACACCGCCGTTCGGACGGGTCATGCCACGCGCGGCTTCCAGTGCGGCGCGCGCAGGACTGAGCGCCGCGGTTGGAGTTGGGGTTGCCATCGGCGCTACCGCACGCGGCATCACCGGCGTGCTGCTTGCGACCACTGCCGGCGCGGCACTGAGTCGGGCTGGTGGTCGGGCTGCAGCAACCGGTGCCGGCTCGGCGCCCGCATGCAATGGTCTAAACGCCAGCATGCGCAATAGCGTCATCGAAAAACCAGCGTATTCATCGGGCGCCAGACTAAGTTCATTACGGCCGTGCACAGCGATCTGATAAAACAACTGGACTTCCTCGGCATCGAACAAGGCCCCCAACCGCACAATGTCGGCACGTTCCGGCAAGTCTTCCGGTAGTGCTGCCGGCACCGATTGCGCCAACGAAAGGCGATGCAGCAAGGTGCCCAGGTCGCGCAAAGCGTTGTTGTAGGACAAACTGCGTAGAGCCATTTCATCGGCTACCGCAAGCAAACCGGCGCCATCCTGTGCGGCGAGCGCGTCGAGCAACCGAATCAAATAGGACTGGTCAAGCGCGCCCAACATGCCTTGCACCGCATCGAGGGTAACGGTGCCGGCAGCGTAGGATATCGCCTGATCGGTCAGTGACAACGCGTCGCGCATCGAACCTTGCGCGCCTTGCGCCAGCAATCGCAGTGCTGGCGCTTCGAAGGCAATGCCTTCCTGACCGAGGATGTCGTCGAGGTGCGCGACGATGTGGCCGGGCGGCATCTGCTTGAGATTAAATTGCAGGCAGCGCGACAACACGGTGACCGGGATTTTTTGCGGATCGGTGGTGGCGAGGATGAACTTGACGTGTTCAGGCGGCTCTTCCAGCGTCTTCAGCATCGCGTTAAAAGCGTGGTTTGTCAGCATGTGAACTTCATCGATCATATAGACCTTGAAGCGCGCATTGGAAGGCGCATACACAGCCTGTTCCAGCAATTGCGCCATTTCTTCAACACCACGATTAGAGGCGGCATCGAGCTCGATGTAATCGACGAAGCGGCCGGCATCAATGGCGCTGCACACCGCACAGACACCGCAAGGTGTTGCAGTGATACCGCCATTACCGTCGATACCGATGCAATTGAAGGCCTTGGCGAGAATGCGTGACAGCGTCGTCTTGCCGACGCCCCGGGTGCCAGTAAACAGGTAGGCGTGATGCAGTCGCCCTGTGTCTAACGCATGACTGAGCGCTCGCACCACATGCTCTTGTCCGACCAGCGTGTCGAAATTGCGGGGGCGATATTTACGGGCAAGAACTTGATAGGACATGGGGGCCCAACGAATCGGCAAAGCACGATTTTACCGCACATCAGACCCCATTTGACGTGCTTGCTCAGATGTCGGCGCGACCGGCCAGCAGGCTTTTCGAGCGCAGGTAAAAACCGATCTCGTTGATCGTCGCCAAACCGCGATCGCCGGCAAACTTGTTTTCGACCAGACGCATTTGTTGCTTTGCCTGTATTAACTGGCCGCGTTTTGCCGCGACAAAACCGAGCACCGCCCAAGGATAAACGTCATAACGACCATCCTCCCAGTTTGGCGCAATCCGATTCAAGTACGCCCAGCCCTTGTCGAAATACGACGACAACTCTGTCAAACCAAATGCCTGCGGAAAGACCTGGCATGTGGTGTCCGCGTAAAACGCGGTCCCGGCAATATTGTCGGCATCACTGGGCATGAATCCGCTGCGGGCGGTATCGAATAGCGATGCGCTGATGCGTGACGTAATACCGGTGGCGAAACTATCGTAATAGTTGGCATCGACGGTTTCACCTCGCGCACGCAGCAGCGCCGCGTAATCCCGCAAACCGCGATATACCTCGCAGTTATCCATCAGGTAACCCACCGAGTTAGATTGACTGCGCGGCGCCTGAAACACGCTGCTCAGGCCATTGGGCTTGATCGCCACGGCCAGATTGCGATAGGCCATGGTTTTCAACTTGGCCTTATTGGCATCCCACCACCCCCAGTTCTGGCTGGCTTTTAAATAGCGCGCGACGATCGACAGAGTTGTGGCGGCGTATGAATCATCCGAGTCAGCCAATACCAACTGAATTTTCCCGGTGGGTGTCGTCGTGAAATTAATATCCTGAATCGAAAAATTCGTTTCCAGTCGGCGCAAATACAGATCGAGATAAGTCCGGATATACCGGTCAAGGTCCGCCGCATTCAGATATTGAATCATTGGCAAAATGCCGAGATTGGTAAAGTACCAGTTAATACGGCCGACCGGTGCAATCAGATAGCCGCCGGCGAAGGTCCCTGAAGCTATACGTAATTTCTTGATTTCAGCGACGGCATCGAATGTTCCCACGGTCTGCGCATGTCCCTGATGACTGAGTCCGCATAACGGCGCACCGATAACAAGTGCAGCCGAGCGAGTAATAAATTGACGACGTTTCATGAATATTCCCATTAATTGGTAATAAAAACTCGGCGCAAGACAAGCAAGCGCCTGATTTAGGTCAAAGCGTGCAGGCAAAGCGCGGCCAACAGGAGGAGAATCCCTTTAAAATCGTGTGGTCAGCGCGGGTGTTGTCGGCTCGTACCCCGGGGTCTGAATGGGCATTGGCCTTGGTAACTGCCTGTTAAGAAGACAGGGCGTGAAAAAACGAGCATGCTGCGTTTCGCAGTAAGTAACCCGTAAAACTGAAAGACAAGGAAATCAGACTGACCTGATTAAATACGATCAGTACCTCACTATTTCCCTGCCTTAGACCCGCTTTGCTCGGATAAAATTAATCAACGGAAAAATTCTATGTGATTGATTTTTATCACGCAATGCAACTATTAATAAAAATGGGAAATATTACTGAAAAATAACGGGAACTTTTAGCACCGATTTAGGCGACATCGATTCCGTTGTCAAAATTAATTATCAATAGGCCAATTCAGCAGTAACAGGTCTGATTCAAATTGGCATTGGTTGTTATATCTATAATTTCATTTGAGAAATGTTGACAAATTACTCAAACCAGAGAAGGTTTGCGGCGAAGGCGCTGCCAGGTACCAGAGAGCGGCCTGTGCAATGGCCAGCCAGTCGGTCAATACACGGCAGGCAAACTGGCAGAAGCAGGCGCTTCCAGCACACCAAGATCCGTTAGCAGAGGTCCTGCTCCACTGAAGCGATCCAGTACCAGGTAGATGACTGGCGTAATGAAGAGCGTAATCACTTGCGACACCAGCAAGCCCCCCACGATGGCGACGCCGAGTGGTTGTCGCAATTCGGCGCCGGCACCGAGACCGAATGCAATCGGCAAGGCACCGACTAACGCGACCAGCGTGGTCATCATGATCGGACGGAAACGCAGCAGACAGGCCGAGCGGATCGCGTCGAAGGGTGTGGCACCTTGCACCCGCTGTGCTTCGAGGGCGAAGTCGATCATCATGATCGCGTTTTTCTTCACGATACCAATGAGCATCAAGATGCCGATCGTAGCAATCAGTGTCAGTTCGAAGTTAAACAATCGCAATGCCAGCAATGCCCCCACTGCAGCCGACGGCAAGCCCGCCAGAATAGTGAGTGGATGGATATAGCTTTCGTACAGCACACCCAGCAAAATGTAGATCACTGCCACGGCCAGCAATAACAGCGCTATCTGGCTACCTTGGGATGACTGGAAGACTGCCGCATCGCCGGCGTACGACGTAATTACCGTCGGCGGCAGGCTCAAATCGGCCTTGATCTGGTCAATGGCGGCACTGGCGTTGCCTAGCGGCACGTCCGGCGCCAGATTGAACGAGACGGTGATGGCCTGCAACTGACCCTGGTGGTTCACCGAAATTGCCCCAGCGGTGCGCTTCACGGTTGCCAGACTCATCAGCGGCACCAGCACGCCGGCCTTGCTACGGACATAAATTTTGCTCAGGTCGGCCTCGTCCTGCAGACCCGACTCGCCATCCTGCAGGATCACCTGGTAGCTGTTGCTAGTGGTGAATATCGTCGATACCTGACGATCGCCGAACGCGCTGTACAGCGCGGTACGGATGTCGAGTAGCTGGACTCCGGCAGCACTGGCGCGATCGCGATTGATATCGACCACGGCCTGCAAACCACCCAATTGCGAATCACTGGTGACATCCCGGAAAATCGGATTGGCGCGCATCCTGGCCTGAATTTGGTCGGACCAGGTGGTCAGCTCGTCAGCCTTCACGCTCTGCAGCACGTATTGGTAACGGCTTTTGCTGGAACGACCACCAAGGCTCAGATTTTGCACCGGTGACAAATAGACTGACAGCCCCGGCAACGCACCGAGCTTGCTGCGCAACTGCTCCAGCACGCGGTCCATCGGTTCTCGGGCACCACGCGCTTTGAGTCCGATGAACAGTGCCCCGCTGCTGCCGCTGGTGACGCGTGAGGTCACGGACATCACGTTGGCATCGTTCTGGATGATGTCGGCTGTAGCCTGAACCAGCTTCACCATCGCCGGATAGGAAATATCTTGCGGCCCTTCGATCGATGCACGAATCTGGCCAATATCTTCGGTCGGGAAAAACCCTTTCGGGATCTCGATGAACAGAAAGCCGGTGAGCAGAAAAGTCGACAGCGCACCAATAAGCACTATCCGGGTATGCGCAAGGCACCACTCGAGACCCAGACTGTAGCCGCGATGAACAGCATTGAAGCCCTTTTCGAATTTGCGGCTGACCCAGTTGTCGTCCTCCGACGGCGCATGTTTCAGGAACCGGCTGCAAAGCATCGGCACCAACGTCAGCGAAATCAATGCCGACACCATGATCGCCAGCGAGACGACTGCGGCAAACTCACGGAAGATCAGTCCAATCACGCCGGGCATGAAGAAAATCGGTATAAATACCGCTACCAGCGAAATTGAGATCGACAGGATCGTGAAGCCAACTTCACGAGATCCTTTGAGTGCGGCAGCCATCGGCGTCATGCCTTGTTCGACGTAGCGCACGATATTTTCAAGCATGACGATAGCGTCATCGACAACCAGTCCGACCGCGATCGTGATTCCCAGCAGAGAAATATTATCGAGACTATGGCCAAGTACGTACATCAGCGCACAGCAGCCAATCAACGAAATCGGCAAGGTCACGACCGGGATAGCTGTCGCAGAAAGGCGCTTCAGAAAGAGAAAAATCACTAAAATTACCAGCACGACCGTCAGGATCAGGGTGTGCTGAACATCGACGATCGATTCCCGGATCGACTGCGACCTGTCATTCAACTCATGAATCTCGATCGAGGCGGGCATTTGTTCCTTGAAGCGCGGCAGCGTTGCCTTGACCGCATCGACAACGGCAACCGTGTTCGCATTGGGCTGACGCTGCACGGCCAGCACAATCGATGGCTCGCCATTGACCCAGCTACCGCTCTTGGCGGATTCAACGCTGTCCTCGACATTGGCGACATCCTTGAGCCGCGTGGTGTAACCCTCCCGCGTACTGATGATCAATTCGCCGAACTCGGCCGCGTTCCGCAACTGGCGATTTGCTTCCAAGGTCAAACTCTGGCGTGGCCCATCAAGTACACCGACCGGTCCGTTGGTGTTGGCGGCATGAATCAGCGTCGCCAGTTCATCCAGAGTCAGGTTGCGTGCGGCCAGCTCGTCTGGCCGTACCTTGACGCGCACCGCAAAGCGGCGCTGGCCGTAGACGACAACTTGAGCGACGCCATCAATCGTCGACAAGGTGGGCGAGATCAGGTTCTCGGCATAGTCGTTCAGGTCTGCCAGCGAAATCGACGGCGACGTCAACGCCACCAATAACACGGCCGCATCGGCCGGGTTGACCTTGCGGTAGGCCGGTAGCGCAGTCAGCTCAACCGGCAGACTGCGTTGCGCGCGCAATAAAGCGGCCTGCACATCCACTGCCGCCGCATCGATATCACGATCCGAATTGAATTCGAGCACGATCGACGTACTACCCAGCGTGTTGCTGGAACTGATCGTGCTGATGCCGGAAATAGTCGAAAACTGCTTTTCCAAAGGCGTTGCAACCGATGCCGCCATGATTTCTGGACTGGCACCAGGCAAAGAGGCTGTTACGTTGATGACCGGCGTATTGTAGGTCGGTAAGGCAGCGATCGGCAGTTTCAAATAGGCAAACAATCCCACAACGACAATGGCGGTCGACAGCAACACCGCCATCACCGGACGACGAATGCAAAGTTCGGAAATATTCACGATATCAATTCAAAAAAATGCCGTCGTTGGAGGCGTGGCCACTAACCGTTACAGTGCGCGCGGTGCGGTAATGTCCGAGCCACTACCACCACCGACCGTTTTCGTTTCTTTGACCGTGGCACCAGGACGCAAATTTTGCGCGCCTTCGACCACCACCCGGGTGCCGGCCACGATGCCGGTTACAGCGGCCTTGCCATCTTCAATTGCCACCACCACAACTTTTTGCTTCGTCACTTTATTATCGGGCTGCACCAGGTAGATAAATTTGTCGACGGGACCAGTGACAACGGCTTGTGCAGGCACAATTATCGCGCCGGGCAGCGTGCGCGAAACCAGTCGTACCGAAACAAACGTTCCAGGCCACATGCTGCGATCGGGATTATTGAAACGGGCTTTCATGCGGACGGTTCCGGTTTGCGCGTCGGCTGCGTTGTCAATGAAAATAAGTTTTCCGGTTTCTTCGCCCTTGCCGGCGACTTCAGCTACTACAGGCGTATTACCTTGCGGATAAGTAATACGCAAGTTGGACAGTTCCCGCTCTGGTAAGGTAAAGCTAATAGCAATAGGATCGAGTTGCGAAATTGTCAGCATCGGTGCGGCAGTTGGCTGTGCAAGACTTCCTGGATGAACATTGATGAGGCCGATGCGTCCGCTAATGCTAGCGCGAACCAGGGTGTAATCAAGCGCGATCATGCTCGACTTGACGGCGGCCTGATCGGCGGCCAAGGCGCCTCGCAATGCATCAAGCTTGTTACGAGCCGTATCCACCACCGCCTTGGCAATGAATTTTTTATCCAGCAGTTCCTGATTGCGACTCAGCGTCGCCTCGGCATCCGCCAAATCGGCACGACCACGCGCCACTTGGGCTTGTGCCCGGTCGACACCCGACAACTCTGTGCGCTGGTCCATCGTGATCAGCAATTGTCCGGCACGCACGTCCTGGCCTTCCTGAACATGGACTTCGCGTACGATGTTTTGCACTCGCGGTCGCACATCGACCGTGTTGATTGCTGTCACATACCCATTGGCGAACAGATTGATTGGCAATGCCTTCTGATCGGCAATCGTGGTTCGCACAAACTGAATCAATTCAACTTTTGGCTTTTGTATCGACTGCATTTTAGCTACGTACCAAACATAGCTCGCACCGCACAGGCCGATGACAACAATACCGACGAGAGTATTTTTCAATTTACGGTGCATGAATAAATCGCTGATGAGTTTAAGATTATTAGACCAGCATGCGAGCGCAGTTCACTCCGGAATAGCCGAAAAAATCGCCACATCGAGTGCTTTCGAGGAAAGGTAGGTTCAAAAACATTTCATATTATTACGTATTTCTTAACTGACTGCGGTGCAGCCACCAGATGACGAAGAATCTGCACACCTTGGTTCTAGAGTGTGACGACTCCCAAGATCAGATGGAGCCATTTGCACTAACAATGGTCACATCATTTTAATGCCGAGAACGCCCCGCCTTCATACCAACAATTCCAACGCTTCAGGTTTCTATCCGCGAAACAATAATTCTCCCATCCGTGGTTAAGAAATCAATATGTCAGAGGCTATCCAAGATAGTTACTTAGGGCGAGGAGCGGATCAAGGCGACGAGAGTTGAATTGGTATGGATCGTTAAACAGACCGCCCTTAAGACGGAAATTTCGTCTCACGAAGAGACAAAAGATTAACTGTAACGGGTAACAAATGTCATTCATGAAAAACTAAAAAGCGCCCTGTAAATACATACGAACCAAATTCGTGTGTATCTATAAGACGCTTTTATCCTGCTTCACCACATTTCCGCGTAAGGCGGCTGCTCTTACTTAATAATGAATGCATCCCGATCTTGGCCAGCGATCCAGCGCGGCGGCTTGCCACGCCCGGACCAAGTTGCACCAGAAATTGTGTCACGAAATTTCGCAGCAACAGGCTCCTTTGCCTTACCGGCTTTCTTGGCACCAGTCAAACCAAGATCTGCCAGCGTAATGCCATAGTCACGCATTTTCTCCTTGATATCAGCAATCGCATTAGCAATCTCACTCTGGCGGGCATGTGCAGCTTGCTTTTGAAGATTTTCAATCTGGACGGTTAACTCTTTATATGTTGACATTGTAGATTTCCGGTAATGTTAAAAAATAAGTTGATACAGGCGATTTTTCTCTATTCGACTAGTACAACCATTGCTGCATCCTTAGAGGCACCACTGAACGTTTCGCTTTGCCAAATAAAACATTTCTGAAGATTATATACTAACAATGATTAAACCCTATTCCTCTTCGATAGATTATTTTTAGGACACATCTAATAATCCTGATTGTTATTTTCAATGTTTTGAAAAAAATCACATCTTTTCCTATTGAGCCAATCCAAAGCCAGATGGGATATCCAAACAGAAAAATAACAACGATTAGCCGCCTAAATTTCTTAATAACAGTGAAATTTTAAAGTCAATTTTCGAGATAAGCGACAAGAGCGTAAGCAACAGTGAACAAATAGACGACAAATATCAATTTCAACAGTGCCCGGTCGTTACCCAAATCGTCTGAATTTAAAGCAATCAGCTCTATAGGCCACAAGCAGGATGTCGTAGACATTGATATCCACGGAACGACGGCGATATTGGCGTGAAAAGAGCGTCGCAGTGGAAGGATGGTGGAACGAAAAAAGAGGGGCAGTTAAGCTAGTGGAGATATCTGTTTCGAGTGGTGAGGGATAGAGGAACAGGATAATGGTGAAAAAAAAGACCGCCTGTCGCACCGTAGGTACGACAGATCGATCATTTTTCAGAATTCTAGAAGGCGAGCCTTGTCTACGGCACTTATGGATAATGACTGTGGCTGCTTCGTTCCCGACCTGACCAGGTTGGCCATGCCACAATGCGCAGGGGCCCGCCAGGGAGAAGTCTAACAGAAAGTTCTACGCTGGGCGGGTATAAATGACCCGGGTTAAGACGGGGCTATTTAAATGCCCAACTTATCCCAGATGCTGTCGATACGGGCCTTGACTTCATCGCTCATGTTGATCGTACTGCCCCACTCACGGTCGGTCTCACCAGGCCACTTGTTCGTCGCGTCGATACCCATCTTGCTACCAAGCCCACTAATAGGTGATGCAAAATCAAGATAGTCGATCGGCGTGTTGTCGACCAGTGTTGTATCGCGCAGCGGATCGACACGGGTCGTAATGGCCCAAATCACTTCTTTCCAGTCCCGTATATCAACATCTTCGTCGACCACAATAATGAATTTGGTATACATGAATTGCCGCAAGAAACTCCAGACGCCGAACATCACACGCTTGGCGTGCCCCGGATAGGATTTCTTCATTTGAACGACTGCCATCCGATAACTACAGCCCTCTGGTGGAAGATAGAAGTCGGTGATCTCGGTGAACTGTTTCTGCAGCAGCGGAATGAACACTTCATTAAGTGCCACACCGAGAATCGCAGGCTCGTCTGGCGGCTTGCCAGTATACGTGGAGTGATAGATCGGATTACGTCGCATCGTAATGCGGTCTATCGTTAGTACTGGAAACATGTCCTGTTCGTTGTAGTAACCAGTATGGTCACCGTAAGGACCTTCCAAAGCATGCTCATAACCAGATGGATGACTCGGATCCGCATAAACGTGGCCTTCGAGAACAATCTCTGCCGTTGCTGGAACGCGCAACTCGCTACCGATGGCCTTGACCAGCTCCGTGCGACTGCCGCGCAGTAGCCCTGCGAACTGGTACTCGGAGAGGCTGTCCGGCACTGGAGTGACGGCGCCTAATATCGTCGCCGGATCGGCACCAAGAGCCACACAAATCGGATACGGCTGCCCCTTGTTGACCTTGGCGTGCTCACGGAAATCGAGCGCCCCACCACGCTGCGCCAACCAGCGCATGATGACCTTGTTACGCGAGAGCACTTGCTGACGATAAATCCCCAGATTCTGACGCTTTTTATGTGGTCCCTTCGTGATGACCAACCCCCAAGTAATCAGTGGTGCGACGTCTCCCGGCCAGCAATGCTGAATGGGGAGTCGGCCAAGATCAACGGCATCCCCCTCCAGCACAACCTCCTGACACGCAGCAGAGCGCAATTCCTTAGGCGCCATGTCCCACAAGGACTTCACCAGCGAGGTCAAGCCAAGCAAATCCTTAAAACCTTTTGGTGGCTCTGGCTCCTTCAACATCGCTAAAACGTGGCCGATCTTGCGTAACTCGCTCACTTCCTCTGCCCCCATCCCTAGGGCAACCCGTCGCGGCGTGCCGAACAAGTTACCCAGCACGGGTATTGATTGCCCATCCACATGCTCGAAAAGCAGCGCCGGGCCACCGGCGCGCAGTGTGCGATCACAGATTTCCGTGATCTCCAAATAGCTGGAAACCGGAAAAGTGACGCGCTTTAGCTCACCAATCGATTCTAATTTAGCAACAAAATCTCTCAAATCCGTATATTTCATCTTTTTTGCTCCGCTGGGCTGCGGGCCTTTCAATTTAAGGAATAACGACAAGCCGTTGATTTTATTCAACTAAGTTGCAATACGACCACTTGCTAAAGATCAAACAGTAATCATTTTATATAATATTAGTATTGACTTGATATAACACGACACCTACAATCCGCGAACATTGAAAAGGAAGGCATCTGGCGCGTCAATCGCCCACTGCAACAGAAAACCAAATCATTTCACGGGGTCGGGGCCCCAACAGGCATTTTAAGGAGTGTTTTCAAAAGGCGTCAGTCTTACCCCCCGCAAAAAGTTGTCTGCCACTGGTGCGGTATTGAAGTATACCCTCAGCTCAACGCAGCGACTCCGGCGCCGTCTGCCCGCTTCACGCGGAGGATGGCGATGTATCTGATTCACGGCAGGCGGTTCGGACAGCGGGAAGCCGCAGTTCGAACGTTAGCTATGACGATTCAGGAGGTTCAATTGCTTAATCGATTTACCCAGGCGACGCGCACATGCGCGCGATTCTTACGTAGTAATTCAACATCTCTTGGTACATTCGCCAAAGATACGCTGAGCGGATTCTTCACCACCGCCCACCATGCCCTGATGATTTCCGGGATCGCTGCGCTGTGTACTCTGGCCTTGATGTTCTACCGACCTGACCTTGCCCAACAACTGAAGTCGTTGTCGCCATTCAGTGCGATGGCGCCAGCGCAGCCAATCGGAGCGGTAGACTCCACCGTGCCTATGGACACACCAAAGATGTCCTTCGGTGTCCATGCTTATCCCCTTCATTCAGGAAACGGGCATGCACCAGCAACAACGAGCGGCCAGAATAACATCAAGGTAAAGGGGACGGAACGCCAGCAACAATGGGTTTCTACCTGGATATCAAAACGCTACCGCGTCGCCAACGATGCTACGGATATGCTGGTTTCCGCAGCCTACACCACGGCCAATGACCTCAAAATTGACCCGCTACTGATTCTCGCTGTGGCCGCTATCGAATCGGGATTCAACCCGTTTGCCGAAAGCTCGGTCGGCGCCCAAGGCCTCATGCAAATCATGTCCAAAATTCACCATGAAAAATTTCAGGATCTTGGCGGAATCAAGGCGGCCCTCAATCCAGTTGCAAACATTCGTGTCGGCTCTCGAATCCTGAAAGAGTATGTATCGCGGGGTGGGTCTGTAGAAGCCGGACTGAAGATGTACGTCGGTGCCGCTGCATTCGATCATGACGATGGCTATGGCGCAAAAGTGCTTGCTGAATATCAGCGCCTGAAAGCCGTTGCTACTGGCAAAAACGTGTCTGTCTATACCAGTACGACACCACTGATCATACGAGATCAACCGAAGGTGACAAACGACACCGTCGTTAATCCACCATCCCCAAGTGCTAAAGAGGAGCAAGCATCCGTTTCGGAAGCGATCCGCAAGTCTCCTGCGCAAGACCAGTTTGCAGCAATGTGAATTGTTACAAGACATTAAAAAAGAGCCATTGGGCTCTTTTTTTGTTTGAAAAATCTTGCTTCAAACGATTCGACGGCGTCCTTCGAAAAATCGCTGCAAGCGCCTTACCGCTTCCTCCAGGTTTTCCATCGATGTGGCGTAAGAAACCCGGATATAACGACGTGCAGTTGACGGCCCGAAGTCCAGTCCCGGTACCAGTACCACACCAGTCTCGTTGAGCATGTCGATAGTCAACTGATCGGCGTCGTCCGACAGAGCGCTGCAATCGGCATACACATAAAACGCGCCATCCGGCACCACAGGAACTGTGAAGCCAAGTTCACGCAGCGCTGGCACGATGTAATCTCGACGACGACGAAACTCTGCCTTGCGCTCCTCATAGAGCGCGATCGACGCGACTTCAAAGCATCCGAGCGCCGCATGTTGCGAGATCGTCGAGGCACAAATAAACAGATTTTGTGCCAGTTTTTCGATATGTGGCACCAGTTCCGGCGGCACCACCAACCAGCCCAGGCGCCACCCCGTCATGTTGAAATATTTTGAAAAGCTGTTGATAACGACAATGTCGTCACCTAACGATAAGGCTGAAAATGGCGCCTGGTCGTACGTGAGCCCCTGATAAATTTCGTCAACAATCGTGTAGCCCTGTTTCTCGCGCACTGTCGCCACGATACGGCGCAGTTCGTCCTCAGGGATAGAGGTGCCGGTAGGATTGGACGGCGACGCCAGAAGCACTCCTCTGGTCGCGCTGTCCCAGTGATTGCGCACGGCAGTATCAGACAACTGGAAACGTTGGTCCGGACCACACGGAATCATCGTGGCCTCACCATCGAACGCAGCAACAAAATGCCGGTTGCAAGGGTAGGACGGATCTGGCATCAATACCTTGGTCCCGGGCTCTACCAAAGCGGCGCATGCCAGCAGCAGTGCCGCTGAAGCGCCTGCAGTGACGATGATACGTGCCGGGTCGATCTGCAGTCCGTAGACCTGCAGGTAGTGTGCAGAGATCGCTTCGCGCAATGCAGGCAAGCCAACGGCGGATGTGTACTGCATCTTACCGTCACTCATCGCGCGCGTGGCCGCTGCAACCACTGCAGGGGCCGCCGTGAAATCGGGCTCTCCGATTCCCATGTGGATAATCGATTTCCCCTGCTGCTCTAGCAACGCAGCCATTTTAATCAACTCCATTACATGAAATGGAGCAATGTGCTCAACCCGTCCGGCCAGGTTCGCCATCGAAAAATTATTCTCTGCGGCCAACGGCATCAGAGCTGACGCGATGCGGCGATTTCCACATCGCGCACCTTTGCGGCAAATTTGTCGAGCACACCATTGACATACTTGTGACCATCGATTCCACCAAACGATTTGGCCAACTCGACCGATTCATTGATGACGACCTTGTACGGTATCTCAATATGATTCTTCAACTCGAAAGCGCCAATAAGCAAGATCGCATGTTCGATCGGTGACAACTGGCTCAGTGGGCGATCGATCAACGGCAATAATTCTGCACGCAACGCGCCTACTTGCTTGATTGTTCCGTACAACAGCGCATCGAAGTGCGCTGCATCGGCCTTGTCGAAACCGTGCGCTTCACGCAAATGCGCTTCGATGACGCCAGCATCTTCATTGTTCAGCAGCCACTGATACAGGCCTTGCAGCGCGAATTCCCGTGACCGGTGTCTGGGTGTGCGACTCTTGTTCGGATTCGCGTGAAGCTCTTTTTTCGGGATCATGATAGTCAGACTGCAGTGCCGTAGATAACCTCCGGCACGCGTAATGGAACAAAAAACCGCACATGACCGGTTATAGCCAGTGCGCGATCAACATCATTATTCGTCGTCGACGGCTTCGGACAACTCATCTAGCGCCAACACCAGATTAGCCATTTCCACCGCAACCCGCGCGGCATCAGCTCCCTTTTCCGTCATTCGGGCGATTGCCTGCTCGTCATTTTCAGTCGTCAGGATTGCATTGGCCACTGGCGTACCAAAATCTAACCCGACACGGCTAATGCCGGCGCCGGATTCGTTAGCAACCAGTTCGAAGTGGTAGGTTTCGCCACGAATGACTGCTCCGAGCGCAATCAACGCATCGAATTGCATGGTTTCGGCCATTTTCTGCAAGGCGAGCGGCACTTCCAGCGCACCAGGTACGGTCAACCGAAAAATGTCTTCGTTAGCGACACCGAGGCGACTCAGTTCTGCCAAGCAAGACGTCAGCAAGCCGTCGCCAATATCCGCATTGAAGCGCGCCTGCACAATCCCGATGCGCAAACCCTCGCCATCGAGATTGGTTTCGTAAGTTCCTACTGTCATGGTAATTCCTTTATAAACGGGTGATTGGGGTGCCTTCGGTAGCGCCGCACATCAGTCCTTCGGACTACCCCGGTAGCCCACAACCTCAAGGTCGAAACCGGTCATTGAAGGCATTTTTCTTGGGTTGGCTAGCAACCGCATTTTGCACACACCGATATCCTTGAGGATTTGCGCACCGATGCCATAGGTGCGAAGGTCCATGCTTGCCGCACGAGCTGCTGGCCGGTTTTCCGGTGTCAACAAGGCACTGAACTGGGCGAACAACTGGTCGGCCGACTCTTCGCAATTAAGGAGTACGACCACACCACGTTCTGCTGCCTGAACGGCGGCAAGCGCCGAAGCCATGTTCCAGGAATGCGTGGTCGAACTCGAGTCCAGCAAATCCAGCATGGATACCGGCTGGTGTACCCGCACTAGCGCTTCCGTATCGGCCGAAATCTGACCGTGCACCAGCGCCATATGTGCGCCACCGCTTGGCTTGTCGCGGTAAATTAATGCCTGAAAGTCGCCATGTACGGTATGCATTGTGCGCTCGGCAATACGCTCGACAAGACTTTCATTCTGACTGCGATAGTGGATCAAGTCAGCGATTGTGCCAATTTTAAGGCCGTGTACTTGTGCAAACTCAAACAAATCTGGCAAGCGTGCCATGGTGCCATCGTCGTTCATGATTTCGCAAATAACGGCAGCAGGCGTGAGGCCGGCCAGTTCGCAAAAATCACAGCCGGCTTCGGTATGCCCGGCCCGCATCAACACACCGCCTTTTTGTGCTTTCAGCGGGAATACGTGACCGGGTTGGACGATATCAGAAGATTTGGCGTTCTTGGCAACCGCAACCTGAATAGTGCGGGCTCTGTCCGCGGCGGAAATACCTGTCGTTACCCCTTCGGCAGCTTCAATCGAGACGGTAAAGTTCGTACCGTATGATGTGCCGTTACGGGTCGTCATCATGGACAGATTGAGCTTATCGCAGCGTTCTTCGGTTAGCGTCAGGCAGATCAGTCCGCGACCAAATTTGGCCATGAAATTGACTGCTTCCGCAGTAACAAATTCCGCCGCCATGACCAGGTCGCCTTCGTTTTCGCGATCTTCTTCGTCGACCAGAATAACCATCCGGCCGGCACGTAATTCGGTGACGATTTCTTGCGTAGTAGCGATTGACATGAATTGAGTCCTTTTAGGTGCGCCATTTTAATGGATTTGCGCCCTCCGCGACCTGCATCGATGACAGGAAAACGTGATCACTACGATTCATGCAACCCTGCCAACCCGGTGCGGCAACAACCGCTGATGGTCAGCCTGCCCGCTGCGGTCCAGCCGAACTGCTCAGCATCCGCTCGACATAGCGCGCAATCAGGTCAATTTCGAGATTGACGCGACTGCCGGCAGTCAGGTTTCTGAGCGTAGTTACGGCAATCGTATGGGGGATCAAGTTGATCGAAAAAGTACACGCAACCGGACTATCGCTGACCCGGTTCACCGTCAGCGACACGCCATTGACGACAATCGAACCCTTGAACGCGAGGTATTTCCCCAAGTCGGGCGGCGCCTCGATGACCAACTTCCACGATTCGCCGACGGACTCAAAACGCGTGACCACACCGAGCCCATCGACGTGACCGGACACCAGATGCCCACCGAGGCGGTCCGCCAGCGTCAGCGCTTTTTCAAGATTGACTTCACCTGGGGCATCCAACCCTGCAGTACAGTTCAGGCTTTCACGCGAGACGTCAACGGCAAACGTGCTGTCAGTCTTGCTGACGACCGTCATACACGCGCCGTTGATAGCGATCGAGTCGCCTAGCATGACGTCGGATAACGGCAAATCACCGGCATCGATCGTTAGACGTACCCCGGCATCCGGCTCCGTGCCCGCAGCAGACAGGGCAGTGATTTTTCCTACAGCAGCAACGATTCCAGTAAACATGGCGATTAAATAGAGTCAAGTAAGGCGAGCAAGAATACGCAAATCCGGACCGATCTGCTTGACATCGTGAAAAACCAATCCAGTTTTATCGCTCAAACTGGTTTGCGCAGGCAAATCGAACAATCCCTGAGCATCACCGAGCAAGCTAGGTGCAAGGTAAAGCAGCAGCTCGTCAATACAACCTTCGCGTAAAAGGGAGCCATTGAGTTTGAAGCCCGCCTCAACATGTACTTCATTGATCTGACGCCGCCCCAATTCCAGCATCAGTTGTGGCAAATCAACCTTACCGGCGGCGTTGGGCAAGCAGATTACGTCATGGCCAAGCAAATTCAGCGCCGCCTGCTTGGCCGGATCGGCCTGTGCGCAAACGATCCAGACCGGCGCATCCATCAGGATGCGCGCCTGCAGTTCGATTTCGAGCCGACTATCGATGACGATGCGCCGTGGTTGACGCGGGGTCACGATGGCGCGGACGGTAAGTTGCGGATTATCCGCTTTGACGGTCCCGATCCCGGTCAATATTGCACATGCTCTGGCGCGCCAGGCATGGCCGTCGTCGCGTGCTGGTGCCGACGTAATCCATTGACTCACGCCGTTATGCAAGGCCGTCTTGCCATCAAGACTGGCGGCGGCCTTCATTCGCACCCATGGTTTTCCTGTCTGCATCCGGGAAAAAAATCCAATATTCATCTCGAGAGCCGCATCGCGCATCACGTCGGTGACGACTTCGATCCCGGCTGCGCGCAAACGATCCAGCCCGGCGCCGGCGACCAGCGGATTCGGATCGCCAATCGCCGATACGACGCGCGCCACGCCCGCCCGAATGAGCGCATCGGCACACGGTGGCGTGCGTCCGTGGTGGCTGCAAGGTTCAAGCGTGACGTATAACGTTGCACCGAGCACCGAATTGCCGCGCTGCTGCGCATCGGCCAGCGCGGCAATCTCAGCGTGCGCCTGACCGACCGCCTGTGTGTGGCCGGCACCGAGCACAACGCCATCCCTGACCACAACACAACCGACACGCGGGTTTGGCGCGGTAAGGAACATGCCTTTGGCTGCCCACTCGAGGGCAAGTGCCATGCCTTGCTGATCGTTAGTAATTTTCATGGCGCTTTCGGGTCAGGTTGATGTCAAGTTGGTACCGGGCAGCGTCAGCCGCAAGCTGCTTCAGTCAGCGGATTGCACGCTCTTGCGCGACCCAGAAAATTGACGATGATGCGGCGTTGTTGCGCCCCGAGCGAAAGCGCCAGATGACCGAATTGCGGCGTCTGACTATTCGCGTTGGTTCGCGTGCGTCCGCTCGCGGCATACGCAATATACGCCGCTGAGTTGTCAGTAAACGCGGATTTTATGGCAATTCCGCGGGCCACAGTATCGTGGACAAAAATAATCGTCTCGCCGGCATCGACTTGCCGGTTGCTATTGCCATCAATGAATATTGTCCACCCACTGGCCCAGTCGATACCGTCCACTGGAATCAGATCGACCCGCTGCCCGCGCCGTATCGCCTCCGCGCGCGTGAGCCTGATCGCAGCCAGCAAGTCTGCCGTCGTCGCCGATATTTTCTGGCGCTGGATCAGTTCAGCAAAACCGGGGACGGCCAAGGCAAGAATGATTGCAAGGATCACCAACACGACCATCAATTCGACCAGCGTATAGCCACCCAGACCGTAACGGCGCGACTGACTCACCGCGCGGCATAAAGAGTCACCAGCAATCGCGTCCATCGGCTTCCTTGTGGCCCCGACTATCCAATCGCAACGTACCGCATTGGGTATCAGAGAATCCGGTATTGACGTTACCCGTACCTGGGCGCGCACGGAGCATCACGCACTCGGCAAGGCTCCGATCAGCACAGGCCAGCGCATCAATTTCATAGGCGCTAGATGCTGCCGTTTCTGCTGAAAACCACACAAAGCGCCGCTGATCCGGATCCGATGACGAAGACGAAAAGGCGAGATAAGTCATTCTTTGTGAATACAACTGCTCTTGCTGTTGCATCAGTTTGAGCAAAGCGGCGCGGCCCTCTGCACGCTTGACCTTGCGGATCGCAAATTGGTAGGACGGCAGTGCGACCGATCCTAATAACGCGACGATCACTACGCTGACAAGGAGTTCAATCAACGTAAAACCAACCTGTTCAAAAAAACGCATTATTTGGCCCTTTTAGCGTTGCGCATCGGTACGCCGCCTGTCGGACCAATTACCCAGTTCGCGCCAACCCAATCGCTGAACGGGCAGCGCAACTGTCACACTCGGAGAGTGAGCCGCAGTATCGGATGTACCGTCAACACGCGGGTTCAACACCGTGATCCTGCGTGACAGCACTGCCCCGCCTGTGGCGCTCGGGGACGAGCGTTCAAATGACGTTAGCAACAACGGTGCAACGGGGCCACCGGTACTGGCGCGCGTCACAGTCACATCAACCGGCGAAAAGCCATTGAGCGGCGCAAGAAAATAAGTCCTGCCATCACCTCGATCGCAACCATCTATGGCAGGAATCAACGAGCGAAAAACGATCAGGCCGGAATCCGCGAGCGCCGCGTCAACCTGTCTCTCGCCGGTGTGTATCGCGTCTGGGAAGTCGAGGTACCAGCCGTCTCGATCCGATGTCCCGGAGCCGTAGGTAAATGACGCTCCATCGATGGTGTAGCTGTCCGGTCCCGACTTACGAGCGGTCCGCGCGACCAAAGTCCGGCGAAGGATAGGCCGCTGGCCGCGCAGCGTCGTGTCATGGACGGCATAAAGCGATTGCACCGTGTAGTACGTCGCAAGGCCTTCTTCTGGCGCAAGCAAGCGACCCGTGCCAAACAGAACCAGATATCCGCCACCGGGGGCAAAAACAACACTTGGCTTTGCTACGATAGGCTGGAACTTGCCAAGGGAATCCACCGCTGAAAAAAAAGGTATTGGGGCCGACCAAGGCGTCACGCCCGAAAAATCAAAGCGCCACAATTTTCCGGCAAGGTCGCCTGCATAAGCAAAACGAATCGTATTGTCCTCGTCGGGCACCAGCGCTGCAGTACCAAGGCCTTCTGCGCCGGTATCGAATTTGAAGTAATTCACATTGATCTGCCAGCGCGCACCAGGTGGTTTATCCAGTCCTAACAGAAAAAGCCGACCGGGACTGGCCAATCCGGCGCTAGCTTGTCCTGTTGAAACAACGACAAAATGACGTCTTTCGCCAGCGTGCACCTGAAATGTCGCGATGGATGGCTGACCGGTCACGACACCCATATCGGCATCATCGGCCTCGCTGAATTCCCAGAGTGCACCACCCCCTTTGCCAAACTGCTCCGGGTAACTGACATCGAACGCAACAACTCCCTTGGCACCGGTTCCCGCCGCTGCGGCAAGGATGGTCTTGCTCGCACCGTTCAAACGCACCACTTGCAACGCTAGCTTGCCGTCAAACCAAGTACGAGGCGGGTTAGTCGGACTGGCCAACCCACTCAGTGCCGACAACAGAAAACCAGGTACGTAGGCAAACAGTTCTTTTCCGTCGGTGGAGGAAAACGCATGCAGCATGCCGTCATTGGCAGCCACAAAAATTGGCTCGCGCCCGCCATCACTGAGCGTACCTCGGAGCGAATCACGCGATTGACCGGCCAGTAACGGCGTGCTGTTGAGAATGCCGCCCAGTAACGACTTACGCGGCATGAACACACCAAGGTCTTTAGCCCGTTCCGCATCACGTTGGCCCCGCAAAAAATTGACGCGCTGCTCACCCAATCCATCGCTACGGGCCACTCCCGGCATCCGGTTCAATCCCTGTTTTTGCAGTTCGGTCAGGTTTGCCCAGCGAAATTCCATCGTCTTCCCCGAGATGGGATCAAATGTCCATATGTTGCGATCCATCGCACTATAGGTCGATGTCGCGAGCCATTGGTCTGCAACGTCCCACAAGGCTGCCCCGATCAGGGCGCTATCGCCTGTTAAATTTTCAAGCGGATATTTTTTTAAGCTTCCAGACCATGATTGCGACTCGAACCCTGCTCGCCATACCCATTTTCCCGATGGATCGATCACCTGCTGGGTTACGCTGACTTCCTGACTCTTTCCCGGCGCCATCGCGCAAATAAAGGATTTCAATTGAGCATGGACATTGCAGCAAAAACTGCAAAGAATGAACAGCAGCATCTGGCCTGACCTCATGGCAAGCTCCCCTTCCGGTAAAAGGTCTGCAACACGACCTCACTGGCAGCATCGGCGCCAAAACCGATCGCCGTGATCCGATAAAAATACTCGGGTCGCTCGGCACTATTCCCAGCCTGCCGATAAGGCAGCAGTTCTATCAGGTAACGAGGCAACTTGGCTGGCAGCATGCCAAGTCCAGTTTGCATCGAGCGTCCAGTAAAGCGACCATAGGGCACGCCCACGTCACTATCATCAGTGCTACCTCGCACTGGTTGCGCGACTTGCAACCAGCTGGGCACACCGGCATCTAGAGATTGTCTGCATAAGCCTTGATAAGGATTCGACATACCGCGCTGACAAAGATCGTCCACCTCGCTGGGAAAGCCCTCCTTGCTGTTGCGAGCAAACAGCGCGCTGCGTGACAAGTGCGTATCCGGCGACCCTTCAATATCCAGTTCGGCATCCTGCAAGCCTGCCTCGGCAGCTTGAAAGGCGACCTCCCTGTCACGATAACTTCGCGCGGCCCTCTGGTCCTGCAAACCGATCTCCAGTGCAGACAGTGCCAGCAGTGCAACCACCGTCAGCCAGACCAGCACGATGAATAGCGTGATCCCGCTTTGCCGGAACCTCATCGTGGCATCGCCAATGTGGTGTTGCGAACGCGGATCGTCGTTGTGAAGAGCTTACGCAACCGGTTCCGTTCTTTGGATGGCAGTTCACTTTCGACAATTCGGGTACCTAGATCATTAGCCGCCTGTTGCGCCGTATACGCCGGACCAAATAAATCGAACTCTTGATTCAGCGCATCAGTCCGAACGGCCCGCATACTACGAATAAGTAGCGCAACCCGGATATCCGTAATTTTTTTCCAGTGTGTCTGTCGATAATGGTCCTGCGCGCGCTGTTCTGGCGTTGCACCGCGCAAAACCAGTTGCTGGTCCAGACGATCAATTTGATCTGCGGTAAGAAAATGCGTCGGCATCGCTGCGGCATCCGCCCCGACGCCGTACAACACCTGAAACGATTCAACACCACGAACGATGGCTGCAGATGACCAGCTTTGCTTGCCCTGATATTTGCAATGCAATTCCGGCTCTCCGCGAGCATCTCTGGCAACAAAAAAAATGCTCCAGCCCGATAGCTGCCCTGATGTATTTCCTACCGGGCTGGTGACGCTGAAGCCGGCGCAGTCAATTGCAGCGCCGTCATTTGCGCCGGCAAACCGCAGCGCCAATACATCGCTGCCGTTGACGGCAATCGACGAAGCTTGCTCGATACCCAGTGTGCCTGCTTTGAGAAAACGGGCATCAAGACCACTAATGGCTGCATCGAATGCGTCATTACCCTGTTCAAGCACGGCTGAACTAGCCAGATCGGAAGAACCGCTCTGGCGCACTGCACGGGCAATGCTGTCAAGAGCATAGCGGCCGGCCTCAGACACCTCGACAGTGCTTTCTTGCAGATCATAAGCGCGACGTACGGACTGGAATACGGTGCCAACAATGGCAACAATCAATAGGCCAAGCGCCAGTCCGATAAGTACTTCGATCAGGCTCAGACCGCGCTGCATGTCCGGCTTCACCGGACTAATCGACATGCAGCACCAGTTGCGGTCCATTACTGATGCTGCGGTCGTCGCCAAACGATGAACGTCCTTGCCAGCCTATCTTGATCCAGAGCGGCGCACTTGCTGTTGTTCCTGCATCGCACTCCCATCGCGGCGAATTAGTACCCATCTGCCACGGTGCCGCATCACGGCAAATACGTACCCGCCCTGTCGGCAACCGGGTCTTTATACGGGCTCGCCATTCGTCAGCCATGAATGTGGCGAGTTGATTCGTATTGCATGCGTCAAAGAGACCATAGCAACGGTCCGACGATGCGGCAGACGTACTCGCTGGAGACAATGCGGCATCGTAATCAAATTGCGCCAGTGCCGTGGTGCTGGCGCGGCCACGCAATTGATCGGCGATCTCGTTGGCTAGGTGCAAGGCGACCGACTCGGCATCGACCTGCTGCGCGACGCGGACGGAAAAAAGTAGCAATGTCAGCACACCAAGGACGCCGAATGCGAGAACTAGCAGTGAAATTAATACTTCAAGCAGAGTGAAACCACCGGTACAAGTGAGGCGCATGTGACGACGTAAATAGTTTTGACAGTCATAAAGCTTAATGAATACGTACCATTGAAAATTGGACTGTAGATAAAGTTTGAGGCGAGTCAATCATTGCCTTCTCTGCCAGAATTTCGACGTGGCGAATTACAAACAAGATGGCCGCCCAAACCCGCGTTCACCACCGCGCTGGTTGGGTACAATGCGGTCATGTCCGAATTCGATTTAATTGCCCGATACTTCACCCGCTCCGATCGCGGCCACCCTGGCGTGCTACTGGGTGTTGGAGACGATTGCGCATTGCTCAGGCCAGCGCAGTTACAGCAGGCGATTTCCATGGACATGCTGGTTGAGGGACGGCACTTTTTACCAGGTGCAGATCCAAGCGCACTCGGACACAAATGTCTGGCAGTCAACTTATCTGATCTGGCTGCGATGGGCGCGAAACCGGTCGGATTTACTCTGGCACTTGCCCTACCCGCCATCGACGAGGACTGGCTACAGGGATTCTCCGATGGGTTGTTTGCACTAGCTGATCATCATGGCTGTGCACTGATTGGCGGCGACACGACAAAAGGTCCCAGAACTATCTGCATCACCGTCTTTGGTGAATTTGGCACGACCGGGGCATTGCTGCGCAGTGCAGCACGCACCGGCGACGATATCTGGATCTCGGGCACGCTGGGGGACGCCCGTCTGGCGCTGGCCTATCGGCTAGGCGAACTCGCACTCGATGAGGATGCGCTGGCACAAGCAGCGCCCCGCATGGATCGCCCCACCCCGCGCAACGCACTCGGTATGGCGCTGGTGGGTGTAGCGCATGCAGCGATTGATATCTCGGATGGACTGGGTGGGGATCTCAAACACATCCTGATGCGCTCGGAAGTAGGCGCAACGATTAACGTCGATGCGCTGCCTGCCGGTCCGGCGCTGATCAACCAATCTGTGACCTTGCGGCGTGCATATTGCATGGCAGGGGGGGATGACTATGAACTATGTTTTACCGCACCACAAGCTCATCGGCAAGCCGTGCTCGATGCGGCGCACCGCACACAAACTCCGGTCACACGGGTCGGTCATATCGATCCGGCGCCTGGACTGCGACTGACTGATAATGCCGGAAAAGACCTCCATCTGACCTATCGTAGCTTCGATCACTTCACCTCCCCATGACCAATTACCACTCAGGGAAACACCCAGCCATTAAAAAGCCAACCGGGCAATTCATGCTCGCGCACCCCGCCCACCTTATTGCACAAGGCTTGGGCAGTGGCCTGTCTCCGATCATGCCCGGGACCAGCGGTACCTTGTTTGGCTGGCTAACGTTCAACTTGATGAGTCAGCGCTGGCCTGACTTTTTTACCAGCGCGAACTGGGCTATCGTCATCGTAGCCGGCTTTTTGATAGGTACGTGGGCCTGTGCAAAAACAGGTCGCGACCTAGGTGTCGCCGATCACGGCAGCATGGTTATCGATGAAATCATCGCATTCTGGATCGTGCTTTTTGTGTTGGCACCTGCAGACTTCACTACCCAATGCTGGGCTTTTTTGTGTTTCCGTTTTTTTGATATGGCCAAGCCGCCACCCATCGGATATTTTGATCAACATTTCAAGGGTGGCTTTGGCGTGATGTGGGACGATATTGTCGCCGCTTTTTTTACGTTGCTGGTCTTCGCTTTCTGGCGGATGTAATTCTGCAGACCAACGGCACGGAGTAGCAATACGCGCCGTGCCGTAAAGAGACAGGTTACTTGTAGACGCCACTGCCCAGAATTACGTCACCCACTTTTTCGACGTAGCTGGTTTTAGCTTCGATTGCCTTGGTAAGCGGATTGGCCCACTTGTAATCGACCCAACCGCTGCCAGCCTTGCTATTGGCCACTTCGATAAAATTCTTGACGATCGCCTTGCCATCAGCGTCACGTAAATCGAGCAAATTCTTGCCTATCAGTTTGGGATTGGCACCATGCGCCAAATTGGTACCATCGCCTCCTGCGCTATAAGCAAAAATGTACAAGTCCCGGTCGACAAAGGGTCCGTCGGTCCTGCTGAACTCGGCGAATGCCTTTTCTTTTCCATTTTCCTTCAAATAAGCTGCCGCTTTTTTCACCAAGGCGACCGCTTCATCACGCGAACCTTTTTCTGCAGCAAGAGCCGCACTTGTCATCAACAGTGCGAATAGACTCAAAACAAAACTTTTCAGCAAATATTTCATGGGTATTTCCTCAGGTTATTTTTCGATTTAAAAACTTGGCGCAGGTCTTGCACCAAATGCCGCTTGCCGTTCCTTGGTTGACTGATAGTCGTATCAGGTCCTGCAGCGCCATGTCTGGAGCCAGTGCTTGGAACACCAACTCACCGAAAAAATATTAATGGATACAATTGCTACCCATAGTGAGAAATCACAAACTAACAGCCTTGTTTAACGTCGAAAAGTACGATTTTTTAAAAATTTAGCCCACCGTACAAGCACAAAAAAAGTAAATTCCCACGTGTTTTTTGGCAATATTCTGAACGTAGAATGTGGGCAATAGATTTAATCCAGCAGCACAACTATTCGGAACTGTGATGACCAAAGAATTATCGAAACAGAAAATTGGCGGCTCTTCTCCATCCACACCTCAAGAACCTGTGCGCCAGGCAAAAATTCCTATCGTATCGTCATCTCATCTCGCCTCCGGACGCAGTGCTGAATTGAGTGAGTTCGAGTTCGGCTTGATTATCGCGAGCAATGCCTTCAACCGCTGGGCGGTCAGATGTATTTCCGCCGTTGGCATGAAAGATATGACTATTACCGATGTGCTGGTGCTACATCACATCAATCATCGCGCGCGTGAGAAAAAACTTGCTGACATTGCCTTTATCCTCAATATCGAAGATACGCACGTGGTCAACTATTCGCTGAAAAAATTACAGTCGCTTGGTTTGGTGAAAACCGAAAAGCGGGGCAAAGAGGTGCTGTATTCGACCAATGAGGCCGGTCAGGATGTCTGCAAGCGCTACTTCGAAATCCGCGAACAAGTGCTGGTATCAGGCCTGAGTGGGGACGGCACCGAGAGCTTTGAATTGAGCGAACTGGCACGCTTTCTGCGCATCTTGTCAGGCTTGTACGAGCAGGCAGCACGTTCAGCAACCTCGCTCTAATTTTATCTAGTACCCGAAAGCCCGGGCCGATTGGTAAAAAATGAAACTGACGACCCAAGCCAACGTCAGCGGCCAGACCAAGGCAAGCAAGGTGAAAGACCTGCTGCGAGACTCGGTGCGTATCGTGGCGATCGTAGACAGGCATGGGGTGTAGATTAGGGTGAACAGCATAAAACTATATGCCTGTACCCAGTCGATTTGATTGGCCATTGTCGACATCAGCGCACCACCGTCCATTCCGTAAATTACGGCAAGTGAACCAATGACGATTTCTTTGGCAACGAAGCCGAAAATCAACGCAATTGCGAGCTGCATATTGATCCCAATCGGATCCAGGATCGGTGCCAGACTCGTGCCAAGCCAGCCTGCAATCGTTGCGCTGCTAGCCGGCGCGACATTAGTTGGGAAATTTGTCAGTACATAAACCAGCACCACGCCGATGATAATGAACTTGGTCGCACGATGCATGAAGTGATGGACTTCCTGCCAGCCCCGCAAGACCATCTGACGCCATGTCGGGAAACGGTAGGGCGGCATTTCGAGAATGAACGGCTCATTGTTGGCGAACTTTGATTTGAACAGCAATGCACTCAGTAACGTTGTGGCAAAACTCATTACGTACAAACTGAACAGCACCAGCGGGGCCTGCGTAGGTGTAAAAAGTGCGGCAATAAAAAAAACGAAGACCTGCAAACGCGCAGAACACAGCGAAAACGGAATGACCAGCATCGTCAACAACCGCAATGGCCTCGAGCGCATGACACGGGTACCCATGAGGGCGGGGACGTTACAGCCAAATCCCATCAGCACCATCACGAAACTGCGACCATCAAGTCCGAGTTTAGCCATCAAAGCATCCATCAGAAACGCGGCACGCGATAGGTACCCACTGTCTTCGACCAGCGCCATGAACAGGAAAAACAGCACAATAAGAGGAACAAAGCTGGCCACCGTGCCGATGCCATTGTAAATTCCATCGAGCAACAAGCCAGTAACAGCGGCCGGCAATACCGACAACAAGGGCTCCAGCGCAGAAGTCCGTACTAGCTGAAATAACCAGGCAAGACCACTCTGGATCGGCTGGCCAAGAATAAAAATTCCCTGAAATAACAAAAACATGATGAAGAAAAAAATCGGCAACCCCGCGACAGGATGCAGCAGTACACGGTCCATGCGTTGCGTCAGTTGGTCCGACGCGTGGGCAGGTATCTGTACCGATGTACTCATGGCCTGTGCCATCGCCGCCTCAAGCACTGGCTCGGCTAACGGTGGGGTGGCGAGATTAGCAATGACCGGCGGGCGACTACCGCTGAGCTCTTTCTGGATGAGCTGATAGGCACTTTGATATCCATTGCCGTACTTAGCAGAAATAAGTGCGACAGGACAATCAAGCAAGCTGGACAGCTGCTGCGTATCAATCGTGATACCCAGTTTTTTGGCCTCGTCCGACATATTCAGCAACACCGCCATCGGTACGCCGAGATGTTTCAGTTGCAGCACAAGACTGAGTTGTCGCTCAATTTGCGCTGTATTAATGACGACCAGCGCCAGATCGACCGAATTGAGGGACAAGAACCGGCGCACCACTTCCTCATCCTCGGAGAATCCCTGAAGGTCGTAAATACCTGGCAAGTCGATCGCTTCGACCATGCTTGCGCCTATCAAGACCTTTGCACCCAGCAAGTCAACCGTTACTCCGGGCCAGTTACCGACCCGCGCCGAAGCACCAGTCAAGCGATTGAAGAAAGTAGATTTTCCGGCATTGGGCATGCCCAGCAATGCAATGCGCTTCATACGCGCGTCGCATCATCGACTGGCACGACCTGCACGCGTGCCGCCTCGCTTTTCCTGAGCATGATATCGGTCGTACCAACACGGACGTGCAATGGGCCCGAAAATGCGGCGCTCCGCAACAACTGAACTTGCTTGCCGATGCGCAACCCCATCGCTGTCAAGCGCAAATACAACTCGTTTTGGGCATCCAGCCCGGAAATGACCGCAAATTGGCCGACAGGCAAGGAGGAAAGGAGTGTTGAAAAAGGAGCGGTGGGAAGCATGGAACAACCATCAGATGAGAATGATTCCGATTATGGCACCAGATACGTTCTGGCGCTAGCCACACCTCGTTTAAGCGGGATGACCGCACCAATCATGTCCATGACAGCCTTCAAATAGCGCACGCATCGCCACCGCTCGACGGAACTGCTATGCCTTTGCCGCCACCAACCTTTGACAGCACCAGACATCGCTTCTCAATCCTATTCTTGCCCCAAAAAAGAACACACCAGGAGATTCAAATGCCAGTTCACTCTGCAAACCGACCTCACTTAACTCGGGTCGAATCAATGCCCAACCTCCCACAGTCTCCGAAAAATGAGCTACCGGACGTCAAGTCGCAGTCAGGAAACACGCCACCTCCCGCGCTCGGCGCAAAAGGTAACGGGATGCGCCAGCGCTTATTAAATAGCGCCTCGACGAGCGCTTTGCCGGGCCAGATGAAAGTAGCCGAGCAGAATAAAGTGGCACACAAGGAGAATAAGGAAGAAGGTTCCAACAAACAGGATGGAAAAAACTCTGGTAACGGAGATGCTCCTGCAATTGCTTCGCAGCCAAGCGCAGGAAAGATACCGGCATCCAAACCGGATACCCAACCCGCAAGCAATGAGCGTAGAGGGCACCCGTTCCTTGACCTCTTTGGCAAATTTGGGGAAGTCATTCTGCATGGATTGGATATAGCTAACAAATTATTGGCGCAACTAAACGATATGCTGATGGCGACTATTGGCAGGGCATCAAAGTCGGCTGATCAAGCGAATAGATTGTAACCATCGGGACATCCCGCATCGCGGTAACAGCACAAGATCGATATTTTAGCTTTTAGGGCGATTTGCCACCCCCCTCATTCGAACCATCAACATGCGAGAACGTCGCTTCCACGCAAGCAACCGGAAGCGACATCAACCGTTAATTGGCGATAATTAGTCGGGACAGGACAACTCGCGTCAGCGCTAACCATCCTATCGTCCGATCGTGTTTATTTCAAAGGCACCATCATGTCTCCAGTCAGCCCAATCACGTCTGTCAGTACACATTCGGCCGCAATATCGACACTGCGGATCGACATCACCCCAACGGCCCATGCGGATACTCAGGCTTTTACGCAGGCAATGCAACGACATACCGCAACCCCCGGGCTGGCACCCGCCGAGACCGGTTCGGATACGACGTCGATGTCTGGCCACCTCGCAAACCGCGCGACCGAACTGGCATCCGAAGTAAAAAAAGATCAGCAATACGTTTCGAAGATGCTGGAGCACGCGACGCAGACCGGCGACCAGATGGTGATGATGAAGGCGATGCTGGCGCTTAACGATTACCAGACAAGGGTGCAATTTGTCTCCAAGACGATTTCGAAGGCATCGACCTCCGTGGATCAATTGACGAGGATGCAATAACATGTCTTTCTCCATTGCGCAAATCCGGAACGTACTGCCTCGCTGGGTACTGCATCTAGCCTTGCTACTGATGCTGTGGGGATGCAGTCAGGTATCTAACCTGCAAACCAACTTGCAAGACGCCGATGCCAATGAAATCGTCGCTCTGCTCCGCCACAATGGCATCGAAGCAAAAAAAGTGACTGCCAAAGAAGGTATTACGCTAACGGTGCGTGAAACCGATGTCCCTCGGGCCACCGACATCATGCGTGCGGCAGGGTTGCCAAAACGACCGCTAGCAAACCTTGGCACGGTATTTAAGAAAGAAGGCATGATTTCAACGCCTCTGGAGGAGCGTGTACGTTACATCCACGCGCTGTCCGAAGAGCTTGAGTTCACACTGCAGCAATTCGATCACGTGGTCAGTGCACGGGTGCATGTGGTACTGCCGGAACGCATCGCACCAGGTGAACCTATTCAGCCATCGTCTGCGGCGGTCTTCGTTAAATATACCGAGCCGTTTGATGAAGATACCAACATTCCGCGCATTACCAATCTGGTTGCCTCAAGCATCCCGGGGTTGTCCGGAATTGAGGGACGTTCGAAGGTATCGGTTGTTATGGCTCCTGCTGGTGCCGCTCCCAAAGGAGTCGAATGGGAGTCAGTGGGGCCGTTCATAGTCCAAAGTGAATCCGCGTCGGGCTTGATGCGGGTGCTAGCAGTGCTGGCACTGACGAGTCTGCTGGGCGCTGCTGCCATCCTCTGGCTTGCGCTGATGCGCACCGGCTTTGGCAAGGCCCTGATCGCGCGTACATCGCAAAAAATCCCGCACAAAGCGACCGCTACATAGCATTTACGGAGACCTTGATGTTGTCGGAGACATTTATCGACTGGTGGTTCAACCCATGGACTATCGGCGCCGATACGGCGTCCGAGCTCAGAAGCGCTGACCTGATCGCCCAGCGCGATGAATATCGGACATGGTGTGCCAGTGCGCGCATACCCGGCGGCTTACCTCAGCACTTTGATCCAGCCTGGAGCTGTGTCGCGATGATAGAAGGCCAGGTACTACAACATGCTGCCAGCCTGTTCATGGGATTGATTGCCGCCCGCCAACCTGACCAGTCAGCAATTCGGGCATTACCACTCACGGATCAAAAATGGTGCCGATCCATTGCAGCAACTCAGCCACTACACGCTTATGCGGTGCCGCATCCCGAGAGCACCGACACGCTCGACACCTGTGGATTAGCAGAAATAGCCATCCGGCTTGAACAAGGCTTCCCTGGTCTCTGGCCACGCTTGCAATTGCAACTGCCCGCAGACATCCAAGCCAGCATCACGCTACGCACGCAGGCTAACTGGGCCACAGAAGATGACATCCTTCGGTCGACAACAAGGTCACTGCGTTGCTGGCGCCTGTGTCAACAACGCAGCGAGGAAAATTCATAATGTTTTGTGTCGCCTCTATCCAGCACGATACGGCGCTGCGCCCCGACCGTGGCATCTTGCGCCACGCGTCATTTGCGATCACGACCGATGCCTGCGAGAACGCCCAACGAATCCTCGACGACGCTCGCGACGCCGCCGATCAGATACGGGATCAAGCACGACAACAAGCACGGCAGATTCTGGAAGGCGCAGAACAGGAGTCTATTGAACGCCTGCGCGGTTATCTGGCAGCATTCGATGCCCAATATGCCGCTTTCTCCGGACGTTCTAGAGAGCTTGTCATCCGCCTCGCCCTAGACTTGTTCGATCGGATGATCCTGTCGATTTCTGATCGCGAACGCATCGAGTCTTTGGTCAAACGCCTCGCGCTCGAAGCGCCGGCCAAACTCAGCGAAGCATTGCTACATTTGCATCCGTCGGACCTGGTCCACCTTCCTGACTCCGAATGGCCGGTTAAGGCCGACCCGGACTTGCAACCCGGAACAGCCTTGCTGGTCGCGACCAGCGGTGAATGGCGCATGGAATTCGACATCGCCATTGCGGCATTGAAGGCCACGCTGGAGAAACACATCACGCCGCGCGTCCCTGTCTGAGTTGTCCCATGTCGGTGCCATTGAACGACGTCCAATGGTAGAGTAAGTCTGCCCGCAATCCTGGAACTGCATTCCGAATCGGCTTACCTGAGGAGTTTGACGCCATGGATAAAATCATCGATCTGGCAGCACAAGCTGGCCAAGCTCTGCAACAACGCGGATTGCTACTAACGACAGCAGAATCCTGTACCGGTGGCGGTGTGGCGCATGCCATTACTGAAATCGCCGGATCTTCCGAATGGTTCGACTGCGGTTTCGTGACGTATTCGAACGCATCCAAAATCGAATTGCTCGATGTTCCCGATGCATTGATTGCCCAGCATGGCGCCGTTAGCGAAGAAATCGCCGCTGCCATGGCCGAGGGTGCACTGGCAAGCAGCAATGCCCATGTTGCACTGTCGACAACTGGCATTGCTGGGCCCGGTGGCGCCGTTCCCGGTAAGCCCGTCGGTACCGTCTGCTTTGGCTGGTCCATGAATTCGACCAGCATCACCGAGCGCAAGGTGTTTGAAGGTGATCGCCAGAGTGTGCGCGAGCAATCCGTCGCTCATGCGCTGCAAGGATTGCTGCGCTTGCTCGGCAACCGCTAATGCTGCGCAATTTCAAGACGGCACAGTGTGAGATCAATGGCATCACGATCCACTGCCGCTATGGCGGTAGTGGCCCGCCGTTACTCTTGTTGCACGGGTTCCCTCAGACGCATTTGATCTGGCACAAAATTGCCGACCGTCTGGCAGAACACTACACCTTGGTCATGCCGGACCTACGCGGCTATGGCGACTCCTCAAAACCGGTAGGCGAGCCCAATCACGCGAATTATTCAAAACGGGTGATGGCAAAAGATATGGTCGATCTGATGAGTACTCTCGGCCACACGAAATTCAGGCTAGGTGCCCACGACCGCGGGGCACGCGTGGCGCACCGGATGGCGCTCGATTACCCGCAAGTGGTACACAAGTTAATGCTGATCGACATTGCGCCAACCTTGACCATGTACGACGCCACCGATCAGGCATTCGCAACCTTGTATTACCACTGGTTCATGTTGATACAGCCGGCACCGTTACCTGAAACGCTGATAGGCAACAGCGCCCAATTTTTCCTTGAATTCACACTCGGTGGTTGGGGTTCACATGGCACGGACTTCATCGATGCTACCGTCATGGCCGAATACCGGCGCTGCTTCTGCAACCCCGCAGCGATCCACGCAGCCTGCGAGGATTACCGCGCCTCGGCCGGCATCGATCTGGAACACGATCGTTTACCGGGCAAGATCGTTTGTCCGCTCCATCTTGTCTGGGGCGAACATGGCGTGGTCGGACGGCTGTTCCAGCCGCTGGCGAACTGGCAGGAAAAATGCAGCGCTGCCGTCAGTGGCAGCGCGTTCGCTGCAGGCCATTTCATTCCGGAACAATCTCCTGAACGACTGCTGGCAGAAATGCTGGATTTTTTTAGTCGCCCCGATAGCCATTGATCTCGGCACGGGTTGCCTCGGCAACCCTCCACGCGGCCTGTGCGAAATCTTCATGCTGCAGTGGTGTTGCGTACAGAATGGCACGCGATGAGTTGATCATCATGCCGGTACCGTCAGCAGTGCGACCGGCAGCCACTGTAGCGGCAACATCGCCGCCCTGAGCACCGATGCCAGGTACCAACAAAGGCATCGTACCGACGATGGCGCGAACTTGTGCCAACTCGTGAGGAAATGTTGCGCCAACCACCAGGCTGCACTGGCCGTTACTGTTCCATTTCTCGGCCACCAGTCGTGCGACCACTTGATAGAGCGGTGTTCCGTCAACCTCAAGAAATTGCAAATCGGACCCTCCAGGATTGGACGTGCGACACAGCACGATCACGCCGCGGTCCTTCCATTCCAGATAGGGCGCAATCGAATCGTGTCCCATGTAAGGATTGACTGTCACCGCATCGGCGCCATAACGTTCGAAGGCCTCGCGGGCATATTGCGTCGCAGTAGCACCGATATCGCCGCGCTTGGCGTCGAGAATGATTGGTAAGTGCGGATAAGTTGTGCGTACGTACTGACAAATTGCTTCGAGCTGATCTTCGGCGCGCAACGCGGAAAAATAGGCAATCTGCGGTTTGAAGGCACAGGCAGTGCTGGCTGTGGCATCGATAATGGCCCTGCAAAACTGCAAGATAGCATCAGGCTGATCACGCAAATGTGCCGGAAATCGGCTGGTATCCGGGTCGAGACCGACACAGAGTAGCGTATCGTTAGTGCGCCAGGCGGCGGCGAGTTTTTCTGTAAATGTCACGGCAATATCCGGGAGTTGCGAGTCCGCGCATTGTAGCGTGACAGGCCCTTGAATCCGAACCGAATCACCCCATGTCTTTCATCAAATTTGGATACCACATGCGTTTTCTTTTCTGCACACTCACTTGACGGAGCACTTCCATGCAAAAAATCCTGAAATGGATTCTGATCGGTTTGTTCATAGCATCGCTCGGTGCTTGCGGCTACAACGATTTTCAGTTGAAGGACGAAGCAACGAAGGCGGCCTGGTCGGAAGTGATCAACCAGTACCAGCGCCGTGCCGATCTGGTACCTAATCTGGTGAATGTCGTGCAGGGCTACGCATCGCACGAACGCGAAACGCTCGAAGCGGTCACACGGGCACGGGCCACGGCGACCAGTTTCCAGATCACCCCTGAAGTACTGAATAATCCCGACGCACTCAAAAAATTTCAGCAAGTGCAAGGTGAACTGTCATCGGCATTATCTCGTTTGCTCGTTGTCACCGAAAATTATCCACAACTCAAGGCAGACACGGGTTTCCGTGATTTGCAATCGCAACTCGAAGGTACAGAGAACCGTATTGCCGTTGCCCGCCAGCGCTATATAAAAAGTGTCGAGGACTACAACGTACTGGCGCGCAGTTTTCCGACTAACCTGACAGCCAAAGCCATGGGGTATCCAGTCAAGCCGGCATTTACGGCAGAAAACGAAAAGGCGATATCAACCGCACCAGCCGTCAATTTTGGTAAGTAAGGTCATGTCGCCAACGCGTATTCTGTGTGGACTCTTGCTGGCCGGCTGCCTGTCTCTGGCTAGTGCGCAAAATCTGGTCGCAGTGCCGCCGCTGACCAGCCATGTAATCGACCAGGCGCAGATGCTACAGCCGCACCAACGCGCCGCACTGGAAGATACGCTAACGCAATACGAAGCAAAATCCGGCGCGCAAATCGCCGTGTTACTGATATCCAGCACGGCTCCCGAAACCATCGAGCAATACAGTATTCGAGTCGCTGATGCGTGGAAACTGGGCCGAAGCAACGTCGACGACGGCGTCATCCTGCTTGTCGCCAGAGACAACCCGAAAGCCTTGCGACGTTTGCGGATAGAGGCCGGCCGTGGCGTTCAGGGGTCACTGACGGATCTGCAATCGAAGCGAATCTTGCAAGAGGTCATCGCACCTTATTTTCAGCGCAGTGATTTCAATGGTGGACTCGCCGCCGGCGTGACGTCGATCATGTCGTTGCTCGACAAGGAGCTCCTGCCAGCGCCGTCCGAAAGTAGCGACGCCGCACAAGGAGATCACTTCAGCTTACTGTCGCTGCTGCCGCTCCTTCTCTTCGGTCTATTCCTACTCGCAGGTGGGCTGGCGCGAGGCAGGCGCAGCCGAAACGCCCTCGGGCAAGGTGATTGGGGACGCACCGCCGGTGTGATTCTGGGCAGCGCAATTGCCGGCTCCCTTGGCGGATCATCCCGTGGCGGGGGATTTTCTGGCGGTGGCGGCGGTTTCGATGGCGGCGGCGCCTCGGGAGACTGGTGATGCAGATACTCTCGCGACTACTGCGCCACCTGACAACGACCGCCGCATCCGGCAGGCGCGCATTTCCGGTTGTCACGCTAACGGCAATCGAAGAAGTGATCCAACAGGGCGAACGCGTGCACCGTGCCGAGATCAAATTGATCATCGAAGCGGCCCTGAGCCCCATTGATGTCATCTTCAAGCTCAGCGCACGTGGACGCGCTCAAGAGTTATTTAACCATTATCGGGTGTGGGATACCGAAGGCAACTGCGGCGTACTGATCTACATCAATCTGGCCGATCACAAGGTAGAGATTATTGCCGACAGAGCCGTCGGCAGGGCATTGAAGCAGAGTGAATGGCATGATATTTGCGATCTGATGACAGTGGGATTTCGCCGTGGTGTTTTCCACGATAGTATGATCGAAGCCCTTAGCGAACTGAATCACCAACTGCAAGTACACTATCCAGACAAGGGCGAGCAAAACAACCAGCTTCCCGATACACCGGTGGTTCTGTAAGCGGGCAAACTAAACACTATATCCAGCGGCAATGCCATAACTAGTGGGATGGTTGCTGAAAACTCTCTACAACTCATAACGCGATGATTTGCGAACCAGTAGTGCACATGTTTTTCTTTCAGCAGCATAACCTCCAACGCCGGCATTTTCCGTCCGGCTGCAATTAGCCAACTATGATAAGAATCCTGGTAGTCGATGATCACGCGGTAGTTCGTGCAGGCGTTCATTATTTTGTTGATGACATCCCCGACATGGAAATCGGTGGCGAAGCAGGTACCGCAGAAGAAGCCATCCGCTTGATCCGAGCAGAAGACTGGGATATTGTCGTGCTCGATATCGCGATGCCCGACAAGAGTGGTGTTGAAGTCCTGAAGCAGATCAAGCGTGAGAAGCCGGATCTACCTGTCCTAATCCTGAGCATGCATCCGGAAAATCGCTACGCGGTCCAAATTCTGCGCAGCGGCGCCAGCGGCTACGTGCAGAAGGAAGCGCTGGCGACTGAACTGGTCAATGCCATCCAGACCATCATGCGTGGCCACAAGTACATCAGCTACGCCGTGGCAGAATTGCTGACGATGGACCCGGATACAAATACCGACAAACCCTTGCACGAAACCCTGTCGGCGCGGGAATATGAGATTTTTTACAAGCTCAGTCAGGGCGAAGGTGTGACCAAGATCGCCGACGAACTGTGCCTGAGTGTCAAAACCGTCAGCACCTATCGTGCACGCGTGCTGCAAAAAATGAGCATGACCAGTAATGCTGACATCATTTACTACGCGATCAAGCAAAATCTGATCGATTGAGTCACGAGCAAGGACAACCCATTGAATCATTCGCTGTCGCCGCCACTGCAGGTATTCCTGATTGAAGATTCCAGTCTGGTGCGCGAACTACTCATCGAAAGTTTTGCCGATATTCCCGGCATCGCGCTGATCGGCCATGCCGATTCAGAGGATGGGGCGCTTGACCAACTGGCACTGCAACCCTGCGATATTTTGATTCTCGATATCCAGCTCAGGCAGGGTAATGGCATCAGCCTGCTGCGCCGACTGGGCAGCGACCCACAATACGATCAACAAATCCGTATCATCTTCAGTAACAACGTCAGCAAGGGTTATCACCGACTGGCTGAACAACTGGGGGTCCAGTATTTTTTCGACAAAACTTCCGAATTCAGCGACATGCGCGAACTGCTCTTACAACTGGGCAGTCGCACGACTCCCACAGATCTGCCGGCTGCGGATTAATCCTGCGAGTCCATTCTTGTCAGCGTAATCCCACACGGGAATAGGTGATGCGCTGATTAGAAAAGTAACCCTCCTCTGTAATCATGGATCCATCGAAATTCTCACCACCAAGAGGAGATACGCATGGAACAGGGAATCAATATCTGCGAGACCACAACACCACGTGTCCGCAGCGCCACACGCAACATCGATAACCTCAAGCCACTGAACCGTGATCCCCGTACATCGGCAACGCGGGTATGTGGTGCAGTGCGCATCGCCGGCTTATATGGCCACAACCCAAAACAAAACAATTTACTGGCGGGCCTGCCTGCCGATGATTACGAACGCATCTTGCCGCATCTTGAGTTGATACCAATGCCTTTAGGCATGGCCGTCTGCGAGGCTGGCGTCGAAATGGAACACGTCTATTTCCTGACCAGCAGCATCGTGTCGCAACTGTACGAATCTCGCGATGGCACCGCCACCGAGACAGCCGTCATTGGCCACGAAGGTGTCGTCGGTGTCACCCTGTTCATGGGTGGCGGTACGTCACTCAACCGGGCCGTGGTCAAAAGCGCCGGTTACGGCTTTCGTTTGAAAGCGTCGATGCTAAAAGATGAGTTTTACCGTGGTGGTGCGCTCCAGTCACTGTTGTTGCGCTATACCCAAGCCCTACTGACCCAGATGTCACAGACGGCTGTCTGCAATCGCCACCACAGCGTAGTGCAGCAACTTTGCCGGTGGTTGCTGCTGAGCCTCGATCGGTTGCCATCGAACGAAATGAGCATGACTCAGGAACTGATCGGCAACATGCTGGGTGTCCGCCGGGAAAGCGTCGCTGACGCCGCCGGAAAACTACAAGACGAAGGCTTGATTCAGTACACGCGCGGACACATCACGGTACTCAACCGGCCCGGTCTCGAAGCCCGCGTCTGCGAGTGCTATGCCGGCGTGAAGGCAGAGTATGACCGGCTCCTCCCTGCATTGTCAGTAAGCCGTTAATCAGAGACTTACCGGTTAGCGGTAAGTTACTGCCGCGACCCCACCCGCCTCTAGATGCGCAAAATTATTCAGATAACTCATGCTGACCCGGTCGCCGCTATAAAGCAGTTTAGTCACGCCGGCATTGGCAAGCGTCCAATTCAACTCCAGCATCTTTTTATCAGGCATGCCAAGCACATGCTGGCATAGTGTCGAAATCGTCCCACCGGACGTAAAAATAATGACCGATTGAGCGCTGCCTGGCGACATCAATACGCGTTGCAGAGCAGCAATGCAGCGGGCCTGGAAAATTGGCCACGTTTCGGTATAGTCGCCGTCATTCTTGCCTGACATCCATCGCGCCGTCGCGGCTTCGAACAAGTGCTGAAACGCCTGTAGCGGTTGCTCGCTCTCCGCCAGAAAACGCGCCAAATATCCTGGATCACTGAGCTCAGGCTGATAGCGCGCGAAGATTTCCATGTGGTCGTACTCAGCAAAACCGGCGTCGGTTTCCCAGTCGCCTTCCCTGCGCAGATTGCGCGGCAATGCACCGAGGCACGCAACCGCGGTTTGACGGTGCCGGTTCATGCCGCCGGTCAGCACGCGACTGAACCCCTGCCGCTTTTCTGCATACCATTCGCCCAGCAGGCGAGCTTGCTGCACACCGAGATCCGACAGTCGATCGTAATTGGCGCTGCCGAAAGAGGCTTGACCGTGTCGTACCAAATAAATTTGTCCCATGATTCTGAAGTGCCCCTTTTAAGCGTCTGGCGTCGTCATTTGCCGCGGCTGAACCCAGCGCGCGAAATCGTCGGCATCGACGTAACCCAGTGCGATGCCGGCCTGCTCAAGGCTGCTGCCATCGACGTGTGCACGCTTCGCAATTTGCGCGGCGCGATCATAGCCGATGTGCGGGGTGAGTGCGGTCACCAGCATCAACGACCTAGCCAGCAATTCACCAATGCGTGCGCTGTTAGGCTCGATACCCTGCACACAATGTGCGTCGAAACTGGCCACCCCGTCGGCCAGCAAACGCACGCTTTGAAGAAAAGCATGCGCGATAAGTGGCTTGAAGACATTGAGCTCGAAGTTACCCGACGCTCCTCCCAACGTGATTGAAACATCATTACCGAATACTTGGCAGCACAGCATCGTCAATGCTTCGCACTGCGTCGGGTTAATTTTCCCCGGCATGATCGAGCTTCCTGGCTCATTCGCCGGAATGCTGATTTCACCGAGACCTGAACGTGGACCAGACGCCAGCCAGCGAACATCGTTGGCGATTTTCATCAAGGCCGTAGCGAGGGTCTTGAGTGCACCATGCGCGGCGACCATCGGCTCGTGACCCGCCAGTGCAGCGAACTTGTTGACGGCACTCGTGTAAGACAGCCCCTGTGTGCGCGTCAGTTCTGCAGCAACCAGCTCACCGAAACCGACTGGAGCATTCAGTCCGGTACCGACTGCAGTGCCACCGGCAGCCAGTGCCTGCAGTCCTGCCAATGACGAGACGATGACCGATTCGGCAAACTCGAGTTGGGCTGCATAGCCGGAAAATTCCTGACCTAATGTCAACGGCGTGGCATCTTGCAAATGGGTCCGACCAATCTTGACGATATCGCCAAACGCAGTCGATTTCAGTTGCAATGACTGACGCAATGAGCGCAAGGCAGGCAACAACTGCAGAGCGATCGCTTCGCTGGCAGCGACATGCATCGCACTAGGAAAAATATCATTGGACGATTGGCTAAGGTTAACCTCGTCATTAGGATGCAGCAGGCGCCCTGCCCCGCGCGGACCGCCAAGTAATTCGGAGCCCCGATTGGCCAGCACTTCGTTCATATTCATGTTGGTCTGGGTCCCGGAACCGGTCTGCCAGAGCGAGAGTGGAAACTCGGCGACATGATGGCCGGCGATGACTTCGTCAGCCGCCTGAACGATCGCCTGCACCTTCACTGCCGATAATTTGCCAAGTTCACCATTGACGCACGCGCACGCGCGCTTGACGGCGGCAAGCGCCACGATCAGTTCATCCGGCATGCGCTCGGTCGAAATATCGAAAAACTCCAGAGAACGCTGAGTCTGCGCACCCCAGAGGCGGGCAGCGGGGACGGCGATGGGACCGAAGCTGTCGGTTTCAGTGCGGGTCTCGGACATGGCAAGCTTTCGAAAACAGCGAGGCCACATCATGCCTTAATCATGGCGGCTCGTGGTGCTCGATCAAGTTCCGACGCGATTACGATCAATCAAGAAGAGGACCAGTACGAGGCCTGCCGTTGCGCTCACAAAGAAAAGACTACCAAACAGCCAAAATACCAACGGTATCGCGCCAAACAACGCACGCATGCCAATGCTATAGAAACTGCCGGCACGATTAAGCCGGCGAGCCACGGTCGCAGGGGAAAGCGTGCCCACAGCAGCGCAGGCGGGTAGATTCACCATAAACATCACATGATTGAGCATGCGGATCGTCATCACAAATGCAAAGAAAGCCACAATCAGCGTTGTCAGCAGGCAAAGTATCTTGATCGTCCACCAACCGGGTGCCGACGAGACAACCGGGGTCAATGCATGCCAGGCGTGACCGAGGTTCTCCGATTGCCCCGACAACGTCAGCGTACCGAGGATCAGTAAAACCGATGTCGACCCCTTGAAAGTGGCCGCCATGGACAAGTTGCGCAGAGTCTGTATCGCCAGCACCTCGAGACCGGGAGTCGACATCACATGCCGAATCCAGAGCCCCCGAGCGGTTTGATTCACGCGATGAACACTGTAATCGGGGCTGCGCCGCACCTGCCAGAATAGCCAAGCGTAGTACGCCAGCAGCAAAGCAATGCTACACAGCGACGCCAGGAAATCGGGACTGCTCCACAATGCCATGTCGGCTCCGGTAAATATCAGGATGCGGCGGATAAGCTCACTTGAGTACGCAACCGAGACTCGCTGACTTAGACTGGATCTGGATCGTGGTGTGCACAATCCGGTAATGCTCCGTCAACTCATGCGACACGTCAGCCATGAACGCATCGCCGGGATGACCTTCTTGCATGACCAAATGGGCGGTCAGTGCTGCCTCGGTGGTACTCATCGCCCAGATATGCAGATCCTGTACAGCCGACACTCCAGGCAAACCCTGCAGAAATTGTTCTACCGCATCGAGATCGATATTTTCTGGCACTGCACTGAGCGCCAATCGTATCGCCTCGCGTAGCAGGCTCCAGGTACCGAACAAGATGACAGCAACAATCACTAGACTCAGCAGCGCATCAATCAAATACCAGCTGGTAAAGAACATCACTGCGGCACCGACCACGACTGCCAGTGAGACTAACGCATCGGCTGCCATATGCAAGAATGCACCGCGGATATTCAAATCGTCCTTGCTGCCTGCCACAAACAGCCAGGCTGACAGACCATTGATGAGAATACCGATGCCAGCGACCACCATGACCGTCATACTGGCCACCGGCGCAGGCTCGACAAACCGGGCCACCGCCTCCCACGCAATGGCAGCGCACGCGATCAGCAGCAGGAGTGCGTTGGCTAGCGCGGCAAGGATGGAACTGCTGCGTAAGCCATAGGTATAGCGGGCATTCGGTTGCTTGCGTGCGAGTAGGGCCGCGCCCCAAGCAAGCAGCAAGCCCAACACGTCGGAAAGATTGTGTCCCGCATCGGCTAGTAATGCGGTCGACTGAGCAATAAATCCATAGACGAATTCAACAGCAACGAACGCCACGTTCAGTGCTATTGCAATCGCAAACGCCGCATTGTGATTGGTCGGAACAGCATGATGATGGCCGTGGTGATCATGCTTGTGATGGTCATGATGGTGTGAACTCACTAGGACAGTTCCTTGATTCGGGGGGAGTCTGGCGATAATAACAAGACGGTACATCAATCGATGTCAGGCGCGCTTCCCGGATCTGGCAGCAAGCAAGCATCAATGACTTGCAAATCGTTGTCGCGTGCGAAGTCCATAACGAAGTGAAATGCCAATGGCTCGATCTGGCGCAACGCTTCGTCGACCACGACCGATTTGACGCCATTGAGTACGGTCGGACGAACGTAGGGAGAATACTTCAAATGAGCGTTGCGTCCACCGGAACCCTCCGGCCTGAAGCACGACATCGCGCCGCACAGTCGTTCCGTCCAGTCACTGGGACGGAATTGTTTTCCAACACTGGTTAATCCCAGAATGAAAAATTCGTTTGCGATTATTGGTGGTTTTTTATCTGGATCGGCCATGGGTAGGGCTGGTTTCAATAATGAAGACGGCGGGTTGGCCCGGGGTCACAGCAGCCCCTTGAATTCTTACAAATTATATCTTATAGAAGACTTGAACCAAAACCGCATCTCACATTCCGAAATCGGGAGGCGTCTCGCCTACCCGATAATCCTCTAGCCCAGCCATACCGCCACTGACAGCAATAACAGCAGCAACATCCACAACAACAAGGCACGCCACACTAGCCCAACCGTGCTCTGTAGCGCACGTGCGGTTGGCTCTTCGCCAGGAGTCCCATCGGACTCCAAATCTGTCGATTCTTGACTAGTTGGATCGACCGGCATGACGTTGGCTGCACCCTGTAGCGGCGTTCCGAGTCGGATACCTAGTGCACCGCCGCCAGCCGCCAAAATAATGCCCACAGCCTCTTCTTGCCAGCGACTGGCAAAGTTACGCCATGCATAAATCGCGTCTTCAAAATTACCGACGATAGCGAATGCAATTGCGGTCAAGCGAGCCGGTATCCAATCGATCCAGTAAAAAGCGCGCGCCGCAAATAGCCCAAACGTTTCGTTTTTCATATGCTCGGGTTCATTCCATGCGCGCGACAGATATTCCGCAACTCGATACATGATTGCGCAAGCCGGACCGAGCGGCATCAGGAACCAGAAAAATACACCGAAGACATTACGGTGTGTCGTTATCAATGCCTTTTCAACAGCGATTCGAGCGATTTCACCCGACTCCATCGCGCTGGCGTCCTGCTTTGTCCACTCTGCCAGCAGGACGCGTGCACTCGCATCATCGCCGCTGTTGAGCGCAAGTTGTATTGAGGAATAGTAGTGACTGTAATGACGAAATCCGAGCGTCAGATAGACGATTAAAATATTCCATGCCAGCGCCGCAAATGGACTTAGTCGCAAGGCGAGCCAATAAATCAATGCAGTCGGCACCATCAAGGCAGCCATGACAAGGAACCATCCGAGTTTTCCGTGATACGGATGACCGGCGTTAAACCAGAGTTCCATGCGAGCGGCCAGCAGCTTGATAGCCCCATAAATCGGATTGTCCGCGCGTAGCGGTTTCAGTTGCTCAATGAGTAGTGCGCACAAAATGGAAAGAAATGTCATCAGGACGCCTTAAATTGCTTGGTAACCGTACGATAACGCAACACAGGGCTGGAATCAAACCAGCCGGACTGAGAGCAGGTGAGTTTGACCGTTATTCAAGCCCGTAAAAAATGGAACAAATTGCGCAAAATTCCAGCAGTGGCACCCCAGATAAAAAAGCGCTCATAAGGCATTGCGTAAAAAGTACGATGTCCCGCGCCGTTCGGCAGTTCGAGAGCGCGGCGCTGATGATGCATGCCATCCATCAAAAAAGCGAGTGGCACTTCGAAGATCTCTTCGACTTCACCGGGCTCGGCGCGCAACTCGAATGGAGGTCGAATCAGTGCTACCACCGGCGTGATCTGGTATCCAGTTATCGTAATATAGTCGGGCAAGGTGCCAATAACATCAATATGCCGACGGGCCAGGCCGATTTCTTCTTCCGTTTCACGCAACGCCGTGTCGACGGCGGAGTTGTCCCCCGCATCTGCACGACCGCCTGGAAACGCAATCTGACCGGGATGGCTGTTCAGATTCGGACTACGCTGAGTCAGCAGCATCGTCAAACCGTGACTGCGCTCAACAATAGGCAGGAGGACCGAGGCCGGAATCGGCACCCGTGTCGGAGACAAATCCGGTCGCTCGTCATTGCTTTCTTGCGTCCAGTCCTCCGGCGTAGCAAAACGCTGACGCAGCCAAACCCCGTTGAGTCGCGCACCGAGTACGGACTGTTCTCCAGCCACCGAATCGACTGGAATACATTGGGGATCGAATAGCAATCTGGACACAATGAAAACCCTGAGAAAGACAAATGAGACGAGTACGGTACCACTTTGTATCGCATCGCCATTTATTCGCAAAAACAAAAAAGGGGCACCATGAGGTACCCCCTTTAAAACTTTACATGCGGCTCAAATTAAGCTGCTGCTTTTTTCGCAGCGACGCGACGGTTTGGCAGTTTTTCTTTGATACGCGCCGATTTACCGGAACGCTCACGCAGGTAGTACAGTTTTGCACGGCGGACATCACCACGACGCTTGACTTCGATCGAAGCGATCAACGGCGAGTACAACTGGAATGTACGCTCTACGCCTTCACCTGAGGAAATTTTACGAACGATGAAGTTCGAGTTCAGACCACGGTTGCGACGAGAAATGACAACACCCTCGTAGGCCTGAGCACGCTTGCGGGTGCCCTCAACGACGTTGACGCTGACGATAACGGTGTCACCTGGCGCGAAATCAGGGATGCTCTTGCCCAAACGGGCAATTTCTTCTTGCTCAAGTTGCTGGATCAGATCCATTTAAAACTCCTTGTGCCATCTTGCTGACGCTAGGTGTTTGCACACCTTATTGCCCAGTAGAGGATGGAATTAAACATGCGGGTCGACAGAAAAGTCACCCGCCCGATACAACCTACTGCAAACTGCTTAAAAATTGTTCGTCCTTACGACTCAGCACACCCGCAGCACGGGCAGTGACGATCAGGTCGGGACGTTTCCTGAGAGTCGCCGCGAGCGCTTGCTCACGTCGCCATTTCAGGATCTCGGCATGATTACCACCCATCAACACAGATGGCACGGCCATGCCCTCGGAGAGTTCAGGCCGCGTGAAATGCGGACAATCCAGCAAACCGTTGACGAAACTGTCTTCCACAGCAGAGGCGTCGTCATGCAACGCGCCTGGAAGTTGCCGAATTACCGCATCCATCAGGGCCATCGCTGGCAACTCGCCACCCGAAAGCACGAAATCACCGAGACTAATTTCCTCGTCCACGCAGCGGTCAATCAAACGCTGATCGACCGCTTCGTAGCGGCCGCACAGCAAAACCAACCCAGGCTCAAGTGCCATCTGCATGACTCGCGAATGTGTCAGAGCGCTTCCTTGCGGAGACAAATAAACGACTCGCGGGACTGTCAAACCAAGTTCCTGCTGCCGCACTTTAGACGCAGCAATGGCCGCTTCGAGCGGTTTGGCTAACATCACCATACCGGGACCACCGCCGTAAGGCCGATCATCCACAGTGCGGTGGTTGTCATTTGTAAAATCTCGAGGATTCCACAGCGACAACCCCCACTTGCTCTGCTCAAATGCTCGCCGTGTAATCCCTGACTGTGTCAGCGCGGTGAACATTTCAGGAAAAAGTGTGATGACATCAAACTGCATCGGCGTCTCCGACTTGCGGAAGGAGTACTGGCGTGCTAATAGTCCAGACCCCAATCTACGGTAATTATTCTGGCATTTTGGTCGACAGCCTGGATAAATTTCCCCACAAACGGGATAAGGATTTCATCCGGCTTGTCCGCATCGAGACTAGTAGAGCCTTCCACCCGCAAGATAGGATGTGCACCGTTATCCATCATGTCATGGACCACTCCGATACGCTCACCTTGCAAATTTTCAACTGCCAGCCCGATCAAATCGACCCAGTAAAACTCTCCGTCGGGCAGAGCCGGAAAGTGCTTGCGCGGGATCTGTACCGAAGTGCCTTTCAGCGCTTCTGCCGCGTCTCGCCCGGCAACGCCTACTAACTGCGCGACCACATCACCGCTGTGCAACTTTGCCTGCATCACGTCGATATCACGCAACGCTGGCTTATCCAGCCACCAGACTCTTGCATTGAGCAGCGCTTCCCCAGTCGAAGAGAAGGGCTTTATCCTCACCCAGCCGTTGAGGCCGTAAGCACCGGACACATACCCTACCTGAACCAGGTCAGCGGGGACAACGACTCCCGAACCGGTGTTAAGTGGCGAATTAACTGTCAAACCTGCGACTTAAGCTGCTTTTTTGGCAACTTGG
>JBLHLW010000002.1:0-118935 GCA_047621345.1 Minisyncoccia bacterium | reverse complement strand
CGAGGAGGGGGACTCGAACCCCCACACCATTACTGGCGTCAGGACCTAAACCTGGTGCGTCTACCAATTTCGCCATCCTCGCGGGAATGTCCACCTGCCAAAAGCAAAAAGCGACCCTGAGGTAAAAATGGTCGCCTTGCACTGCCTTTGCCAGAGGCCGGTCTACATCAGGGGATGATTTTACTGGATTTTATTCCAGCACGCCGTGATTTTTGGCGCGATGCTCGTTCGCAGCACTGCGCCATCGAAAAATAGTCAGGTGGAGTAAGGTTTTTTGACACGAAACCACGCTGCATACAACGCCGGCAAGAACAACAATGTCAGCGCGGTAGCGACGATCAGTCCACCCATAATGGCCACAGCCATTGGCCCCCAAAAGACCGAACGTGATAGCGGAATCATGGCGAGAACCGCTGCAGCAGCCGTCAGGATAATGGGCCTGCAGCGTCGGACTGCCGATTCGACAATGGCATTCCAAGGCGCCGCACCGGCTGCGATATCCTGTTCGATTTGATCGATCAGGATCACCGAGTTGCGGATGATCATGCCAAATAGCGCAATCACGCCGAGCTGTGCGACGAATCCGAACGGCCGCTGCAACAGCAGCAGGGCCATTGCGGCACCGGCCACGCCGAGCGGTCCGGTCAGGAACACCAGCAACGAGCGCGAGAAACTATGCAACTGCAACATCAGCAACGTAAAGATAATGAAGATCACCAGCGGCACATTGGCAGCAATCGATTCTTGTGCCTTACCGCTGTCAGCGGCGGCACCGGCAAGCTCGATCTTGTAGCCAGCTGGCAAGCTTGCCCTCAGTACTTCAAGCTTGGGATTGATCTGACTGGATACAGTCGGCCCCTGAATACCATCGGCGACATCCGATTGCACGGTCACAGCCCATTCGCGCCCTTCACGCCAAATTACACCCGGCTCCCAGACAAACTGCGCTCTTGCCAGCTGCGACAAAGGCACCGATTTACCGCTCGCAGTCGGAATATTGGCCTGATCCAGCGCAGAAATGGTCGCGCGTTCCTCAATGGGCTGACGAACAACGATATCGATCAAGCGATTGCCATCGCGGTACTGGCCAACGATCGAGCCTGTCAGTATCGTATTGGCGGTTCGCATGACGGCCTGAGAAGTCACGCCGACGGCACGCAATTTTTCCTGATCCAGATCAATGCGCAAGACCTTCACGGATTCGTTCCAGTTATCGTTAACACCGATCGCATTCGGATTAGTACGCATGATTTCTTTCACCTGATCAGCAATCGCCCGCACCTTGGTCACCTCGGTCCCGGTGACTCGAAACTGCACCGGATACGGCACTGGCGGCCCATTCGGCAACAGCTTCACGCGCCCCCGCACCTCAGGAAAATCGGTCTTAAAAATCGCAACAATCTTCAATCGCAGTGCTTCGCGTGCCTTCAGGTCTTTGGCGAGCACAACGATCTGCGACACATTCGTTTGCGGGAAAATCTGATCCAATGGCAAGTAGAAACGCGGGCTGCCAGTACCCACATAACTGGTGACGCTTTCGACTCCCTCCTGCTGTTGAATGAAGGCCTCGAATTTTTTCGCCTGCGCCTCAGTAGCATTAAAAGCGGCGCCTTCCGGCAACCACAGTTCCACCATTAATTCGGTTCGACTGGAATCAGGGAAAAATTGCTGCTCGATAAATTTGAAGCCGAAGACACCCAGACCGAATACCGCCAATGTCAGCAGGATCGTGGTCTTGCGCCATTCAACACACCAGTTGACGGTTTTACGAAACCGGTTGTACATCGGCGTATTGAACAATTCATGATGGGCATCCGCGCCGGCAAGCGGCTTAACTTTGAGCAACACGTAACCGAGATACGGCGTAAAGGTCACCGCAACCAGCCACGAGATCAGCAACGCCAGCGCATTAACAGAAAACATCGAGAACGTATATTCTCCAGCGGCCGATTTGGCCAAGCCGATCGGCAAGAAGCCCGCTGCGGTAATGAGCGTACCGGTCAACATCGGCATCGCCGTCGAGGTGTAAGCGAACGTGGCAGCATCGAAGCGCGACAACCCTTCTTCCATTTTGCGCACCATCATTTCAACCGCAATGATGGCGTCATCGACTAGCAGACCGAGGGCGATGATCAGCGCACCCAACGATATCTTGTGCAAATCGATATTTAGAATACGCATGAACAAAAATGTGATCGCCAGCACCAGCGGGATCGTCAGACCGACCACCAGGCCCGGACGAATGTCTAGCCGGAACGGTTTGGTATGCAGGCCCAGCGCCAGAAAACTCACGGCCAATACGATCAGCACCGCCTCAACCAGCGTATGCAAAAACTCGCTCACCGAGGCAATGACAGCCTTCGGCTGGTCAGCCACCCGCGACAATTCAACACCAACCGGCAACTTGGCCTTGACTGCTGCTAACGTGCTGTCAAGGCTCTTGCCGAGTTCGATGATGTTGCCGCCCTTTTCCATAGAAATCCCGAGGCCGATCACGTCCTTGCCATTGAAGCGCATCTTGTCCCGAGGGGGATCGCGATACTCGCGCAGCACGGTGGCAAAGTCGCCCAGTTTGAAACTGGTGCCGTTGGCGCGCAGGTCGAGTTCTTGCAAGTCCCTGACCGTCATGAATGCGCCAGTCACGCGCACCTGCAGGTTGTCGGTCGGCGTGACAACGATACCCATACCCTCAACCGAGTTTTGCGCCGCTAGCTGTGCGACGACGCTATCAATCGTGATGCCTAGCTGGGCGAATTTTTTTTGTGAAAACTCGATCGTGATGCGCTCATCCTGTGCACCGAACAACTCCACCTTGGCGACCGATTTGACGTGCAGTAATTGCTGGCGTACGAAGTCAGCGTAGTCCTTAACCTCTGCATACGTGAAGCCCTCACCGGACAACGCAACGATCGACCCGTAGGTGTCGCCGAACTCGTCGTTGAAAAACGGGCCATTGACGCCCGCCGGCAACGTGGCGCGGATATCACCGATTTTCTTGCGCACCTGGTACCAGGAGGCGGCGGTCTCCTTGGGCGGGGTCGATTCGCGCAATTGCAAGATGATGGTGGTTTCACCAGGCTTCGAGTAGCTGCGAATCTTGTCGATGTAGGGTGTTTCCTGCAGTTTCTTTTCGAGCTTGTCGGCGACTTGCTCCGCCATCTGCAAGGCCGTCGCACCAGGCCAGGTGGCGCGCACGACCATTGCACGAAAAGTGAAAGGCGGGTCTTCGTCCTGACCCAGTCGGGCGTAGCTGAGCATGCCGCCGATCAGCAGTACGGCCATCAGGTAGCGGGTCAGCGGAATATGTTCCAGCGCCCAGCGCGACAGGTTAAATCCCCCCTTCATTTGGTAACTCCGGCCGATTTTCCAGCCGATTGCAAGGCAGCATCGCGTACCGCGAGGTCATCGTTGAGGATGGTGACTTTCTGGCCTGGCTTGAGCAAGTTGACACCTGCCGTGACGATGGTCTGGCCAGCTGTCACGCCACCGGCGAGCAAGATGTCGTTGCCAGCGGGGCCGGAAATTTGTACTGGCACCAGCTTGACAACGCCCCCTTCGATCACCCAGACGGCGCTGGTCGACTTGTCGCGCACCAGTGCATTGAGCGGAACACGGATCATCGTTTGCGGGATACGACTGACAAACGTGACGTAGGCCGTCATGCCAAGTCGCACCTGAGTCGCCTCGGCCGGCAAGGCAATACGGGCGGTGAACGTGCGCGAGACAGGATCAGCCATTGGCGACAACTCGCGCAACTTTCCCTCAATGATCTTCCCAGGGTCAGCCCAGACGTGGACACGGATATCGCTCACTTGCCGCAACAGGGCCACTTGATCCTCTGGAATACCAATAACAACGTCTTTATCGCGCGTTTGTGCAACACGCACCACCGGGGTACCGGCGGCGACCACTTGGCCGGTTTCGGCATCGATGCCAGTAACGACACCATCGGCATCCGAAACCAGCGTGGTGTAGCCAGTTTGATTCGCTTGATTACGGGCTGCGGCAGTAGCTTGGTCAACGCTAGCCTGTGCCGCCTGAAAAACGGTTTGCTTGGCATCCAGCACAGCCTGACTAACAAAATTACGGGCCCGTAAATCTTCGTAACGTTGTTGCTCGGCCCTGGCCAAATCGCGGTTACTTTGCGCCGCCTTCAACGCGGCGGCCGTCTGCAGTTGCGCCAATTGCAAGTCCTGCGGGTCAAGCTGCATCAGCACCTGTCCGCGCTTGACCAGGCTACCCACCTCGACCTTGCGGGAAACGATCTTGCCGCCAACTCGAAAGCCGAGACGAGATTCGATGCGCGGTCGGATATCACCGGAAAACTCCGCCCGGGACTCTGCGTCGGCGGCGGCCAACTTCATGGCTCGCACAGGTCGGATATCTTCCGTCTTTTCGACTGGTTTGGAACAGGCGACGAGCAAAACCAGCGTAAGCACGACCGAAGTCATCGGCGCGACAGGGAAACGATAAGAATGGATACGGGAGACCAAGGTGCTTTCCTTTATGATGCGAGCTGAAAAAGAAGTACTGACCAAGAGAATTTTTGCCAGTATTTCTTGTACCGCTTGGAGCTTAAAACAATTACTGACCAATCGGTTATTAATTATCAAAAAAGTCTGACCGCTTGTTTTAAACACTTTTTTGGCCTGGAGAACACCTGCATGGCCGTCGATCATTACGAAAATTTTCCGGTTGCCTCGATTTTGCTACCGGCCCGATTGCGTCCGGCCGTCGAAGCGATTTATGCCTTCGCCCGCAGCGCCGATGACATCGCCGACGAAGGCGATGCCAGCCCGGACGAGCGTATCGCTGCACTCGATGCTTACGAAATACAACTTGACCTTATCGCTGCAGGCGGCGTGCCGGCCGCACCGATGTTTCGCAAGCTCCACCGCATCGTGCTTGAATGGCAATTACCATTGCTTCCGATGCGCGACTTGCTATCGGCGTTCCGGCAAGATGTCGTCACGACACGCTATGCCGATTTCACGACATTGCTTGATTACTGTCGCCGCTCAGCCAATCCGGTCGGCGCGCTGATGCTGCACTTGTATGGCGCTGCCGACGCGCGCAATCTGGCCCAATCGGATGCCATTTGCAGCGCATTACAGTTGATCAACTTCTGGCAGGACGTCGCCATCGACTGGCAAAAGTCCCGCATCTATTTACCGCTTGAGGACCTGATCCGTTTTGGGGTCAACGAAACCCACCTTGACGAACAGCGGGTCGATGAGGCGTGGCGACAGTTGATGGCCTTCGAAATCGATCGAGCACGCGCCCTGCTCTTGGCCGGCGCGCCGCTGGCCTTGCGTTTGCCGGGCCGGATTGGCTGGGAATTGCGGCTAGTGGTACAAGGCGGCCTGCATATTCTCGCCGCGATTGAGGCGGTCGATTATGATGTCTTTCGGCAGCGTCCGAAGCTGCGCAAGGCCGACTATCTGCGTCTGCTGTGGCGCGCACTGCGGATGTAAATACTGGGGCTACCGACATAAGGTTTGTCGGTAACGACGCTCTCGGCTAGCATAGCGGCTTCGATTCCTGCCCGGCGCATCCATGTCTCCAGACGAGTACTGTCAACAGAAGGCCGCACAAAGTGGCTCCAGCTTTTATTACAGCTTTTTATTCCTGCCAACAGAACGCCGGCGAGCGATCACGGCGCTGTATGCTTTTTGCCGTGAGGTCGACGATACCGTCGACGAATGCACCGATGTCGGCATCGCCCGTACCAAGCTGCACTGGTGGCGCAGCGAAATCGGCGCAATGCTGGCCGGCACACCGACCCATCCGGTAACACTGGCATTGCAACCGCACATGGCAACCTACCATCTCGATGGCCAGCACTTACTCGCCATCATCGACGGCATGGAAATGGACCTGGATCAGACCCGCTACCTCGACTACATCGGATTACAGCGGTACTGCTGGCATGTCGCCGGCGTGGTCGGCATCCTGTCGGCCAGCATTTTTGGCTACACCGACAAGCAAACTCTGCAATACGCCGAAAAACTTGGCTTGGCATTCCAGTTGACCAACATCATCCGCGACGTCGGTGAAGACGCCCGTATCGGTCGCATCTACCTGCCAGTCAATGAATTGCAGCAATTTGGCGTGACCGCAGCCGACTTGCTTAATGCGCGTCACAACGACCAGTTCGAAAACCTGATGCGCTTTCAGGTCCGGCGGGCCCAGACCGCCTACGACGAGGCATTCGCGCTGCTACCGGCAGCCGACAGGCGCAGCCAGCGACCGGGTCTGATGATGTCAGCGATCTACCGCGCGCTGCTGTCGGAAATCGAACACGATGGCTTCCATGTGCTGAACCAGCGTATCTCGCTCACGCCAATCCGCAAACTATGGCTGGCGTGGCGCACCTACATTCGCGGATGACCACCTGATGACGATACAGACTGCCGTCATCGGTGCTGGCTGGGCTGGCTGCGCCGCCGCCGTCGAACTGGCTGCGGCCGGGCGCAGCGTTACGCTCTTCGAGGCGGCACGTACGCTGGGCGGGCGGGCGCGTCAGGTTAACCTCAAGGGCCTGTCGCTTGACAACGGCCAGCACATCCTGCTTGGCGCCTATCGCGAGTCACTGCGCCTGATGCGCCAGGTGGGTATCGATCCGGACACGGCGCTATTGCGCCTGCCTTTGCAAATGCGTTACCCGTCGGGGACTGGCATGGATTTCGTTGCCCCTGCCTTGCCAGCACCACTGCACTTGATCGTCGCCCTGTGGCGCGCGAGTGGACTGACCCGCGCTGACAAGCTGGCGCTGATGCGCTTTTCGTCGGCGGCGCGCTGGATGGACTGGCGGCTCAATACGGATTGCAGTGTCACGGAATTACTTGCCCGCTTCGATCAAACCGCAACGCTGGTCCAGCTAATGTGGCGCCCACTGTGCATCGCTGCGCTGAACACACCACCGGAACGGGCCTCGGCTCAAGTATTCTTAAATGTGCTGAAAGACAGCCTGGGTGCCCGCCGGTCCGACTCCGACATGCTGCTGCCGCGCTGCGACCTCAGTAGCCTATTTCCGAATCAGGCTGTGCACTTTGTCGAGCAGCACCATGGTCGCGTGCAGACCGGTATCCGCATCACCGCCCTAACCCGGCAAGACCGGGGTTGGCAGCTCTCCAGTAACGGCGCGCTGCATCATGCCGACGAGATTGTGCTGGCTACCGACATCGATAACGCCACCATGTTGCTGACCCCGTTGACCGATGTCAGCGCTCTACGGGCTTTGACCTATGAGCCGATCACAACCTGCTATTTGCAATATCCCCCCGATCGCCAGCTACCGGCACCATTCCACGCGCTGATCGATGACCCTCAGCAGCAGCGCTGGGGACAGTTCGTGTTCGATCGCGGTCAACTTGATGCACGCCATCAGGGTCTCTTTGCGGTCGTCGTCAGTGCTTCAACAGAAGCCATCGCAGCAGGCAAGACTACGCTGGCAAGTGCCGTTGCACAGCAACTGGCGCAGGCATTTTCGCGATCCGAACTGACCATACCGATATGGAGCCAGGTAATTTCCGAAAAGCGCGCGACGTTCAGTTGCGCGCCGGGTCTGCTACGTCCGTCTACCGACACCGCGCTCGCCGGCCTGATGCTGGCCGGCGACTACACCGCCAGTACCTATCCAGCCACCATCGAGTCCGCCGTACGCAGCGGAGTGGCCGCCGCCCGGGCGTTGCTGGCTCGAGACGGCTAGCCCGCACCCAACCCACACTTCTTGCTCTGAGCGCTAGTCTCTGCATCCGGCTTGCCGGTTCTTCCTGTCTTTCTAGATCGTTTGTTGATTGTCAAGGGATACGGCCATCCGCCGCATACACTTTTCCTACGTTTGGGCCTTGCATCAAGTAGTCCGTCATACGACGCGGACAGGAGCCGAAACCCGTTTCGTCAAAAAATATTCAGGGAAGCGTAACCATGCACCTCAACTCCGATACCCGCCGGGTCCGATCTGCGCGCGTGCTTGTCACGCTGTCCGCACTCCTGATCATCTTGCCATTGCAGGCACAAATACCATCATCACCGGCAGGCGCACTACCATCTCCAATTCAAGCAACCCTACCCAGTGCAGAACAACTGGCTGCGGTTACGGATAGCCCGGCCAGTCTGGCACAGGGACTTGAACAATCCGAAGATAGCTTCATTAACCTCAACAATATCGATAGTCTGCCAGCACGTTCCATCGCTATCGGAGACGCGATGCCCACCATCACCGACCGACCGCTCGTCTCACTGATGGCCGCACTGTTGTTCATCATCGTGCTGATCATGGCGCTCTATGGCGTGCGCCACTTCATCTTCACGATCAGCAGATTGTTTGGCAAGCAACGCCATCCTTACATCGACATCGATCAGGCAAACTGGCCAATGATCACGGTGTTCATTGCTGCCCACAATGAAGAAAAAGTGATCGCCGGCTGCATCGAAGCCCTTCTCGACACCAACTATCCGACCGACAAACTCAAAATCGTGCCGGTCAACGACCGCTCGCTCGATCGCACACGTGACATCATCGACAGCTATGCCATCGGCTATCCCGGTCGTATCACGCCGTTTCATCGACTTACCGGCAAAGCGGGCAAAGCCGCTGCACTAAAAGACGCTCTGGTGACCGTCGACGGCGATATCGTCATCATCTTTGATGCTGATTACGTGCCCGGCCGTGGCTTGCTCAAGCAGCTGGTCGCACCGTTTTTCGACCCGGAAGTCGGCGCAGTAATGGGCCGGGTGGTACCGATGAACGCTGGCACCAACCTGCTCACCCGCATGCTTGATCTGGAACGTTCCGGCGGCTACCAGGTCGACCAGCAAGCCCGTATGAATCTGCGCCTGCTACCGCAATATGGCGGCACGGTCGGCGGCGTACGCTGCTCGGCAGTGCGCGCAGTGGGCGGCTGGCACGACGACATCCTCGCCGAAGATACCGACATCACCTATCGCTTGATGCTCAATGGCTGGAAGACCGTCTACACCAATCGCTCCGAATGTTACGAAGAAGTCCCTGAAGACTGGGCGGTACGGATCAAGCAAGTCATGCGCTGGGCCAAGGGGCATAACCAGGTCATGGTCCGGTACTGGTATCGATTCCTGACCAGCCCCTACCTCAGCGTACGCGAGCGCGTCGACGGCATGCTGCTGCTACTGGTTTTTATCGTCCCGCTGCTACTACTGACTGGCTGGTTCATCGTTCTAGCCCTGTATTTCGCCAATGCTGGTTCGCTACTAAATCGGCTCCTCCCCGCTTTTACCCTGATGGCCTTCAGCACACTAGGTAATTTCGCTGCTTTTTTCGAGATTGCCATCGCGGTATTGCTCGATGGCAATCGCCAACGACTGCGCCTGCTGCCGTTCAATCTGCTGTGTTTTTTCATCAGCTTGGTTGCGATATCCCACGCCACCTGGAGTCTGTTTGTCGACTGGCTCTTCAAACGAGACATGGTATGGGATAAAACCGTGCGCTATCGCCAACCACCGATACCCTGATCATGAATTCAACCTTTGCCCTATACCTGTTCTGCGTCCTGTGCCTTGCCATACTGACACTGCCGTTCATACCCGCAGTGAGCGAATGGCGTGTGCCCAAGGACTGTTCGCCGCTACCAATATCACTCGAGTACGCCAGTGAAATCGACTATTTCACACGTCAGTTTCGCAATGACGCACTCACCGATATCGCCGCCGAGCGCAGCGAAAGCAAATTTGACTACGTCGATGGTCCGCCGGAGCAGATGAAATGGATGGATGGCACGCGACCACTGATCGGGCTTGATGCTGTCTGCTCTGATACACCGGTCCGCTGCAACCGTCCGCTCTACCTGCACGGCGACTTCGACTGTGGCATCAATAGCAGCCTAACCAGCGTCCTGACGCACGGAATGCTACGACTGGGTGCCAACGGCGAAATCCTTGAGTGGGGCCATGCCGATGGACCGATCAGACTGGGCAAAGGGTGTGTCAGTCTACGTCGCCTGTCTTCGGTCGTCAGCATTGAACTTGCCAACCGCTGCTGCTTCGAAAGACTCAGTGCTCCAGTGATCCATCTGGGACTGAGGACGACAGAAATCAGGATCACCCCAAAACTTGCAAATCATTTGCCAGCAAGCCTCAATGACTTACCAGGCGCAATCCGTCGTACCGACGCACTGACACTAGTCAAAGGAGACTGCCGACTGGCCGATGGCACCATCTACACAGGATCGTTAATCGTCACGGGAAACCTGACGATAGGCCATCACACCATCGTCGACGGCAATGTCAAGGCGCGCAACGCGGTGCAAGTCGGCCGATTCGCACAGATCACCGGCTCGCTGATCTGCGAAGACCACATCGAGTTGCACGATCATGTCAGCGTGGCGGGACCTCTCATCTCCGAAACCGACATCGTTCTGGGCAGCGGAGCAAAGATAGGCCGCATTGATGCACCGACCACTATCAGCGCAGACAACCTCATCGCGCAATCCGGTGCGATCGTGCACGGAACCATCTGGGCAAGAAAAGCCGGGGTTGTATGGGAGCCTTGATACGACGATGGCGAAAGTCTGCGCTCACGTGGCTTTTACTGGTATTTCCTGTCGCATTACCCGCAGCGCCAGTACTAAATCTGAGAGGATTTGCGGACGATTCGGGCGCCATCATGATCCTCGAAACCGGCAATGTCATCGATCCGTATTTCACCTTACAGGCGCTACTGCTGGCTCAGGAAAATGGTTTCGACATTTCTGCCTATGCGTCGAGATGGATCACCTGGCTGACTGCTCGCCAACGTCTTGACGGCAGCTTTGATCGCTTCTGCCGCACAGGACCTATCTGGCTCGGTTGCCGGGAGGCAGATGCAGATGACGCATTGCTCGCGATGTGGCTCAAACTCCTCGAAACGATGCCTGCACAACTTGTCTCCCAGCCGATCTTGCGCAAAAGTCACGATGCCGCCACCAAAACGCTAGAGACCCTGATCGATAAAAGACGCGGCGTCTATTTGGTGTCGCCAACCTTCCAGCATGGGTTATTTATGGACAACCTGGAAGTATGGTCCTACCAGTCAACACGAGTAGGACCAGGAGCAAATCAGAGTGCGAAAAAATTCGCCCAAGCGATCAGCAATACCTTCTGGGATGCACAATCACGACGTTTTCTGGTGTCAACCCAACCCGAACAGAAGACTGCCACGGCAGCATTTTATCCGGATCATGTCGCCCAAATTTTCCCCCTGCTCGTTGATTTTCCGTTGTTGCCCACCGATGCCGGCAGCTATTACCGTACATGGATGAAACAGCACCGCGCGCTCTGGCTCAAGCAGGTCAGCCATGACTACGCCTGGGGATTAATCGCCTACGTTGCCATGAAACAGAACGACAAGACCTCGGCGCAATGCTGGCTGCGCGAAGCACTGCCCTATCAGCGAACCGGTCACTGGACCGTCACTGATGAAGTCGTTGCACAGATTCTTCAAAGCAAAGGACTCAAACCTGCCACTGCAAATAGGACATGCAATTGATGACCGCCCCCTGAATTAAAGACGCGGCGCAAACTTTGTGTGCCCGCTTTCAATGGACAGAGAGTCAAGATGATTTTTATCAAATAGAGCAAAAAACCCCAATGTTATAAAAGCGCAGGACCAAAAAAACTCGTCCCGCTACTCGCAAGTCATCCTCCGACATTACCTTTGCAACTTGGCTTCACGCGTCACGCGGTCACGCATGGAGGCTGGTGAAGTCCGGGTATTCGGGTATCGACTTTCCATTACAACCAAAACAAAAGCATTCTTTTTACTCATGCAAAAAAAGACTTTTCTTACTTGCCTAGGGACCCGTCCAGAGATCATCAAAATGGCCCCCGTCTACAAGGCGCTTCAAGCGCGCGGACAGCGTGTACAAATTATTCATACCGGTCAGCATGAGGCCGTTGCCCACGAACTCTACCGGTTCTTCGACATGCCACCAGACATCGTCATCGACTTGAAGCGCAAGTCGCCAGCGCTGGCTCACCTGACGTCAGCACTCACAGACGGCCTCGCAGCCGCAGTACGATCACTGAAACCCGATGTCATTCTGGTGCAGGGCGATACTAGTTCTGCATTCGTCGGTGCATTGACCGGCTATTACGACGACATCCCGGTCGCTCATGTCGAAGCCGGTTTGCGGACGCATCAGCGCGACCCCTTTCCAGAAGAAAAAAATCGCGAACTAATCGGTCGGCTCGCTCGTTGGCATTTCCCGCCAACCGAACAAGCACGCGCGAACCTACGCCGCGAAAATATCGCCAGCGAGTCCATTTTCATGGTTGGTAATACCGTCATCGATGCAGCACTGTGGACCCGCGACCGCCTGCAAAACGCCTCCTGCGAAAACAACCCGGCCCTCCCGGAGAACGCCCGCACCTTCTTGCGCCAGCATCGCGAGGACCGTCTGATCCTGATCACGGCGCACCGTCGCGAAAACTGGGGCGCACCAATACGCCAGATTGCGCAAGCTGCCGGCGCCATCGTCACCCAACATGATGGCGTCGTTGTGCTGTGGCCAGTCCATCCAAACCCAACCGTGCGCAGTGATGTCGAGCGCGAAATCTTGGCACTACCGTCCTGCGTCAGAGACCGCATCTGCTTAACCGATCCGCTCGACTATCCGGCGTTGATCGATTTGCTGATACGCTGTCATTTCACATTGACCGACTCCGGCGGCATTCAGGAGGAAGCATCGGCACTTGCAAAACCCGTCCTGATCGCCCGTACGAGCACCGAGCGTCAGGAGCTTGTCGAAGCAGGCGGCGCCGTGCTGGTCGGCACTTATGTCGCCGAAATCTGCCGACAGGCGAAACGTCTGCTTGAAGACAAGAGTGCCTACCGGCTGATGCAGCTCAGTCGTAGCCCATTCGGCGACGGCAATGCGGCGCAACGGATCGCTGCGATTCTGGCACCAACAGCTTCTTACGGAGCCGAAATTGCCTGCTAAACATCCTCTCGGTTGTCTTGTACTTGCACACGCTCTGAGTGGACTGGCGGTAATGACCGGGAATGCCGACGCGAGCCAGACAGCGCCACCTGACGTGCTATTGCGACCCGCATTACGCTCGCTCGAAGTAACAACCGGAACCCAGCACCTGACGGGACCCTATTCAGCCTGGCACCACCTGACTGTTCGCGGCTTAGTGGAACAGGATAACCATGTGCTGCAAGGAGAGCTCTCGAGCAAAAACGAATACGACACCAGCGGCACGTTCGTCGGCCTGACCGATACCGTCACCCTCGACGACAGGCGGTTTGCCAGCCTATCGGTCGGTATTGGCGATGGTGCGTTCTATTTGCCGCGCTACCGTCTGGATGGATTCCTTTACCAAAAATGGCTAGCCGAAAAAAACTTCATCAGTTCGCTCGGGGTCGGCTATTACGACGCCCCCGATGGCCATGTGGATCTCAGCCTCAGCCTCGGTGCCGCCTGGTACTTCGCGCAGCCACTCATACTTGAAGCAGGAATCCGCTTCAACCGCAGCAGTCCCGGCGGGGTCATGACGCGGCAACAATTTGTCGCTGCCAGCTATAACCCCGACCCACGCAACGCATTGTCAGCCCGGATGGCCTGGGGTAGCGAAGGGTATCTACCTCTCACTCCGGATACCAGTCTCGTGAACTTCAACAGCCAGGAGGCCAGTCTCGCATGGCGCTACAGGATCAACCAGCACTGGGGTACCAGCGTCAGCATTAACCACTACCGCAATCCGACCTATGAACGCAGCGGCGTTGATATCGGCCTGTCACGACATTTCGATTGAGCACCATGCAAAATCAAGAGGAAAATCTTATAGCACCCAGACAACTCCGCAATGCCGCCATCGAATCCGCAACACAGACAATACAGATAGCCCGACAGCACCACGCGAGCGTAGGTCAGCATCGGGCAATGCGCCGATTGACTGCTGGTCCGTTCGTGATTGTGCAAGTACTCTTGCTACCCGCGCTTTTTTGTTCCTGGCTGCTCATTGGCGAACCATTGATTCTCAGTTTCTGGAACGACTGCATACAATTCTGGCTGACACGTCTGGACATCCCGTTACAGGCCAGACAACAAACAGGCGCAATGAGCACCTTACATTTTGGATGGATAGGCGCGGCCAATGCCTCTTACATGCCGAGTTTCACCACCAAACTCGGCTCTGCACTGGCCACCTTCGTCGTGTTTGCGTTGACCTCAAACATGAGCAAGGACAGGCTACCGCTGCAGTACTTGCTGCGCATCGTCTGCGTTGTGCAAGCGTTAGCCTTATTATTTTTCTGGTATGCGCCATCACAATTTCCTTACTCGCTCCCGGATCACATGCGCGACATCATCAGCATGGGCAGCGTATTGATGCTGGCAATTCCAGTGATGCTGGCGATTGGCTATTACCTGCTCGACGTGAGCCTAACCCTCAAAATTGCAAACACGGTATTCATGCTTAGTTACTTCATCCTGATGATTCCGCATAAGGTCGTCTTGCACACGCTGATTCTCTACAAGATGTCACTGCTTTACATGCCCGTTCTGTACATCTGCTTTGGAGCCGTCTTCGACATGCTGCTGTTTGTTGCCCTGTACTCCTGGGCAATCAGCTTGGTACCGGAGAGAGTCACGGGATAGCGCACGGTCACAGCAAGATACTGAAAAATTTAACGGGATGAATCGCTTGGCATGAGTGTGTGCAAGCTGCGTTCAAGCCACCGTACTTATAGTCGGACCGGTACCAAATATCGCTCTGATCTTTTCCGTGAAGCGGCAATCTCGTGTCGACCATTGGATCCGAGTTAAGCATCGGATCATTTCATCACCTTGCCGTGCTTCACATACGGATGTGCACTGCGCCCCGTCCATCAGTCAACTTTTTTAATACGAGGGATTACGTTTGAAAATCATTAAAAATGGCTGGCTATTGCTAGCGATTGCAGTCATCGCCAGCGGCACACTCGCCTACGCCGTCTGGCCAGCCTTCGATCAAAAACGCACTTTGGCGCTACTGGTAGCCGACGGTACCGATACCGATGCCGAGAAAATATGGCTGCAGGCGGCGTTAGAGGAAGGTATCAAGCTCGAAGTCGTCACCGCCAGCCAGTTCCTGCGTGTCAGGCCATCCGACCAGAAATCCTATGCAGGCATTGTCGTACCAGACAAACTCCATCGACGCGCCTCCACGTACCTGACGGATACCTTGCGGGATTATGTTCGGCAAGGCGGCAAATTAATGCTGGTCTTCGATGCCGTGACCTATGACCTCAACGGCGCATATGCCCCTGCCAGCGCTCCCCTGTCCGACGTTGCCGGCGTTGAATACGCCATGTATGAAAAATTCGGCAAAGCTGTTGTGCGCGCCAGTCCAGTGATTGGCACCAGAGAATCCATATCACGCATCGGCATCCCTCCTGGACGAACCGAAGTCGCAAAGGCGATCTCTTTGAACAACCAGACCTACGATTATTGGATGACCACCTACGGTTATAACGAACTGAAATATCCCTTGTTCCAGACCGGCACCGTCGCTCCGGATACCGAGGTAATGATGCTGACACCCGAAGCGCAAGTGGTCGCTGCCAGGCATCGGCTAGGCAAGGGCGAAACGCTGTTCATCAACCTGCCACTGGGTTTACTCAAGAACAGCACGGATGGCTTGCTGATGCACTCATTCCTGCGTTATTTCTCCGATACGTTTGTCGGCCTGCCGCGCCTGCTGTCCGCGCCGGACGGCATTGGCGGGTTGATCCTGAATATCCACGTCGATAACGGTTCCGCGATCAAGAGTCTCGCCACACTCCAAAAAATGGGCGTTTTTGATCAAGGTCCGTACTCGATTCATTTCACAGCAGGCCCTGACGTCAACCAATTCGGCGACGGCTTGGGTATGGACGTCGTTCACAACAAGACAACCCAGCAGTGGATACGTTATTTGCAAGCAAACGGCAATGCCATTGGTGATCACGGCGGTTGGATTCACAACTATTTCGGCTCACGAATCAACGATACCAATAGCAACGAATATGAAAAATATCTCGTCTATAACAACGATGCGATGCACAAAGTCACCGGTCAGCCCATTACCGAATATTCGGCACCAATCGGTAATCATCCGCGCTGGGTTACCGAATGGATCGGACGACATGGTATCGAAACCTACTACACCACCTCCAATCTGGGCATGGGCCCGACACGCATGTTCCAGAACAATACATTGATCGACAAACGCACTTGGTCAATCCCGATCACGCCATTCGGCCGTATTGCGTCATTCGAAGAAGCGATGTTCGCAAAACAGCCTGCCGGACCGATGACCAATTGGCTCGTTGCGCTTACCAACTTTGTAGCAACCAACCAAACCATCCGCCAAATTTACTGTCATCCAATCGGCGTTCCGTATTACGCCGACTCCATGCACGCCCTGCTCGACACCGCCAAGTCGCTTCAGCAACAACACCAATTCAAGTGGCGCACGATGACCGATGTAGCGCGGTTCATGAGTCGGCGCGAAAACGTGCGGTGGAAACTGGGCAATCAAGCCGGCAAACTGGAACTGAAAGCCAGCCACGACTCCTCACTGGTACAAATGGCGTGGCGCATCCCGGTGGCGCTCTGCCAAAAACCGCAGATTACTCGGGGTAAAGGCAGGATCAGCAGTCAAGCCGATCATAGTTGGCAAGTCACTGCAGGCGATGTGCGTGAACTCACAGTGACCTGCGCCGGTGAAAGCGATCATCATTAATCAGAGCGAAACAGAGCAGGTGCCTTCGATGGTCCGAATGACTAATTAAAATAATTACAGCGCCGCATCGCGGATTTTCTCGAGTGCTTCATCGATGCGCTCGACGGCAATGATGGTCAAACCTTCTACTTTGCCTTTCGGCGCATTTGCCTTGGGAATCATCGCTATCGAAAATCCCAACTTTGCTGCCTCCCGCAAGCGTTCCTGCCCACGCGGTGCCGGGCGGATTTCGCCTGCTAAGCCGACTTCACCGAACACCACCAGGCCACGCGGCAAGGGCTTGTTGCGCAGCGAAGATTGAATAGCCAGCATCACTGCCAGATCCGCGGCCGGCTCGGTAATTTTCACTCCACCAACGGCGTTGATGAAGACATCCTGGTCAAATGCCGCCACGCCGGCATGCCGGTGCAGCACTGCCAGTAGCATTGCCAATCGGTTCTGGTCGAGACCGACCGACAGGCGCCGTGCATTTGGCGCATGCGATGTATCGACGAGCGCCTGAATCTCAACCAGCAAAGGCCGAGTTCCTTCCTGCGTCACCATCACGCAGGAACCTGGCACCTGGTTATCGTGCTGCGACAAAAACAGCGCCGACGGATTCGAGACTCCTTTCAAGCCTTTTTCCGTCATCGCAAACACGCCGAGTTCATTGACTGCGCCAAAACGGTTTTTCACCGCACGCACTAACCGGAAACTTGAATGGGTATCGCCTTCGAAATACAGCACCGTATCAACAATGTGTTCAAGCACACGCGGTCCAGCCAGCGCACCTTCCTTGGTGACATGACCGACCATGATGATGGTCACACCGGTCTGCTTGGCGGTACGGGTGAGCTGGGCAGCGCATTCGCGCACCTGTGCCACTGAACCAGGTGCAGAACTGAGTGCGTCCGAATACACGGTCTGGATCGAATCGATCACGGCCACGTCGGGCTTGTGTTCGGCCAGCGTGTAAAGGATTTTTTCGAGTTGGATTTCTGCTTGCAACTGCAGATCCTTGGCGTCAACTGCCAATCGTTTGGCCCGTAATGCAATCTGTGCGCCCGATTCCTCGCCACTGACGTACAACACTTTCTTGCTGCGCGATAAATTCGCTAATGCCTGCAACAGCAACGTTGATTTGCCGATTCCCGGATCGCCACCAATGAGCACAACGCCGCCCGGCACCAGACCGCCGCCGAGTACCCGATCAAATTCTTCGATGCCCGTTCCAAAGCGCGGCACCTCGACCGCTTCGATGTCAGCCAGCGAGAGCACCGGCGCGGTCTGCGCCAGACTGACCGGTGCAGCCTGCTGAGACAACCGATTGATACCAGCACTTTCGATCTGGGTTTCGACGAGCGTATTCCATTGGCCGCAGGACGGACACTGCCCCGTCCACTTGTTGCTGACACCACCGCATTCGCTGCAAGTGAAATTTGTTTTTACTTTTGCCATGGGACCTGTATTAAAAAAATTTTATCGTTCCGTGACGCGTACGCGTGGCGCGATGGCGCACATCAATTCATAGCCGATGGTACCGGCCGCCTCCGCCACCTCGTCAATCGGCAAACCGTCGCCCCACAGCGTGACGCAACTACCATGATGCGCAGTGGGAATGGGGGTTAAATCGACCGTCAACATGTCCATCGAGATATTCCCGACCAACCGGGTGCGCACTCCGTCGACCAGCACCGGGGTACCACTTGGTGCATGGCGCGGATAGCCATCCGCATAACCACAGGCCACCACACCAATGGTCATCGGTATCTCCGTGATGAACCGGCTACCGTAGCCAACGGCATCGCCGGGATGAATTTGCTGAATGCCGATTAGTTCGCTCTGCAGCGTCATCGCCGAGCGCAAGCCAAATGCGTTGGCCGGCGTCGTCTTGTGGGCACCAGGACTACCTCCGTAGAGCATGATGCCGGGGCGAACCTGGTGACTGCGCATGTCGGCATGCAACAGCGTGGCGGCGGAATTTGAAATATTCCATGGCGCATCCAGCCCAGCGCTACCGAGCTCAAATCGACGTACTTGCTCTGCCAGCGGCAGACCTGGATTATCAGCCGCATCGGCATTGGCGAAATGCGTCATCAAGGCAATGGTCCCCACCTGAGGATTGGCACGCAGACGCTTGAAGGCCGCAGCAAAATCCTGCGGCATGAAGCCGAGCCGATTCATGCCGCTGTTCATTTTCAAGTGGACATTGACAGGGACCTCGAAGCGGGTTTGCTCGAGCCAACCGATTTGTTGCGGACAATGGATGGTCACCTCGATTTTATGTTGCGCCGCAAGTCTGAAATCGCTCAGATCAAAACAGCCCTCGAGTAGCAAGATGGGCTTGCGCCAGCCAAGTTCGCGCAAGGTGACTGCGGCCTCAGGCTCGATCAGTGCCAGTCCGTCAGCCGCTCCAAACGCCCGCATGCCACGCTCCAGACCATGACCATAAGCATTCGCCTTGACCACTGCCCAGGTCGTCGCGGCAGGCATGCGCCGCCGTGCTTCAGCCAGATTTTGCTGCAATGCGGAAATATCAATAATGACGACAAGTGGTCTAGGCATATGTCCGATAAAAAGTAAGAGAAATAGTCGAATAAAGAAGCTTTAATAGCGGTTTAATAAACTTGGTTCATTTTACCGGAGCACCACTTCCGAACACTGCTGCAAATTCAGAGTTACCAGATATTTTCATGGTATAAAGCAATCCGACCTCACCACCATAGCAACCCCAGCATGCGTATGAATCGCGGTTTTTACACCATCATGGCAGCGCAGTTTTTTTCTTCGCTGGCCGACAACGCGTTACTCATCGCAGCGATAGCACTCCTCACGGAAATGCATTCCCCGCAATGGATGACACCACTGCTGAAGCTTTTCTTCGCATTGTCCTATATTTTGCTGGCCGCTTTTGTCGGAGCATTCGCCGATGCGTTGCCCAAAGGGCGAGTGATGTTCATCACCAACCTCGTCAAGGTTGTCGGCTGCGGCCTGATGTTTCTACACGTTCATCCGCTGCTGTCCTATGCAGTAGTCGGCTTGGGCGCGGCAGCGTATTCGCCAGCCAAATATGGCATCTTGACTGAACTGCTGCCTGCTGAAAAACTCGTGGCTGCCAACGGATGGATCGAAGGCCTGACCATTGCATCCATCATTTTCGGTACGGTGCTTGGCGGATCGCTAGTCAATCCCACCATCGCCGCCACGCTGTTGCAATTTGATATGCCACTGATTGACACCGGCGTGGATACGCCCATCGAGGCCGCCTTGTCGGTCATCGCGCTCTCGTACCTCCTGGCTGCGGCATTCAACCTGAAGATTCCCGATACCGGTGCGCGTTACGCACATCAGGAGCGCAACCCGTTACGCCTGATCAGTGACTTTGCGCAATGCAACAGGACACTCTGGAAAGACAAGCTGGGCCAGATTTCACTGAGTGTGACCACGTTGTTTTGGGGTGCCGGTGCAACATTGCAATTCATCGTCCTGAAATGGGCCGAAAAATCCCTGCATATTCCACTCGACCGTGCAGCGATACTGCAAGGCGTAGTGGCCGTTGGTGTGGCAGTCGGTGCCGTCGCGGCAGCCCGCTTCGTGCCGCTGAAAAAATCCTTGTCAGTGATGCCGCTGGGCGTGGCGATGGGATTGGTGGTGATCTGCATGACGATGGTGACAACAGTATGGGTTGCCTATCCGCTGCTGATCCTGATCGGCGCGCTGTCAGGATACTTCGTGGTACCGATGAACGCGCTGCTACAGCATCGTGGTCACGTTCTGATGAGCGCAGGTCACTCGATCGCGGTTCAAAATTTCAATGAAAATCTGTCGGTACTGGGCATGCTGGTGCTGTACGCGATCATGATCAAAATGAATCTGAACGTGAATATTGTTATCTTCATGTTTGGCTTTTTCGTCTCCTGCATGATGCTAGTGGTGATGCGCAAACACAAACGCAACCAACAGGAATTCGACTCACTGGCGCTCATCGGCGAGCACAAGCACTAACAGCGACTGTGACTGGCGATGAAGGCGCGTTGAGCACGCTGCCCGGCACGCTCGCGCCAATCGTCCGGCACAATGAAGCCACGGGCAGTTTCCCGTGCAATCCCATCAACAGCGCGCAACAGCGAGACCAGCACAGGCATCGCATTCTGCGCAAAGTGTGCCTCCAACGCGGCAACCATGGCGGACTTGTCCAAGGTCTGCTCCACGCCGACTTGCAGTGGCGCCAGCCATAACAATCGCGGCAGCAATACAAAACATTCTGCGTCGAGCTCGCTCGCATCGGCCTGAGCACACCAGAAGCCACGGCAATGATCCGACGCCACACCGAGCGCCAGCGACGCCTGATCGTTACCGTGATAAAACAGCCAGCCCTTGATCAATGCACAGGCCCGCTCTATTGGCGCAGGCAAATGCATCTGGGCATCCGGATGCTGGCCAAGCGCGAGTTGGCGCTCGAGGATCTTGCGCATTTTTGTTCCCAGCGTGTCGGCCAGATTAGGCCCGACAAAGTAGTCACCATCGGAACTTCCCTCCAGCAAATACAGTTTGGTCGCGAACTCCCAGTGCTCGAACTGACCTGCATTCTGCAGTAAGAAGTCGAACTCACCGAGTGTCTGATTTTTTCCGGCCTGTACTTGCACGCCATGCGCTATCAGCATGCCTTGCCGAAAAAAATAAAACGCCAGCAGCTTTTCGGCATACCGACCGAGTCGCTCATAAGGACGGAGTGCAAGAAACGCATGCAGATTTTCGGGCCTGCGATCGAGCGCGGCCAGCCACGCATCAAGATCAACGGCCGGCGTCAGCGTGGCAATTTTGCCTTGCCATTGGGCAGAAGCTGGATCGAGCAGATCGGGTGCCGCAAGTAGCCAAGCCAATGCGCGCACGTGAGGGTCCTGCAAGCCCTTCCAGCGTGCATGAAAGTCGGCTTGAAAAAATTCAGACTGCAAGTTTTCCGTCATTGGCATAGGCCCGCGCAGCCATGCACAGGTCACGCCACGATTTGGCCTTGTCCAGCGGCTTGCGCAACAGGTAGGCAGGATGATAGGTCACGACGACAGGAATGCTGCCATAGCGGTGGGGGTGTTCCCGCAAAGCGGCAACGGCGATTTTCGGATCGCCACCGAGCAGCGACAAAGCAGCTACCTTGCCAAGTGCAACGATGACAGCGGGCTTGAGCAACGCAACCTGACGCTCCAGATAGGGACGGCACGCGGCGCGTTCCTCGGCGTTGGGCGCGCGGTCCTTGCCGTCGGCATCCACCGCCCGACATTTGACCGCATTGGCCAGATAATTATTTTCCCCACGGCGCAACTCAAGTGCCAGCAACATACTGTCCAGCAGTTTGCCCGCCGGACCGACGAATGGCTCGCCTTGCTCGTCCTCAACGCGACCCGGACCTTCGCCGACGAACAACCAGCCAGATTTCTGATCACCCGTCCCGAGCACGGCCTGCTTGCGATTTTTGCAAAGCGGACAACGCGTACAGTTGGCGACTGCCGCACCGAGTTCCTGCCACGACATGCTGGCGATGGCGGCAATGCCGTCATCGGTAGGAGCAACAAGGACATGGCTAGCAGATGTATTCGCAACGAGCGTGCGAATAGGGTTTGGCGCATCGTCCCAAGCCGAAGCCATTTTTTCCTGCTTCGTCATGATGGGCGCTACAACCAGCGCGATCGGCGGTTCGACTGGGACTGGGATCTCCGCAGCAGTCATTGCAGGCACCTCCGATGCGGCGCGATCAGTTACCACCGCATGCCTGGGTACCCAGACCGGACCGATACCCAATGCTTGCAAAAATCTGGCGCGTCGCCCCGCACCTGCGCTTGGGTACGTCATGACATCAATCGCATCACGATCGCGTCCTCGCGAGCGCCAGCATCGGCGGGATAATAGTTTTTGCGACATCCGATCCGCACGAAGCCGTAACGCTCGTAGACCGCCAGCGCGCGTAAATTCGATGGTCGCACTTCCAGCAGTACCGATTGCATCCCTTCCTGCTGTGCCAACGCAACAATTTTCTGTAACTGATAACGGCCAAGGCCGCAGCCATGCAAATCACCGCGCACCGATATATTGAGCAAATGGACTTCATCAACCGCCAGCATCATGAGGAAGTATCCGAGCAACACACCTTGCCCGTCACGCAGCACCCACGCCTGGTAATCACTACGAATTGAATCAACAAAATTGCCGCGCGACCACGGGTGCGGATACACCGTGCCTTCGATTGCCACAACATCGTCCAGATCCTGCTCGGTCATTCGCTGAAACTGCAGCGATGGATCCAGATGCAGTACTCGTTGCGGATGACTTGCCAGACTCATACCGCCGCCTGCTGACTTTTTAATAGGCGCTCTGCGGTGGTCAACGCAATTTTATTGCGCAAATAAATGGGTCGCGCATCGCGGGCCGCCACCTGCGACCCGGCGGCTAATGCCAACCGCGCCAGCGTTGCGACCTGCGTCGCATGCGGCATCACGTCTGGACAGGCATCCTGCATCAATGGCTGGCCGGCGAATTGGGTGGCATAAGCGGACAAGCCGTTGCCGCAAGCGATGACGGCACCGACCGGCAAGACGCCATCGGGCGCAGACAGACAAGGCGCGGTGATGATCTCGCGCGTCGGCGTGAAACGGTATTGCGCCCAGTAGACTTCGCCCATCCTGGCATCCAGCAAGGCCAGTACATCACTGGCACCGGTACGCTCATGGCAGGCTAGCGCCATCGCTTCAAGTGTATTGATCGCGACGACCGGAAGATCAGCACCGAAAGCCAGACCTTGCGCTACACCGCAAGCGGTGCGTACACCAGTGAAGGAACCGGGACCGGCGCCAAACGCAATCGCTGCGCAATCGGCCAGTCCAAGCCCGGCTTCCTGCAATACTTGCTGCACCATTGGCAACAGGGTTTGAGAGTGTGTTTGTGGACCGCTGGCCAGTCTGCTCAAAACGGTAGAACCGCATAGCAAGGCGACGGTGGCGGACTCGGAAGAAGTATCGATGGCGAGAATGGTGGGCATGGAGCGTATTTTACCGCGCGCGACGGGCGGATCAGATGAATCGCTCAAATGTCTGGTTCGGCCAGTCCTGCTGGTGCCAAAGTCCCGACATGCATTACGATATCGTTTTTGTTATCCGCCCTGCGCTCCATGACAACCTTGACCTTGAACGCCGACACCCTCCCCCAATTGCAGCAATGGCTGCGCGGCGACGACTTGCTCGTCGCCTGCCTGTGCGCCGCGTGGTGCGATGTTTGCCGCGACTACCGCCCGCAGTTCGACGAACTGGCACTGCGCCATCCTGACAAACACTTCGTGTGGATAGATATCGAAGATCAGGCTGATTTGCTAGGCGATATCGAAGTCGACAATTTCCCGACATTGCTCGTGCAGCGCAACGCGCATGTCGCTTTTTTTGGCAGTGTCCAGCCCGGCCTGCAATTGGCCGACCGACTGGTGCAAGCGCAAGCAGCCCTGTCAGGCGATGAACTCGCCAATATCGCTACCAGCCATGCGCAGCAACAGCGTTTCCATTTGCAGCGTCGGCTCGATGACGCTGCCGGGTGATCAGACCAACTGCAATGGCAAGCTACGCAAACGGGTACCCGTCAGTTTAAAAATCGCGTTCGCCACCGCCGGCGCAATCGGCGGCAAGCCGGGCTCGCCGATACCTTCCGGTGGCTCGACACTAGCAATAATCACCGTTTCCACGACCGGTGCCTGATGCATCCGGACAACCGGATAATTGCTGAAGTTGTCCTCCTGCACCTGACCGTCATGTAACGTGATTTCTCCGAACAGTGCTGCGCTGAGGCCAAAAATCACAGCCGATTCCATTTGCTGGGCAATCAGATTCGGATTGACGGCGATACCGCAATCGACGGCACAGACCACCCGATGCACATGGATAGTGCGCGCTCTGATCGAGACCTCGGCCACTTCGGCAACGATACTGCCGAATGATTGATGTAGCGCCACGCCATGAGCATGCCCGGCCGGAGCACGACCGGCTTTGGCAAGCGCCGCATCGAGCACGGCCAGATGACGCGGATGGTTTTTTAACAGCTCGCGCCGGAACACGACTTCATCCTTGCCGGCAGCCAGTGCCATCTCATCAATAAAGCTCTCGGTAAAAAAAGCATTATGCGAATGCCCCACCGAACGCCAGTATCCGATTGGCACCGGCGTCGGTGCAATCACGTGGGCAATACGCTGGTTCGGAAACTCGTAAGGCAAATCAAATTCGCCCTCGACTGTGGTCTTGTCAGGGCCACCGGAAGGCAACCCAAAAGACCGTTTGAGTACTTGATGCGTGATCGAACCCGATGCCGACTTGCAGTCATAACCAATCACCTGACCACTACTGTCGAGCGCGGCGGAAAACCGCGCCAATGCCGCCGGCCGATACATATCGTGCCTCGTGTCTTCTTCACGCGACCAGATCACTTGTACCGGTGCGCCGGCCGCTGCCAAAGCAATTGCCACTGCCTGCGCCACCATGTCAATTTCGAGCCGGCGACCGAAGCCTCCACCCAGATAAGTGACATGCACGGTGACCTGCTCTTTATCAACACCTGCAATCCGGGCAGCGACGGCCAGGGCGATGCTCGGGACCTGTGTCGAAGCCCACAGCGTGACCCTGCCATCACGAACCTGAGCGGTACAGTTGATTGGCTCCATCGCTGCGTGCGCCAGAAACGGAGCGCGGTACTCGACCTGCAAGCTTTTGACTGCCTTTTCGGCCAGTGCCATGTCCCCGGTGGCACGATAGACATATCCCGGCTCCTTATCGAGCTTGGCGGCGAGGTCAGCAAACACGTCGACAGTATTTAGTGTCGCATTCGGGCCAGCAACCCAATCCAGTGGCAATGCCGTGACCGCGAGTTGCGCCTGCCAGAATGATTTGGCAATCACCGCAACGCCTGCCACACCCCCAGCTGCAGCAGAAAAATCGACCACTTGCAGCACACCCGGCAATGCTCTGACCTCGCTATCGAAGAACTGACCAACGCTGCCGCCGATGGTCGGGGACATCCGTACCGCGGCGTAGACCATGCCGGGTGGTCGTACATCGAGTCCGAACAGGGCACTACCATCGACCTTGACGGCGGAGTCGCGTCTGGACTGCGACGTGCCGATCAGTTTGAATTGCGCTGGCGACCGCAGCGAAATCGTTCCGGGATTGCTATGAACTGCTGCGGCGACCAACTCACCATAACTGGCACGCCTGCCATCAGGATGCCTGACCGCACCAGCGTCGGTGAGGCATTCAACAACCGGCACCTTCCACTGCTGTGCGGCGGCAGCAACCAGCATCGCCCGTGCCGTAGCGCCGGCTTCACGCATTGGCCCCCACGCATCCTTGACGCTGGATGAACCACCGGTAACCATCAACCCGAGCTCTCGCGCAACCTTCGCTGTCAGCCATCGTGCACTGCGCTTGACGAGCCCGTTGTCGTCCGGATGAAAGGGCAGGCCATCGGCCAGCATCGTGACGTTGCCGTAAATTTTGTCGATCGGGGCCTGCATAATGCGCACCATCGTCAGTGGCACGTCAAGCTCTTCGGCGACCAGCATCGGCAGAGCCGTATGGACCCCCTGCCCCATTTCACTGCGCGGCATGGCGACCGTGACCATGCCATCCCGACCGATCTTGATCCATCCATTGAGCGCGATTTCTCCATCGACGACTGGCAGCGGCGCGCTACCGTCCTGACGCTGGCGCGGGGGCATTAGACCCCAACCAACTGTCAGCGCCCCAGTCACGCCGAGGGCGCCAAGCAAGAAGTAACGACGCGAGGTTTTTTTCGGCGGGGTGTTCGGCATAGACTCTCTGGAATGGCTTTTCGGTCGATCATCGTACCGCAGAAGCGCCCTTCGCATGCCACCCCGGCGGCGGCATTGCGCTATCATCGCCAGACTTTTATAGGAGACCAGAATGACTATGTCGATGTATGCCGCTTCCGTTCCCGTGTTCACCCAAATGCTCAACAGCCTGACGGACTTACTTGATAAAGCCGAGCTCCATGCCACTGAAAAGAAAATCGATCCGAATGCATTACTGCAGTCGCGGCTGTTCCCGGACATGTTCGCGCTGACACGTCAGGTCTTGATTGCCGCGGATTTTGCCAAGGGTTGTTGCGCTCGCCTGGCCGGTGTCGAGGTGCCAAAATACGAGGATACCGAGCAGACTTTTGCGGAGCTCAAGGCACGCATTGCCAAAACACTCGTCTTCATCGGTTCACTACCAGCTGCACAGATTAATGGCAGCGAAGAGCGCGACATCACGACCAGCTCAGGCCCGAACAGCAAGACATTTAAAGGTCAAACTTACCTGCTGCATTACGCACTGCCACAATTTTTCTTTCACGCAACGACCGCCTACGCAATCCTGCGTCATAACGGCATCGAAATCGGCAAGCGTGATTTCATTGGTAAGTACTGAGCAAGAGACGAATTCTGGCCGGTAGCAAATGAAATCAAAACAGGTGGTCTTGCCAGCAACCCCTGTTCCCATACGGTAGTCAGGTGTGTCGAAGGCCTTGATATCACTCGAGGTCAGTAGCGACAGCGCGATCTCAATAAAGGGTTGACCGGCACAGGTCATGACACACGTGAACGCATACCGAACACTTAATACCAGCCCAGGTCGGTCAGGTCATTATCGGCGATCGATATTACCTCTCACAACCATCGCGCCCAGAGCGCCGACGCGAAGACGCGAAGACGTCTGCAGGAATTTTTTAGATGCGATCAAACTCGATGTACGCCCGAGCATGTCGATGCGACATAACACTCGATAGTGACGAAATGCTATGTGCATGACGTAATACCGTAACATGCGCGCACTGCCACGCATTCGACTCTTTTTCCACTTACTTCATGTCCAATACTTTTTTTCAGGCATTCATCCTGCTGCTGCTAGTCACCGATCCATTCGGAAATGTCCCGCTATTCGTCAGCGCCTTGAGGGTCGTGCCACGCGAACGTCGTTGGCGCGTGGTGGTGCGCGAATGCCTTATCGCTTTCCTGCTGCTACTACTGTTCATGTTCTTTGGGAGGCATTTTCTGAATGCGTTGCAATTATCCGAGATTGCACTTCGCATCGGCGGCGGAGTAATCCTGTTCCTGATCGCACTGCGGATGGTATTCCCGCAACCGGGAGGCGTACTTGGTGATAGTGACAGCAACAGCGAGCCGTTCATAGTGCCGCTCGCCATTCCCGCCTTGGCAGGCCCCTCTGCGCTGGCAACCGTACTACTGTTTTCATCCGACTCCACTGCTGATGTCGTATTGCATGTCGCCGCGCTGTCAGCAGTAGCTCTGGTCTGGCTGGCAGTCTTGCTCGGTGCCGAACGAATGCAGCAGGTACTAGGCATACGCGCCATGCTGGCATTCGAGCGTTTAATGGGCTTAATCCTCACAGCGATGGCAGTTGAAATGCTACTAGCCGGCATCCGATCTTATGTAATCTCTTTGTGAGCGCCAGTGAGATCTTCGCCGTGAATTGCCGACAGAATTGCCTCGACCGCCGGGTGCTTGATCTTACGTTCGTTAGATACCGCATAAAATTGTTCTTTGACACCCCGTAACGCCCCAACCGGTACCGCACCGAACTGTGCCGCAACATCCTTGGCCAGTGCAGATGGCGCCGGAAACAATCCCAACCCGCTGCGCCCGAACGTATTGAGCAAGGCATTGTCGTCGAACTCGCCGACCACGTCAGCACGCAGGTCATGGGTCTCAAGCCAATTATCGATCCGGCCGCGGATCGCATTGTTGCGTGTAGGGAGCAGCAATGGCGCGCCCTGCAGGCTGGCCGGAAAACCAGGTTCGTATCGAGCCGCTAGCGCAGGCAAGCCGAAGAGCATCAGTTCGCTCTCCCCTAACAAATGGCTAAATACGCGCAAAACAGTCCCTGCGTGTACCGGGCGATCCGTCAACACTACATCAAGCTTATGGACCTTCAACTCCCCGAGCAAAGCTTCAAAGCGATCTTCGTAGCACACTAGCTTGACCCGATCGGGCAAGGCGAGTGCTGCAGCCAGCAGGCGTGAGGCAATCAATTTTGGCAACGAATCAGAAATTCCCACCGTCAGGCGCATTGTCCTACCAACATCAAGATCGGACAGTGCATCCTCCATTTGCTCGCCAAGCGCGAAAATCTGTTCGGCATAACCCATTGCGATGCGACCCGCCTCTGTCAATACGAGACGCCGTCCCTGAGGAGCGAACAACGATTTACCAATCGACTTTTCTAGAAGACCTAACTGGGTACTGATGGTCTGGATCGCTACGCCTAGCCGCTCAGCTGCTCGCGTAATACTATCCTCCTTTGCAACAACCCAAAAATAGTAAAGATGTCGAAAATTTAGGCCTGTATTTTTCATGATTCTGCTTTATCGAAGTTAGCCTTCTATTATCTGCGCTTTTTAAACAAAGAAAATCGTCTATCCTCCACCAATCGGTTAATTTTTTACCGGCGTCAGTTTTTTTACATAGGAAGGACTACTCTATGAACGATCGCAACTCACTTTTCGGCCGTAACGCGACGAATGCCGAGTCGGTCAGCAATGTCATCGATAGCGATGCCCGTCGCGTACTTCGCAACACGTACATGTTATTGTCGGCCTGCCTGGCATTCAGTGCCGTGGCTGCAGGTACTACGGCCGCGCTCGGCCTGCAAAGCCCGGGAATCATCATCACGTTAGTCGGTTACTTCGGCTTGCTGTTCGCTATTACCAAATATCGCGATCAGGCCCTTGGGGTCGGTTTGCTGTTCGCGCTGACCGGTTTCATGGGCTACACATTAGGCCCAATCATCAGTCGCTACTTGAGCATGCCTAACGGCACCGAAACTGTCATGCTCGCATTCGGCGGTACGGCCTCGATATTTGTCGCACTGTCAGCCTATGCAATGGTCACCAAGCGCGACCTCTCCATGATGGGCGGTTTTCTGACCATCGGCATACTGGTGGCATTTTTAGCATCGCTGGCAGGTATCTTCCTGCAAATTCCGGCACTATCATTGACTGTATCTGCTGCTTTCGTAGTCCTGATGTCAGGCATGATTCTGTACGAAACCAATAATATTGTGCGCGGTGGTGAAACCAATTACGTGATGGCGACGCTGACACTGTTTATTTCGATATTCAACCTGTTCACTAGCCTGCTGCATATACTTGGATTTGTGAATCGCGACGACTAAGCCGGGTGACTGCCGACTCGGACTGTTGTCAATGCTTTAACTGTGAATGGTTTAACCTCATCCCGTCCCACCAAGATGGATAGTAACTATCACTTTGACTGGGATTGGATGCACACAGGATATTGAAGGCATCATTTTCATCGAGGAAGAAGGCAAGAACCAACTGCAGCCAAACAGATCTTCTTTTTGCATACGGAGCGGCATGTCGAATAATCGGCATGCCGTTTTTTTGTTCTGTCCATGAAACGAATTACCATTGTTGCTGCGGCAGATTTGCACGCACTTACCACACGGATTCCATGGATCAATTCAAGCAGCTTTCCACTTTTGTCGAGATCATCGCCAAAGGAAGTTTTTCCGCCGCAGCTAGAGCCGAAGGCATCGCACCGGCAATGATAGGCCGACGCCTTGATGCGTTGGAAGAGCGACTGGGCGTCAAGTTATTGCAACGAACCACACGCAAGATTGCGCTCACACCGGAAGGCAGCAGTTTTCTGGAAGATTGCCAGCGCATCCTGGCCGAGCTTGAACAAGCCGAACTGGCAGTCTCTGCTGGGGCACGCGCCGCAAGTGGCCACCTGACGATATCTGCCCCAGCGGGATTCGGTCGCCAACATGTAGCCCATTTATTACCTTCATTTTTGGCCGAACATCGTGAAGTCAGTCTGACGCTCAGTCTCAATGACCGAATAGCTGATCTGTTAGGCGAAGGCATCGATGTCGCTATCCGCATTGCGGCACTCACTGACTCAAGCATGGTTGGCGTAAAACTAGCCGAAAATAAACGCGTGGTTGTTGCGTCTCCATCCTATCTAAAGCACAAAGGGACACCAATGGCCCTGGACCAACTAACAGGGCATAACTGCCTGGCAATCAGCAGCGATGGCAGTCAGCGAGGCTGGACATTCCGCCAGCACGGAAAGAATGTCACGATCAAGGTCTCCGGCAATATGGCCTGTAATGACGGCGAAGTTCTCCACGATTGGGCCCTCGCGGGAAAGGGGCTGTCTTGGAGGTCGATGTGGGAAGTCGGCAGCGAAATCGAATCTGGACAACTGGTCACGGTGCTCGACGAATTTGCCGCACCAGGTAGCGATATTTACGCAGTATTTGCACAGCGACGCCATCTGCCGTTACGCGTCAGAGTGTTCATCGACTTTTTACGGCAAGCTTACTTGCGGCCTGACTACTGGCGCACTACAAAAGAAAAACCGTAAAAAAACCCGCGTCTCCCGGGCAAATCCCTGGATGAAGCGGGCTATTTTTTAAGTTACCGAGGCATCAGTGTTGCTGACCGCCCCCAAGATAAGCGGCTTGTACAGCAGGGTCGTTTTTGAGCTTATCAGCAGGTCCGTGCACCGAAATATGGCCGTTTTCCATCACGTAACCGTAATCTGCCACATTCAACGCAGCTGCCGCAAACTGCTCGACAAGTAGCATTGTCACGCCGCGCTCTTTAAGACGTAAGATAATGCGAAAAACTTCTTCGACGAGGATGGGCGCCAAGCCCATCGATGGCTCATCAAGCAGAATTACTTCTGGGTTCAACATCACGGCACGTGCCATCGCGAGCATTTGCTGTTCACCACCAGACAACGTACCTGCTAATTGGTGCTGACGCTCTTTTAGCCGCGGAAAAAGTTCAAGTGCTTTTTCCAAATCCTCTTTGATATCACCACGAGGACGCGCTCCGGTGTACCGAGGAAATGCCCCTAGAAGCAAATTATCCGTGATGCTCATTGTCGAAAAAACACGTCGTCCTTCTGGCGAATGAGCTAACCCCGCGCGAGCTATCTTGTGCGACTCGAGCCCCGTAACGTCTTTCCCAGCGAGCGTAACGCTACCGGATTTCGGTTTGATCATGCCGGAAATAGCTCGCATGGTTGTGGTTTTTCCAGCGCCGTTTGAGCCGATCAGCGTTACAACCTTGCCCTTTGGTACTTCAAGTGAAATACCGTGCAGGACTTCAACTTTGCCGTAGGCTGCGTGCAGATTGGAGATAGTAAGCATGTCAATTCCCTGCAAGAGTAGGCGTGGCTGGTGCGTCGTCGCTGACACTCCCTCCCAGATAAGCTTCGATTACTTTTGGATCGGCCTGAACCGCAGAGGGCTCTCCTTCCGCGATTTTCTGACCAAAATCGAGCACCGTAACGGTATCCGAAATCGACATCACAACGTCCATGTGGTGTTCGATCAAGATGATTGTGATGCCATGTTGCTTGATCTTGCGAATGATCGCTACAAGTTCCTTGATATCAGGCGCCGTCAAGCCAGCAGCGGGTTCATCGAGTAACAGCAATTGCGGATTCAGACCAAGCGCACGGCCTATTTCAAGCACACGCTGCTTGCCATACGGTAGGTTGCGCGCCTCTTCGTCCGCCAGTGACGCAAGTCCGGCGAACTGCAGAATTCCGGCAGCACGCTCACGCGCCCGTGCATCTTCGCGCCGGTAACGTGGGGTGTTCAACATCACATCGAGAATGTTACTTCGAAATGTATTGTGCAATCCAACCAGTACGTTTTCGGTGGAGGTCATCTCTCCGAACAACTGCACGTTCTGGAAAGTCCGTGCCACACCACCCAATGCAATTGAAGAAGGGGTCTGGCCAGAAATTGCAGCACCGTTGAACTCAACGACACCCGCGGTTGGTTTATAGATCCCAGTAAGAACGTTCATCATCGTGCTCTTGCCTGACCCATTGGGTCCAATCAAGCCATGAACAGTCCCTTTGGCAATCACTAAATCAACCTCATTGAGCGCCTTCAAGCCACCGAATTGCATCAAAATTCTTTTTGCATCAAGCAAGGTTGTACCGATGCCTGCCGTACTTGGTGCAACTGCCCATGCTTTCGATTCATCGCCCTGCGTACCAGCGTGTTTTGCGTCACGAACAGAGCCTCTGACAAACAGGCCGCGCATAAAACCAATGATGCCGTCTTGCAGGTAATACACGACAAACAAAGTCATCAATCCGAAGATTGTTAAGCGCCAGTCAGTAATATTTTGGAGTTTGTACGAAAATACCGCCATGCCAACAGTGGCAACAACAGGTACGGCTATCTCCCGTACCGTCTTGCGTCCCCTGAACAACATGAAACCCGACCCCAGCACGACAATAACGGCGGCCACTGAAGCAATCTGACGGAACAATTGGATATCGGCGAGCAAGCTAGGAAGCATCACGACAATTAACGCCCCCAGCAAAGCCCCGCTGCGGGTCTTGCGTCCACCCATAATGACGGCGAGCAGGAACAGAATGGTTAGCTCGAAATTATAGGTATTCGGGGAGATATACTCTTCTGAATAGGCATACAAACTACCTGCCAAGCCTGCTAAACCCGCACTAATCACAAACGCATAGACCTTGTAGCGGTAGACGGAGACACCCATACAATCGGAGGCAATCGGGCTATCGCGCAGTGCTTGGAAAGCACGTCCCAGATGAGATTTTAGAATTCGGTCAACGACGATCAGCGACAGCACCATCATTGCAGCGACAAGATAAAAGAATTCGACCTCATTGACCTGATATCCAAAGAAGTCTGGTTTAGCTAATTTCAGTCCGAGTGGCCCTTCGGTTAAAAACGTCATCTCATTGATCAGAATTTGAACAATGGTACCGAATGCCAGCGTAACCATTGCCAGATAGGGCCCCGTTACTCGCAAGGCAGGCAACGCCAGCAGCGCACCAAACAAGGCAGTGACAAGAATACTGGCTGGCGCCGCGACCAAAATTGGCAAGCCGAATTTCAGATACAACACGCCTGTGGTGTAAGAGCCAATACCAAACAATGCCGCGTGACCAAGCGATACCTGCCCGGTGTACCCCACCACGATATCGAGACCGAATAAAAGGATCGCGTAAATCAGGATGGTTTCGGCTAGATGAATGTAATACGGGTTGTGGAATACCAGCGGAAATGCCGCCAGCACGGTAATTCCGATAACGGAAGCAACGATTGTTTTCTTATCCATTCTTATACTTTCTTAATCGTAGCTTTACCGAACAGGCCGGCTGGTTTAATTGCCAGCACGAGCAATAGCAGCACCAGTCCAGGTACTTCCTTGTAGCCAGTTGAAATATAGAAACCCGTAGTAGTTTCAGCTATGCCCAAAATCAACCCGCCGACAATTACACCCATGCCCGAGGTCAGTCCGCCGATAATTGCTACAGCAAAAGCTTTCAGTCCCAACGCGGTACCCATCGTCGCGCCGGTCAGTGTCAGTGGAGCAATCAGCACGCCTGCGAGCGCTGCAGTCGCGGAAGACAACGCATACGAGAAAGTGATGACCATGCTTGTGTTGATGCCCATCAGGCCAGCAGCGTCACGATCATTCGAGGTTGCAACGACGGCTTTGCCATAAATTGATTTACGGTTGAATACCTCGACCGCCAACATCATTGCCAGCGCACCCAGTACGACGACAACCTGCATCGGCTGTACATTAGCGCCCAGCACTTGGAACGGTGTTGCAGGCAAGGGAGTAGGAAATGGAAGATCGTCCTTGCCCCAAATATTTTCAGCGACATTTTTGAAGATGATGGCAAGTGCAATCGTCGACATGATCCAGCCAAACTCGGATTTAATTTTAATTGCCGGGCGCACACCTATCCATTCAACGAACACGCCCTGCATCGCACCAAACACAATCACCACCGGGATCATCAACCAATAATTCAGATAGGGACCGCCGTGAATATTGCCTACCAGGCTCAAACCGACCAACGCGCCCAGCATTAACGCCTCGCCCTGACCGAAATTCAGCGTGCCAGATGTAGCAAATGTCAGCTGGTAACCGAAAGCAATAACCGCGTAGATCATACCCAACGCGATACCGCTGAAAACGAGTTGCAAGAAAATTTCCATTATTTCCACCTGTGTTGCAGCCGCCGTAGCAGCGGGTTTCAGTTATGCCAAGAGCCTATTCCGATCGATTCTGCACCCGGGTACGAAGCGAAAAGCAGCAGCCTCACTAGCGTTTATGCGAATTGCAAAAATGTATTGGGATAGACTCTCGATGCCGGCGCCAGAACTGGCAACCGGCAATCATGAACAACGTAGCCATGAGCGCCGAGCGCTATGGCCGTAGCGAATTACTTCGCTAGAACGACTCGCCCACCTTTAACTTCACCAAAAACAGGTACGTCGATTTTGATGGCTTCGTGGTCGTCCTTGGTGAACGGCTTGCTATAAGAAGTAACGACGCCGTCGACTTTTTCCTTCATATTTTCTAGCGCCTCGCGCACTTTCACGCCATCGGTCGTACCCGCTTGCTTGATCGCTGCGGCAAGCAGAAATATTGAGTCGTACCCTTGCGCCGCAGACACTGGCGATGGAATACGATCACCCGGCGGGCTGTAGGTCTTGACGTAAGCGTCAATAAAAGCCTTCCGTTTTGGTGTCGTCGGGTCCTGAATGAAAGTTTGCGGCATCAGCGTGCCATCTCCATTTTTGCCAGCATTGTCGATGAAGTTTGCCATTGACAACGTCCAACTACCGATCATTGGCACTTTCCAGCCAAGCTTTTCCATTCCATTGGCGATTTGTGCTAACTCCGGTCCAATACCGTAAGTCAAAACAGCCTGAGCACCAGCTTGTTTGGACTTCAACAATTGCGCTGTCATGTCAACATCCTTGATGTTGTACTTTTCAATCGTGACAGCCTTGAGACCTTTTTTGGCCAGTGCTTTCTCGAGATCTTCACGCCCAAGTTGGCCGTAGTTAGTTGAGTCTGCCAGGATCGCTAACTTTGTGAATTTTTGTTTGGTGACGGCTTCCTCGACAATCATTGCTGACTGGATAGCATCGTTGGCTGAATTACGGAAGATGTAGTTTTCAGGCTGATCAGCAAACTGTTTGGTAACAATAGTGCCGGTCGCAACATTATTCATGACAGGGATTTTGGCTTCCTGATAGAAACGCTGCGAAGCCAGTGCCACACCAGTATTGATGAATCCAACCGTTGCCACGACTTTTTCTTTGTTAATCAACTCCTGCGCGACCTGAACACCGCGTTCATTCTTGGCTTCATCGTCGCGCTCGATCAATTTGATCTGACGACCAAGCAAACCACCTTTAGCATTAATCTCACTTACGGCAAGCTTTACGCCATCACGCATTGACACGCCCATCGGTGCGGAACCACCGGTGAACGGACCCGACACACCAATCGTAATCGGCTCTGCAGCGATTCCTGCAGCCGACCAGACCAATACTACTGACGCAACCAGTGCTTTGATTTTGTATGACATGTCATCCTCTATGTTTTTAAATGCGAAACATTATTAACAAGCTAACCGAAACTCATTTGTCCGCTGCGGGATTGTAAGAGCCACACTCTGTACCGGCAATAGAAACATCGTGCGGCATCGCAACATACAATACGTAAGTAAAACTACTCAGATCTAACTTACCTGTGGTCATTCGCTGCAAATTAAACCAGATATTCGGCCGACTGCCCCTATTGCGGTAACTAATCCATACCAGATCGCTGTCGCAGAGCAGACTATTCGAAGGTAGCGGCACAGAGAGCGAATATGCATTTATTTTCACGGATAAATGAAAAATTTTCATGCCGATACTTACCCTGAGTTATTAGTGTGAACCGACTGATAGATCGACGCGTGCGGAAAATCAATAGTTTTGTCGATTGACTTGCCATCTTTACCGACTGATTAGACGAACCACGCACTGCAAGCGCTTTTTCACAAACGCAGGATAAATATAGGATTGAGAAAAAAATGCCCGTGCCGATGACGACACCCGGTAGGTGGATTGGCACTTAAAAATTGTAGCCGTGGCGATCAAGAGCGGCGAGGGATGCCGATCAGATGAAATTCAATGAGTAGGGGAACTAGCGTAAGCAGGCATCGGAAGCAACATCGACGTTATCGCTTGCCGGATTGGTTGCTCCTGACTTCGACCTCACTCAACGGAAGGCCCCCTTTCGCCGTGATCTCCGACGACCGCCCCTTACAGAGCAAATGCGGGGGAAGAGCGTACCCATGTTGGGCGATGCCCGAAAAAAAACCCCGGCAAGCCGAGGTTTTCATGATGCTTGATTCAGCTTAGATAGGCTGAATGTTCGAAGCTTGCTTGCCTTTAGGGCCAGCAGTAACTTCGAAAGAAACGCGTTGATTTTCTTGCAGAGATTTGAAACCACTCGACTGAATAGCCGAGAAGTGAGCGAACAAATCTTCTCCGCCTTCGTCAGGTGTAATAAAGCCAAAACCCTTCGAATCATTGAACCACTTTACGATGCCAGTTGCCATTACAATTCCTATTTCAGTTAATTTGGGCTGTTGCCCGTTGGATCGCTTCAACCAAGACAGGAAGAACAGACTGATACTGCGCTGCTAGCTCGAATCTCAACGATGTACGCATTATAGCGGAATAAAATAGAAAATCCACAACTCGTTTGATCTATCTAATTACCGGCGCACGCCCACCCCTACAAATAATTCGCCTGAGATGCGCTTAAGGCAGTTGCATTGACTACTGAAAGATCGCTGCCACTGCCAAGTTGGCATCGGGCCTATGCACTTGATCGTCATCGACCATAACAATCACCCAATGATGATGAAAAACTCAGGATTGAATGCCACTTCATCGGCAGCGACAGACTAGGCCCACTTATTACCGGATAAACTCGATAGCCAACGCAATCCGCGTTGAATTCCAATTTCACACACTTGACAACACCATACGCACTATGAAGACTCAGAGTCCGGCCGAATATGCTTCCTACCTCCTTGCCGCCGCTGCTTTATTGATTATTCTGATTAAGGGCTTGTTGGCGGCTCTTTTTTCAGGATTACTTGTGTACTCGCTGGTTCACATGACGACACCCTTATTGGGAAAAAAAATTAGCAGTACGCGAGCCCGACTCGTTGCCGTTGCGGGCATTGGCATGCTGACCGTGGCCATCCTTTGTTTTGCAATCTGGGGTTCGATGACATTTTTCAACAGTGAGGCCGGTAGCCTGCCGGTGTTGCTGCAAAAAATGGCCGACATCATCGAAAAATCTCGCGACCAAATTCCACTATGGCTCAGCACCTATCTGCCGAAAAGCACTGATGGTTTGCGCCTCATGATTACCGATTGGCTGCGGGTCCATGCACTGGAAGCGAAAATCATCGGACAGGAAACCGGCCGTATCCTCGCGCACATCCTGATCGGCATGATCATCGGCGCGATGGTGGCGCTGTATGACAGTGCTCCGCAAACCTTTCTGCCTCTGGCCGCAGCGCTACGTGAGAGAGTACGTTATCTCAGCGAGGCGTTCCAGCGCATCGTCTTCGCACAAGTACGTATCGCGGCAATCAACACTGCGCTCATTAGTATTTACCTGCTAGTCATTCTGCCACTGCTGGATATTCACCTGCCACTGACCAAAACGTTAATCGCCCTGACATTTTTTACGGGGCTCATTCCGGTTGCCGGCAACCTGATCTCCAATTCGCTGCTAGTGGTTATCGGTTTGGCCCACTCGCTGCATACAGCCGTCGGTTCGCTGATCTTCATGATCGTGGTCCATAAGTTCGAATATTTCCTGAACGCCAAAATCATCGGTAGCCACATTAATGCCCGCTCTTGGGAATTGCTGGTCGCCATGCTGGTCATGGAATCCGTCTTTGGTCTGCCGGGCATCGTCGCGGCGCCAGTGTTGTATGCGTATCTGAAAAGAGAACTACGTGAGCACCAACTCGTATAAAAAAACCCGGTGCGAGGACCGGGTTACGAAGACATGGAACACCTACAATTTTATTTGCGGCAGATATCCGCCCGGCAAGATACCAAAGGCGGTTAGAACGATCAGGATAAGCAAGATGATGAACAGCACACGAACGATTTGTGCCACCGGCGACGGCAGTGGCAACATGCCGACCAGCCACCAGATTAGACCAAAGACGACGAGATTAATGATAAGGCTAACGATCATGGAGTTGCCTTTCGAGTACGTCCGGTATCAAAAAAGTCTCCGATAGGCGGAGGCCTCCTTGACAAGTAAGCGCCGGCTGCAAGAGATTATTTGGCAGGTACAACGATAACGGTATCGCCAGTAGCACCCGTCGGACCTGCCTCACCGGTTGCACCAGGTACGCCCTTCGCGCCGTCCATACCGGACGCACCAGCGGCACCAGCGGCACCAGTGGTACCCGCTTCGCCAACGCCAGTGGACCCGGTTGCCCCTGTGGCACCAGTCGCACCAGGTGCGCCAGCAGGACCCGGTACAGCAACCGGCACAGCAACCGTCGTGGCAGGACGTTCACATGCCGTCAGAGCCAGCGAGCCAATCAGGGCGAGCAGAAGAATTGAATATTTCATGATGAACCTTTCCAAGATAACGATACCCGTACCAACGGGAAAAATTGAACAACTAACGCAGTCATTGGCTTCCTGAAAAATCTGTTTTCAGGCTGGCCCGAACCATCGTGGCCCGGCGTGAGCAGAGAATGCACCGGATGTTTTTTCCGCTCTGTTCGGCAACGAACATAATGCTGAATGGAAGCTTGGCAGCTCAACAAAAATAGTCACAAGACGTAACTGCCGGGAGCTGCAAGCTGTTTGGAAAGTCACTCCCGACAGAATAAGCATGCTTATGCAAGCCTACATACGCTCAAGTACAAACACGTACCGTCGGGATGTGACACCATGCAGCCTGCAAAAAAATCCGAAGACAAAGAACATGAGTAACAATATTGAAGGCAAGGTTGTCGTCATCACCGGAGCCAGTAGCGGTCTTGGCGAAAGTACTGCACGCCATCTGTCCCAACTTGGTGCCATCGTTGTACTCGGTGCGCGACGCATCGAACGCATTACCGCATTGGCGGGTGAACTGGCCGGCACGACCCAAAAAGCACTCGCCGTCCAAACGGATGTCACCGACAGCAAGCAGGTTCAGAATCTGGTCGATGCGGCAGTCAACGCTTATGGCCGCATCGACGTGATGATCAACAATGCGGGTCTAATGCCGCACTCTCCGCTGGAGCGACTGAAAATCGACGACTGGGACCAGATGATCGACGTCAATCTGAAAGGGGTGCTGTACGGTATCGCCGCGGCCCTGCCCTATATGCAAGCGCAGAAATCCGGGCACATCATCAATGTGTCCTCAGTGGCTGGTCACAAGGTCCGTCCCGGTGCTGCTGTCTATGCTGCAACCAAGCATGCGGTTCGCGCGCTGTCGGAGGGTCTGCGCCTCGAAGTCAAGCCATACAACATCCGCACCACCGTGATTTCGCCGGGCGCAGTTGCGACCGAACTGCCCAACAGCATCACCGAGCCTGACGTCGCTGCCAACGTTAAGAAAATCTATGAAGTCGCCATTGCGCCAGACGCCTTCGCCCGGGCTGTCATCTATGCGATGAGTCAACCGGATGATGTCGACATCAACGAAATCCTGTTCCGTCCGACCTTGCAGGAAGTCTAAGAAACGGCTGCCGCATCAAGTACCAGCGTGCGTAGCTGACGCTGGCTGTCAGAGATATCGCGCTTTTGTAGCACGGGGACCTGATGCTTGGCGGCGGTGATTTCGGCCAGAATGGCAATCGCCATTTCGGCAGGCGTATTCGCTCCCACATACAGCCCGACCGGGCCATGCAGACGCTCAATCTGCAACGGCGTCAGATCAAATTCCAGCAGACGCTCCTTGCGCCGTGCCGTGTTGGCGCGACTGCCCAGTGCGCCGACATAAAACGCGGCCGACTTCAAGCCCTCCATCAGCGCCAGATCATCGAGTTTCGGATCATGCGTCAGCGCGACGATCGCAGTATGGCTGTCGACCCCCAGTTCGATGATCACGTCATCGGGCATCCCACGCGAAAACGTCACCTCCGACAACGCCAGCGCAGAGCTGAACTCTTCTCGCGGGTCAATCACGATCACCTCGTAATCCGCCCCCAGCGCAATTTGCGCGACATAGTGCGATAACTCGCCAGCACCGATCAGCACCATGCGCCAGCGCGGTCCGTGTATCGCACGCAAGCAGTGCTCATCGAACAGCAACGCATCGCTGCGCCGTGCTTCGGCCAACGTGGCGATACCGGTGTATAGATCGAGCACGCGCGTCGTGATCTGCTTGGCACTGATGCGCGCCAACAATGCCTTGAGCACGACCAATTCGGGACGCGGCTCCAATACCAGTCGCAAGGTCCCGCCGCAGGGCAAACCAAAACGCGCGGCTTCATCGCGCGATACGCCATATCGTGCGATTTGCGGCAAGGTTGCAGTCGGCAACTCGGCGCGGACGCGCAAGATCAAATCATCCTCGACGCACCCGCCAGAAACTGAGCCAACTAGTTGGCCATCATCCCGAATGACCAGCCAGGCGCCAACCGGACGCGGTGCCGAACCCCACGTCTGGACCACGGTGGCCAGCATCACCTGCCGGCCTGATTCGAGCCAATCTATACAAGTTTTCAACACGACGAGATCCGTACTATCCATGCACAAGCTCCGGTTTGCTACGAAAAAATCGACTGAGCATCATCAACTGGCGTACCGCTCTCCCCAACAGCATCCCGCCCGCCATGCCCACACACATCGTGACCAGCATGACAGCGGGCCCTGCTGGCCAGTTCGGCAGCAACCCGGGCACCATCGCGCCTCCAGTCATCCCGACCATCATCCAGACCGAACACCCCATTTGCCGCAGCAAAGGCGCAGCACGGCAATGACGGGCCGACCAGCCCAGCGGCAGCATGATCATCCCGACATGCATTGCCGGCAGCCACATCCAGTGCAACCGCAGCGTCAACAGCAAGTCGGGACCGGCATTGCTACGACACAGCGACGACAGTATCTCAAGTCCCGGACCGTGCGAATCCACCAGCAGGCCGAGCATCATGCCGATCAGACCAAACAACAGCAAGACCAATGTCTCAGGAAAAATCATAGGATTTGAAGGCCGTGTTGCCGTCCGCTTCAACGGTGGCATTAAACGAGATCGCCACCCGATCGCGCGTACCGGCATACGGAAATGCCTGATGTTTGAGCGATGACGGGAACAACACCAGCAAGCCCGGCTCCGGCGCAATATCCCGATGCGCCTCCGTCAGATAAGTATTGCCGGCATCAATGAAGGCGCCCGCCAGTTGATCCCACCACGGTCCGTAAAATCGCAGCATGCCGTTGCGGGCACCATAGACCGGATGCACCTGCCGTTGCGAGGCCGGATCGATGTCGACGTAGTACACGCCCGACCACGAGCAATTGCCATGCGTATGGACGTCATGGAAAGCGCCCTCGTTCTGCACCTGAAACCAGCTGCCAGCAATCGCAATGGAGGCGCCGCTAACACCGTGATCCTGCCAGGCTTGCCGATTCAGCGACGACACCACCGCACCGAGACGATCGCCAATAAACGCAAACAGCGTGTGCAGTTCGGCGAGATCACAGCGTGTCAGCAGGTCATCGGCACTGGCATAAAAGGGACCTTCGGTTGCTGCCCCAGGACGGGGATCGAACCGCCGCATCATCGTAAAAGCGCGCAACAATTCGGCATTGATTGCCGCTGCGTCCGGCAACAGCGCACTCGCTAACGGAATACCCCACAGCGTCTCGCACGTCATGCCAGCTTGAGCGTCGATACTCATGCCGACTCCCCACGTGCAACGGCAAGGTATTTTTCCGGCGCCTCCTCGAAGCGCAACTTGCAGCCGTCACAGCAAAAATAATGCGACATCCCGCCAAATGCGATCACATGTTTTGCCGTGGCCGGATCGACTGCCATACCGCATACCGGATTGACATAGGCAGGCGTGGCCAATACCGGCACCACCGTCTCGGTAGTACGGCGCAACGCCACTACGGCAGCGATCGCGCCGAGCGCCACCTCGGCCGGTGTACGTGCATGCAGATAAGGTCCGGCCGGAGCCTGCAAAACGGCCAGCCGATGCGCGGGAATGCCTTGTAATTGCATGCTCTCGCGTAGCTGCGCGGCCTTGCGCGGACTGGCGATGAGCAGCACTGCCGGACAACGGCTACGCAAGGCAGCCTCGAGCGCCGCCTCATCACCCTCGCCTTGCGTGACGATCAGCACGAACGCCGGTTGCAGCAGTTCCAGCGTTGCCAGATCCGATCGACTATCGGCCAGTGGACTGACACGCAAACCCATCCGCTGTCCGAGCACACGCGCTTCGGCCGCCGCCGGGGTCGCGCCCAGCACCACCAGCAACGGGGCCGGCACCACCGGCTGGATGAACAATTCGAGCGCGCCGTTACTGGCACAGGGCATCGCATGAAGTTCGACATCCGTTTCCGACAGCGCGCCATCGTTACTGATGCGTACCCGGCGCGGCAAGCCGCAAGCGATCGCTTGCTGCGCAGCCTGCACCACGACGGCTTTCGCACAACCGCCACCAACCCAGCCATGCAGCGTGCCATCGGCTTCGATGATGGCTTGCGCGCCGACGGCAGTCGAACTCGGCGCACTAACGCGAATCACGGTGGCAAGGGCGAACGGACGCTGTGCGGCAATCAGTTGCGGCGCCAGCGTCAGCATGGCGAATTCAGTTGGCAAGGTGGACATGGTCAATGGAGTACCTGCAAGAGTTGGGGCAGTACTCGCGCAATACTGGCGAGGTCGCTACCGGGTGCGAACAAATCGAGATGGGGCAGCGCGGCTTGCATGCCCGCACTCGATGGCGTGTAACCGGGTCGACTGGCCAGCGGGTTGAGCCAGACCACGCGCCGTGCGCGCCGCCGCAAAGCAACCAGTGCACTGACCAGCCGCTCCGGCGCACCGGTGTCATAACCATCGCTGACGATGATGACCCCCGTGCGTGCGTGCAGCAGATGACCTGCATGACGCTGGTTGAACTCGGCCAGACAATCACCGATACGGGTCCCGCCAGCCCAACCCGCCGACAGCAATTGCAACCGCTCCTGCGCGCGCCAGGCATCCGGATCGCGCAGCGCTTCGGCCACGCCGATCAGTCGCGTGTGATACAAAAAGCAATGCACATCGGTCAGCAGCAGCGACAGCGCCCGCGCTAGCCGCAAATAAAAAAAACTGTACAAGCTCATCGAGCGGCTGACATCAAGCAGCAGCACCAGACGCGGACGCTCGGTGCGCGGCTTGCGCCATGCCAGATCAAGCGGCACGCCGCCATGCGCAATGCTGCGCCGGATCGTACGTGCCAGATCGATGCGACGACCGGCGCTAGCGAGCTGTTCGCGGCGTAACGCCAGCAAGCGCAGTCGTCGCGCGAATTGCCGCATCAGCGCATCGAGCGCCTGCAGTTCTTCGGGCTGATGCAGATGCCGGAAATCCGCCTGACCCAGTGCCTCGTCGAGACTGGCACCGTGCTGCGCAGTCGCGCCGTCAGTGTCGTCACCATCGGTGCCGCCAGCCGACGCCAGCGGGGTGCCGTCGCTGCTGTCGCGCAAGCCGCCGGCATCCCCCGCCAAATCAACCTGACCGGCACCGCCGGCATGGGTCTCGACGGTTTTCTGCCGGTTCGGTGGCAAAAAATACGCATCGAATAGTCCGTCAAAACGTCGCCAGTCCTCGGCTCGCGAACACAGCAGCGCGCGCAAATTCCAGCGCAGTAGCGGCGCATCGAACTGACCGGATTGTTCAGCCACCCGCAACGCATCGGCACCATCGGCACTGGCGACCTGCATGCCGTTTTCGCGCAGGAAGCCGACGAAGCCGACGTAGCGCGCGCTCAGCATGCGCGGCAAATCGATCAGCATGCCGCCGCCATCTTTTGCACCACGATACGGCTCAGGCTAGCGCCGTCGGCCTGGGTTTTCACCAGCGCCGACAGCGATGCCATGATGCCGTCGATGCCCTCGTCATCAAGACTGCTCACACCCAGTTGCAGCAGCGCCGCAGCCCAGTCCAGTGTTTCGGCGATACCCGGTTTTTTCTGCAAATCCATCTGACGCAACGCCTGAACAAACTCGACCACCTGCCGCGCCAGCTGCACCGGCATCTGCGGCAAGCGCGTTTCGACGATCAGCAATTCTTTCTCGAAACCCGGGTAGTCAACGTACTGATACAGGCAGCGCCGCCGCAACGCATCCGACAATTCACGCGTGCCATTCGAGGTCAGGATCACGAGTGGCCGCGACACCGCCTTGATCGTGCCCAGCTCAGGAATCGAGACCTGGAAGTCCGACAGCAACTCCATCAGGTAGGCTTCAAAAGCTTCGTCGGCGCGGTCGATTTCATCGATCAGCAAGACCACTGGCGTCGTGCTGCTGATCGCTTCGAGCAAAGGCCGGCGCAGCAAATAGCGCTCGGAAAAAATGTCCTGCTCTTTTTCGGCGACCGGGCGCGGGTCGTCATCGAGCAGTTTGATGGCCAGCAGCTGGCGCTGATAATTCCATTCGTACAGCGTCGAATGGGCATCGAGCCCTTCGTAACATTGCAGACGAATCAGCCGGGTCTGGTGCACTTGTGCGAGCACCTTGGCGATCTCGGTCTTGCCGACACCGGCTTCGCCTTCGAGCAGTAGTGGTCGCCCCATCGCTGTCATCAGCAACAGCGTCGCGGCCAGTCCCGGCTCGGCCACATAGCCGAGCTGCTGCAGTTGCCGCTGCAGCGTCAGAACCGGTTGCATGTGCTCGGTCATCATGCTTGCCTCAAGCCGACTTACGGGCAAACAGTCCGCGCCACCAGTCACGCACCACCGCCCAGGCCAGCGCCAGTCCGTTCATCTCGGATTGGACGGGTACCGGTGCGACCTGCTGCGATTGCAGCGCCTCCACCTGCACCGCGAAGTTGGCGGCGAACTGCTTGAGGATCTGCTCGGCCACCGAGTTCATCACACGTCCACCAAACGCAGCAGCCTTGCCGGTCATCCCGACCTCGCTCTTGCCGACCAGTTCGCACGTCGTGCCGCCAGTGTCCTTCACCGTCGCCACCAGATCCATCGAGGCACCCGAGGTACCCGTCACGTCGGAGCCGGTGCCGATCAGGTGCAGCGTGCGCGTTGCGGCATCGACCTCGCGCACTTCAATATTGCCGCGAAACGACATCGAGGCCGGCCCGACCTTGACGCTGACGGTGCCCTTGTGATTTTTTTCATCGATGCGCTCGGTGATCTTCGCGCCCGGCATGCAATTGCCGACGCCTTCGATATTCTGCAAAAACTGCCACGCGGTGTCAGCGCTGCAGGGCATAGCAAAAACTTTTTCTATGACGACATTCATGCGTGATTCCTTATTCTGAATTGAGGCTGTATGGCGAGGCCGGCCACTGATCTAGCGCTGGTCCAGGTTCAGTGCATGGCTTTGCTGCCAGACCCGGAAACTGTTGTGCGGCATGTTCATGTGGGTCACGCCGAGATGCGCAAACGCATCGACCATCGCTGCGGTGAAGCACGGAATCGAACCGACGTGCGGCGACTCGGCGACACCCTTGGCACCGATCGGATGATGCGGCGACGGCGTGACGGTGAAGTCGGTTTCCCAGTGCGGGGTCTCCATGCTGGTCGGCAGAAAGTAATCCATCAGCGTGCCGCCCAGTACATTGCCGGCATCGTCATAAGTCAGCTGCTGCCCCATCGCCACCGCAAAACCTTCGGTCAGACCGCCATGAATCTGGCCTTCGATAATCATCGGATTGATGCGGGTACCGCAGTCATCAAGCGCATAGAAACGCCGGATCTTGGTTTCGCCGGAAAAGCGATCGACATCGACCACGCAGATGTAGGTACCGAACGGGAAAGTGAAATTCGGCGGGTCGTAATAGTCGACCGCTTCGAGTCCCATTTCCATTCCTTCGGGAACATTGTTGTAGGCCGCCCAAGCGACTTCCTTGATGCTCTTGGCCTGATCCGGCGCGCCCTTGACGACAAAGCGATCGAGGTCGAATTCAACATCGTCCGGGCTGACTTCAAGCAAATGCGCAGCGATCTTGCGGGCCTTCTCGCGGATCTTGTGCGAGGCACGCGCAATCGCGGCACCGGCCACCGGTGTCGAGCGCGAACCGTAGGTACCGAGTCCGTACGGTGCGGTCGCGGTATCGCCCTCCTCGACCGTGATCAGCGACGCCGGGATGCCGGCCACCGACGCGATGATTTGTGCGTACGTGGTCTGATGGCCCTGGCCCTGACTGATCGTCCCCATGCGGGCAATCGCCGAGCCGTCCGGATGGACCCGGATCTCGCAGGAATCGAACATGCCGATGCCGAGGATGTCGCACATCTTCGACGGACCGGCGCCGACGATTTCGGTGAAGGTGCAGATGCCGATGCCCATCAGCGTGGCCGCATCCGGGTCAGCCCGACGCGCGGCCTGTTCGGCCCGCAAGGCCGGGTAATCCAGCGCCGCCAGACCCTTGCGCAGCGCAGGTTCGTAATCGCCCGAATCGTATTCAAGACCGAGCGCGGTCTGGTACGGAAACTGATCCTTGCGCAAAAAATTGCGGAAGCGGATTTCGGCCTTGTCGATACCCAGCTTTTGCGCCAGCACGTCGACCATGCGTTCGATCAGATAGACCGCTTCGGTGACCCGGAACGAGCAGCGGTACGACACGCCACCCGGACATTTGTTGGTGTAGATGCCATCGACAGAGACGAAGGCATTCGGAATATCGTACGAACCGGTGACGACGTGGAACATGCCCGCCGGCCATTTGCTCGGATCGGCACAGGCATCGAACGCGCCGTGATCGGCAGTCACATGGACCCGCAGCGCCTTGATCTTGCCATCCTTGTCGGCGGCCAGTTCGCCGGTCATGTGATAGTCGCGAGCGAACGCGGTAGTGGTCAGGTTTTCGGTGCGCGACTCGATCCATTTGACCGGCCGGCCCAGCACGATGGAGGCGACGATGGCGCACACATAGCCGGGATAAATGCCGACCTTGTTGCCGAAGCCACCGCCGATGTCAGGCGAGACGATACGGATCTTCGATTCGGGAATCGACGACAGCATGCCGACCACGGTGCGCACCACGTGAGGTGCTTGCGACGTAATGTAGACCAGCAGGTCGCCACGAATTTTGTCGAACGACGCCACGCACCCGCAGGTCTCAAGCGGACACGGATGCACGCGCTGATAAATCATCTCCTGCTTGACGGTCACTTCGGCGTTGTCGAAGGCGCGGTCGGTCTTGTCCTTGTCGCCGATGTCCCACGTAAAGATATGGTTCGGATGCTTGCGTGCGCCGTGTGCGCCGACATCCTTGTCCTTGATATCGTCACGCACGGTCGGGGCATCGGGTGCCATCGCCTTGAGCGGATCGACCAGCACCGGCAGCGGCTCGTACTCGACCTCGACCAGCTCGGCCGCATCGGCGGCGATGTAGCGGTCTTCGGCCACCACGAAAGCGACTTCCTGATTCTGGAATACCACCTTGCCATCGGCCAGCACGGCCTGCACATCACCGGCTAGCGTCGGCATCCAGTGCAGCTTGAGCGGCTTGAGATCTTCGGCTGTCAGCACCGCATACACACCGGGATGGGCCAGCGCCTTGCTGGTGTCGATGCTCTTGATGCGGGCATGGGCATACGGACTGCGCACCATCACGCCAACGAGCATGTTGGGCATCTTGACGTCATCGACGTAATTGCCCTTGCCCTGAATGAAGCGTGGATCTTCGTAGCGCTTGCGCGAGCAGCCCATACCTTCAAGCTTGGCCAGGCGGTCTTCATTATTCGGTACTGTCTTGCTGTCTATGGTTGCATCCATGATTGTCTCCGTCAGTCTTCAGGCGCTCAATGCGTCGTGGTTTCCATCAGCGGGTAGGAGGTTTGTACCGGCTCACCGCGCAGCTTGCGGGCGGCATACTGGACCGCCTTCACGATGTTCTGGTAACCCGTGCAGCGGCACAGATTGCCGGCCATCCAGTAGCGGATTTCGGCTTCGGTCGGGTCCGGATTTTCCTTCAGCAGACGGTAGGCGCGGGTAATCATGCCGGGCGTGCAGAAACCGCATTGGAGGCCGTGTTCCTGCATGAAGCCTTCCTGCAGCGCATGCAGTTCGCCGCCCTGAGCAAATCCTTCGATGGTCAGCAATTCGGACCCGTCGGCCTGCACCGTGAGCATCGTGCAGGACTTGACCGACATGCCGTCGATATCGACCGTGCAGGCTCCGCAGTGCGACGAATCGCAACCGATGTGCGGTCCGGTGTGCAGACATTTTTCACGCAAGGTGTGAATCAGCAGTTCGCGCGGCTCGACCACCACATCGGTGGACTTGCCGTTGAGTTTGAACGTCACCATCATTTTTTTAATCATCGCAATTCTCCAGAGTTCAGGCGCTGCAGCGCGACAGCGCGGTGCGCAATGCGCGTTGTGTCATTTCGCCGGCCATCGCGGTCTTGTACTCGATGTCGCCGCGCAGGTCGGGGGCCGGTTCGCAGATGGCCATCGCGAGACGGGCTGCTTCGCGGATCGTGGCGTCATCGAGCGGTTTGCCGCGCAAGTAGTTTTCGGCGTCGTTGGCCTTGAGCGCGGTTTCACCGAGATTGGTCAGCGTGATGGCAACCTCGGCCACCACACCACCTTGCATGCGCAGCAGTACTGCGGCAGCGGCGGTGGCGTAGTCGCCGGTCTTGCGCTTGAGCTTGGCGTAGCAGGAGCCAGTGCCGGGAGCCGGAGTCGGGATGCGAATCTCGGTCATGATTTCGCCGGGCTCAAGCAAGGTGTAATACAACCCGAGGAAGTAGCCATCGGCGTTGACGACGCGCTCGCCAGCCGCACTGGTGAGGACGAATGAGGCGCCGAGCGCGATCATCAATGCAGGATGGTCGTTGGCCGGATCAGCATGCGAAATGTCGCCGCCCAGTGTGCCCATGTAGCGCACTTGCGGGTCAGAGATCAGACCGGCGCCTTCGACCAGCAGCGGACATTTTTGCTGCAGCAGTGGTGACCAGATCAATTCATTTTCGGTCGTCATTGCACCGATGCGAATTTCGTTGCCGACCTCGCGGATACCCTTGAGCGCGGCGATCTTGCGCAAGTCGATCAGGTGGGCCGGTTCGGCAAAACGTAGTTTCATCATCGGTAGCATGCTATGGCCACCCGCCAGCAATTTGGCTTCGTCACCGTACTGGTCGAGCAGCGCGATCGCTGCCGGCAAGGTGGTTGGGGCGTGGTATTCAAATGGACGCGGGATCACGCTGGTCTCCTTGTTGTTATGGGTATGCCAGCACAATGCCCGTGGCTGGTAGAACGATAATTGCACGCGAGGCACACCCAATGGGTAGGCAATTCCCGAACGGCGGACAGGTCTTCCCGAGTCGCAGGAAAGCTTGCACGAACTGCGGAAAGCGGCGATTATCGAATTACAAAAAATCAACAACCAGCCAGAACAAACTGGCAACCGGAGACACGCATGACCCCAGCGATCCATCCCTCGGCATTCCGCCAATGAAGCATTCCGAACCTGCCCGTCAAGAAACCTTCCTCCACAAACTCGAGCAATTCAATCCCGGCATGGTCTGGCTGGACCCGACCAATCACGTCACGGCGATGAACGATGTCGCGGCCCAGTTGCTGGGACCGGCTGCCCAATATTCGATGGGAGTCGATCCCGACAAATTGCTTGGCATTGACGTACTTCAAATGCATCCCGACAAAAGCCGCGATAAATTGCGCCTGCTGCTGCAGACCGGACAGGACGGCAGTTGCCCGATGAAGTCACCAGCACCCGTGGCGATGATGATCAATATTCCGGACCGGGTGCTGGTCGTGAAAGTCTCGAAGATGGTGGGAACAGCCGGCGTGGTGGGTACCTGCATGATTTTTTATGACTTGACCGATATCACGACAGAACCCGCCGGCGCCACCGCCACTGCGCGTGAGGATGCACCGCCACGCCGATTGCTGAAGATCCCGGTATACCGCAAGAACCGCGTCATGCTGATCGACATGAAGGATGTGGTGCGCTTCCAGGCCGATGGCCACTACACCACCATCGTCACCGCCGACGACCAGTACATGTCGAACCTGTCGCTGACCGATCTGGAAGCGCGGCTCGATCCGGCGATGTATTTCCGCACCCACCGCAGCCATATCGTGAGCCTGCCGCATGCCGTCGAACTCGTCATGAAAGACGAATCGGTCAGCCTGATGATGGCTGATCGCCAGCAGACTGTGGTGCCGGTCAGCCGGCCCAACACCGCGCACCTGAAGGAATTACTGGGGATCGCGCAGGTCAGCCCCAAAACCAGCGGCGATAAACAAAACAGCCCGGCCCGCGCTTGAGGCGCGAACCGGGCTGTCGGCTTACTGCTTGATGCTTACTGCTTGGTGATTACTGCTTGGTGATTACTTCAGCGCGAGCGGTCAGGCAACCGGCTTTTTCGCCAGAGCCGCAAGCAACGTAGCTGGCCGCATCGGCAAGTCACGCAAGCGCACGCCGACGGCAGCGTGAATCGCATTGGCAATGGCCGGACCGACCACGGTGGTCGGTGGCTCGCCCATGCCGGTGGCAGTCGCGGTGCTGGCGACGAACTCGATGTCCATCTCCGGCACGTCAGACATCCGCAGCGGCGTATAGGTACCAAGGTTGGTGTCGCGGACTTCACCGTTGACGAATTCGGTACCTTCGTGCAGCGCCATGCTCACGCCCCACAACGCACCGCCCTCGGCCTGCGCCAGCGCACCATCCGGATGGATGATGGTCCCGGCATCAATCACCATGACCAGCTTGACGACCTTGACGTCGCCGGTCTTGGCATCGACCTTGACGCGTGCCACGCAGGCAGTCCAGGTTGGCATGTCGCGTTCCTGGCCAAACGTGCTGGCGATACCGAGTCCGGTACCGGCCGGCATCGTCGTGCCCCAGCCGGCTTTTTCCGCCGCACGGCGCAACACATGCGCCATCCGGGCAGCACCGCCAACCGAATTCGGCGCCTTGCCGGCGTTCTTGCCACTGCCATCGAGCATCGCCAGACGGAATGCGAGCGGATCCACCTTGGCATTGAGTGCGGCTTCGTCGATGAAGCTTTCAACGGCCCAGTTGGTCCAGCCCGGTCCGACCGAGCGCAACCAGCCCGGACGGAAAGTGCTGTTGGCGAGGTCGTTCGAAATCGACCGCACACGATGCGCACCGACGTTGTACCAGTGATCGGCACCGGAAATGGCGAACGGATCATACGGCTCGCCGTTCTTGCCCTTCGGCATGAAGGCCGGGATCATCACTTGCGTTGGCCAACCGGCACTGGCGTGGTGCTCCATCGCCGTGACCGTGCCCTTGTCGTCGAAGGCCATGCGCAAGCGCTGCAGCGAGGCCGAACGGGGCGAATCAAAACGCGCATCGTCGGGACGGGTACAGATCATCTTGACCGGACGGCCCATTTCCTTGGCTGCCAGTGCAGCAGGAATCGCATAATCGCCATTGAGCCGGCGGCCGAAACCGCCACCGAGCAAGTAGGTGTGCATGACGACTTTGGCTTCCGGCACGCCGAGTGCTTTTGCCAGTGTTGGCAACGCCAGCGATTGCCACTGATTACCGGTGTGGATGTGCCAGATGCCGTCTTTTTCGAGCGCCAATGCGTTGACCGGCTCAAGCTGGAAATGCAGCACGGTACTGGTCGTGTACTCGTGTTCGATGCGTGAACTGGCTTTCGAAAATGCCGCTTCGACGCCGTCATCAGCGACTACCAGCGAACCCTTCGAGGCATCCCCGATCAGCTTTTTGGCATGCGCCAGGATATCGGCTTCCGACACTTTGGCGGCAGCACCGGCTTGCCATTTGATGTCGACCAGATCGGCCGCGCGCATGGCTGCCGAGTACGAATCGGCATACACCATGACCCAGCCCGGCACCGTGCCGGACGGATCCTTGAGAGCGACCGACTTGATGTAGCCCTTGACCTTGCGGGCAGCGCTGTCGTCGATCGACAGCACGGTCGAACCATAGCGAGTAGGCGGAATACGCGGACGGGCATAGACCATGCCTTCAACGACTGCATCGATACCGTAAATCGCCGCGCCGTTGGTCTTCGACGGCACATCAACGGCTTGCACATCCCGGCCGATCAGACGACGCTGATCCGGTGTTTTCAGGGCGATGGCTTTGAGCGCCTCGGGCGTGAAGGTGCGACCCAGCTTGCCGTTACGGACGATCTCGGCGTACGTAATCGACTTACTGCCGGCGCTGATGACGCCATCGCGGGCCTGACAATCGGCGGCGTTCACCTTGAGCAGACGTGCTGCCTCGTCGATCAGTGCGATACGACCAGCGGCGCCGGCGCGGCTGAGCGGATCAAAGCTCTGCCATACCGACCAGCTGCCACCGGTAATCATCATGCCCCACTTCGGATCGGTGTCGACGTAATTCAGGCGTACCGACGACCAGCTCACTTCGAGCTCGTCGGCGACGATGCGCGCCAGTGCGGTACCGATGTGCTGGCCCATTTCGGCCTTGGCAATATTGACGGTAACGAGTCCGTCGCGATCGATCTGGAACCAGATAGTCGGATCAAATACCGGTGCGGCGAGGGAACCTGTCTGGCCAGCAGCCAGGGCCAATGACGGGCTCAAGAACGCCATCGTGAAACCAGTGCCAGCAGCCGCGATCATGAAACTGCGACGGCTCAGCGTACCTGGTGTCTGCTGTTGTTTGATAAGTCGATCAAGCATGGGGAGCTCCCTTCATTTCAGCGGCAGCCAGCTTGATGGCCTTGCGGATACGCACGTAGGCCATGCAGCGGCACAAGTTGCCGCTCATGACCGAATCGATGTTGGCGTCGGTCGGCTCCGGAAAATCCTTGAGCAGCGTGGCTGCCTGCATGATCTGGCCCGACTGGCAGTAACCGCATTGCGGTGCCTGAGTAGCGATCCAGGCTTTCTGCAGCGGATGCTGGCCATCGGCCGACAAGCCTTCGATCGTCGTGATTGCGGCATTGGCGACCACGCTGACCGGGGTGATACAGGAGCGGATCGCGCGACCATTAAGGTGGACGGTACATGCGCCGCACATGCCGATGCCGCAACCAAACTTGGTACCTTTCATGCCGATTTCATCGCGGATCACCCATAGCAACGGGGTAACGGGGTCGACCCCGGTGACAATGGCTTTGCCATTGACGGTAAATGTAGTCATGTTGGTTTCACTTTATAAATGGAGAGAGACCGGTTTAGGGTGGGGAATTTTTTCGTGCCGTGACGATACTGCGCGGTAGATTTTCTAGCCTGATAAATAGGCACGGCGTCGCCAATGTGCCAAAAATTTCACTACTTCGATACCGGACCGCGCAGCGCCAAAATCCGGCATCATCACGCAGGGAGCTCCTTCACCCTATCCGACGACGCGCAGGATAACCCGAATCAAATTAGTTGGCTCAGCAGCGTCCGGCACGGTGACAAGGTTGCGCCCTAAGAGTAGAAATCTGGGCACAGCGGTCCCGACTCGCTGGAAAAAATTTGTCATGACTAAGGGTAGTAGGCAAGGGCAAACCTGTCTGTTAGGCTGCACACTTAGCGCTTATGAAAAAACCGACCATGCAGCGATGCGCGACCAGCCAGTATTACAACCCGTTTAAAAGATCTCGTCGGAGTGGCATTACGTCGATGGCAAAGCCACGCTTCCAGACACTGTCAATGATCGGGCTGTTACTGGCAATGACGTTACCTGCCAGCGCAACCGGTCTCGAACGGATCGCGGCCGATCGGCCCGACTTTGTCGATTCCGGTGATGTCGTCGGTGCCGGCCACTTCCAGATCGAAACCAGCACCTCCATCGAGCGCGACAACCGCGACGGCATCCGCACCCGCACGGTTTCGACGCCCACCTTGCTGCGCCTGGGGGTGGTCGAGTCACTCGAACTGCGACTTGAAACCGATGGTCGTCTGGTCGAACGCAGCAGTAGCAATGGCGCCAGCCAGACCATTACCGGCAATGGTGACCTGTCACTCGGTATCAAATGGCATGCGGTAAAAGGCGACGACGGTCAGCCATCGATTGGCTGGGTTGCGCAGGTTGATATCGACTCCGGCTCGGTCGCGTTTCGAGGTGCCGGACTACGGCCTTCGTTGCGCATGGCGATCGAATGGGAATTGCCCGCAGCCTTCTCTCTGGGCATGATGCAAGGCTTGGTCTGGAACAAAACCGCGACTGGCGAGCGCTTTATCAGTGGTCAGTTTGGCGTCGGGCTTGGCAAGTCATGGGACGATCGACTACGCAGCTTTGTTGAATTTTCGGCGCCGCAAATCGCGCCTGCCCGCCAGGGCGGTTCTCTCATCAACGCGGATATCGGCGTGACTTATCTACTGACTGACAACGTGCAGGTCGATACCGCCGTCTCGCGTGGATTGAACCGGAACACACCGAACCTGAACTGGACCGTCGGTCTGTCAGTGCGTTTCTGACACGGCCCCCGACACTTCAGACGCGTCGCAACACCTCTAATCGGCAAGAAACATTTGCTGCAAATCGTTCAGGAAGCGCTGACCGAGCAGCGTCGGTCGAATCGTTTTGTGATCGCGAAACAGCAAACCTTTGGCCTCAGCTGCCTGCAAGGCCGACTCGATTGCGTTGAGTCCCAACCCGGTCCGCTCGGCAAACAGATTGACCTCAAATCCACTGGTCAGGCGCAGCGTGTTGAGCATGAATTCGAAGCCGAGTTCGCCACGCGGGATCTCATTTTCTTCCTGAATCGCACTGCCGCGCGCCATGTTCTCCATGTACGATTTTGGCTGCTTGAAGCGGGCCTGACGGATGATCCGGTGTGGGAACGACAGCTTCGAATGCGCACCCGCACCGATGCCGAGATAATCACCGAACTGCCAGTAATTAAGATTGTGGCGCGACTGCCGACCGGACTGTGCGTAGGCAGAGACTTCGTAATGCCCGTAACCGGCAGCACCGGTTTCGGCGGCGATCATGTCCTGCATGTCGGCACTGAGGTCATCATCGGGCAACGCTGGCGGGAACTTCGCAAACACCGTGTTCGGTTCCATCGTCAAGTGATACAGCGACAGATGCGGTGGCGCAAAGCCGAGCGCGGTGCGGATATCCAGCGTTGCTTCGGCCAGCGTTTGCGACGGCAACGCATACATCAGATCAAGGTTGAAATTATCGAAGGTCGACTGCGCGATATCCACTGCGCGACGGGCTTCGTCGTGATCGTGGATGCGACCCAGCGCACGCAAGTGCGTGCCATTAAAACTCTGGATACCGATCGACAACCGGTTGATACCGCTGGCCCGGAAGCTGCGAAATTTTTCGACTTCGAAGGTACCCGGATTGGCTTCCATCGTGATCTCGGCCGCGCCATCAAGTGGTAGCAGCGTGCGCACGTCCGACATCAGCCGATCGAGTCCGGCCGCCGACATCAGACTGGGCGTACCGCCACCGATGAAAATCGTGTAAATTTTGCGTCCCCAAATCAGCGGCAGTGCACTTTCCAGATCGGCGCGTACGGCATCAAGGTAGGCTTCTTCGGGAAAACCGGACTGCGATTGCCCGGCGACCTCATGCGAATTGAAATCGCAGTACGGACATTTTTTAACACACCACGGAAAGTGGATGTACAGCGCCAGTGGCGGCAGTGCCGACAGGTTCAGGATACCGGGACGCAGATAGGCATTGGCCGCCGTTGCAGCATCGGCGACCGGCACGGCCGCAGTGCGCGCCTGCTGAAGGGGAATAATCGGGATCATCGTAATTTAGCGAGCAACATGCGCAGCGCCTGAGCCCGGTGCGACAGCTGGTTTTTTTCTGCAGCACCGAGTTCAGCGGCGCTCTTGCCGAGGCCATCGACCTCGAAATGGGCGTCGTAACCGAAGCCGTTACTGCCGCGCGGCACGTCAATGATCGTACCGTTCCAACGCCCATCCGCAATCACCGGTTGGGGATCATCGGCATGACGCACGTACACCAGTACGCAATAGTAGTAGGCCGATTTATCGGCGTGGGCTTGCAGATCGGCGATCAGTTTTGCGCTGTTGCGGACATCCGATTTCGGCGCGCCGGCATAGCGTGCCGATTGCACGCCGGGCTGGCCGTCGAGTGCGTTGACACAGACGCCAGAGTCGTCAGCCAATGCGGGCAAGCCGGTCAGGCGCGACGCGTGACGGGCTTTTTCAAGCGCGTTTTCGACGAAGGTATGGAACGGCTCGTCCGCTTCAGGGACCGCGAATTCACCTTGCGGACGGACATCGAAGCCGATCGTTGCCAGCAGCGCACCGAACTCAGCTAACTTGCCGATATTGTTCGAGGCGAGGACTAATTGGCTGCGCACCTTGCCGGTCATACGGGCAAGCCCAGTTCACGACGCTGCAAGGCGATCAGGTCGCGGATACCGCCATCAGCGAGGTCCAGCAATTGGTTCATGGTGGCCCGGTCAAAGGCGGCACCTTCGGCGGTGCCCTGCACTTCAATGAAGTGACCAGCATCGGTCATGACGACATTCATGTCGGTGTCACAGGTCGAGTCTTCGTCGTAATCCAGATCGAGTACCGGCAAGCCTTGGTACACGCCAACGGAGATCGCCGCCACGAAATGCTTGAGCGGAATCGCTTCGAGCAGTCCGGCGTCGACCAGCGCCGAGAACGCATCATGCGCAGCCACCATCGCGCCGGTAATCGACGCAGTACGGGTGCCGCCGTCGGCCTGAATCACGTCGCAATCGAGGTGCAACGTGCGCTCGCCAAACGCCGACAGATCGAAGGCAGCACGCAGTGAGCGGCCAATCAGGCGCTGGATTTCCTGGGTCCGGCCGGACTGTTTCCCCTTGGCTGCTTCGCGCGCCATGCGCGTGTGGGTTGAGCGCGGCAGCATGCCGTATTCGGCCGTCATCCAGCCCTGCCCTTTACCCTTCAAAAAGCCGGGCACCTTGTCTTCGATGCTGGCGGTGCAGATCACTTTGGTGTCGCCGAATTCGATCAGGACCGAACCTTCAGCATGTTTGGTGTAGTGGCGCGTGATGCGCACAGGGCGCAATGCATCAGCCTTACGAGCGCTGGGACGGACTGGAAACGACATAGGGACTCAATTCTTGGGAGTACTGCGTGGTGATTTTTCAATGGCGCCACGAATTTCTTCGATGGCTCTTTCTATTGCGCTCTCGTCGTAGCCGTCGACTGGTCCAGCGACAGACGGCACCACCGACTGTATCGTCGTAGTGACGGCGCCAAGCGGCAAGATGTTGGTAGTGATGCTGTTTGGATCGTCCAAACCAGAGCCGCTTTCCCACATCATCGCTAAAGCAGTGACATTATCGCTGTTCTTGCCAGCGATGCTGGTGGCGCTACTGATCAACTCCGGCACGGCTCGCACGATCGTCTTGTTTTGCAGGCTTTGCGCCAGCACGTTATCGGGCAACGCCCCCCACAAACCGTCGGAGCACAGCAAAATGACGTCGCCCGCCTGCAGACTGGCACGCCGCGAAATTTCGACGATGGGCAAGTTGGGTGCACCGAGGCAATTGAACAGCTTGTTGCGATCGGGATGCGTGGCCCGTTCCGACGGATCGGCACGGCCTTGGGCAATCAGCGTTTCGATCCGCGAATGGTCACGCGTACGCGCCAGAATGTGGCCATCGCGCATCCAGTACAACCGCGAATCGCCACAGTGCGCCCAGTACGCGGTGTTGTGCTGGATCAGACACGCAACGACCGTCGTACGCGGTGTTTCCAACATGCCGTTGGCAACACGGTAGCGATGGATTTCGCGGTGCGCTGCAAAGAAACTGTCTTCGAGGAAGCGCTCAGGCTTTTTGATGTAAGGATCAGCCAACTGCTGAAAGAGCGCATCGATCGCCTGCATCGTAATGGTCGCTGCGACTTCGCCATGCAGGTGGCCACCCATGCCATCGGCGAGCAACAAGAGCAAAGCGTCGCGCGTATAGCTGTAGCCCATGCGGTCTTGGTTCACCTTGCGGCCACCAATTTTGCTTTCCTGATAGACGGAGAATCGCATCGTTAGCTCGCTAAAAAATGAAAGTCAGGTATCAAAGGATCCGGTTCAATTGGATTGGCCGTGTCCGCCAAACAGGCTTTTCAGCCGATCGAGCGTGACACTAAATTTACCGGCGGGAAGTTTTTCTGGTACTGGTTCCTGCAGCGCCTTTTGTAACGCAAAGACACTTTGCGGCCGCTCCAGCGGATCGATCATCAAGCTCCAGCGGATCACCTGGATCAGGTCTGACGAGTAAATGCCCTCAAGTTTTTGCAGATGGCCATCCATCTTGTCATTGAGCTTGCGCTGGTCAGCCGGTTGCGGCGGCGCGCCGACCATGCATGCGAATATCGATGCACCGATGCTGTAAATATCGGTCCACGGACCAAGATTACCGCTTCTTGAATACAGTTCGAGTGGTGCAAAACCAGGCGTATACATCGGATACAGCTTCGGCATATCTGCCTTCAAAGTCTGCCGCGCTGCGCCAAAATCGAGCAGGATAGGCGTGCCATCGACGCGCAAATAAATATTGGCCGGCTTGAGATCGAGGTGCAACAGTTTATTGGTGTGGACTTCACGCAGACCGTTCATGACCTGGCTGAACATCTTGCGGATGAAGCGCTCCGAGACCAGCGGCTTTTCACCTTTATCACGCCGGCGCAGGATATGGTCCTGCAGCGAGCGTCCGGACTCATAGGCCATGACCATATAAACCGTATCATTCGCGCGAAAGAAATTGACTACGCTGACCACATTCGGATGCGATATTCGCGCCAGCGCGCGTCCTTCCTCAAAGAAGCATTTAAGCCCGATACGAAAAATCGGCAAGTTTTCCGGGGAGATGGTTGGTGCCAGTTCGCCCGCTTCGCGCAGCGCCAGCGAAGACGGCAGATACTCCTTGATGGCGACGGCATTACCATCTTCATCATAGGCAAGATAGACGATACTGAACCCGCCGGAAGCGATCTTCTTTACAATGCGATATCCGGAGATCTCTAGTCCATCAGGCAAAGGTGCGTTGTTTTGTGCTGCCATGTTTTCCTAAAACCGGGTTGGCCGGACCGCAGCAAAAACCGCAGCCAGCAAGCCGCTGGACCGCTATCTAGTTCAATGGATTGTGTGGACTTATCCCTGATTTGTAAAGTACAACCGAGGACTCAATTTGGCTATCAGCAGCATGACCGGCTACGCCGTCGTCACCCACGAAACCTCCGGTGGCACTCTGACCATCGAAATCAAGAGCGTCAACTCCCGCTTCCTCGACCTGCAGTTTCGCATCAACGATGACCTGCGAGCGCTGGAACCGATGTTGCGCGAAGCCATCATGGGCCGCGTAACGCGCGGCAAAGTGGAATGCCGGGTCAGCTTCGGCCGCAAGGCGGCCACCGGTGCAGCGCAACGGATCAACACCGGACTACTCAAGTCACTCGCACTTCTGCAAGCAGAAGTCCGTTCGCAAGTCTCTTCGGCCACACCTTTGTCGGTCGGCGAGCTGTTGCGCTGGCCGGGCATGATCGAAGACGCCGAACTCGGCCAAGACACCTTGCAAGCCGATGCCGCCCTATCGATGACGAGTGCACTGGCCGCCTTCATCGAATCGCGCGAACGCGAAGGTGCCGCACTGGCGGCCACGCTAGTGACGCGCATTACTGCGATGGACGAGATTGTCAAGCGCATCACGCCACTGATCCCACAGGTCATTGCACAGTTTCAGCAGAAGTCCGTCGAACGCCTCGAAGAAGCACTTGGACTAGCGCTACAACAACCGGGTGCCACCGCTAATTTGTCGCGCGATGAGGTCATCGAGCGGATTCGTCAGGAAGTGACGCTGTACGGTATTCGTATCGATGTCGCCGAAGAGCTCTCGCGCCTCGCAGCCCACCTTGATGAAACTCGGCATATTCTAAAAAAAGGCGGGCAAGTCGGCAAGCGACTCGACTTCATGATGCAGGAACTCAACCGCGAAGCCAATACGGTCGGCTCGAAAGCGGCACTCAAAGAATTGGCAGATGCCGCCATGGAGCTCAAGCTGTTAATCGATCAGATGCGCGAGCAGGTCCAGAATCTCGAGTAATTATTGCCACTTAGAAGCGTGTGATGGCAGGAATGACTGCCTTCCCAGCTCATATCGTGTAGCCTGAAGCTACCGTTTTTTTTCACAATGTCGCGCCCGCCATGGGTACGACTGCTTCACTTCCGGGACTCATCCTATGCACGACGACAATACCTCCGCCGGCAGCCTGTTCATGGTAGTCGCACCTTCTGGTGCCGGCAAATCAACGCTGGTCAATGCCCTGCTGGCGCAGGAGCCGGAGTTGAAACTATCGATCTCTTACACCACCCGTGCACCTCGCCCCGGCGAACAACACGGGCGCGAGTATTACTTCACGACGACCGAGGATTTCCTGAAGCGACGCGATGCCGGTGAGTTTCTCGAATCGGCCGAAGTGCATGGCAACTACTACGGCACCTCGCGCGTAATGATTGCCGACCAGATACGATCAGGCACCGATGTGCTGCTGGAAATCGACTGGCAAGGCGCGCAACAGGTCAAGAAGCAATTTCCGTATGGTGTCGGCATCTTTATTCTGCCCCCATCGATTGATGCATTGGAAGAGCGTCTTAAAAAGCGCGGTCAGGACGAGCCGCACATTATTACCCGCCGACTACTCGCCGCAGGCGGCGAGATCGCGCATGCCGGCGAGTTTGAGTATGTTATTATCAATCAAGACTTTGCCCGCGCGCTATCAGACCTTGCCGCAATAGTTCAAGCGACACGCTGCAGGTTCTCGCAACAAGCCGCACGCAACACATCTCTATTTGCCCAACTGGGCATTCACGCCGTATCACGTTAATACTGCATAACACTGCAATTTCAGGAGCACCTTATGGCCCGCATCACCATCGAAGACTGCACCAGATACATACCGAATCGTTTCCAACTCACCCTCGCTGCAACCTATCGCGCGCGACAACTGCTGCAAGGTCACACACCTAAAGTCGACGCCAAGGACAAGCCTACCGTCATTGCCTTGCGTGAAATTGCCGCAGGAAAAGTGGGTATCGAAATGCTCAAGAAAGTCCCAAGCTGACCGACATCTCCCGTAACTCAAATGACACTGGCGCAGCGAACCAACCGGCATGAACCTGACTCCTGCAGATTCCCTGATTTCGGCTTTAACTAGTCGCACTGCGCCTGAGCGCCTGGCGCCAAAAACGCCGGGCGCGTTTTTCTCTCCCGATCCTGGTACACCGGTTACACCCGGCGTTGCCTCGGTCAGCCAGCTCAACGCCAAACTCTCCGAATACCTCTCCGCGTCAGACCTGAAAAAAGTCAAGGAAGCGTACCGCTTTTCGGACGAAATGCATCTGGGTCAAATGCGTGTATCGGGGGAACCGTACATCTCGCACCCGATCGCCGTGGCCGAAATTTGCGCCGACTGGAAACTCGATGCGCAAGCGATCATGGCAGCACTGCTGCATGACGTGATGGAAGATCAGGATGTCAAAAAAGAAGAACTGATCGAGCGTTTCGGCGCACCAGTTGCCGCGCTAGTCGACGGGCTGTCGAAGCTGGAAAAAATCGAATTTCAGAGTCAGGTAGAAGCACAGGCAGAAAATTTCCGCAAAATGTTGCTGGCGATGGCACGTGACGTGCGCGTCATCCTGATCAAACTGGCGGACCGCCTGCACAACATGCGCACGCTAGGCTCGATGAAGGCCGAGAAAAAGCGTCGCATCGCGGGCGAGACGATGGAAGTCTATGTGCCAATCGCGCACCGGCTCGGTCTGAACAATATTTATCGGGAATTACAGGATCTGTCGTTTTCGCATCTGCACCCCCTGCGCTACAAGACGCTGGCCAAGGCCGTCAAGGCGGCACGTGGCAACCGGCGCGAAGTAGTTAGCAAGATTATGGAGTCGGTCAAGAACACCCTGCTATCGGCCGACATGCAAGCGCAGGTCTATGGTCGCGAAAAAACGCTGTACGGCATTTATCGCAAAATGCGCAGCAAGCATCTGTCATTCTCGCAAGTGCTTGATGTCTACGGCTTTCGTATCGTCGTCGATAACTTCGCCCATTGCTACGTCGCGCTCGGAACCCTGCATGCGTTGTACAAACCGATGCCTGGCAAGTTCAAGGACTACATCGCCATTCCGAAACTCAATGGCTACCAGTCACTGCATACAACACTCATTGGCCCGTATGGCACACCGGTAGAGTTCCAGATCCGCACACAGGAAATGAACCGCGTCGCCGAATCCGGTGTCGCCGCGCACTGGCTCTACAAGGATGATGAAAACAATCTGACTGATCTGCAACAACGCACGCATGCCTGGCTGCAGTCGCTGCTCGACATTCAGAAACAAACCGGTGATTCGGCAGAATTCCTCGAGCACGTGAAAGTCGATCTGTTCCCGGATTCGGTCTATGTCTTCACGCCAAAATCAAAAATTATTGCGTTGCCACGCGGCGCCACTGCGCTCGACTTTGCCTATTCGATCCATACCGACGTCGGCGACCAAACCGTTGCCACGCGCATCAATCACGAACATGCACCGCTGCGTACCGAATTGCGTAACGGCGATATCGTCGAGATCATCACGTCGGCGAGTTCGCGCCCTAGTCCAACCTGGCTCACCTTTGTGCGCACTGGCAAAGCTCGGTCGGCGATCCGGCATCACCTGCGCACCATCAACCTGTCTGAATCGGTGGAGCTCGGTGCACTGTTGCTAGGCCAAGCACTGGCCGCACTCAATCTCGACTCGATCATCCCCGAGCCGACGATGGAACGACTGCTCAACGAATCCAGCGCGCGTTCGCTGGACGAACTGTATGCCGACATTGGCATCGGCAAGCGCATGGCCGCGCTGGTGGCGCGCCACATCATGGGCCTTAATGACTCGATGGGACAGCCACTGCAGGCACGCATCGCTGGCAATAACGAAGACATCGACACCAAACTCGATCCCGTGATTATTTACGGAAGCGACGGCGTCGCGGTACAACTGGCGCAATGCTGCCTGCCAATACCGGGCGACAAGATCACCGGTCATCTCAAACGAGATCAAGGTCTGGTCGTACACAGTCAGGAATGCGATGTCGCCAGGCGCAGCCGCGACAAGGAACCGGAGCGCTGGATTGACGTGGTTTGGGGCAGCGACCTGAACCGCCGATTCGATTGTCGAGTGATTGTTCTGATCACCAACGAGCGCGGTGTGCTGGCGCGAGTAGCCGCAGAAATCGGCGAATCCGATGCCAACATCACCTTCGTCGGAATGGATGAAGACCACGATTCAATCATGACCCAGTTGCGACTTACGGTGCAGGTTGAAGACCGTGTTCACCTTGCGCGCATGATGCGCAAGGTGCGCGGCACCCCCGGTGTAACGCGCATCCTGCGCGAACGTGGCCAATGGAACAATCCGACCAACTGATAGGTTCCCCCCGCAGCCCTAGTTAGGCGGCTGCCGGTGCCGGGTAGGTCACTTCCAATATTTGTAATTCTTCGGCGCCGGAAGGTGTCTTTAGCGAAATCGTGTCACCTTCGCGCGACTTGGTCATCGCCCGAGCCACTGGCGAAATCCAGCTGATCCTGCCATGCAAGGGATCGAGTTCATCGATGCCGACGATGGTCACCGTGTGCTGCTCCCCGGCGCTGTTCTCGTAGCGTACCGTCGCGCCAAAAAATACTTGATCGTTCCCATGATGAACCGTCGGATCAACCACTTCTGCCAGATCGAGGCGCTTGGTCAGGAAGCGAATCCGCCGATCAATTTCACGTAATCGTCGCTTGCCATAAATGTAATCGCCATTTTCGGAACGGTCGCCGTTCGATGCCGCCCAATGAACGATGTGCACTACCTCCGGCCTATCGACATCAATCAGGTGCAGCAACTCCGAACGCATGATCTGGTAGCCGGACGGCGTCATGTAGTTGCGGGTGCCGGGCGGAATCTCCGGCAAGGGGAGATCATCCTCGTCGTCGTCCTCGGACTCCTTGACAAATGCCTTGTTCATCGGGCTGCGCTTCAGACCCGACGGGTGCCGGTATAAGGAACAGCGGTCGTACCGGACTCAAGCGTGAACCCGGCACCGCTATCGCGGCCAAGTGTCTTGACCAGAAATGGCATCAATTCATTGAGCATCGCTTCCAGCCCGAACGGCGGATTGATCACGAACATGCCACTGCTGTGCAAGCCAAAGCCGTCTGGTGAAGCGGCCGCGATCGACAGCGTGACATTGAGCCAGCCGTTGGCCTGCAGGCGCTTGAGTTTGTCCGGCAACTGGCGCGATTCCATCCGGTGCAAGACCGGGTACCACACCGCGTAAGTGCCGGTAGCGAAGCGCCCCAGCGCATCTTGCAGCGTGTCCTTGACGCGCTTGTAGTCGGACTTGTCTTCGTAAGGCGGGTCGATGAGCACCAGCCCGCGTCGTGACGGTGGTGGCAGCAGCGCTTTGAGGCCAAGAAACCCGTCGCCCTTCTGGATCATGATGCGCTTGCCGCGCACCGTGGCACGCACGCCCTGCTCTGCCGCATGCGCTTCGACCTTGCGGAAGTTATCCTGCAAGATACGGGCATCGGCGGGGTGCAACTCGAACAGGCGCAAGCGGTCGGCTTCGCGCATGACCTTGTCGGCCACATACGGCGAACCCGGGTAATAGCGCAGCTTGCCACTCGGATTCATCTTCTTGATCATCTGTATGTATTCATGCAGAACAGGAGGCAAATCCTTGCGATTCCACAAGGGCGCGACGCCACTTTCGAATTCCGCATTTTTGGCTGCATACCCGCCATCGAGCGCATACACGCCGGCACCGGCATGGGTGTCGATGTACATGTAGGGTGTGTCTTTCTGATTGAGGTAGCGCAGCAACTGCATCGTCACGACGTGCTTCAGGACGTCGGCGTGATTGCCCGCATGGAAGGCGTGGCGGTAACTCAACATAACAATGATCGATCTTGGTAAGGGAATGAAAGGATGCGCTGAACGGTGCGGCAATCCTGCGGATGGCGCATTTTAACAAGTCCCGACGGCGACAAGTCATCGATACTGCAATCAGCGCAAGGAAAAGTGTCCGAGTTGGCGCCAGCGCTCCTGACGCTTTTGCAATGCGGTCGTGACACACAACAAAATAAACGACAGTGCCAGCAACAGCAGCGCAAATCCGTGCGCATCCGGGTAGTTCAATTTTTGGGCCTCGTCGTATAACGCAATCGACGCCACCCGCGTCACGCCGGGAATGCCGCCACCCAACATTAATACGACGCCGAATTCGCCGATGGTATGGGCAAACGCAAGGATCGCTCCCGAATAGACACCCGCTTTCGACAGCGGCAGCAACACATGCAGGAATGTTTGGCGGGGCGTCATACCCAGCGAATAAGCGGCGTGGGCCATTTCCGGTCGCAACATGCGGAATGCGGCCATGACAGGTTGCAAGGCAAACGGCAAACTATAGACGCAGGAACCGATGACCAGTCCGGCAAATGAAAACGGCAAGGTTTGACCGAACAGCTGTTGCCACCATTGTCCGAGCGCATGTTGTGGCGACAGCAGCGTGAGCAGATAAAAACCGATCACGGTCGGTGGCAATACCAGTGGCAGCGACATCAGAATTTCCAGCAGTAAAGCCGCACGGTGCCGCGTCGTCGCCAACCACCAGCCCAACGGCAACACGATCACCATCAGGATCACCGTCGAGACAGCAGCAAGCTGAATGGTTAGCCCGAGCGCCACCCACAACTCATGCGGCAACAACCAAACCGGGGTGATCACCGCGGCATCTCTGGCAAGACAAATCCGTACTTGCGCAGAATAGACCGACCCGCCTCGCTCCCCAGAAAGACCACATATTGCTTTGCCAGCGGGTTGCTGCGACCCCGGGCCGTGACGATGACACCTTGTTCGATGCGCGGATACCAGGCCTGAGGGACCGGCCAGCTACGCCCCGGCCGGGTCGTGCCAGGTTTGAAATGGGCGGCACTGACCAGTCCAACCTGCGCGTTGCCCGTCGCGATGAATTGCCCGGTCTGGGCAACGTTATCGCCAAATACCAGACGCCGCTGGATGGTGTCCCACACACCCACATGCTGCAAGGCGTCACGGGCAGCGCGTCCGTATGGCGCAAAATCCGGATTAGCAATCGCAATCCGCTTCACCCGGGCGTCGTCGAACAACTTGAATCCGGTCGATGGATCCAGTGTCGGGTCAGCGGTCCACAACACCAGTTGGCCGTAGGCATAGGTGATCAGCGAAGACATATCGGCGTGGCCCGCTTTAGCCAGCGCGACCGGATAGGCCAGATCCGCAGACAAAAACACATCGAACGGTGCACCGTTGGTGATCTGCGCGTAAAAATTTCCCGAGGATCCGATGCTGGCACTGACGGGAACGCCGCCGTGCCTGGCCCCGAACTCGGCGTTCAATTCATCGATGCATTGCGCCAGATCCGCAGCGGCAGCAACTTGCAGGGACGGTTGCGCCTGAGCCTGACCAAAGCACAACAGCAAGCCGATGAGCAAGGCGCAAGTCCAACGAGGAAGCAAAGGCAAAAAAGTCATGGCAGAAAATTGAAAATAAGATACCGGATTGTAGCAAGTGCAAGAACAATCCAGAGTACGGACATCTGACAGGATCACGCGTGTCAATAATCGAGAGCGATCGCTACCGGGTATTCCCGCGCAAGGCCTGCACGTGCTCGCGCAACACGTCGGGCGTGACCTCCGTCGACCGCAGTGGCGCACCGATGATCAGCCTCAGCGTCGAACGCAGACCACGTTGAAAAACCCGGTCAAACGGATTGTCTTGTGCATGCGAAAACACGCTACCCCACAAACCACACAGCGCCATCGGAATCACCGGCACCGGCGAGCGCTGCAGGATTTTCATGATGCCGCCACGGAAGACATTGATCTCGCCAGTGACAGTCAGTTTGCCTTCAGGAAAAATGCAGACCAGCTCGCCATGCGCCAGCGCGAGTTCGATGGCGGCGTAGGCTTTCTCCGTGACGACCGTATCTTCGCTGGCCGGCGCAATCGGTATCGCACCGGCGCTCCGGAACAGCCAGGACAACAACGGGAACTTGAAAATGCGGTGGTCCATCACGAAGCGGATCGGACGCGGACTGGCAGCAAGGATCACGATCGCATCGACATAGCTGACATGGTTGCACACCAGCATGGCCGCACCCTGCAAGGGAATATGCGCCACGTCGACAGTGCGCACCCGATGGATGGTATGGATCAGCAACCAGGCGAGGAAGCGGATCAGGAACTCCGGTACCAGCCAGTAAATGTAGATCGCCACCACCGCGTTGAGCAATGCAGTTACCAGAAACAATTGGGGAATCGTGACACCGTTTTTCAGCAGCAGCATCGCCAGCAAGGCAGCGACCACCATGAACAGCGCATTGAGGATATTCATGCCGGCAATCGTGCGCGACAAGTGACGCGGATCGCAGCGGGTCTGGATCAGCGCAAACAGCGGCACGATATACAACCCGCCGGAAACGCCGATCATCAGGATGGCAAACAGAATGCGCAGGCTACCCGTTTGCGCCAGAAAACCGGCTGCATCGACCGGCAAGATGTTAGTGTACGCGAGGCTGGCAAGGAACAGTTCGATACCAAACACCGACAAACCGATGGAGCCGAATGGCACCAATCCGATCTCGATGCGATGACCTGACAGGCGCTCGCACAGCAGCGAGCCGGCACCAATCCCGAGCGAGAAAACTGCCAGCAGCAATACGAACACGCCGTGATCGCCGTGCAAATAATTTTTCGCATACAGCGGAAATTGCGCGAGGATGATTGCGCCATAAAACCAGAACCAGGAATTGCCCAGCAAGGACAAAAATACGGTCCGATTCTGGCGCGAATAATTCAGGTTGCGCAAGGTTTCCGTGAACGGATTCCAGTTCACTTTCAGATCCGGCACCGGCGCCGGCGACGGCGGGATGGCGCGACTGAACAACCAGCCCAGCACGGCCAGTAACAGCGTACCTGTCGCGATCAGTTCGATACCCCACGGCTTGTGCACGACCAGCAATGCGCCCACTATTTCGCCGAGCAAGATGCCGACAAAGGTGCCGCTCTCGACCAGTCCGTTGCCACCGACCAGCTCGGTGCGCTTCAAATGTTGCGGCAAGTAGGCAAATTTCACCGGTCCGAATAGCGTCGAATGCAAGCCCATGCCGACGATCGCCAGCACGAGCAGCGGCAGGTTGTGCGTCATCCAGCCGAACCCCGCGAGCGCCATGATGGCAATCTCCAGCAGCTTGACCAGCCGCGCCACCCGGCCTTTGTCGTACTTGTCCGCCAATTGCCCGGCAGTAGCCGAGAACAGGACGAATGGCAAAATGAACAGACCCGGAATCAGGTTCGTCAGCAAGACCGGATCGAGCGTGGTCCAGCTGAGCGCATCGTAGGTCAGAATCGTCAGCAACGCCGTCTTGAAGACATTGTCATTGAGCGCGCCAAGAAATTGCGTCCAGAAAAATGGCGCAAATCGGCGCTCGGCCAGCAGCGCGAACTGGCTTCGCGCCTGCACTGCCGGCACCTCGGAACTCAGGCGATCACCGCAGCCAGAGCGGCTCCGCTCAAATAGGCATTTTCGATCTTGCCGGCACCCTCAAGTCCGGCCGAGAACCAGTCACCACAAGCACCGATACGCAATTTTTTATTCCACAAGCAATCGTCTTTCAGCGGTGTCGTCGCCTTCGAATAGCGCCAGCGATGCACCGCCGAAAACACCGGCTGCACCTGACTGCCGGTAGCTTCATGAAAAGCCTTCAGCAGTTTTTCACGTACCCGCTCCGGCTCGTCTTCCAGATGCTCGATGCTCCATGCCGCCGACGCCTGACCGATCCAGTGTTCACCGGGACGGCGGCCCGGCTTGGAAGCATCATGCGCCAGCCATGACAGCCGCGAATTACTGACCCAGGCACCGTCGTAGCCCAGCTCCAGTGAATCCTGAAACGCCACCATCAGCGTCCAGCACGGCGCCAGCAACGCCTTTTTAGCCGTCTTGGCAAAGGCCGGCACCACCGACAGCAAGTCAGTCGCCTGATCAGCGGGAACGGCCACGATGACAGCATCGAACGGTCCAGCGCTGGCAGCAACGGGGACCGTATCGCAGTGCACGGATAGCAGCCATTGCTCGCCCTGGTTTGTTTCGATGCGTTCGATATGCCCCACCCGCTGTCCGGTACGTACATCAAGTCCTTGCGCCAACTGCACTCCGACCGACCGCATGCCCGGTACGCCGACATGACGATTGCCCGACTTGCCTGCCGGTGTGGACGTGCCATGATCGAGCGCAACGAACTTGCCTTTCCATGGCGCTACCCAACCAGCTTTGGTCCAGGCAGCCACATCACTTTTGAATGCGGCACTGCTGGCCGTAAAGTATTGGGCACCGTGATCGAAGCCACCGAAGTCGGTCTGGCGCGTACTCATTCGGCCGCTGACGGCATGACTTTTTTCATAGACGGTGACGCAATGCCCCTGCTCCTGCAAGCGACGTGCGCAAGTCAGGCCGGACAGTCCGGCCCCGATGATGGCGATATGCATGGTGCTAGCTCCCTGAGCGGACGATCAGCATCGAACGTCCTGATAGAAATGAAAATGCCGTTAAAGACTGCCTTGTTCAGGTAGTCCGTAACGGCGCAATAATAAGGCTGAAAAACTGTCCAAGTAAAATTACTCGTCGCCTTCGGCAGGCCAATCGCGGATGTAGGCTTTCAGCATTTTATTCTCGAAACTCTGCGCTTCGACGACCGCCCGGGCGACATCGTAAAACGAGATCACGCCCAGCAGTGTCTTGGCATCGAGCACCGGCACGTAGCGCGCATGACGCTCCAGCATCAGGCGGCGCACTTCATTGATTTCGGTATCCGGCGTGACCGTGATCGGATGGTCATCCATGTGCTTGCGCACCAGGCTTTTACCGATTTCACCACCGTTTTCATGCAGCGTTTTCATGACTTCGCGAAAGCTCAGCATGCCGACCAGTTCGCCAAACTCCATGACGACCAGCGAGCCAATATCCTTTTCGGCCATCGTGATGACGGCTTCACTCATCGATGTTTGGGGAGTAACGGTGTAGAGGATGTTGCCCTTGACTTGCAGGATTTCAGATACTTTCATTTTTCGTGTCCCGACTCTTTGTTGTTCTGATGATTGCAATGTAGCGCAAGCAGGTCCAAAAATCTAGCGCGCTCCCGGCCACTATCGAAATGACCTGCAGCAAGTGCTAGGATTCAGGCATTCCACACAAGAGAGACAGTCCCATGAGCGGTCCACATTACCCCGGTTTCGATACGCTTGCACTGCACGCTGGCGCAGCCCCTGATCCCGCCACTGGCGCGCGCGCCACGCCGATTTATCTGACCAGCTCGTTTGTCTTCAAAGACTCCGATCACGCCGCGTCGCTATTCAACATGGAGCGTTCCGGTCATGTGTATTCGCGCATTTCGAATCCGACCAATGCGGTGCTGGAAGAACGCATAGCCGCGCTCGAAGGGGGTGTCGCCGGCATCGCCACGGCCAGTGGCCAGGCGGCGATGCACCTCGGACTAGTGACGATTGCCGGAGCCGGTTCGCATATTGTTGCCTCACGCGCGCTGTACGGTGGCTCGCAAAATCTGTTGGGCTATACGCTCAAGCGCTTCGGTATCGAGACGACCTTCGTTGATCCGCGCGACCTTGATGCATGGCGCGCCGCGATCCGGCCGAATACCAAGGTGCTGTTTGCCGAGACCCTCGGCAATCCCGGTCTGGACGTGCTTGATATCGACCGTGTCGCAGCGCTGGCGCATGAACACTATTTGCCGCTGATGGTCGATGCCACTTTTACGACGCCGTATCTGTTGCGTCCGTTCGATCACGGCGCTGATCTGGTCTTTCATTCCGCCACCAAATTCCTGTGCGGCCACGGCACCGCGATCGGTGGTTTGCTGGTCGATGGCGGCACCTTCGACTGGCAACAGGCCTATGAAAAAACCGGCCGTTTCGCCGAACTGTGCGAGCCCTATGACGGTTTCCACGGCATGGTGTTTTCAGAAGAATCGACCGTCGCACCGTTCGCGCTACGCGCCCGCCGCGAAGGCTTGCGCGACTTCGGCGCCGTGATGAGTCCGCACAATGCATTCGCGATTTTGCAAGGCATCGAAACCCTAGCCCTGCGCATGGACCGGCATGTCGCCAACACCCGCAAGGTAGTCGACTTCCTGCTCGCACAACAGGCCGTGGAATCGGTCTCGTACCCGGAACTGCCATCGCACCCGGACTATGCGTTGGCTAAAACCATGCTGCCCAAAGGCTGCGGTGCGGTCTTCACGTTCAGCATCAAGGGCGACCGCGCTGCCGGCCAGCGCTTCGTCGAAGCACTGAAAATTTTCTCGCACCTGGCCAATGTCGGCGATGCAAAATCGCTGGTCATCCATCCGGCTTCGACCACCCATTTCCGAGTACCGACCGAACAACTGCTGGCCTCCGGAATTACCGAAGGCACGATGCGTCTGTCGATCGGACTCGAAGATGTCGACGACCTGATCGAAGACCTCGCCATCGGCCTGAAGGCCTCACAACGTAGTCCAAAAGGAGCCTGACATGCTGCTCAACGTTGCCGGCCACGATGCCTATTGCTACACCGGCGGCAAGCCGTTCGATGCCGCCTTGCCGACCGCTGTGTTCATCCATGGCGCGCAGCACGACCATTCGGTGTGGATACTGCAGACACGTTATTTCGCCCATCACGGATTTGGCGTCCTAGCCATCGACTTGCCGGGCCACGGCCGAAGCAAGGGTGCGCCGCTGGACTCGGTCGAGTCGATGGCCGACTGGTTGCTGGCCGTGCTGGATGCGGCTGGCGCCAGGCAGGCGATGCTGATCGGTCACAGCATGGGGTCGCTGATTGCGCTGGAAACCGCGCGCCACGCGCCAGAGCGGATCACCAAGCTGGCGCTGCTGGCTTGCGCGTATCCGATGAAAGTGTCCGATGCACTGCTCGACGCGGCATTGCACGACGAGCCGCGCGCGATCGATATGGTCAACGTCTGGTCGCATTCCGGGATTGCGCAAAAGCCGTCATCACCGGGGCCAGGATTTTCGGTCACGGGTGGGAATCAGCGGCTGATGCAGCGGCTGGCTGCTGGCAATTCCGCCGCGGTATTTCATACCGATTTCGTCGCCTGTAATACCTACGCAAAGGGACTTGATGCGGCGGCGGCTGTGACTTGCCCGACGCTATTTTTACTCGCGCAACAGGATCAGATGACCCCGCCGCGTGCCAGTGCGGCATTGATTGCCGCCATCCCGGCATCACGAGTAGAGCGACTGGCCGGGTGTGGCCATGCGCTAATGGCCGAACAGCCGGATGCGGTGTTGGCTAGCCTGTTCGGGTTTGCGATGCAGAAGACCTAACGTCGATGCGGCAGTGAATTTTTTCATCAACGTGATTGGTTGCTAGGCCTCCTTTAAAGTCGTTCCGTTCCAATCCGACAAGGCGTGGATGCAGGTGCCTCTGAACGCTAACCCGTGTGCAGAAATCAAGCGCGTCCAATTTGTTCGTTGCGGCTACGGCCCCAATCTGGAAATCTTCATCAGGCCTTGGCGGTGCTGAGCTTGAACGGCCGCACCGGTTCATGATCGAAGTAGGCCGCGATGCTTTGGTCGAGACCGCGCTCGATCGCGCTCTCAACATGTATTGCCAGCGGTGAGGCACTGAAGGCGTCGAAGACGAACACTTGGTAGACATCCCCCAGCTTGAGTTGCTGCGGATTGGCCAGCAAGGTCCAGCGATCCAGACTGCCGTTATCCGATTTACGCCAGCCTAAGCGTCGCTTGGGTGCCTCGTTGCGGAGACGTCCGACCCAGCCCGCATCTAGCATCTTCTGCAACAATTGCTCCGACTCGTCGAATCCAAGGTGGGTACCGTTACGGATCATGGTCGCATTGACTTCGGCAGAACTAGCCACACTGCGCGCCCGGTACAACATGCGCAGGATATCAATGGCATCGACAAACGCACTGCCGGGTCGTGCGACATGCCACCAGCGTTCGTATTTAACGACCGGCAAGGCCGCTGCAAGCAACGCGCCACCGAGCGTAATCATCCAGAACATGTAGATCCACAGCAGGAAAATCGGCACCGCCGCGACTGATCCATACACCATTGTGTAGGTCGGGAACCGCACAACGTAGGTCGCAAACAGGCGCTTGGCAATTTCGAACGCAACGCCAGCCAGCAAGCCGCCCCAGAGGGCATCAGACCAGGCGACGGCGCGGTTCGGCACCGACACGTACAGCAACGCAAAGGCGCCGGTAGTCAATGCCACCGAAATGACCGTGTAGGCTACCGCACCGACCATCGGGATGGTTAGTACCACGCCATTGGTCGCCTTGAACAGGTAGGACGTCAGCGAAATCGACACGCCGATCAGCAGCGGCCCCAACGTGACAATGGCCCAGTAGACCAGCACCCGCTGCAGGAAAGGACGACTCACGCGCACACCCCAGATGCGATTGAAGATTCGGTCAATGGTCGACATCATCGCCACGGCGGTGACAATCAATACGCCGCCGCCAATGGCCGACAGGCCGGTCGACTTGGCCGCAAACTGGGTCAGGTATTCGAGAACCGTGTTGGCAATTGCCCTGGGCATCAGATTCTGGATGAAATACGCTTCCAGCGATGTCCGAAAGGTATTAAAGAGCGGGAAGGCGGTAAAAATGGCCAGCGCAATAGTCAGTAGTGGCACCAGCGCGAGCACCGAGGTGAAGGTCAGGCTACCGGCGACTTGCGGCAAATGCTCTTCATCAAGCCGGCGCGCAGCGAAGCGGAACAGGTCCCGTACCTGAGCCCAGGTCAGGCCGCGTATCAGGGAAAATCGGGTGGCTCGTGTCATACAAAAAAACTCGGTCAAAGTGGCTGGCAGCAGCATGCGCGACATACAAAACGGGATCCAACGCAAGATGCCGAGCGAAGTGCAAAGCGCCCTATAATATCGCGGATGAACTCACCTAACTTGTCCATTCTGGTTTTGTATTACTCCCGTCACGGATCAACCCGCAAGATGGCCGAATTGCTGGCGCAAGGCATCGAAAGTGTCGCCGGCTGCGACGCGCTGCTGCGCACCGTCCCCGCGATCTCCACCGTGACCGAAGCAACCGAACCCGAGATCCCCGAACAGGGCGCGCCGTATGTCGAATTACAAGACCTCACCGACTGCGACGGTCTGGCTTTCGGTTCACCCACCCGCTTTGGCAACATGGCTTCGCCGCTCAAGTATTTCTGGGACGGTACTAGCGCGCAATGGCTGGGAGGTGCTCTGGCAGGCAAACCGGCCTGCGTGTTCACATCGACTGGTAGCCTGCATGGCGGTCAGGAAAGTACGCTACTGACGATGATGATGCCGCTACTGCACCACGGCATGATGATTCTCGGCCTGCCCTACACGCACCCGGAACTGATGACCACCACCTCCGGCGGTACGCCGTACGGCGCCAGTCACTGGTCTGGTCTCAATGGCAACCATCCGATCTCCGACGATAGCCGGACCCTGACCATCGCGCTCGGCAGGCGACTGGCCGAAACGGCACAAAAACTGCGATCTCGCTAATGCAAACTTCTTTCCAAAAATACTGCTATCAGGCCGCTGTCGGCAGCCTGATCGGCTTGATTGTTCTCGGCATCCTCTGGGAACTGTGGCTGGCACCCCTGCGCCCGGGCGGTTCATGGATGGTCCTAAAGGTCATCCCGCTGCTGCTGCCTTTGCGCGGCGTGATCAAACGTGACGTTTACACCCTGCAGTGGTCATCGATGTTGATCCTGATCTACTTAACCGAAGGTCTCGTGCGCGCAACCAGCGATAGCGTGCCGCTTTCTGCGACACTCGGATGGATTGAAGTTGCGCTGGTCTGTATCTATTTTTTCTCGGTCATTTATTACCTAAAACCGTACAAGAAAGCCGCCAAAAAAATCGCTCGCGAGACGATTGCAAAAGCCACTGAAAAAACCTCCAAATGAATGAATTTCTAGAGCAATGCCGCAGCGCGATCGGCGCGCAATACGTCATCGACGCACCGATCGATATGGCCAGTTACCTCACTGACTGGCGCCGCCGGTTCACCGGCAAGGCGCTGGCTGTATTAAAACCTGGTAGTACCAATGAAGTCGCTGCGCTGGTCCGCCTGTGCAACAAGTACCTCGTACCGCTGGTGCCGCAAGGTGGCAACACCGGCTTGGTACTGGGCAGCGTACCCGACGAAAGTGGCAAGGCGATAGTCCTGTCGCTGGCGCGACTCAATACCATCCGGGCAACCGATCTCATTAATAACACCATGACAGTCGAGGCCGGTTGCATCTTGCAAACCGTGCAAGAGGCGGCTAGCGCAGCAGATCGCTTGTTCCCGCTTTCTCTGGCGGCCGAAGGCAGTTGCACGATAGGCGGCAATCTCGCGACCAATGCGGGCGGTACTGCGGTCCTGCGTTACGGCAACATGCGTGACCTGTGCCTGGGACTTGAAGTTGTCACCGCACAGGGCGACATCTGGAACGGCTTGCGCGGACTGCGCAAGGACAATACCGGGTTCGACCTGCGCGACCTGTTCATTGGGGCTGAAGGCACGCTGGGTATCATCACCGCGGCTGTCCTGACGCTGTATCCGCAACCCAAAGCCCGCCTTACCGCACTGGCCGCCATGGACACGCCCGAAGATGCGTTACGCCTGCTAACGCTGGCGCAATCCTATTGCGGTGCGACGCTGACTGGCTTCGAGCTGATGTCGGATTTCTGCTTGCAATTGGTGGCCACGCACTATCCGCAAATGACGCTGCCCTTTGCACAGTCGTCACCGCAGTACGTCTTGCTCGAGTTGTCCGATAGTGAATCGGCCGAGCACGCCGAGGCGCTGCTCGAGCGCCTGATGGGCGATGCGCTGGAGCAGGAAGTGATTCACGATGCCGTCGTTGCCTCGTCGATGGCCCAGTCGAAAGCCTTATGGAATTTGCGCGAACATATTCCATTGGCACAAGCCGACGAAGGCAAGAACATCAAACATGACGTATCGGTACCGATCTCCGATATTGGTGCGTTCATCAGCCGGACCGACGCGCTGCTGGCAGACGCCTTCCCGGGCTGCCGACTGGTCACCTTTGGTCACCTCGGTGACGGCAATCTGCATTACAACGTCTCGCCACCAGCCGGCGAAGCCGGCGATGCGCTCATTGCCCGGCAGTCCGACATCAACCGCGTCGTGCATGACAGTGTCGACCATTTCGGCGGTTCGATTTCAGCCGAACACGGCCTCGGGGCCATGAAGCGCGATGAAATCCGCCGCTACAAATCGCCGGTCGAAATGCGCTTAATGGAAAGCATCAAGAGCGCGCTCGATCCGCTGAACCTGATGAACCCGGGAAAAGTGGTCTGAACATGACGCACTCGTTCTCACTGAAGCGCGGCTTGCTGGCCCTACTGATGCTGGCTACCTGCATGTCGGCCCATGCCGTTTTTCGGTGCGACGCACAGGGCAAGGTGACTTATAGCGATGTCGCCTGCGAAGGTGGTATCGCCGTGCCGGCCAGCGACCTGCGCGCGCAGGCGACGATGAATGCCGAGCGAGATGACGCAATGCGACGGGCTGCGGCCGAAAAAGTCCAGTTACAGCGGCTTGAAGTGACCCGTAGCAAGGCTGAACATGCCGAGCGCAAGGAGCGCTTGCATGCCAGCGCCGTCGCCAGCGCTCGCCGCCGCAAGTGCGAGACGCTAGACCAGCGCCGTAAATGGGCCGACGAGGACGCCGCCACCGCAACGGGTCGACATGCCGAAAAAGCGCTCCGCAAGGCGCGCCGGATAGCGGAGCAATACGTACTCGACTGCAAGGCCTGACAGAAGAAACGCCGCTATCAACGCAACAGGGCACCTGATCGCTACTGCCGGCGCCCTGCTCCAAACTCCAAACTACAGGATGACCATGCCACGATTCGCTGCCAACCTCACGATGATGTTCACTGAAGTCCCGTTTCCACAGCGTTTTGCAGCGGCAGCGGCAGCAGGATTTAGCGCAGTCGAATTTCTGTCGCCGTATGACTATCCACCAGCCGACGTCGCGGCATGGCTGCTCGAAAACAAACTCGAGTGCGTCCTGTTTAATTTACCAACTGGCGACTGGGCATCCGGCGAACGCGGCCTCGCCGCCCTGCCCGGCCGGGAAGAAGAGTGCCGTGCAGGCGTCGCCCGTGCGATCGAGTACGCGTTAGCACTCGGTACAACGCGCCTGCACATGATGGCTGGAGTAATGCCTGCCGATGCGGATCCGGACCACTGCCACGCCACCTATCTGGCCAATCTGCGTCATGCCGCGCATGCCGTTAGCCAACATGGTCTGATGTTGCTGATTGAACCGATCAACCGACGCGACATCCCCGGGTATTTTCTGCATACACAAGCGCAAGCACACGCCCTGCGGGAAGAGCCCGCTGCCGCCAACGTCAAGGTGCAAATGGATTTTTATCACGCGCAAATTGTCGAAGGCGACCTCGCCACCACATTCAAGCAATACCTCGCCCACATTGGCCATGTACAAATCGCCAGCGTCCCCGGACGCAACGAACCCGACGATGGTGAGATCAACTACCCCTACCTGTTCCGGCTGCTTGATGAACTGGGTTACGAAGGCTGGGTCGGTTGCGAATATCGTCCCCGCGGACGCACTGAAGACGGCTTGAGCTGGCTGGCAAGCGTGCGAATCGGCTAAGCAGCATTAACGACCGACAAAGATTGGTCGCCGCTTACTGAAAAAAGCATCCAGCGCTTCCGCGAAATCAACTGTCGCGGTACTGTCACGGAAACTGTTGCGCTCCAGATCAAGTTGGGTCGGCAAGTCGTTGCCTAGCGATTGGCGCAGCAGGTATTTCATGCGTCCGATTGCTTGCGTCGGACCATTGGCCAGTCGCTGCACCAGCGCCGCGGTAGCCGACTCGAGTTCCGCTGCCGGCACGATCCGGTTCAACAGACCAAGCCGGAGTGCCTCAGGCGCATCGAAGGTGTCACCCAACAGCGCGATGGCCATTGCGTTGCGCAGCCCGACCAGACGTGGCAAGTGCCACGAACCAGACAGGTCGCAATTGGCTGCGACGTTGACATAGGCAAGGTTGAAACGGGTGTTGTCGGCCGCAATCGCCAAATCGCAAGCCATCGCCAGACTTAGACTGCCACCAGCCACGGTGCCATGCAGACAGGCAATGACGGGCGCCTTCATCGAGGTCAACAACAGCACCGACGCGTGCAATGGGGCGATCAACGCCATCGCTGTGGCCGCAGAATCGGAGCGCAGCGCCGACAGGTCGCCACCGACGCCGAAGGCCTTGCCAGCCCCCTTGAGCAAGACTGCTCGCACACTCTCATCAGCGGCCAGCTCAGTACAGCAGGCCAGAAAGGCTTGAGCAGTGGGAATATCCAGTGCATTCATACTGCCCGGACGATTCAACATCAGTGTGGCAATAGCCCCATCACGTTGCAAGATAACAAGTGGCTCTGTCGGTGTCATATGGTTCCTGGTTCGATAAAAGCAGTGGCGGATCATTTACCTGTCGGCAAAGATCCAAAAAAAAGGAGCACGACGCAATTAGTCATACGAGGTGGGCGTTATGAGATACGCATTCGCCGGGACAATAGTAGTCCCGCTAGCATAGTGAAGTAGAAAATCTCAACGACGAGTAGTGTTATTGCGAGGGAAGGAGGTCAGGCGAACAAGTGGTCTGCCCTACTGGAATCGAACCAGTAACCTATGCCTTAGAAGGGCATTGCTCTATCCAGTTGAGCTAAGGGCAGATGGAAATAGACAAAACGAAGGTACTGTATTCACTGTGGCCGGAGGCCGATCAACTGCAGCAAGGCGGCAACAGCGCCATCTGTAACTTCCTTGTGAAATTGAGCTTACCGTAAACGAAAAAAAGCGGGTTGTCGTTAAACAACCCGCTTTACATTTCTGGTCGGAGTACAAGGATTCGAACCTTGGACCCCCTGGTCCCAAACCAGGTGCGCTACCGGGCTGCGCTACACTCCGATAGACAGAATCATAGCGGGCAAGCCTATTTTGGTCAATGGCTTGGCGGCTTAAATTTACATGCCAGATGACCGATACATGGATTAAGCCACCAATTCAATCAAGGCGGGCATCCAGCATATAACCGACACTGCGCACTGTCTTGATGTAACCAGATGCCGGACCGAGCGATTTCCGCAAACGCATGATGTGCACATCGACTGTCCGCTCTTCCAGATAAGCCTCATCACCCCACACTTTGTCGAGTAATTGGGCCCGAGAAAATACGCGCTCCGGATTTGCCACCAAAAATTTAAGCAACCGAAACTCCGATTGATCCAGCTTCACAGAGGCCTCCGCGACGGTGACCAGATGACGCCCTGCATCGATCACGATCATTCCGCAGACATCGACGCGACTTGCCACGTCGGGTCGATTGCGCCGTAACAGAGAGTGGATGCGCGCAACCAGTTCGCGCGGGGAAAAAGGCTTAGTGACGTAATCATCGGCACCAGCATTGAGCCCACGTATCTTGTCTTCATCCATCCCGTTTGCAGTGAGCATAATGACCGGCAGTGCTGACGTTGATACCGTACTACGCCACTCCTTGAGTAACTCCAGACCTGAACCATCGGGCAACATCCAGTCGAGCAAAATCAGTTCCGGTAATTGCATGGCAATGGCCAGACGGGCATCCTGAACAGTGGCCACGTTGCGTGATGAAAAACCGGCATCAGAAAGCGTAAATTGCAATAGTTCGGCAATACCGGGCTCATCTTCGACGAGCAAAATTTGATAACGGGAATTTTCCATTCTTTCGTGCCATGCACGGCCATGGCGAGGGGATAACTACGATGGGGCCGAAGATCGTCGACGACGCTCTTCGGCCAAGTCCATTGCGACGCAACGAACAACTTGTCCAAGACTACACCTGCTATTCGACCGACAGTGGTTCGATCACCAGCACCTTGTCAGCAATACGTCGCGCCATCATCTCGGCCAGTGCAGCAGTCTTTGCCTCAACCATCACGCGAATCAGTGGCTCGGTTCCCGATGCGCGAATCAGCACCCGCCCGGCGCCGCTCAACTCCATCTCAACGGCATTTTTTTCCGCCACCATCACTGCATTGCTCAACCAGTTAAACCCGGCTCCAACGCGAACGTTGATCAAAGACTGCGGATACATCGCAATATCTTCCGTGCATTGAGCCAGTGTCTTGTGACTACGTTTAAGCGCCGACAATACTTGTAGTGCCGAAACGATACCGTCGCCTGTCGTGTGCTTGTCGAGGAACAGGAGATGACCCGATCCTTCACCCCCTAATGTCCAGCCGCGCTCCTGCAAAACTTCAAGCACATAACGGTCGCCGACCTTGGCACGAACAAACTCCACCCCGAGCTCGCGAAAAGCAACTTCAAGTGCCATGTTGGTCATCAACGTCCCGACCACGCCTGGTACGGTCTCGGTCAGCATGCGGTCTTTGGCCATGATGTACAGCAATTCGTCACCGTTATAGATTCGTCCATCGGCGTCGACCATCACTAGACGGTCGGCATCACCATCCAGCGCTATCCCAAGGTCCGCATGGTGGACACGCACAGCGCGCGACAGTGCCTCGGGTGCCGTTGCGCCCACCTGATCGTTGATGTTGAGACCATTGGGCTGATTACCAATTGCGATGACTTCGGCACCGAGTTCATGCAATACATGCGGGGCAATGTGATATGCCGCGCCATGGGCGCAATCAACGACAATCGTCATGCCTCGCAAATCAAGTGCATTCGGAAAGGTGCTTTTACAAAATTCGATATAACGTCCTTGAGCATCATCCAGACGCTGCGCCTTGCCGAGCTTCTCGGAAGACACACAACCCAGCGGCAAGTCCAGTTGGGCCTCAATGGCCTCCTCGACCGAATCGGGCAACTTGTTACCTTGTGACGAAAAAAACTTGATGCCGTTGTCATCGTACGGATTGTGCGAGGCCGAAATAACAACGCCTGCTGACAGGCGCAACGCGCGCGTTAGGTATGCCACCGCCGGCGTCGGCACCGGTCCAGCAAGCATGACATCGACCCCTGCCGCTGCAAACCCGGCTTGTAGCGCAGCCTCCAGCATATAGCCAGAAATCCGCGTGTCCTTGCCAATTAATACCGTCGGCTTGCCGCTATCGGAAGCGGTCAACACCTTGCCGGCGGCATAGCCAAGTCGCATGACGAATTCGGGCGTGATCGGCGCCTGACCGACCTTGCCTCGCACCCCGTCGGTACCAAAATATTTACGTGCCATCGCTATCCTTTTTAATCACTTTTATTGGGTCGCTGCGCGCCACACTTTCAGGGCATCGACGGTTTCTGCCACATCGTGCACCCGTAAAATGGCCGCGCCGTTGGCCGCAGCAACGAGAGCGGCGGCGAGGCTGCCGGCCAATCGCTGCTCGACTGGCCGACCGGTCATACTGCCCAACATCGATTTGCGAGACATTCCTGCCAACAACGGCAGACCCAGACTCGCGGCAATCGAGCGAATATTTTTTAATAGAGCGAGATTATGCTCCAGCGTTTTGCCAAAACCAAACCCTGGATCAATACTCAGTCGCTCGCGGGCAATGCCACAGGCCTCCATATGCGCAACCCGCTCATGCAAGAAATCGCTTACCTGCTGAACGACATCCTGATAAGCCGGATCGTGCTGCATGCTTTGCGGATCGTTTGCCATGTGCATGATACAAAGCGCGCAGTCGCTTTCCTTGATGGCAGTCAACATCGCAGAGTGCCTGAAGCCAGTAATGTCATTAATCATATCTGCACCGGCAGCGATGGCCTCGGCCATTACTGCCGGCTTGTAGGTATCAATCGACAGCGGTTTGCCACAATCACGCAGAGCAAACACAACGGGTAAAACGCGACGCAACTCTTCGTCTAAGGGCAACGGCGTGGCGCCAGGACGCGTCGACTCGCCACCGATGTCAATAATGTCGACACCGTCCTCGATCATTTGTTCAGCACGGGAAATGGCTGCTTCGAGAGAGTGAAAGCGGCCTCCATCAGAGAACGAATCGGGTGTGACATTCAGAACTCCCATGATCAGCGGCATCGCACCATCCTGAAGAGGAAAGCGATATCGACCACAGTGGAACATCGTTGTATTCATAATTCCAGACGAAATAAAAGGGTGAGGATTTCTCCTCACCCTTGTTGACTACCTGCGCGTAAATTAGGCTGGTGCTGTGGCTGTTGGCGTCACATCGCCGGAACCCGTAGGGCCATCAGAAGTCTGGCGGCGCGGAGGAATTCCTGCTTTTGGCAGGCGCGGCTCCTTGCCTTCCATAATGTCGTTAATCTGGTCAGCATCAATGGTTTCCCATTCCAGCAATGTCTTAGCCATCAATTCGACTTTTTCACGATTCTCTTCCAGCAAGCGACGCGACAATGCGTACTGGCCGTCGAGAATACTACGAATTTCAAGGTCGACTTTTTGCTGCGTCGCTTCCGACACGGTCTTCGCTGACATCCGTCCGAAATAAGCATCCTGTTCGGTATCTTCGTAGACCATCGTTCCCAGACTCTCGGACATACCGTAACGCGTCACCATTGCACGTGCCAGTTTGGTAGCGCGCTCGAAGTCGTTCGATGCGCCTGTCGACATTTGGTGCATGAAGATTTCTTCGGCGATACGACCACCAAACAGAATCGCGATTTCTTCAAGCATCTTGTCTTTGTACAAGTTGACGCGATCATGTTCCGGCAATTGCCACGTCAAGCCCAGTGCGAATCCACGCGGCATGATGGTGACCTTATGTACTGGATCAGCTTTTGGCAGCAACTTGGCAACAACAGCGTGACCCGATTCATGGAACGCCGTGTTGCGGCGCTCTTCTTCACGCATCACCGCAGACTTACGCTCAGGACCCATGACGATCTTGTCCTTCGCATCTTCGAAGTCCTGCATTTCAACCAGGCGTTTGTTTTTGCGTGCAGCGAACAAAGCCGCTTCGTTGACCAAGTTAGCCAAATCTGCACCCGAAAAACCAGGCGTTCCGCGTGCAAGGATGTCAGCCTTGACGTCCGGTGCAATTGGCACCTTGCGCATGTGCACATACAAAATTTGTTCACGACCGCGAATGTCTGGCAATCCAACTACCACCTGACGGTCAAAGCGACCCGGGCGCAACAGCGCTTTATCAAGCACGTCAGCACGGTTGGTCGCTGCAATAACGATCACGCCGGCATTAGCCTCGAAACCATCCATCTCAACGAGCAACTGGTTCAATGTCTGCTCGCGCTCATCGTTACCGCCGCCCATACCGGCACCGCGATGACGACCAACCGCATCAATTTCATCAATAAAGATGATACATGGCGATTGTTTTTTCGCGTTTTCGAACATGTCACGAACACGTGATGCACCGACACCGACGAACATTTCAACGAAATCGGAGCCCGAAATCGTAAAGAAAGGAACTTTGGCTTCACCAGCTATCGCACGGGCCAGCAACGTTTTACCGGTACCAGGCGGGCCGACCATCAATACACCGCGGGGAATACGACCGCCAAGTTTTTGAAACTTGGTTGGATCGCGGAGGAAGTCCACAATTTCCTGAACCTCTTCCTTTGCTTCGTCGCAACCAGCGACATCAGCAAACGTCACGGCATTCGTCGTCTCATCCAGCTGTCGCGCTTTCGACTTGCCGAACGAAAATGCTCCACCTTTACCCCCACCTTGCATCTGGCGCATAAAGAATACCCATACGCCGATCAACAATAGCATCGGGAACCACGAGATAAATATCTGAGACAGGAATGACTGCTCCTCAGGCTGCTTGACATCAAACTTGACGCCGTTGTTCACCAGATCACCGATCAATCCACGATCGAGATAGGTAATTGCCGTCCTGATTTTTTTCCCATCCGTCGTTGTCGCAGTCAGCGTGCGATCTTCGATGGTGGCGTCTTTGATACGCTTTGATTTCACCTCATCCAGAAAATCTGAGTAAGGAACAACTGTTGCGCCGCCCGCAGCCGTACGACTGTCGAACTGCTTGAACACCATGAAAAGCACCATGGCGATGACGACCCAGATAGCGGCCTTGGAAAACATATTATTCACTAGAACTCCTTGGACGCGCGAAGCGCCATATGCCAGATGTACAAATTTTATTCTACCCGTAATAAATCACAACCACTGAACATGACATTGGGATAAAGCCCTTAAAAATCAAGGGTCCAATGGCAGCTTTTGTAATACAACCGGATTCTTTACACCTTTACCAAGTAAAAAAATCTCGGAGGATTTATCTTTGCTCGCTTTTGGCTTCTTGGGAGAGACCGTTTTGAATTCACTACGAAATTTTTCAACTATCTGACTATACCCTGATCCGTTAAAACATTTGACGAGCAGGGCACCCGAAGGTTTCAGATGCGCTTGAGAAAATTCGATGGCCAAGTCGATGATGTGCTCCATCCGTGCCGCATCGGCACTAGCAATCCCGGACAGGTTCGGCGCCATGTCGGACAACACGACATCGACCTTGCGACCTGCCAGGATTACTTCCAATTGGCGCAACACCTTGTGATCACGGAAGTCACCAAGGATGAAGTGAACATCGGCAATGGGATCCATGGGCAGCATATCGAGTCCGATGATGATGCCATCAATGCCTCCGCCCGGCTTGCCGGACAACTTGTTGCGGACATACTGTGACCAGCTACCAGGAGTCGATCCGAGGTCAACAATGATCTGACCAGCCTTGATCAGCTTGTCGCCCTCATCGATTTCCTTGAGCTTGTAGACAGCACGGGCCCGATAGCCCTCTTTCTGCGCCAGCTTGACATACGGATCATTAATGTGGTCGTGTAGCCAGTTTTTGTTTAATTTGTTCTTTGCCATTCGCGTAGAATACTGCTTTTAAGGGATTTTTTATGTTGAAACTCACACCATCGGAGCGTAGTGCGCTTCGTGCCGAAGCGCATGCGCTAAATCCGATTGTCATCATCGGTGAGGCGGGACTAACTGAACCGGTACTCAAGGAAATTGACAACGGCCTTGATGCGCATGGTCTGATCAAGGTCCGCGTTTTTGGCGATGACCGCGAAGCGCGCATCGGCATGTATGAGACGATTTGCGACAAACTCGGTGCCGCACCCGTACAGCATATCGGGAAACTCCTGGTGATGTATCGCGCTAAAAAAGAAGCTGTCAAAGAATTGCGCAATGACGGTAAAAAAGGTCGCGGCATGCGCGAAGTCACTATCGTCAAACCTAGTCCAAGCGGCACCAAACGTCCATCGGTCACCAAGGTCATGGTCAAGGGCAATGAGCGCGTCACCCAAGGCGGCTCAATCAAGCGAGCCAAGCCGCGTCAAGTCAGCGCAAAAAAATCGTCGCTAGGCCAGTAATAATCACACCGGACGGGAAGGCCTGACTAAACGGCCCCCGTCATCGACGCTACTGCTTCACTGCCAGCTGGTCATTTTTCAGTAACAAGACAATCCCCAGCACGCTTTGAATCAGGTATAAACCGCTTGCAACACCGTGCAGTATGCCAAATTGCATGCGTGCATCAGCTGAAAATACCCCGCCCGGAGCCGCTTCGCGCAATGACGCCATCATGGGTTGCAAACCAAAATAGCCGATTACTGTACATCCAAGCATCAAGGCAATCAGTCGGAACACCCAGGTACGCGCACGCGATGCAACGACAGACCCTGCAATCAATGCGAACGCCAGCAGAGCCATCGCCACCGATAACCATGCTTCGACCCGAAACAGCTTGCCCGCAACCGTACCCGCCAGCACCCTGTCGGCCAACGTCACGAATAACGTAGGCGCAACCAGGTACCCGATAGTCCACAGACTACCGACCCACAAGGCAATGACCAGCAACCGCAAACGCGTGGCAATCATCATCGGCTAGACGTAACGTACTTCCAGCACTTCGTATTCACGCACGCCGGCAGGCGCTTGCACGCCGACGACGTCACCAGCGAGTTTGCCGATTAATGCGCGTGCGATCGGAGACGTGACTGAAACTTTCAAGAGCTTCAGATCAGCTTCATCGATACCGACGATCTGATACGTGACTTTGGCGCCTGTTTCGAGATCTTCCAGATAAACGGTAGAACCGAACACAATACGACCATCTGCTTCGAGGGTAAGCGGATCAATAATCTGCGACGAACCAAGCTTGCCTTCAAGGTCGGAGATACGGCCTTCGATGAAGCTCTGCCGCTCCTTGGCCGCATCGTACTCGGCATTTTCCGACAGGTCGCCTTGGGCCCGCGCTTCGGAAATCGCGTTAATGATGGAAGGACGTTCTTTGGTTTTCAGACGATGCAATTCTTCTTTCAGAAGTTGCGCGCCAAATTTCGTGATGGGTACGGTACTCATAAGTCTCTTTTTAATCAGTTAAAAATTACAGAGGCCACAAACGGACCCGGAAAATCCGGGCGCCTTCTGTGACCTCTGGAATAGAGTTCAGGTCGATCGTGCAACAGCCTTAGTGTAAGGACTTATGCAGTCCCTGTAAATCATAGACGTGCAACTGATCCAGATGTGCCATACCCGCTACGGCGGCTTCAGCACCAGCGATCGTCGTGTACGTTGTCACCCGGGCCGCCAATGCCGATGTCCTGATCGCGCGTGAGTCAGTGATGGCGTTACGCTTCTCTTCGACCGTATTGATGACCAAGGCGATTTCGTTATTCTTGATCATGTCGACCACGTGCGGGCGTCCTTCAACCACCTTGTTGACGGTCGTCACAGCGATACCCGCATCACGAATCGCCGCCGCCGTACCCTTGGTTGCAGCCACTGAAAAACCGATTTTTACCAGTGCGGCCGCGATCTTCACAGCACGCGGCTTGTCGCTGCCCTTAACGCTAAGAAACACCTGCCCCGATGAGGGGAGCTTGACACCGGCTCCAAGCTGCGACTTGACGAAAGCTTCGCCGAAAGTCTTGCCGACCCCCATGACTTCACCAGTCGATTTCATTTCCGGACCGAGGATGGTATCGACGCCCGGGAATTTGACGAACGGGAACACGGCTTCCTTGACGCTGAAATAACCTGGCACCACTTCATCGTATATCCCCTGACTGTCGAGTGATTGCCCAACCATGCAACGCGCCGCGATCTTGGCCAGTTGCAGGCCAGTCGCTTTCGACACGAAGGGAACGGTGCGCGACGCACGTGGATTCACCTCAAGCACGAACACCACATCCTGCATCGCGCCCTCGATGACTTGCTGCTGAATTGCAAACTGAACATTCATCAAGCCAACGACATTAAGCCCCTTCGCCATCAGCGACGTCTGGCGCTTGATTTCATCAATCGTCGATTGCGACAGAGAATACGGCGGCAGCGAACAAGCCGAGTCCCCGGAATGTACGCCAGCCTGCTCGATATGCTCCATCACGCCACCGATAAAGGTGCGTGTCCCATCGGAGAGGCAATCCACATCGACTTCGATCGCATCATTGAGGAAGCGATCCAGCAACACCGGCGAATCATGCGACACCTTGACCGCTTCGCGCATGTAGCGCTCGAGGTCGCGCTGTTCGTGGACAATTTCCATGGCACGTCCACCCAGCACATATGACGGACGCACGACCAGCGGATAGCCAATTTCCTGCGCCAGCAACAGGGCATCAGCCTCCGTGCGGGCAGTACGGTTCGGCGGTTGGCGCAAGCCCAGATCTTTCAGCAATTGCGAGAAACGCTCGCGGTCTTCGGCTGCATCGATCATGTCCGGCGAGGTGCCAACAATAGGTACGCCATTAGCTTCAAGGTCCAGAGCAAGCTTCAAAGGGGTCTGTCCGCCGTACTGCACGATGACCCCATAAGGCTTTTCCTTGTCGACAATTTCCAGCACGTCTTCCAATGTCAACGGCTCGAAATACAAGCGATCCGAGGTGTCGTAATCCGTCGAAACCGTTTCTGGATTGCAATTCACCATAATGGTTTCATAGCCGTCTTCGCGCATAGCCAAAGCGGCATGCACGCAGCAGTAATCGAATTCAATACCCTGGCCGATACGATTCGGTCCACCGCCCAGCACCATGATTTTTTTCTTGTTGGTGGGCGCCGATTCGCACTCTTCTTCGTACGTCGAATACATGTAGGCAGTGTCGGTCGAAAACTCGCCGGCACAAGTATCGACCCGCTTGTAGACCGGGCGGATGTTCAGCGCATGGCGTTTTTCTCGGACGACCTTGTCGGTGGTCTTGAGCAATTTGGCAAGACGACGATCAGCAAAACCCTTTTGCTTGAGCTTGAACAAGGTGGCTTTATCGAGGTCGTCGAGCGCCTTGGTTTCCAGCCACAATTCGAGATCGATGATTTCCTTGATCTGGATCAGGAACCAGGGATCGATGTGCGTCAGCTGATGCACTTCTTCCATCGTGAAGCCTTGGGCGAACGCGTCGCCGACGTACCAGATACGGTCCGGACCCGGCTCGCCGAGCTCTTCTTCGATGGTTTCGCGGTCGGTGGTTTTTTCATTCATGCCATCGACGCCCACTTCCAGTCCGCGCAAGGCTTTCTGAAATGACTCCTGGAAAGTACGACCAATGGCCATCACTTCGCCAACCGATTTCATCTGGGTGGTCAAATGATGATCAGCGGTCGGAAATTTTTCAAACGTAAAGCGGGGAATCTTGGTGACGACGTAGTCAATACTCGGCTCGAACGACGCCGGGGTCGCGCCACCGGTAATATCGTTACGCAATTCATCGAGCGTGAAACCGACCGCCAGCTTGGCCGCGATCTTGGCAATCGGAAAGCCTGTTGCTTTCGAGGCCAGCGCCGATGAACGCGAGACGCGCGGATTCATTTCGATGACGATCATGCGACCATCGACCGGATTGATCGAGAACTGCACGTTAGAGCCGCCGGTATCGACACCAATTTCACGCAGCACCGCAAGCGACGCGTTACGCATGATCTGGTATTCCTTGTCCGTGAGTGTTTGCGCTGGCGCGACCGTAATCGAGTCACCGGTATGCACACCCATTGGATCGAGGTTTTCGATCGAGCAGACGATGATGCAGTTGTCCATCTTGTCACGCACGACTTCCATCTCAAACTCTTTCCAGCCGAGCAGCGATTCTTCAATCAGCAGTTCGGTGGTCGGCGACGCTTCGAGGCCGCGCTTGCAGATAGTTTCGAATTCTTCGGAGTTGTAGGCAATACCGCCGCCGGTGCCGCCCATCGTGAACGACGGACGGATAACGATAGGGAAGCCGAGTGTCTTCTGCACGGTCCATGCTTCGTCAAGTGTATGCGCGATGCCAGAACGGGCCGACCCGAGGCCGATGCGAGTCATGGCTTCCTTGAACTTGGAACGGTCTTCTGCCATATCGATGGCTTCGGGTGACGCGCCAATCAGTTCGCAGCTGTACTTGGTCAACACGCCATTGTGGTGCAGGTCGAGCGCGCAGTTGAGCGCCGTCTGGCCGCCCATCGTCGGCAAGATCGCATCAGGACGTTCCTTGGCGATGATGCTTTCGACGACTTGCCAGGTGATCGGCTCGATGTAAGTCACATCGGCCATCTCCGGGTCAGTCATGATGGTGGCGGGATTGCTGTTGACCAGAATGACGCGATAGCCTTCTTCGCGCAGTGCTTTACAAGCTTGCGCGCCGGAGTAATCGAATTCACAGGCCTGGCCGATGATGATCGGACCAGCGCCGATGATCAGGATGCTTTTGATGTCAGTACGCTTTGCCATTATTGTTTTTCCATTCTTGCGGTAGCCCGGGCGCTTTTCATCAAATCGACGAAGCGATCAAACAGGGGCGCAATGTCATGCGGGCCGGGAGACGCTTCAGGATGTCCCTGAAAGCAGAAAGCCGGTTTATCGGTACGGGCAAACCCTTGCAGCGAACCATCGAACAGCGACACGTGCGTGATGCGGCAATTGGCCGGCAACGAAGCCGGATCGACGGCAAAGCCGTGATTCTGGGACGTGATCAGTACCTGTTTGGTCTCAAGATCCTGCACCGGATGGTTGGCACCGTGATGACCGAACTTCATTTTCAGCGTGGTCGCTCCGGAGGCCAGCGCCATGATCTGGTGACCCAGGCAGATGCCGAAAGTCGGAATACCCAGTTCGATCAACTCACGCGATGCAGCAATCGCGTAATCGCACGGCTGCGGGTCGCCGGGACCGTTCGACAGGAAGATACCGTCCGGATTAAGCGCTAACGCATCAGCAGCAGTTGCCTGTGCCGGCAGCACCGTCACCTTGCAACCACGCTGCGCCAGCATCCGCAGGATGTTGAACTTGACGCCGTAGTCAAAAGCAACAACGTGAAATTTTGGCGTGTTCTGCTGGCCATAGCCAGTGCCAAGCTGCCATTCTGTTTCAGTCCATTCGTAGGACACCTTGGTCGAGACAACCTTGGCCAGATCCATGCCATTAATGCCAGCGAACGAACGAGCCAGTGTCAATGCCTGATCGATGGTGACATCCGCTCCGGCAACAATGGCACCGCTTTGGGCCCCTTTTTCGCGCAGGATGCGGGTCAGCTTGCGGGTATCAATGCCGGCGATGGCAACGATGTTTTCGGCTTGCAAATAATCGGTCAGGCTTTGCTGCGAACGGAAGTTCGAGGCCATCAGCGGCAGATCGCGGATAACGAGGCCGGCAGCTTGGACCTGCGATGATTCGACATCTTCGGAATTAATCCCGGTATTGCCGATGTGCGGATAAGTGAGGGTAACGATCTGACGGCTGTAGCTCGGATCGGTCAGAATTTCCTGATAACCGGTCATCGCGGTATTAAAAACGACTTCACCGATCGTGTTTCCGGCAGCGCCTATGGAAAAACCCTGAAAGATTGACCCGTCTGCAAGAGCGAGGATGGCTGGAACTGCGGGGCCAGAAAAGAATGGCGGCAAGGGGTAACTCCTGATGTGGTTGCCGCCGCGCTGCATCGCGCCGAAGTGCCCGCGCGCGTCTTACCACGGCTAGGCGCGCGGAAAATGGCGTGGTCATTCAGGGGCATAAAAGAAGTGTGCGCTACGGCGGAATAAAATGGGCTAAACCGCCAGATTATAGCCTACAAGGTGGCCGCAGCAAACCGGAAAAACGCCAACGAGGAAGATTTTCTCGTCGGCTCCGTCAGGCCTGCCGGAACAAGCTAGACGTATTAACCCAGCAAGGCAGCAATACCCGCCTTGGCAACTTGCGCATCTTCGGATGACTTGACGCCGGAAACACCGACAGCGCCGAGGCATTGACCATCAATCATGATCGGAACGCCGCCTTCAAGCATGCCTTCGAGCTTTGGTGCCGTGATGAACGACATACGGCCATTGTTGATCATGTCTTCGTAAATTTTCGACTCGCGGCGGCCGAGAGCGGCAGTGCGCGCCTTGGCCGGAGCGATGTCCGCCGAAATAGGCGCGGTACCGTCAAGACGCTGAAACGACAGCAAGTGGCCACCATCATCGACAATCGCAATGGCGACAGACCAGTTGTTAGCAAGCGCCTCAGCTTCAGCAGCCGCAGCAATTTTTTTGACATCAACGAGGGACAATATTTGCTTGGATTGCATCACGACTCCGAAAGTAAAAAAGAAGAGCGATTGTACGATAGACGGAACAGGCTGTTATGACCGGAAAAAATTTTGACAGCATTTAATGATTCGGTTACCTTAACTAATCGAAAAAAAAGGCCACCAATTTTGACGACAAGCCGCCCTCCCCGCCACGTACTCCACCATATCGTTGCTAGCGCATTGCTAGCGATCGTCTGCACGACCGCCGCTCCCAGCTTCGCTGCCGACATTACCGATCCGCCAAAAAGCGTCGCGCTGGCCCGCCTGCAGACCCTGAGCAACAGAGCTTCCGAGTTGGCACTCAATGCACTGGGTTTGATTGGTATTCGTTATCGGATGGGTGGTAATACCGCCGAAAACGGACTCGATTGCAGCGGACTAGTGAGGCTGGTATTTCAGGAAGCTTGGGGCAAGACACTGCCACGTACGGCCGAAGAAATCAGCCGGGCAGGTGAAAAAATCGACGCCCATGACATGCAGCCAGGCGATCTGGTGTTCTACAACACGCTGCGACGCGGCTTTTCGCATGTCGGCATTTACCTCGGCGACAATAAATTTATTCACTCCCCCTCCTCGGGCGGTGAGGTCCGGGTTGAAAGCATGGATATCGGCTACTGGAAAAGTCGCTTCAATGGCGCGCGCCGCATCAGCGATCCAGAGCACCCATAATTGATCGCCAGTCCTCATGCAGTCAACAAAGCCGCCTCGATACCGACGCGGCTTTTTTATTGCTCGCGGCGCGCACTAAGCTTTTCCCGCAATTCGGGCAGCATCAACGTTGTGGCTTGCTCGCCGGCCAAAATTGCCAGATTGCGTCCGGCAAAATCATTGCCTTTCATGCTCCCGAGTTTGGGTACGATCACGACATCAGCATCCTTGAGCTCGACCCGGTTGATGCTCTGCCCCATGATTGCAAAGGTTTGCAAGATGACGTCGACCGAACTGAGCGCCGCTTGCACATCCGGCTGGGTAGAAATGTTGACCGCAATGACAAAGTCCGCTCCCATCTCGCGCGCAAAGCGCACCGGCACGGGCGAGACCAGACCGCCATCGACGTAAGCATGATCACCGATGCGTACCGGCTGAAACACACCCGGTACCGCAGATGACGCACGCACCGCCAGCCCGGCATTACCTCTCCTGAACAGGATTGGCACGCCGCTGTTGAGGTCTGCCGCAACAGCCCCAAAAGGTAATTTGAATTTTTCGATCGGCAGGTTGCCAACCGACTTGTTAACGTAGTTTTGCAGCGCCTCGCCCTTGAACACGCCACTGGCCTTGGCGAATAGCGGCACGCTCCAGTCGGATATCGCCGCCTCGTCCATCTCGAGCGCCATTTTTTGCAACGTATAACCATTATTGCCCGCCGCATAGAGTGCACCCACCAAGCTGCCCGCACTGGTGCCCACCACGATATCAGGGAAGATCCCCTGCGCTTCAAGCGCCTTGATGACACCAATGTGTGCGAAGCCGCGCGCGGCACCCCCACCCAGGGCCAGGCCGATACGGACTTGACGCGGTGGTTTGGGTTGAGCAAGAGGGGCTACAGGAGCAACAGAAGGAACAACTGGAGCACTAGCCATGAAGGGAATAGACATGCAGCCACCCAGCAGCAGAGCAGTGGCAAGTAGCGCAAGACGAGTCGACGAGTCGAAAGACATGGAATAGGTACAGGAAATAAGTACAGGAGATAGGGAAGCGCCGATGATACTGCGAAAGCAGTCTGACAATTACGGCACGCAAACAATGTCACAATCTGTCGCTTATTCACTCCCCCGGAAAACCGACCATGGCACGCCTCCCCTACGCTGACCCAACCCATCCTGATATCGCCGAACAAGCCACCCGGATTGCTGCCGAGCGCGGCGGCAGCGTTATCAACTTGTACAAGATGCTGCTGCAAAGTCCGCCTGTGGCAGACGGCTGGCGCCAGTTGCTGACCGCCATCCGTCACCAATGCGTGCTGTCGGCGCGCTATCGGGAACTGGCCATCATGCGCATAGCCGTGCTCAACGAAGCTGACTATGAATTCGCCCAGCACCTGCCGTTTGCCTTGAAGGAGGGATACACCGACGTGCAACTCGCCGCCTTGAAAACCACTGATTACCGTGATCATTTTGAGGCACTGGACTTGCAGGTCATCGACTACACCGATGCGATGACCACGACCATTCGCGTACCGCAGCCCGTGTTCGATGCCGTCAGAGCCAACTTCAGCGATCGCGAAATGGTCGAGCTCACCACCACCATTGCGGCTTACAACATGGTGTCACGCTTTCTTGAAGCGCTAGAACTCGATCACGATCACTAAATGAACGTCGCGTATCAGGCGCGAAATAGGCGAGGCGTTACTGACTCACCGCGCTCGCTGGAAACCTGACCTTGAACAAGCTGCCCTGCCCTGGTGTTGATTCGATTGCCAGCACAGCGGCGTGGCGCAGCAGTACATGCTTGACGATTGCAAGACCGAGCCCGGTACCTTTGGTCTCGCGAGAACGGCTTTTGTCGACCCGATAGAAACGCTCGGTCAGGCGCGAAATGTGTTCCGGCAGGATGCCGATACCGCTGTCCTGTACCGCAAACACCGGACCTGTCACACCCTTTTTCCAGCTGATCGCAATCGTTCCACCGGCGGGTGTGTAGCGCACTGCGTTCGAAGCGAGGTTGCTAAATGCACTGCGTAATTCGTCGGTACTGCCGCGCACGTCCGGCCCGTCGATATCGAGCGTGATGACATGCTTGCCTGCCGACAGCGCCTCGACCTCCTGCCGGATTTGCTCCAGCAAGCTATGTATGTCAACGCGCTCAGGCCGCATCGGGAAATCGATGGACTCGAGTCGTGTCAGGGTGAGCATGTCCTCGACCAGGTTTTGCATGCGCAGGCCCTGCTCGGTCATCAGCGTCAAATGCGAGGTGCGAGTGCGGGCGTCAAGGTTAGGCTGCATCAACGCAATTTCGAGGAAACCGTTGATCACCGTCAGTGGGGTACGTAATTCATGCGAGGCGTTGGCGATGAAGTCGCGCCGCATCATTTCGATCCGCTCCGACTCGGTCGCATCATGCGTGACCAGAATCTGCCGCCGGTTTTCGAACGGGATGATCTGCATGATGAGCTTGCGGTCTTTAAGCGCCAGCGTCAGTGGCTGCTCGTAACGACCGAGGATGATGTAATCCATGAAGTCCGGATTACGGATCAGGTTGGTCACACGCATACCCTTGTCGCGCTCATTTTGCAAACCAAGATGACGCTCTGCGGCCGGATTGCACCACTCGAGGAACAGTACATCGTCCATGATGACGACACCATCTGGCAGCAAGGTCATGGCTTGGCGAAAACGCGCAAGCCACTCGGTGAGCTCGACCTGATGCTTTTCATCGCTGCGACGTAATCGGTACAAGCGCGAAAAAACATCCGTCCACGAACCCCAACCATCGGGCAGCTTGGCGCTGTCGGGATGATCAAGCCACACATTGAGAAGTTGCAGATAACCGAGCTGAATGGCCAATATTCCACACAAGACAAGAATGCAAAAGCCAAACCCGGCCACGAGGCCAAAAAAATACCCCAGCGCACCCGACACCACAAATACGCCAGCTATCCGCAGCAATGCAGGCACCCAGAACAGCAACTTTGGATTCATGACCGGACTTTATTTTTCAGACAGCATGTAGCCTACGCTACGAACGGTACGGATCAGATGTTCGGCTTCCTTCAATGCCTTGCGCAAGCGCAGAACATGCACGTCAACAGTACGCTCTTCGATGACCGCGTGATCCCCCCATACCTTGTCGAGCAATTGCGTCCGACTGAATACGCGATCCGGATGCGCCAGAAAAAACTTCAGCAGCTTGAATTCGGCATGACCGATCTCGATTTTCTGATCGGACAGACTGACGCTGCAACTGATCGGATCGAGCGTCACCGGTCCGGCTTTCATCATGCTCTGCGCATGCTCGGGACTCTTGCGTCGCAGGAGCGCCTTGATCCGGGCGGTCAGCTCCCGCGGAGAAAACGGTTTAGTCACGTAATCGTCGGCGCCATTGTCGAGGCCGGCGATCTTGTCCTCTTCCATCGTCTTGGCAGTCAGCATGATCACGGGGATCGATTGCAACTGACGGTCGCTACGAATGCGCGACAGCAGTCTCAGCCCAGTCTGGTCCGGCAACATCCAGTCGAGAAGGATCAGATGCGGGGTGCGCCGCTGGATATACTCCCAGGCTTCTGCGGTCGTGTTGACCGCCATCGTATTCCAGCCAGCGTCGCGCAAGGTGTAGCTGACCAGTTCGACGATGGAAGGTTCGTCTTCGACGATCAGGATGGTGGTTTTATCGACTGCCATGGTGTCTGCTTAATCGTCCAGTTTGACCGAGGCGGCATAATCGGTGTGTCGGATGTCTTTACCTTCGACGATATAGATCACGTACTCGGCGATATTTTTCGCATGGTCGCCGATGCGTTCAATCGCCTTGGCGACCCACAACGTATCAAGAGCCGATGAAATCGTGCGCGGATCTTCCATCATGAAGGTGATCAGGCTACGCATGATCGAGCGGAATTCATGGTCGATCACCGCATCCTGCGCAATCAGACGCAACGCCTGCTTGGCATCGAGACGGGCAAATGCATCGAGCGCATCGTGCAGCATGTCCGCGGCGCTGGTGGCGATCACGCGAACGGTTTCGTAGTGATTGACCGACATGGTGCCGCGTTCGTGCAGATTGGCAGCGGTGCGTGCAATTTTGCTGGCTTCATCGCCAATGCGCTCGAGGTCGGTAATGACTTTCACTGTCGCCATGACGGTACGCAGGTCATTAGCGGCAGGCTGGCGGCGCACAATCAGTTGACTGCACGTTTCATCGAGCTGGACTTCGAGCTTGTTGACGCTTTCATCGGACTTGATCACGGCAAAAGACAGTGCCACATTACCGGTACGAAAAGACACCATCGCATCGCGCAACTGGCTTTCGACCAATCCGCCCATCAGCAGCACTTTCGACCGGATCGATTCAAGATCAAGGTCGTATTGTTTGGAAGAATGTTCGCCTGTCATAAAAAACTTTCCTGGTTGGTTTGCAAGGTGATTGTTAGGGAGTCAGGATGACTCAGCCAAAGCGGCCGGTAATGTAATCCTGCGTTTCTTTTTTGGCGGGATTCATGAAGATCTGGTCAGTCTCGCCATACTCAACCAGTTCGCCCAAATACATGTAGGCAGTGAAGTCCGAGCAGCGCGCCGCTTGCTGCATGTTGTGCGTGACAATGGTAATGGTGTAATCGAGCTTGAGCTCGCTAATCAGCTCTTCGATTTTCGCCGTCGAAATCGGATCGAGCGCGGAGGTCGGCTCATCAAGCAGAAGCACATCCGGTTTGACGGCAACGCCGCGCGCGATACATAGGCGCTGCTGCTGTCCGCCGGACAGACTCAAGCCACTCTTGTTGAGCTTGTCCTTGACCTCGCCCCACAGCGCGGCTTTGTTCAACGCCCATTCAACGCGCTCGTCCATCTCGCCTTTCGGCAGGTTTTCGTAGAGCCGCACACCGAAGGCGATGTTGTCATAGATCGACATCGGGAACGGCGTCGGCTTCTGAAACACCATGCCGACCTTGGCGCGCAATGCATTGACGTCCTGATCGGCATCCAGGATGTTTTTGCCACGGTAAATAATCTGGCCTTCGGCGCGCTGACCGGGGTACAGGTCATACATCCGGTTAAGCGTGCGTAGCAGCGTCGACTTTCCACAGCCCGACGGGCCAATGAAGGCAGTGACTTTTTTCTCGTGGATGTTCAGGTTGATGTTTTTCAGGCCCTGAAACGTGCCATAAAAAAAGTTCAGGTCGGAGATCGCGATGGTCGGCTTCTTGTCCGCAGAAAGGGTATTGTTCATGGAATTCAGCTCTTGGTTTTTTGATTGAAGACAGTACGCGACAGGATATTGAGGCCCAGTACGGTGAACGTCACGAGTAATGCCCCGCCCCATGCCAGCGAACGCCAGTTTTCATAAGGGCTCATCGCAAACTGGTAAATCACGACGGGCAAATTGGCCATAGGCGCGTTCATGTCCGCACTGAAAAATTGGTTATTGAGCGCTGTAAACAACAGCGGTGCTGTCTCGCCAGAAATACGTGCCAGTGCCAGCAACGCACCTGTCATCACACCTGCTCTGACGGCACGCAAGCGCACGAAAGTCGCCACTTTCCAGCGCGGTGCACCCAGCGCAAACGCGGCTTCGAGCAGACTGTTCGGCACCAGCTTGAGCATGTTGTCGGTGGTGCGCACAATCACTGGCACGGCGATCAACGAAATCGCGAAGGTTCCTGCCCAGCCTGAAAAATGCCGCACGTTGGCGACATAAATGGCATAGATGAACAGACCAATCACGATCGATGGCGCCGACAACATGATGTCGGTCACAAAGCGCGTGACCTGCGCAAACCAGCTACGGTCACCATATTCCGACAGGTAGATACCGGCCAGTATGCCAATCGGGGTACTGATCAGCGTAGCGAGACCAACCATCATCAGGCTTCCGACAATCGGATTCATCAAGCCGCCACCTTCGCTACCGGGCGCCGGCGTCGTCTCGGTAAACATCGACACGCTCAGCGCACCGAAACCCTTGATGATAAGAGTGAACAAAATCCACATCAGGAAAAATAAGCCGATCGCCATGGCCATGAACGACAACGCAATACCGATGCGATGCACCCAGAGTCGTTTGCGATAGATGGGGTTCATCGGCGTATTCATTAAGTTGCTCATTATTTACCACCTTCCTTGCGTTCCATGCTTGCCAGCATAATCTTGGCTGCGCCCAGCACGACGAAGGTAATCGCGAACAGAATCAGGCCGAGTGCATACAGCGAGGACACATGCAATGTCGATTGGGCTTCCGCAAATTCATTGGCCAAGGTCGACGCGATGCTGTTACCAGCCGCGAATAACGACCACGACAGCTTGTGCGCATTACCGATCACGAACGTCACCGCCAACGTTTCACCGAGCGCGCGCCCTAGACCCAGCATGACCCCACCCACTACACCAGCCTTGGTGTAGGGAAGCACCACTTTACGGACGACTTCCCACTTCGTACAGCCCAGCGCGTAAGCCGATTCCTTCAGGACTTCTGGCACAACTTCAAAGACGTCGCGCATCACCGAGGCAATGAACGGAATGATCATCACCGCCAAAATCAGGCCGGCGGTGAGGATACCGATCCCCATTTGCGGACCACTGAACAGCGCGCCGATGACTGGCACCTTACCCAAGGTGGCAGCCAATGCGGGTTGGACATAATCGGCAAACAGCGGCGCAAAAATGAACAGGCCCCACATGCCGTAAATGATACTGGGCACCCCAGCCAGCAATTCAACCGCAGACCCCAGCGGGCTGCGCAGCCATGACGGGCAAATTTCGGTCAAAAACAACGCAATCCCGAAGCTGATCGGGAAGGCAATAATCAACGCAATAAAAGACGTCGACAACGTGCCAACAATGGCAATCATTGCGCCATATTTATCATTGACCGGATCCCACTCGACAGTGGTGATAAAGCCTAGTCCAAATTCATGAAACGCAGGCCAGGCCCCCACGGCCAGCGACCCGATAATACCGGCCAGCACCGCTAACACGCTAAATGCAAAGCCAAACGTAATCTTGTGAAACAGGTAGTCCTGCCAACGCTGCTTGCGCATGGTCGAGGACATTTTCTTGGCGTCGAGCGCCGCTTGTGCTGCGCTCTGTTCCGGTTCGGAAACCGGTAAAGGCAAAGATGGATTGTGTGCGCTCATGGATGCTGTATTCAATATGCACTGCTCCCGGGAGGCATATTTGCCAGCCGGGAGCAGCGCTTGTTACGCCAAAATTAGTTGGCGATTACCAGATTGCTTTACCTGCGGTATCTTTCAAGTCTGTTTTCCAGGTATCTTCGACCAGTTTCACAACCGAGGCTGGCATCGCCACATAATCGAGTTCGGTGGCCATTTCGCCGCCGTTTTTGTAGGCCCAGTCAAAGAATTTCAGAACTTCTGCACCTTTGGTGCCGTCGGCTTGGACTTTATACATCAGGATGAATGACGCACCCGTGATCGGCCAGCTCGCTTTACCGGGCTGATTGGTCAGCAAGACAGCGAAGCCTGGTGTCTTGGCCCACTCGGCGCCAGCAGCAGCGGCCTTGAAGCTATCGTCGTCAGGTTGCACGAACTGGCCATCCTTGTTCTTGAGCTCTGTGTGGGACATCTTGTTTTTCTTGGCATACGCATACTCGACATAACCAATCGAGTTCTTGATGCGCTGAACGTTGGCGGCAACGCCTTCGTTACCCTTGCCGCCGACGCCGACTGGCCACTTGACCGCAGTACCAGCGCCAACAGTTGTCTTCCAGTCAGCATTGACTTTGGACAGGAAATCCGTGAACAGGAATGACGTACCTGAACCATCGGCACGGTGGACGACAGTGATCTCTGTATCTGGAAATTTCACGCCTGGGTTCAGCGCGCTAATTTCAGGAGCACTCCACTTGGCGATCTTGCCGAGGTAAATACCAGCCAGGACATCGCCGGTCAGCTTCAATTGACCAGGCTTGACACCTTCCAGATTCACGATAGGAACGACACCACCCATAATGACTGGAAACTGAACCAGACCAGCTTCAGTGAGTTCAGCGGCTGACAACGGCATGTCGGAGGCACCGAAGTCGACCGTCTTGGCTTTGATCTGTTTAATACCACCACCGGAACCGATGGACTGGTAATTCAAGCCGTTGCCGGTCATCTTTTTGTAAGACTCGGCCCACTTGGAATAAATTGGGTAGGGAAACGTTGCACCAGCGCCGGTCATGTCTGCTGCCATAGCGGTCGACATCACCATTGCCGTACCGGCGGTAAGTAACAATGATTTGATGATTTTGTTCAATTGCATGAATCACTCCTTGGATTGGCATCGGTTGACCTGCCGAACTGTAACCACCAAATATGACAGGTTTATGACGGCGCAAAAATATCATGTCATACAAAAATTGACAGACGGTGCGGGTGTCATTAACTTGTCATGCAGCACATCTAGAATCGCGCACATCAATTTAGATTACCAACCAAGCAAACATGACCACGCTGCCCAAGCCAGAAACTAAAGTTACCGATAGCAAACCAGCGATTAAACCTGCCTCAGCGTCAATACCGATCGTCCCGGCCGGACCGCTGCTACTAAATCGGGAGCTATCCCAACTAGCATTCAACCGGCGTGTCCTGGCACAAGCTGAAGACAAGAGCGTGCCGCTGCTGGAGCGCCTGCGCTATTTGTGCATCGCCAGTAGCAATCTCGACGAATTTTTTGAAGTCCGCATTGCCAGTCTGCTCGCCAAAAGCCGGCTCGAAGGCGATCTCAAGGAACCTGCAGCGCTGAGCGCGGCACTAGCACTGACCAGCACTGAATGCCACGCCATTGTCGAGCGTCAGTACCATGTCCTCAACAACAACGTCTTGCCAGAGCTCTCCGCACAGGGTATCCATCTCCTACGCGACCAGGATCGCAATGATGCCCAGCGCGCCTGGGTCAAAGCTTATTTCGATCGCGAGGTGCGTCCGCTACTCACACCGATCGGACTCGATCCGGCCCACCCTTTCCCGCAAGTGGTCAACAAAAGCCTCAATTTCATTGTCGAACTGTCCGGCAAAGATGCGTTCGGTCGCGGCACTGCGATTGCGATCTTGCGCGCACCGCGCGTGTTGCCACGCGTGATTCGCTTGCCCGACGAACTATCGACCAATGGTGGCGTGTCGTTCTGCCTGTTGTCATCGGTGATCCATGCACACATTACTGACCTGTTCACCGGGCGGCAGGTCATTGCCTATTCGCAGTTCCGTGTCACGCGCGACAGTGATTTATGGGTCGATGAAGACGAAGTCAAAAACCTGCGCCAAGCCTTGCAGGGCGAATTGCAAGTACGCCAGTTCGGCGTGGCGGTGCGACTCGAAGTGGCGAAAAATTGCCCTGATCATCTGGCGCAGCTGCTACTCGACCAGTTCATGATTTCCCGCAACAGGCTGTACGCGGTCGCCGGCCCTGTCAACATGGTGCGTCTATCGGAACTGATTAATCTGGTCGAGCGCCCGGAGCTGCGCTTTCCGTCCTTCACACCGCAATATCCGCCGCATCTGGTCAACGGCGACATCTTCGCGATCCTGAAAAAACAGGATGTGTTGCTACATCATCCGTTCCAGTCATTCCAGCCGGTCGTTGACTTCGTCCGCAGCGCCGCACTCGATCCCAACGTACTGGCAATCAAGCAGACCATTTACCGCACTGGCATGAATTCCGACCTGATGGAGTCGCTCATCCTGGCGGCGCAACGCGGTAAGGAAGTCACCGTCATCGTCGAACTGATGGCACGCTTCGATGAAGAAGCCAACATCAACTGGGCCGATAAACTCGAACGTGCCGGCGCGCAAGTAGTCTACGGAATCGTGGGCCTGAAGACCCACGCCAAGCTGGCGCTAGTGCTGCGCCGCGAAGACGGTCAGTTGCGCTACTACGCCCACCTTGGCACCGGTAACTATCATCCGACCACGACCAAGATCTATACCGATTTCGGCCTGCTGACTGCCAACACGGCACTGGCCATCGAAGTCAATGAAGTCTTCATTCATCTGACCAGTCTGACCAAGCCAAAAAAACTCACGCACTTGTGGTTGGCACCGTTCGCCTTGCAGAAGGAATTCATCCGCGCCATTCGCAACGAGGCGGCGATTGCCCGTGCCGGCCGGCCCGGTCGCATCATTGCCAAGATGAATGCGCTGCTCGACGAATCAGTCATCAAGGCCTTGTATGCCGCCTCGGCCGATGGGGTGAAAATCGATCTGTTGATACGTGGCGCCTGTGCGCTGCGTCCGGGCGTCGCGGGCCTGTCCGAAAACATCCGGGTACGCTCGATCATCGGTCGCTTCCTTGAACACAGCCGTATCTATTACTTCCGCAACGACCTCGCCCACGACGTCTTTTTGTCGAGTGCCGACTGGATGAACCGCAATCTGTTCCGACGCATCGAAGTCGCCTTCCCGATACTCGACCGCGCCATGAAAAAACGCGTCATTGCCGAAGGCCTTAATCCCTACCTAAAAGACAATACCCACAGTTGGGAGCTCGATGGCGAGGGGGCTTACCACAAGCGCAAGCAGCGCGCGAAGCAGGCAAAGTTCGGCGCGCAGGCGTATCTGATGAATCTGGTCACCAAGTCAGAAAGCGAGTAATCCCGATGGATTTGATTTTGTGGCGCCACGCCGAAGCAGAAATCGGTGAGCCCGACGACGACCGCAGGCTGACAAGCAAAGGTCACAAACAGGCTTCCCGAATGGCTGACTGGCTCGATCAGGTCTTGCCCAACGGATGCAAGATCCTCGTCAGCCCATCGATGCGCACGCGCCAGACTGCGCAAGCGCTGGAGCGCAAATTCAGAATTCATCCGGGTCTGGCGCAGGATGCCACCCCGGCCAGCCTGCTGGCTGCAGCAAACTGGCCTGAAAGCCGCGAACCGGTGGTACTTGTTGGCCACCAGCCATCGCTCGGGCAACTCGCGGCCTTGCTGATTTCTGGCACTGAACAGGACTGGACCATCCGCAAGGGCAATGTCTGGTGGATCGCGCAGCGCGAGCGCGACGACATCAGCACGCCTTTTTTACGCGCTGTCATGTCACCAGATCTACTGAACAAATAATTAGCGGGTCCCGAATATCCTGTCACCGGCATCACCCAGACCAGGCAGGATGTAAGCATGGTCGTCGAGACGATCATCGAGCGAGGCGACATACAGCTTCACGCCCGGATGCGCCGCCTGGAATACCGCGACGCCTTCCGGTGCCGCCACCAGCGCAAGGAAAATAATCTGCGCGTCTGATACCCCACGCTTTTTGAGCACATCGACAGCATGCACTGCCGAATTCCCGGTCGCCACCATTGGATCGCACAGGATGAACGTACGCTCGGCCAGATCCGGCAGGCGCACCAGATACTCGACCGGCAAGTGGGTATCGGGGTCGCGGTAGACGCCGATATGGCCGACCCGCGCCGACGGAATCAGATCAAGCAAGCCATCGCTCATGCCGATGCCGGCACGCAGCACCGGCACGACCGCCAGCTTGCGTCCGGCGATGACGGGCGCCTCCATGGTCTGCATCGGCGTCTCGATGGTGCGCGTGGTCAGCGGCAGGTCGCGGGTAATTTCATAGCCCATCAACAGCGTGATTTCACGCAACAACTCGCGGAAGGTACGGGTCGAGGTGTCTTTTTGGCGCATGTGACTGAGCTTGTGCTGGATCAGCGGATGGGTCAGCACGAACAGATTCGGAAAGCGCGGATCGTGGATATGCATGGTCATGCTCCTTTGAGGGTGCCCTTGTTGGGTGTCAGTACAGGTGGACTCAGGCGCATCAGCATGAAATACACCGCCGATGAAATTCCCAGGCCGACAAACCAGGCATAGGTATAGAGCGTCTCGAAAACCGGCGCGACACCGGTGATGAAGCCGGCGGCAGCCAAGAACCCCGGCAGATTCGGCAGCACGCCGATCACCAGCGCAGCCACGGCGCGCCAGTTCCAGCCAGACCGGTAGCTGTAGACACCGGTGGCATCGAACAGTGCATCGTGGTCCAGTTCGGTCTTGCGAATCACGAAGTAGTCGACGAGCATGATGCCAGCCACCGGTCCGAGCAAGGCGCCATAGCCGATCAGCCAAGTAAAAATATAGCCTTTGGTGGTCTCCAGTATTTTCCACGGGAACATCGCCAGCCCGATCGCCGCCGTGATGTAGCCGCCCATTCTGAATGAAATTTTGCTCGGCGCCAGATTGGAAAAATCATACGCCGGCGAAACCACGTTGGCCGCCAGATTGGTCGTGATGGTCGCGATGATCAGTGCGATCAGCGCCAGCACCACCGAGATACCGCCCATCTTGCCGGTCAGGACGACCGGATCCCAAATCGCTTCGCCATAAATCACCACGGTGGCTGACGTCACCAGCACTGCCACCAGCGCCAGCAAACCCATCGGCACCGGCAAGCCAATCGCCTGACCCAGCGCCTGATCGCGCTGGCTGCGCGCAAAACGCGTGAAATCCGGGATATTCAACGCCAGCGTAGCCCAATAGCCGACCATCGCCGTCAGTGATGGCCAAAACACCATCCAGAACTGGCCGGCACGCTTGCCGCCTTCGGCAAATTGTGACGGCGCTGCCAGCATCGGCCCAAAGCCGCCGGCCTTCGCATAGGCCCACCAAACCAGCGCGATGCCAGACAGCAGCAGCAATGGTGCGGCCGCCGTTTCCATCCAGCGGATCGAATCGGTGCCCTTGGTAATGAAGTAAATATGCAGCGCCCAGAACAGCAGGAAACAGAACAGCTGCCCGCCGCTAATGCCCAGCAAAGGCAACGCACTGCCCTGCAAGGCGTTGCCACTGATGACATTGAGAATGGTATAGATCGCCTGCCCGCCCAGCCAAGTCTGGATACCAAACCAGCCGCAGGCAACGATGGCGCGCAAGATTGCCGGCAATTGCGCGCCGCGCACACCGAATGACGAGCGCGCCAATACCGGATACGGAATTCCGTGTTTGGTGCCGGCATGACCGACCAGCACCATCGGCACCAGCACGAACAGGTTACCCAGAAAAACCGTCAATACCGCTTGCCACCAGCTCATGCCCTCGCTCATCAGGCCGGAGGCCAGCATGTAAGCGGGTACGGACACTGCCATCGAGACCCAAAGGGCCGCATAGTGGGTTGCCGTCCAGGTCCGTTGCGCGGGCGTGGTCGGTTCGAGATCGGCGTTCCACAGGGGATTGGACGCATTGCGGTTGGACATGGCAGTAGCCGGTGAAGAAGACGGCGCTCATGGTAAGTGATCGCCGGGCTTCCGTGCGGCGAATTACAGCATCAATGCCACAGAATGCAGGATTAACCCGACCAGCCCGCCCACGACCGTGCCATTGATCCGGATGAATTGCAGATCGCGACCGACGTATTGTTCGAACTTGCGCGACACGGTCTCGCCATCCCACTGCCGAATCACCCGCTCGACCAAGGCGGCAATGGCGCCACGGCGCTTGACCACCGCTTGCGTGGCGAAGGTGCGCATCCACGCATTGAGTTTTCCGCGTACCGCCTCGTCAGCGACCAGCGCCGTGCTGACTGCCTGCAGCGCCTGCGCCAGCCCGGCAATAATGCGCGAATCGGTCGCCACGACATCATCGAGCAAACGCTGGCGCAAATCCTGCCAAACCTGATCGACATAGCGGCGGAACACTGGATGCTGCAAGGCGCTTTGCACCAGCGCCGCAATACGCACTTCGTATTCATCAGAGACGCGCAATTGCGCCACCAGTTCTTCCACCGACTCCTGGAAGCGCTCGCGCCACTGGCTGTCGGGCTGCTTCATCTCTTCCAGTACCTGCTGCAAGCCATCGAGCAAGCGCTCGTAAAACTGGTCATCGACCACGCGCGGCATCCAGCGTGGGCTGTTGTCATGGATTTTCTGGCGGATAAAATCCTGATTTTTTTCCAGCGCGCTGGCCACCATCACCAGCAAGTGATCGAACAACTCCTGATGCCTTCGGTCCGCCACCAGAATCGTCAGCATATCAGCCAGCAAGGGGGCAAAGTGCACATGCTCCACCAATCGATCGACCCGACCATGGACAAAGCGGCGGATATCGTCATCCTCGACCAGTCGCAAGACCGTTGGCAATCCCTCTGCTAACTGTCTTGCCACGGCCTTGCTGTTCGTCGGCACCGCCAGCCAGTGCGACGCGGCACCGGCGAAATCGATCCGTCCGAATTCCGCGCTGACAACTGCCTGCGTCATGAAATTATTGTCGAGGAAAGCGGCAATGCTGACGCCGATCCGGTCCTTGTTCTTCTGGATGATCGCGGTGTGTGGAATTGGCAACCCAAGCGGATGACGGAACAGCGCAGATACGGCAAACCAGTCGGCCAGCGCGCCTACCAGCGCGGCCTCGGCAAAAGCACGAACGAAACCCAGTGCCGGGTGCACAAGTTCGTACTTGCGTGCAAGCACGAACACCACGGCCATCAGCACCAGCAAGCCAGTGGCAATGCGGCGGATTTTATTGAGAGGAGCAAGCGGATCGGTTTCGGGCATGGGCAGGGGTCCTTGGTAACGCAGACAACGGGCCGCAACAGACGGACAACAACACGATACAACGACTGCGCCTGCATGGAACCACCTGAATGCATTCGCTACTCATCTGGCATTCAGACTTCAACCGTCACACGTTCGCGTTGATTGAGATGTCTTTTGATGATCACTTGTAGGAATGTGCCATGTTTAAATTACGAAACAACCTTCGCCGAGCCTTTGAGTTTGGTGAATCAAGGAAGCCTTTAATCACCAACGAAATTCGCTCGTCCGTTGCTGAGAAACAAGCAGATGCCGAGAAAGAGAGAAAGGCATCTCAACTTAAAGAATACAAACAAAAATTGTTATCACCTTTAGCAAATGAAAAAAATCTGGCACGGCATGGCTGGGGTATCGGCAATATCCGCAAATACGGCTTATTGAACAAATCAAAAATATCTGGAAAATGGAAACTGTTTCTTTATACGTATAGAACCAAGGATCAAGTCATAGAACGTGCTGCTCGCGTAGGACGAAAAAAAGACGTTCTGAACCGTCATCGCGATGCGTATTCGAGAGCAATCCCAGGCGATGAATTCGAACCTAGACACATCGGCAAACCCAAACCGACATTGCCAGACCAGTTAGAAATACAATTTGCGAGAATCAACAACCTAGATGGAAGTAAATACAGGGAGAAGTTTTTAGCTGAACAAACCGAATACATGTCAATAGAAAATTCCAGTAAAGATCTTAACCTTTTGCAAGAGCTGAGTAAAATAAGTTCTGAGCTAGATAAAAAATTAACGGCCGAACCAAAACATAAAAATCCACGGGCTAATGATAAAAAAACATTGGCGACGAATTATACGTTGATGCTCTCGTTTGCCATACACGGCGCGTGCAAAGACGCCTTTGCTTCTAATCACGAGAAAATTTCGGAGGCTACCGTTATAGCGGCACTGGATTACCTGAAGAAATTGCCACTTCTTGGTTCTGTCACTACGGTTAACAATGACAACAACAATAACGATTCTGATGAAGCGAATAGTAATGTGGTTACGCCGCATATCGAACTTGCCTGGCGCATAGCCTACAAAATGGCAGCGACGTCGACCGGTTTCGATATGCTAAAAAAAATCAACACGCTGGAAAGTGAATCGCAATACACCAATCCCAATTCGCTTCCGCCTGTGCCACCCGGTTCCACGGAGGCTACCGAGGATAAAAAAGCGGAAATCGCAGCGAAGGCGAAGGCTGCGGACGCATCACCCGCACAACAAAAGCGACTTAATTTACGACGTGACGAAAACATACGTCTCTTTATGCAAGGGGCAGATGCACTGCTTCAGGATGAAAACCCAACAGCGCTGACCAAAACAGACCCCGCATCGCTGCTGACATATTGCAAAGATGATAGGCGAAAATCAGAACCACGAAAAAACGTTCTACTGATTAACGCACTACAGGGACTGCAAACAATATTAAGAAAAAACGAACAAGCCACGCAAGAGGCCTCCCCTCCAGATCCGAATTTATGGGCCGCCTATGCGCTACGCAATGGATTCCTTAGTGATGCAGTTGGCTCGCCTTTCTCCAAAGCCAATGAACGCCTTGAAAAGGTATCGCTGCAAGTAACCCGTGGATTAAGAAACCAGAACCATGCAGAAACAGTGGAGAAGAGAATTGAATTGAATCTTGAAGAACAAAAAGAGGCTTCGTCTATCTTGCCTAGAATATTCAAACGTAATAGAGGAAAAACACCATTTAATAGAAATATCGAAATTGATATCGCTGCAAACAGCGTGTTGTTGCAGCGTGAAAAAATGGTAGCTACATTACGATTGCTCGATAAAATATTATGCAGCAGACTACCTCGAGAAATTATAAATTCCAAAGGCAATTTCAATGGTGATGAACTTAATAAAATTAAATTAAATAAATTTATATTAGAAACAATCTCGCAAATTATTTATATACGAGCGTGGGCAGCCAGCAATCCATCCGAGATTCTTGATGGTCGACCACTTTCGTCTGGCGTAGCAGATAAATTACATACCGATAATTATCTTTTTAATTTAATGGGGGTGACGAATATTGATAAAAAATCCAATATTCAAGAACTAAAAAAGTTCATTCACCATACCAAGGCAATGCCATTAACACCTAAGATACTTAAAGAGTTTTTTGATAAAAAAGACCCTGATCCAAACGGAGTTTCCAACAATCCTCCACACGAGGATGCCGGAAATACGGACCCAACAGAACACATCAAGGATATTCCGGATCAGAAAAATATCACCGATATGCGCCTGGATCAATGTATCGCTGCCTACCAACGCGCATGGAAACACCTGGATACGGGAAAAGACGATGTAATCGTTGCGCACGACAATACTCCCAGCCGGGAAGATATTGCGACCTATCTCAACGATCAGACACAACGGATGCGACTGGCGTCGTCCATCAAGTTCAGCGATGGTGCTTCGGTCGGATTCGGGTTATCAGGACTGACTGCCGTCGTTGCGCGTGTATTGCTGGGAGGGGCGATCGGCGTGCGCGCCAACTTCAGTTATCGGCGATCTCGCGTTGCGACAGTAGAAATTGGCGTGAATACAACCAGCGGATTTGCCCGGTTCGGTACCGAAACCAACCACATTACTCGTAGCGGCGCAGGTGGTTCGTTTGGTTGGGCTCTCGCCAAATTCAAGTACTTTGCCGCCGGCACAGGTGCCTATGTCGATGGCAAGCGCATCTATGATCCGGGAACATTTACCGGAGTAACCTTGCGACTGGACCGCTTGGGGCAAGACATTACCGGACGTGAGGGCCAGATTCCCGGTGTGTCCGGTGACGCGGACATGACTGTTGTTCTCGGCAAGACCGTTGAGCAGGTCATCATGGGGCACAAAACTAGTAGCCACTTGCTCAAAGACCTGCTTGTAGAGACGCCACAGCTTTCCGTTTGCTGGGTAGACGAGGGCGATAGCACGACACGAGAACAGGGCCACATCGCACAAGCCGGCGTTCTGCTTGGTACCTTTGCCAACGGCGCAGGGGTTGGTTCGGCAGCATCCGTCGCGCGAACCCATCGATCACAGGATCAGGAATACGAAGAACAAACCGGCGCACTGCGTTCACGCGGCATCGTCCGTGGAGAACGTACCAGTATCTCTGGGCATGCTACCGCGCTCGGCGTATCCAATCTGGCGACTCTTACCGGGCAATCGATCGTCGCCAATGAAACCGTCGCGATCGCTGAAATACTCGGAGCCGATGCCGAGATCTATCGCGACGGTACCAAGGAAGAAATCCGCACGATCGAATATCAGGGCCAAATACAGCCACGTTCTTTCAAGTTGATCATCCATACCAACGCGGAAGCGTTCGCTAGCAGCGTCGAACCAAATATCGAGGAATGGGGGCAACGTTTCGTTCAGGTCAAGGAACCTCATAACTATTTTTATGATGACAACGACCCGGATCCCGAAAAAGTGACTAAACAGTTGAAGGCCACGAGAGAGCAAGCGGGCATCGTGCGCGACCTGACCCAGGAGATGAGAGAAACTGCCGATCCCAATACCAGCTATGTCGAATTCCTGGAACTTGAGGAGGCCACAACCATTGAGATCAACCGTTATAGGCACATGGCGAAGATGGCTGGACTTGCCGGTGCGGCAGGAGAGAAGGAGCGAGTACTACTGGAAGATGCCGCCGAGCGTTTGCTCAAGGATCCCACCAGTTATGTCCGGCGCTTTCTTTTTAGCAGCACGACCAGAACGGTCGACGAGGGTCGCCAGATCAATTTAATCGGCAGCTTCGCATCAACGACTCAGTTCAGTGAAACCGTGATACGCAACGGCTACGCCGGCTAACGTCCCTATCCGATAAAGCCCGCAAACCAACAGGTAGGCGAGGGTTTCCTTGTAGCACTATGAAGAATTACAACCATAAGTTACTCTTACAAAACCATCTATTCCAGCAGGTTGCCGGTAGATTGCATCGATCAGACTTTCACGATCGACGGCGACCGAGGGCATTGTTTTCAAGAGGCAAACTTATGGCGTTGTTCCATCACTCCTTATTACTGTGTATCGAATCAGCGCCGCTGCGTGAACGCTTGCAGCGCGCTGCTGAAGCCATGGCAATTCGACTCAAACAGATACCGGTCGACGAAGTGGCGCAAGAAATCGCCTTGCGTCCAAACATCCGGATTCTGGTGTGCCAGAGTGATGGGCAATTTAAGAAGGTCATCGACCAATGCAGTCGCATCGGCGCTTCAACGCAACAAAAACTGGTACGACTAGTCGATGGCAATGATTACGCCACTTGCGTGGCAACGGCCAGCGTGTGCAAGGCGATCAACATCCCCAATACTGACAGTCGCCTGCAAGAAATCCTCCAGCAATTGCTGGATCACGCCCCTCTCGAAGAGCACGACGCACCAACGCACGAATCGGTTGCGGTCGCTGCCGCGCCACATCATCACAACAACAATCACCAAATGCCGCAGCTATTCGCGTCAACCGCCGACGCGCCCGTCATCGCCGACGTTAACCATGAAATCTACGCCACGGCTCGCCGCATTGCCGTTACCGACGTCGATATCGTCCTGGTCGGCGAAACCGGTACCGGAAAGGATTGGCTAGCCCATTACATCCATAATTACTCCGGCTCGCACGGACCGTTCGTTGCGGTCAACTGTCCGGCGATTCCCGAAACTCTGGCTGAAGCAGAATTGTTCGGAGTCGATGCCGGCGCCTACACGGGTGCCACCAAGAGCCGCCCCGGACGCATCGAATCTGCCAATGGCGGTACGCTGTATCTGGATGAAATCGACAGCATGGCGCTTACCTTGCAGGCCAAGCTGCTGCGGGTCCTGCAAGACCGCGGTGTCGAGCGCGTCGGCTCGACGGTATTCCGGCAACTCAGTTTTCGGGTCATCGTATCAACCAAGGTACCGCTAGCCAAACTGGTCGAGGAGGGCAAATTCCGTACCGACCTGTATTACCGACTCAGCGTGGTCGAACTGGCGTTACCGGTACTGCGGTCACAGCCTGCACGTGCGCTTGATCTGTTCTGGCGTTATGTGGACCATGCGGTACGACAATTCAAATTACCACCAGGCGCGAACGTCAATCCGTGTATCGAAGCACAAATTCTGTCGCATGGATGGGAAGGCAATATCCGCGAGTTACGCGCGGCAGCACAACGCTATGCATTGGGCTTTCCCGCCGTCGGCGGCGATGCCAAAAGTCAACGCGGTGGCTCGTTAAAAGATTTGATGCATCAGTTCGAACGCACCTTGCTAATAGCGACGCTGGAACGCTGCAAGCGCAATGTTTCGCGCGCGGCGAAAGAACTCGGCGTTGAACCGCATGTCCTGTATTACAAGCTAAAAACATTGGGCATCCATAACGTCGGACGAAGCGACAGCGAGAGCAACGCCGAGGTGCCGAAATTGGGCTTGCAGGCCGTCGATGCGGAAACCGCGCCGTGCGAAAAAAGCAAGCGCGGGACATCCTGATACCACACCAGTCACCCTGTAAGCAGAGCAGAAAATAGCCTCTGCACACCGCGTACAAGCAAATTTCTCCATTCTGTCATCCATCGTCAGTGCAACTCCGTCGTCACCGTATAATTTGCCGTCCCGGCGGTTGTTCGGCCGACCATCTCACCCTCCGTTTCCATGTCCAATGACCGCGCTGCTACCGCACTGCCGCTGACCGCTTGCCGCGAATGCGACCTGCTGCAGCATGAAATCGCACTGCCACCCCATGCCGAGGCGCTGTGTCTGCGTTGCGGTGCGCAGCTCTACCGGCAGACCCTGCATGGACCAGATACCACGCTTGCCTTCACGCTGACGAGCGTATTGCTATTCATGCTGGCCAATTTTTTCCCGTTGATCCGACTCGAACTGCAAGGCAACAAAACGTCATCGACGCTATTTGGCGCAGTTACGACGCTGGCCTCGCAAGACCTGCTGTCAGTGGCGCTACTGGTCTTCGCCACCACGATTCTGGTCCCCGCCATCGAAATGGCGGCGATGCTGTATCTGCTGCTGCCGCACCGACTCGGCATCGCAGTCCCAGGCAAGGCGCTCACATTCCGGCTCATCGAGCGACTCAGGCCATGGGGCATGATCGAAGTCTTCATGCTGGGGGTGCTGGTATCGGTCGTGAAAATGGCTACCTTTGCCACGGTCGTACCGGGCGTCGCATTATGGTCGTTCGGCGCACTGATGCTGACACTGGCTGCGGCGGCGCATTTTTTTAATCCGCGCGACCTGTGGCAAGGAGTACCGGCCCGTGCATAGTCAACAGCGACGGCGCCCTGTCACGGCGGCCGCACGCGGACTGCTCCGCTGCAACGCCTGCGACCTGCTATGCAAACCGCATGCCGCCACTGGTACGAGTAACTGTCCGCGCTGCGCCGAGCCGCTACATCAGCGCATCCCGCACAGCATCCGCAAGACATGGGCTTTCCTGCTGGCGGCGATGATCCTGTACATTCCAGCTAACTTGTTGCCGATCATGCAGAGTCGTTCATTTTTTTCGGTGCAGGACGATACCATCATGAGCGGCGTTGTCTTTTTATGGATTGGCGGCTCGCCTATGCTGGCGCTATTGGTCTTTGTTGCCAGTGTCGTCATTCCGCTCTTTAAATTGCTGGCGCTGGCTCTGCTGACGCTATCGGTCCAGCTGCAGTCGACCTGGCAACCGCATCAGCGAACCAAGATGTACCGGCTGGTGGAGGCCATCGGCCGCTGGTCGATGCTTGATATTTATGTGGTGGCGTTGCTGGTGGCGTTGGTGCAAGTGCAATCGTTCGCCCGCATCGAGGCCGGCCCGGGTGCCGCCGCGTTTGGTGCCGTGGTGGTACTGACGCTACTGGCGGCCAACAGTTTTGATCCGCGCCTGATTTGGGATTATCTGGACAATGAGTACGTGGATAACGAGTACGTGAACAACGAGTACATGGAGAACGACCTTGACTGAAGAAACCGACACCAGCGATCTGCCTCAAGCCGTGCGGGCACCGCGCTGGCACTGGGCGCCGTGGCTGATCTGGCTAATCCCGATCATTGCAGCGCTGGTCGGCGGCACCATCCTGATCCAGACACTGATGGAGCGCGGCCCGACCATCACGATCAACTTCAAGAGTGCCGAAGGACTGGAAGCCGGTAAAACCCGGATCAAATACAAAGAAGTCGAGATCGGCACCGTCGGCCGCATCACGCTGTCACCAGATCGCCAGCAAGTCATCGTCACGGCGCAGCTCGTCAAAAGTGCCGAAAGTTTTTTACGCGATGACACGCGCTTCTGGGTGGTAAGGCCGCGCGTTGGTGCCGGCGGCATTTCGGGACTGGGCACCTTGCTGTCGGGATCGTACATTGGTGTCGATGCCGGCAAGTCCGAAGAAAGCAGCGACAATTTTGTCGGCCTCGATATCCCGCCGTTCGTGCTGACCGGTCTGGACGGCCGCCAGTTTGTGCTGCATGCCGAACAGATCGGCTCGCTCGATATCGGCGCACCCGTCTTCTTCAGACATATACAGGCCGGCCAGATTGCCGCCTACGAACTGGACCCGAATGGCACTGGCGTCATCCTGCATGTGTTCGTCAATGCACCTTACGACAAATATGTCACCACCAGCTCGCGCTTCTGGCAAGCCAGCGGTGTGGAACTGAGCCTCGATGCCTCCGGCATCAAAGTGGCCACCGAATCGCTGGCATCGATCCTGTCAGGCGGCGTCAGTTTTGGCGCCCCGGACGACTTGCCAGTGACCCCCGAAGCGCCGATCAATAGTGTCTTTACGCTCTACAGCAATCGTGACAACGCGATGAAACACGTCGATACCGTCGTGCGTAAAGCACTGCTTTATTTCGATGAATCGACACGCGGACTGGCACCCGGTGCACCGGTCGATTTCAGAGGCATCGTCATCGGCGAAGTCACCGCCATCAGCCTGGAAATCGACCGCAAAAGCAACGTGTTCCGCTTCCCGGTCGAGGTCAATATCTTTCCCCAACGCCTGCAATCGCGTTACCGCAACGGCAGCCCTGCCACCGATGAATCACGCGAGGTCATCGACGCGCTGGTCGCACGCGGCATGCGTGCGCAACTGAAAACCGGCAACCTGCTGACCGGCCAGTTATTCGTCGCGCTGGATTTTTTCCCGGACGCCGCCAAGACTCGTATCGACTGGAAACAAGAGCCAATCACGCTGGCCACCGTGCCCGGCACACTGGAAGAATTGCAGGCCATCCTTGGCCGGATCGCGCGCCGACTCGACAAGGTGCCGCTGGAGCAGATCGGTGCTGACGTCCGCGTGGCGCTGAAGTCGCTCGACAGCACACTGAAGAGCACCAACGCGCTGGTGCGGCGCGTTGATACCGAACTGACGCCGCAAGCCAGCGCCACACTTGAGCAAGTACGCAAGACGGTCGCCAGCGCCGATGCCGTGCTAGCCAGCGATGCACCGCTGCAGCAAGACCTGCGCACCACACTCAACGACATCAGCCGCGCCGCACAAGCGCTGCGCTCACTCACCGACTATCTCGACCGCCATCCAGAAGCGCTACTGCGCGGCAAAAAGGACACCCCATGACCCCGCGCACGCGCCACATTCCCATCAATGCCCTGCTCGTCCTGACTCTTTTGCTGGGTGCCTGCAGCACAAGTCCGACGACGCATTTCTATACGCTGGAACCGCTCGCCACTTCCGGCGTTGCCCTTGGCAATAGTTCGGTACGGATCGGTCAAGTGACGGTGCCGGAACTGGTTGACCGGCCGCAAATGGTGCTGCGTTCGGGCGCCAATCAGGTCAGTCTGGCCGAACAGCAGCGCTGGGCCGAGTCGCTGCGCAGTGGCATTGCACGCGTGGTCGCTGCGAACCTGGCCCCGCCCGGTAGCGCAGCAGCGTCTGCTACAACGACAGTCGATATTGATATCGTACGGTTCGATTCGCAACTCGGCGTCGCTATTGATCTGGCAGCAAACTGGCGCATCCGTCCTGCCAACGGCGTTGTGCGCCACCGCAGCATGGTCTGGCATGAACCCGTGTCAGGCAACGAATACGCTGACCTAGCTGCAGCCCACAGCCGCGCTCTCGCCGAATTAAGCCGGCAAATCGCCGCGACCGTCGAAGCGCGACCATGACGCCTCAGCGTCATGGCGCTCGAGATATTGATGCATCGCAGCGAGAGCCGGCCAAACTTCCGCCAAGATGACAAAACACCCTACAAGGAGCTTTGTGAATCTGCCCCTATCCGACTTGAGCGGGACGACTGACAGCCTGAGCAACAAACTGGACCAGCTACATTCTGATCCGGCTTCGCCACTCGCCTTGCATTGCCGCCGGATCGCACTGGGCATCGCACTGGTGGTTACCCTTACAAGTGCCGGCGTGCTCCTGACCTGGCGCTTGCCGCTACCGCACCTGATGCCCGCCAATGTTGCGCTGGGTTTGCTGCTGGCAGGGATGACGCTGGCATTACAAACTCAACCCCTGATCCAGCGGCGGCCAGTGCGTTTGCTAGCCCTATTTCTGGCCGCACTGATGACGCTGCTCGGCCTGTCTGCGGTAGCGCACGGCTTATTGTTGACTGGGCCAGATCTCGAAACGTTCATCACCAATCTGACGAGTCCCGTGACAGGTGGCCCGGCCATGCAGATGCATCCGATCAGTGCCTTCTCTCTGGTTCTGGCGGGCACCGCCCTGTTGCTTCAAGACGTGCGCACACGAGAACAACATGCGCCGACCGAATTTCTCGCACTGAGTCTGGCGGCACTCAACCTGGTGCCGCTAGCGGGGCTAGCGTATCAGGTCGCGGCGCTGGCGCAACTGGGTAATGCGATCCCCGTACCGGCCACGGCCGCACTGGCATTTGTCAGTCTGGGCGCGGGCTTGTTGCTGTCACAGCCGAGCCGCAGCCTGATGGCAATTATTACCGACAATGTGCCTGGCGGTCAGATGTTGCGCCGATCGTTGCCGCACACCTTGCTGGTTCTGGTGCTGCTCAACTGGATAGTTAACCGCGGTGCGTTGCTGGGCCTGTATGGCCAGCCTATGGTGTCGCCCATCCTGACGCTACTCAACAGCACCGTAATTCTGGTCATTTTCTGGCGCACTGCGGCGACCGTCAACGAGGAATACCGGGCCCGTTTGCAAAGTGCCAGCAACCTTGCTGAAGCCAGTTCGCTGCTCATTGCCGTGAGCGACAACACCGACGACATGATCTTCGTCAAGAACCACGACGGAAAACTGATTTTTGCCAACCCGGCCACGCTGCGCAGCCTCGGCAAGACCCGCGATGAAGTATTGCATCATGGGAGCAGCGAACTCCTGTCTGATCCGGAAGAAGCTGCCCAGATCGACCGCGACGACCAGCGCATCATGCAAGGCCATGTGTCGGAAACGCTGGAACAAACGCTTCACTTGCCTCAGGGAGAGCGGACCTACTCGTCCACCAAGGCACCGTGGTTCGATGCGGATGGCCAGCTGCTCGGTCTGATCGGCATCAGCACCGACATCAGCACGCGCAAGGAAATGGAACGCCAGCTCAAGCAGCGCGAGGCGGAACTCGAAGCCACCATCAGCCAGCGGACTGCGGTGCTGCGCAAGCTCGGGGACCATCTGGAATCGGTCCGCGAAGAAGAAAAACGCAGCATCGCCCGTGAGCTGCACGACGACATGGGTGCGTCGCTCACCTCTCTGAACATGCACCTCGACAGCATCTACAAAGCTCTGCCAGACGAGCCGAAATGGACTGACAAGGCGTCGCGCGTGCGAAAACTCGTCGCCTCGCTGGTCGCCACAACCCGTCGTATCCAGATCGGTCTGCGTCCCATCATGCTCGACCTCTTCGGTCTGAAAGCCGGCATCATCGAGCAACTCGAAGAATTCGAACAGCGTACCGGCATCATCTGCAAGACCAGCCTTCCCGACGACGACGTAGCACTGCCCCACAAGCTCGAAATCACGCTTTACCGGATGTTGCAGGAAGCGCTCAACAATGTCGCCAAACACGCGCAGGCCAGCAAAGTCGACGTCATTCTCGACGTCGATGAAGACCAGACGATCCTGACGATCCGCGACGACGGCATCGGCATTGCGCCGGAACGCCTCAACAATCAATCCACCTACGGCATCCGTGGCCTGAGCGAACGCGCGTCCTTCCTCGGCGGCACCGCCAGCGTGTTTGCCAGCCCGGTACGCGGGACGACGGTACGGATCACCTTACCCGCGCAGTTGTAGGATGGATCGCGCGTAATTATTTGTAGCTACGAACGACATCCCGCAGGGTGGGCACGGCATCTTGTGCCCACGCGCGCGCACCGACAACCTTCGCCAAATCAGGCCGTTCTCCAGTGCGCTCGCGTGGGCACGATCACCCCGTGCCCACCCTCCGTGGATCGTGCGCAATTTGTTGCATACAAGGATGGATCGCGCGTAATTATT
>JBLHLW010000001.1:0-214657 GCA_047621345.1 Minisyncoccia bacterium | reverse complement strand
ATACTATTTCATAATGACGCATGCAATCTCCTGTTGGACGGATTGAAAATAACGCCCACCCCGGCGTCAAGACGAGTGTGGGAAGAGGAAAGTCGGCAAGGATACCCGCAAAGCTGACAAAACTCAACGATTACGCCTCTTTGTACGGAAATGGTTCCTGCCAGCCCCGTAATGGCTTGCATTTGGCTGCGCACTGTATAAAACTACAGCCTGTTTATCCACACAGCAAAGTACTCATACTATGATCAAACTCACCGCGCGGCAGGAACAGATCCTGAACCTCATCCGCGATGCGATCACCAACACCGGATTTCCACCAACACGAGCCGAAATCGCCAAAGAACTTGGCTTTCGCTCAGTTAATGCTGCCGAAGAACATTTGCAAGCACTGGCCCGGAAAGGCGCTATCGAGATTTCACCCGGCACCTCACGCGGACTTCGGCTTATCAAACCCGCCTCAGAACTGACCAACGAACGTGATTACCACCAACTCGTGTTACCGCACCCGGCGCTGATGCAACTCAGTTTGCCCCTGATAGGTCGGGTTGCTGCAGGGTCGCCGATCCTGGCGCAGGAGCATGTTGAAGCAACTTATCAAGTCGACCCGTCATTATTCAGTGCTAAACCCGATTATTTGCTCAAGGTGCGCGGCATGTCGATGCGCGATGCCGGTATCCTGGACGGCGACCTGATTGCCGTTAAAAAATCAGATAGCGCACGCAACGGCCAGATCGTCGTCGCGCGGATTGGCGATGACGTCACTGTCAAGCGCTACCGCAAGACAGACGCATTAATCGAGCTACTCCCCGAAAATACCGATTTCAAGCCGATACACATTAATCCTGAACGAGATGATTTTTCATTGGAGGGATTGGCTGTCGGCCTGCTGCGTAGCTGGAACTAGAACAGCACTCGCTAAAAGACAACTCCACGCCAGGCAGTTCACGCTGAGCTGCGATTAATAAAAGGATGATGCGACTGTCAGGGCTCCGTCAAAGGAGTTTTTTGGTCTAATTTGATGCTGGCAATCGCAGAAGCGGGTGCCTCCTGACGAGCCCGGAACAACCAGAAACGTTGCCAGTCATCTCCGGGGCGTGCGCCGTCCCAGATCGGCTCCCAAACAGACAGGTCAACTGCTTGGCTTCCGGTAGCGGCGTAGCCTTGCATTAACAGCGTGTTGCACGTGGCGGCAGGGAGAATTTCACGCCGTATCGTAATGCGATGCGCCACATAGTCCAGCATGGCGCGCTCGCTTTCTCCCATGCCAACGCTGGCGATGCAAGTGACCGATGCTGGCCAAGGTATAGTCGAGAATACTTGCTGATAGCTTTTCGCGTAGTCCAGCCACGGCATCCACAACGTTGTCAGTAATGCCCATGTCAACGTCAGTCCGGTGAGCCAAGTAGTCAGACCCTTTGCTGGATATCTCGCAAACAGTCGCAGCGCGTACCAGGCTGCGATTGTCAGCGTTAGTGCCAGCGAAAACGTCGGCAGGTCAAACTCCGGGACGAAATCAGCCGGCAAAACACGCAACAATCGGGGCCAGGCCGGCACCGCATCAGTGGCCATCATGATGGCCCAGCCCAACCAAATCAGGCCGGCCAGCAGCGCAAATAATAATTTGCTGCCCTTTGACCAGAGTTGGTCTACCAGCCTCGGCAAAAACGATACCGAAGGCGCCGCCAGCACGGCCAGAGGAACCAGTAACGGCAATGCATACACAGCGCGGACAGACTCTGACACGGACAGCACCAGCAACATCACTAGTGTGGCGACCAACCCGTACTGCATCGCTGGATGGTTCAACACACTGAGTCGCTGCCGCCAGAGCGCAAATAGCGCTAATGGCAATACGGGAAACGTGAACCAGGGTAGCGTCTGCAGCCAAAATCCTTTCGGATGCTCCGTTCCTGAATGAACCACAGAGAATCCAAAAAAACGGCCAAAATTATTTTCCCAAAACCAGACCATAAACAGAGCCGGCGAACGCGCATACAGAAGAGTCGGCCAGACTAACAACATCGGCATGGCGACCACCAGCGCAATGGCAAGTCCGCGAAAAAATTCCTGCTTGCGCCACTCGTGAAAACATATCGGCAACATGAAGGCGGTGATACCGATTACTGCTGGCCCAAGGATACCTTTCGACAAGAAACTGATGCCGACTCCGATGCCAATCAATAGTCCGCCCGTTTTGGGGGTTGTCAGAACCCGGGAAAATCCCCATGCCGACAGCGCAAATCCCGTCAGCAACGGAACATCCGGCATCATCATGTGCGATTGCGTCAATGTGCCAAGACAACCAAGTAATAGCAGCGGCGCATAACGTCCGGCTCCTTTACCCCACCAGGCACGCGCAGCGGAAGCAACCGCCCACGCACTAATTGCCATAAAAAAACCAGACGCCATGCGCGCCGCATCCGGTTGATCCATCCAACCACCAAGCAAATGTACGAAAGCAGCAGCCACCCAATAATACAAGGGTGGCTTTTCCATGAAGGGTTCACCAGCAATAGTGGGAATAAGCCAGTTACCCGTTTCCAGCATGGTGTGGATGACGCCAAAAACGTAGGCTTCGTCGGCTTTCCACGGATCGTGACCGGTCAAGCCGAAAAAAATAAATACGGTCACAAGCATCACATAAGGCAGCAGACCTGCGATCGGATGGCTCACCACCGTCGACCTCGCTGTAGCCGAAATGGGTGCATCTGCGATGTAAGACTTCGGAACAGGTCGGAGGAAAAAAGAAAAAAGCATTGGGGTTTTCGCGGTGATGTGACGAGGTCGTTACTTATGAGAAATTGAACCGGACTCTACCAAGTTTGCATCATCCGAGCCAGACAAATCGTTACAAGAAAACTAGCTCTGACAATGGTCAACACCGGCGTCGTAAAGACGCCCTTCAGACGTCCTCTGAAAAACACACTCATGAAGCACTCTATTTTATCTTTTCGGAATAAATAGTTCACTTATATCCTCTTTTTCAATTATTTTTCTGGAACTACAATGCTTCCGAGTTCAAACACGGTAGCTGTGACCGGACTTCACAGCGCATTATTTTCCTGGAGAAATCATGAAGAAGTTTTTTGTTGCCATGATGATCGTCATGACATCACTAGCGGTCACCGCGACCGAAGCCGAAGCGCAAAAACGCATGGGCGGTGGCGGATCGTTTGGCAAGCAATCACAAAATGTGAGCCGTCAAGCGCCCTCACAGTCCGCCGCCAACAGCACTGCCCGGCCAGGCTCACCGGCAGCAATTCCGCCAAAACCCGCCAGTCCATGGCGCGGCATGCTCGGCGGCGCCCTGCTGGGACTTGGCCTTGGGGCATTGTTGTCAAGCATGGGTTTGGGTGGCGCGATGGCAAGCATGATCAGTACGATGCTGATGGTAGGTTTGCTGGCAGCGGCTGGCTACTTCATCTACCGAATGTTCAAGCGTAAATCCGAACAAGGTGGGACGCAACCGGCCTATGCAGGAGCACAAAAAACCAGATTCACACCTGAAATAGGCGCGCGTATTAGTCCCGCTGCGGGTAATCAGTTCAGTGGCGGCAGCTTCGGTGGTGCAGCAGACGGCAACGGCCAAGCGACTTATCAGGCACCCTGGGGGATTCCGGCTGATTTCGATACAACCAGCTTCTTGCGTCACACGAAGACCTATTTCGTGCGCTTGCAAGCGGCGTGGGACAGCGCCAATATCAATGATATCCGCGAGTTCACAACGCCAGAAATGTTCGCCGAACTGCGTTTGCAGATACAGGAGCGCGGCCCGTCCGCTAGCCATACCGACGTGGTGCATCTCGATGCAGAATTGCTGGGCATGGAGATTGTCGACGCAGATCATCTGGCCAGCATCAAGTTTTCCGGCATGATCAAGGAGTCCGAGTCGGCACCTCCAGAGCCATTTAACGAGGTATGGAACCTGTCGAAACCATGCAATGGTCAGGGTGGCTGGGTGCTGGCAGGAATACAGCAACTGAACTGACATTGATTTACGGATTCGAAAGCCGCTCGCACACACGAGCGGCTTTTTTTATGACTCGCTGCCGTTAAGTCACGCTACCCGACAAATCACTAAACCACTCCAGCATGCTACGTTTTCCCATCTTGGCACGATACATCGCGGCATCTGCAGCGTTGAGCAACTGATCAGCATCCTTGCCATCCTGAGGAAACATGCTGATGCCGATGCTGCAAGTCATCTCGAACTCGTGGCCCTCGACAACAAACGACTGGTCAAATACATGGATCAGCTTCAACGCCATCGCCGTCACGTCGGACTCATGACGGAAGTCGCTGACCAGAATGGTGAATTCATCACCACCAAGCCGAGCGACGAGATCTTCGTTGCGCACCGATGCCCGCATCCGCAATGCGGCTAATTGCAGGGCCTGATCACCCACCAAATGACCCAATTGGTCGTTAACCTGTTTGAACTTATCTAGATCAATAAACATCAGGCAAAAACGGCTGTCATCAATCTGCGCCTTCTTGATCAACGCGTCCAATGATTGCTGGAACATCGTGCGATTTGGCAAGCCGGTTAATTGATCGTGATGGGCTACATAGCGCAAATGTTGCTCGCGCGACTGAAGATCACCAACCTGGCTACTGAGCCGGCTGCTCATTTGCTGGAAGCTGCGTGCCAAGTAGCCAATTTCATCATCGCGTTCGGTCGGTAGATTGACGACCTCTTTACCAGCCTCGAATTGCTTGACCGCGTTCGCCACCGCATTCAACGGTTTGGCCAGCACGAACGACAGCGCGAACGAGAGACACGCGGCCGCCAAACTGCACAGTACGGTAATCTGAATGATGGTTACCCCCAACAACGCACTGTCATTAAGCACAAGCCTTAGTGGCGTTTGTAGACCTAATAAAACAAAGTAATTCTGATCCGCACTGCCAAACGGTATCCGGAGGAAAGCCCCTGCACTCGCCTCGTCTTGCGATCCACTATGAGTCCGCGTCAACAAATGCCTGATTGGCCCCGGCGATAACAATGTCTTGATTTCATCAATGTCCTCCTGAATCAGGAAGCGTCGCCCTTGATCAAAGCCGAAGGTCTTGCGCTGATCGGGATGAATCAGGTAATCGCCTTCGTCGTTGGTCAGAACCAAGTCAATGTTGCCCGGCAGGTTGCTGCGTATCCGATTAAACAGGCGATTGAGATCAACGTTGACGATGACAATCCCAAACACTTTGCCGTCAATACCACGCACCGGAGTGGCGATCCGCAAGGTCGGCGTATCAAATCCGTCTTGCCAATGCCGCTCACGATTGAGGTTGATCTTCGAAAAGTAGAACTCTCCGGGGGGCATCTTGATGGCTTCAAATACATAGGGGAAGTGCGCCTTTTCCTGCAGGTCATCATTCCTGACCGCTTGGATGCCTTCGGCAGTCCTGTCGGCACGAATCAGCTCCTTGCCAAAATCGGCCACGCCGACCAGACGTATTTGCACGTAATCGACGCGCGACGTGAGCAAACTGGCAAACACCTCCTGCAGCTTGGTCTGGTTATATTTTGCAACGTCCGTACCGGTCGCGCCCTTAGCCAGATCGGTCAATGCGGGTAGCGAGACGATCATGCTGAGGTCTTCCGTTATCGGTATCAGCGAATCGAGAAATCGCTGGCCGAGCACTTCAGTGGCAGTCAGCAGCTTGTCTTCTGCCGCTAAGATCAATAATTCACGGCTTTGGGAGTAAGCGTAATAACCGGTTAGCGCGGTCGTCAAAATGCCGAACAGCGCCAGCCAAATACCCAGCTTGAAGCCGACTCCTAGGCGCATCATGCTCAAAATTTCCGCAAAATATCGCCGGACAGGATTCTGGCCCACAGATCATGTCGTTTATCCACATCTTCAACCGGCGCCAGCCAGATCAGCTTGTCGCTGGCCTTGCTCAGCGTAGTCGTTGTCACTGTATTGGCAAGACCATGCCGCTCGCTGAAAAGCGCACTGGCATCTGCTTGCAATGTCGCATCAATCCATTGCGCCGCCAGTCGGGGGAATCGAGCCCGCCCGGTGACGGCCCAGCAGTCCAACCATGCCAGCACACCTTGCTTCGGCACAACGTAGCCCACGTCGGCACCGGCGGCCCGTAAGGCTTGAACCTGCTGGGTGCCAAAGTTGGCGAACACTAGCGCAATGTCATTATTAAGGTATAGCTTGACCGCCTCTTCCGGGGAGGAATAGAACGCGAGTACATTGCGGCGCAACCGTACCAACCGGCGACTGGCGCTGCGAAATTCGTCCGGCGTCAGCTGAAATGGGTTTTTGCTGCCGTCAAGCAGTGCAGCAACCGAAAAATTATGCACACTACCGCTATACGCCAACACCTTGCCCCGGTATGCCGGGTCCCACATCGCGTCCATGGAGGTTGGTTCCTGCGCCACCAGTTTGCGGTTGTAGATCAGTCCCATCTCGGCATAGGTATACGGAATGGCGTACAGACGCTTGTCACGCATCAGGCCAGGGATTCCGGTGATATTCCGAAAACGGGGAAGCTGGCGGGCCTGGTTAGGAATCTCGGCCAGATCCAGGGGCGCACTCAACCCCCTGTCGATATAGCGCTGCAGCTCAGCGGTATTGACCGCAAACACATCAAAGTCCTCCCCATTATTCCTGGAGAGTCTGGTCCACAGCTCTTCATCCGTGTTGACGAAGGTAACCTCAACCCGTGCCCCGGTTTTTTTTTCGAATGCCGCGACAACATCGGGATCGGCATAGCCCGGCCAGGCAAGTATGCGTAATAGCGGTTCGGCATGTACAGAACCTGCCAGCGGTATCGCGCCCAGCAAGAAAGCCAGACACATCAAGCGCATCAATGAGTTTACAAACGCCATATGGATGCGCCTAAAAGCGAACGGGGGTTGGAACCGGGAGACGCCTCGATGATCGAACCAGCGACTCAAATAGATCACTGAGCGAGCGCTCAGTAGAACCTAACATGACCAAACCGTCAAGCGAGATAGGTAGTGTCCGATCAGTTACCCATCGGCCAGCTAAATACCGTCAACGCGCGACGGGTTAAAGCTGTCATACTGCGCGCTTCCCAACCTAGACCCTGACCCGCCTCCTGTGAGGACGCATCGCTTATGGAATCCCCGAAAAACCTCTTCGCCTATCCCGCCCACCGTGTTGCCAATCGTCCTGCGCTTGGCAAACCCGCCCCCTTTCTGCCAATGTCACGGGCAGAAATGGACGTCTTGGGATGGGATTCCTGTGATGTGATTCTGGTGACCGGCGATGCCTACATCGATCATCCGAGCTTCGGTATGGCCTTGATCGGTCGGTTGCTGGAGGCACAGGGCTTTCGCGTCGGGATCATTGCGCAGCCTGACTGGCTATCCGTCGATGCGTTCCGTTCGCTTGGCAAACCCAACCTGTATTTCGGTGTCACTGCGGGCAACATGGACTCGATGGTGAACCGCTACACGGCCGATCGCAAAATCCGTTCCGATGATGCTTACACGCCCAACGGCGAAGCCAACAAGCGACCCGACCGGGCGCTAGTCGTCTATGCCCAGCGTGCCCGCGAAGCCTATCCGGATGCCAACGTCGTCATCGGCAGCATTGAAGCCAGCCTGCGTCGCATCGCCCACTACGATTATTGGTCGGACAAGGTGCGCCGCTCGGTGTTACCGGATTCGAAAGCCGACATCCTGCTATTCGGCAATGCCGAACGGGCGCTGGTAGACCTCACGCATCGTATCGCCGCAGGCGAACCAATCAAGGAAATCCGTAACCTGCGTGGCACCGCTTTCATGGTGTCGCGCGGCTGGTTGCCAGCCGACGACTGGACTGAAGCCAATTCGACCCGGGTCGACACACCAGGCCGGGTTGAAGCCCATCCCGATCCGTACGAAATGAAAACCAAGGAACCAACCAGTTGCGGCACCGCCAATGCCGAGCCAACGGTGGTGGCAAAACCGATCCTGATCCTGAGCCGCGAGGAACGACAGGCCGCCCAGAAAGAAATCCGCAACAAGACTGTGATCCGCCTGCCCGGCTATGACGTGATCAAGGATGATCCCGTGCTGTATGCCCACGCCTCACGGGTTTTCCATCTTGAATCGAACCCAGGCAATGCCCGTGCGATGGTCCAAGCCCATGGCGAACGCGATGTCTGGCTCAATCCGCCACCGCTGCCGCTGGCAATGGATGAAATGGACGGCGTCTACGACATGAACTATGCGCGCGCGCCGCACCCGAGCTACGGCAAGGCCAAGATCCCGGCATGGGACATGATCCGGTTTTCGGTCAACATCATGCGTGGCTGCTTCGGTGGCTGCACGTTCTGCTCGATTACCGAACACGAAGGTCGCATCATCCAGAGCCGTTCCGAACCGTCGATCCTGCGCGAAATTGAATTAATCCGCGACAAGACCAAAGGCTTTACCGGCACCATCTCCGACATGGGTGGCCCAACCGCCAACATGTACCGGCTGGCTTGCAAAGAAAAAACCATCGAAGAATCGTGCCGGCGCTTGTCTTGCGTCTATCCGACCATTTGTTCGAACCTCGGTACGGACCATAGCAAGCTGATTCAGCTCTATCGCAAAGCGCGCGCGATACCCGGCGTGAAAAAAATTCTGATCAGTTCCGGCGTACGTTACGACCTCGCTGTGCGCTCTCCCGAATATGTCAAGGAACTGGTGACCCACCACGTCGGCGGCTTGCTGAAAATCGCACCCGAGCATTCCGAAGAAGGCCCCTTGTCGAAGATGATGAAGCCGGGCATGGGTGCCTATGACAAGTTCAAGGAATTGTTCGAGAAGTATTCGAAAGAAGCCGGCAAGGAACAGTATCTGATCCCGTATTTCATCGCCGCCCACCCGGGCACCACCGATGAAGACATGCTCAATTTGTCGCTCTGGCTGAAGAAAAACAATTTCCGCCTCGATCAGGTACAGACCTTCATGCCAACGCCGATGGCGCTGGCAACGACGATGTACCACACGCGCAAGAACCCGCTGCGTAAGGTTACTGCTGATTCGGAAGCGGTCGAAACCGTCCGTACCGGCAAGATCCGCAAACTGCACAAGGCGTTCCTGCGCTATCACGATCCCGACAACTGGGAAATCATCCGCGAAGCCTTGCAACGGATGGGGCGCTCGGAACTGATCGGCAGCGGTGAGAAGCATCTGGTGCCGCGTCACTCGGCGCCGACACCAGGCCTGATGGCCATCGAACGTCGTCGCGAAACACCCAGCCCGGAGAAACTGGCGAAAAAGTTTGGCCAGAACAAACCGCGTGCTGGTGGTGCGGTGTCACGTACGCCAAGCGCACAGGCCAGGCCCGTTCGCAAGAGCCCGGTCGCCGTCGCGAGAAGCGGGCGGAAATAATTTTCCGGCACAGTCCGAATCATCCCGAAGACATGCCGTAGGGTGGGCACGGTATCCTGTGCCCACGCGCGCGCACCAACAATTTTCGCCAAATCCGGTCGCCCTCCGATGGTCCCGCGTGGGCACGATAACCCCCGTGCCCACCATACGACCCTATTCAGACGGGCGTGTCGGACGTGGGCACTTTCAAAACCGCTCATACCCCAACAAATACCGCCACTGCCCCACTGGCAGCGCTGACATCGACATCCGTCCAATGCGGATCCGCTTGATCGATACCACCTGCAATCCAACCTTCTCGCACAAGTAAGGAATCTGTCCCCGCTCGGCGGCCTTGATCGCGAAGCGCAATTTATGCTCGCTTTGCCAGCTCACTTTCATTGACGTCATCGGTTTGCCATTCCACTTCAGACCATGCAACAGCAATTCCATTGCAGCGTCATCGAGGGCGCCAATCACCTCGACCACAAACTCCTGCTCGATGCGATTGGCCTCCTGCGCCAGCGCACGTTCGATGCGCCAGTCCTGCGTCAGTACTAGCAAACCACTGGCGCTGTCTTCGAGCGGAGTCGTCAGCGTCAGTGCCTTGGTGTGACGCCGCAGGAAACGCAAGCCGGAGCGATCGTCCGGCCCTAGCGTCTCTGGCGTGATCCAACCTAGCGCCGGATCAATCGCGTCGACGGTGCGCAGGCCCGCCGGCTTGTGCAGCAGGATCGTCACGGGATCGAGCGGTGCCGGCACCGCGTCGGGCAATAGCACGACTGCCTGCGCCGCGGTCACTCGCGCGCCAGCTTCTTCGGTAAGCACGCCATCCACCGTAATCCAGCCTCCTTCAATGAACTGTTCGGCTTCGGTGCGGGAACAACCGAATTCTTCGGCGACGCGTTTGGCCAGGCGGAGTGTGTCAGTCATGGGGGAGGTTCGATTGAACGGTTAAAAATGAAGTCGCATTGTACCGGGCGCAACGGCATGAAGTCTCGCAACCCTGCCGCCGTCACGTTGTGTCACTCGGTCGACATATCAACATCCCGTGCATTCAGCAATTCAAACATCTCCGATAGAACAACGGTTATTGCCAAAAAATTATCGGTTTGAACGCGACCGACGCGACAACAACAAGATACGGGCCATGTCGCCCACCATCCTGCTACGCATAAGGACCGGTAACACTTGGGAGTTGCGACTGGAAACCGATGGCAGAATCGATGCAGGAACAGGCGTTGAACCTGGTAAAACCATCAGCGTGTTCCAGATCGACACGGAGCATTGCGCCATCGCAGTCATACAAGTACACCCGATGCCAGCAAACCCGTTCGCAAAAAGAAGCGGCCAATAATGAGAACCGTCGCACTGGTTGCCAATAACGAACGGTAGGCATTGCCTGCATCAGATTAGTCTGCAGGACAAGATCAACGCAGGACAGTGCACCGATGCTGGGCCAATAGGTGCCGTCTGACGACGGCAGCGAACGCGGCCTGAAGACCGGCTGTTCATGGCCAGATACGCGCAGGTCCAACCTGCTAACTCAGGCAGGGTTCTGCTCCCGCTCGGACACCTTCATCGCAAAATGCCCTGTGTGCGCGCTTTACCAGCGCACTTTCATTACTGTCATTGCCTGACCATTCCCTTTCAGGGTCGTGCAAAACGACATGGCTGCGTCATCGAGAGTACCAATCACCTCGATGACATACTCCTGCGCGCTCCGGTTGCCACCTGCACCGGCTCACGTCAAATACGCTGGCGCTGTCTTCGAGCAAATTCGTTGGCCTCATGTCTGTCATGGAAAGCTCGATTCCGTCGATAAACTGAAGCCATATTGCTGCGAGCCAAGCTTGCGTCGCGTAGGACTGATGCCTGCCGGAGTAAGCCCGGCAATACCTCCTCTACGGTCCATGACGCGGCATCCCTCCAGGCGGCATAGCGCGCAAATAACTCACTATCAAAATAATATTTTATTAAAACCACAAAACCAACATCCAAATGTGACCCTCACAACTTTTAGTATTTGTTTTTATTTACTTAAAGTAATATTCTGAAGTGCATTGATTGGCCGTAGCGATTAATTCATACACCGATGCCGGATTATTTTTTTCGATTAGAAATTTGCCGATAGAGAGAAATCAGCCATGCAAAAAAAACAATGCTTACACTGTAAAACCGCGCTCGCGGGATTCCTTATGGTCGTTGCCAGCGTCGCCAGCGCTGAGGAAAAAGATGTCATCGTCACCGATCGTCCTGACTTCGTCGAATCAAGCGATGTTGTCGGTAACGGACGATTTCAGGCAGAGACGGGCTTCGCCATCGAACGGACCCGCCGCAGCACCACTAAAACGCATGATATGAGCACCCCGATCCTGCTACGCATGGGCATCGGCGCAGCATGGGAACTGCGCTTGGAAACCGACGGCCGTATTGTCCAGCACAGTAATAACCTGACTCAAGGGACTCGCACGACCGACCGCGGGTACGCAGATACATCGGTCGGGGCAAAGTGGCACGTGATGGATGAAAATGGTACCAGCCCGTCTGTCGGCATCTTGGCCCATGTCGATCTCGACAGTGGCTCGACAGCATTCCGTGGCAATGACTTGCGCCCTTCGTTGCGCATCGTTGCCGAGTGGAACTTACCCGCAGGACTGTCTCTAGGCGTCATGCCCGGCCTGAGCTTTGACAAGGACCAGAACGGAAACCGCAACTGGAATGGCATTTTTGCCACCGTCCTTGGCAAGTCACTAAGCGAGCAAACCCGCGTTTTTGTCGAAATTGCCTTGCCCCAGATTGCCCGCTCCCAGCATGGTGGCACTGTCGCCACTCTTGATATCGGCATGGCGTATCTGCTTTCGCCGAAGTGGCAAATCGATACGGCTCTCTACAAAGGACTCAACAAAAATACGGCTGACCTGACATGGACCGCCGGCCTCTCCAGCAAATTCTAGCCATCGAACCGGAGCTGACGATGACAATTACATGGCGCTTAATTTTAATGACTGCACTCAGTCTCCTGTTCACCGTTCTGGTAGGTGGTTCAGGCATCTGGGCAGAACGCACCGTTTCCGGGGCATTGCAGGAGAACGCGACCGTCAGTGCGGCACTACGCAATCACATGCAGGCAGACATGATGCACGACGCACTGCGCGGCGACGTGCTGCTGGCGATGTCAATGAGCAGCAAGAAAAAAATTGATCAGCGCAAGGAAGTCGAGCAAGCGCAGGCTCAACACATGTCATCGTTCACCGAAGCGTTAAAAAAGAATGAAGTCTTGCCGCTGCCAGCAGAAATTACGACCTCAATCGCCAAGGTACGTTCGCTGGTGGATATCTATCTCAATCAGAGCAAGCTAGCGGTTGCTCTCGCCTTTGATCAACCGGCGACAATGGACAACGAGTTCGACAAATTCATGAAGACGTTCGAAACACTAGAACGGGAAATGGCATCGCTGTCGGCATTGATTGAAAAAAATAGCGTGGAGACCACCGCTGCGTCGCAGGCCACTGCAGTCCACTGCGAACGTATCATCCTGATTACGTTGCTGGTATCCATCCTTTGCCTGGGTACATTTGCACTGGTGACAATACGTACGATTACCGCCAACGTCCGTCGCGTCTTGAAGTCCGTAGACGATCTCAATTCAGGCGACAGCAACCTGAACCAGCGTATTCCAGCCCTGCAAGGTGAATTTGCCGTGCTGGGAGATTCGCTCAATGTATTCATCGCCAACCTGGCTGGGATTGTCAGCGAGATCAGCGCTTCGTCGGGGGCGATCTCCACCGGATCGCGGCAGATCTCGATGGGGAGCCGGGATTTATCGCAGCGCACCGAATCGCAGGCCAGCGCACTCGAAGAAACCGCCTCATCGATGGAACAACTGACTGCGACCGTCAAGCAGAATGCCGACAATGCGCGCGAAGCCAGCAATCTGGCCGTCTGCGCATCGACTGTTGCAAGCAAAGGTGGACGGGTCGTCTCACAAGTCGTGGAAACGATGGACGCCATCAACACATCAGCAAAAAAGATCGTCGATATCATCAGCGTCATCGACGGCATTGCGTTCCAGACCAACATCCTCGCCCTCAATGCGGCAGTTGAAGCCGCCCGAGCCGGGGAACAGGGACGTGGTTTTGCCGTAGTGGCCGCCGAAGTACGCAACCTGGCTCAGCGCAGCGCGTCAGCCGCCAGGGAAATCAAAGTTCTGATCGGCGACTCGGTTGACAAGGTCGATGCCGGTGCACGGTTGGTTGAACAGGCCGGCGCAACAATGGATGAGGTCGTCGCCAGCGTCAGCCGCGTCAGCCGCATCATCAGCGAAATCGCCGCTGCCAGCCTGGAACAGACCTTGGGCCTCGGCCACATTAATGCGGCGATTACGCACATGGACCAAAGCACGCAACAAAATGCCGCACTGGTCGAACAATCCACTGCGGCAGCAGAATCGATGCAGGAACAGGCCGATAACCTGATCAAAGCCATCAGTGTGTTTCAGGTCGACGGAATGCAGGCAACGGTGCAGCCGTCTTCGCCGGCCAACTTGACGAGCGCGCTACGACAGAACCAGCAACATAACAAAGCGATACCCATGCGAAGGAAAGTCGCATTGACCGCCAAGACCGGCTGAAAAAAACCGCTGGCGCTCGAATAACCCGGATAAAAGCAGGCCGAGTGTCACCGGAGCACTCTGTCCGGTGGCATAATCCAGCCCCTGCCCGCACGACCGCGCGCTCCTTCTACCGAGAATGTCATCCATGCGCAAAGGCATGCTCTTCGCCGCTACCGCCTATGTGATCTGGGGCCTGCTTCCGCTTTACTTCAAAGCCCTGCAAAGTATTGCCCCGACACAAATCATGTTGCACCGGATGGTCTGGTCGCTACTGTTCCTGTTGTGTGTGCTGGCCTGGCGCAATCAATGGACGTGGTTGCGTGACGCCGTGCGCCAGCCCAAGGTGCTCGCCACCTTCCTGCTTAGCGCGGTGCTGCTCTCGACCAACTGGTTCACGTATATCTGGGCCGTCAATAATGGCCGCATCATCGATTCCAGTCTGGGCTACTTCATTAATCCGCTGGTCAACGTCCTGCTCGGTTACGTGGTGCTGGGCGAACGCATGCGCGGCGTCCAGTGGCTGGCCGTGGCGCTGGCTGCCTGCGGTGTCGCCTGGCTGACGTGGATTACCGGCCAGCCACCGTGGATAGGGCTAACGCTGGCACTCTCGTTCGGTTTTTACGGCTTGATGCGCAAGACAGCAACACTCGGACCGCTCGAAGGCCTGTCGCTGGAAACCTTGCTGCTGTTTCCATTCGCGCTGGCCGCGCTGGTATGGCTGACCCTGCATCAGCAAAACGCCTTCCTCGATGCGCCCACGCAATCGCAATGGCTGCTGATGGCGGCTGGCCCGATTACTGCCATACCGTTGCTGCTGTTTGCCGCTGGCGCACGCCGGATCCCGATGTCAACGCTGGGCCTACTGCAGTACATCGGTCCCAGCCTGCAACTGGCGCTCGGCGTGCTGCTCTATAACGAACCGTTTAGCGGAGATAGGCTGATTGGCTTTGCAGCGATCTGGTCGGCGCTGGTGGTCTATTCTGGCGAGGGCGTATGGCGCGCCTGGCGCGCGCGCAAGACTCCTGCAGCAACTGAAAGCTGACATGCCCCCTTTCCAAGCACGTCAAGCCGTCGTCATCGGCGGCGGTCCGGCCGGACTGATGGCCGCTGAAATGTTGGTCAACGCCGGCGTCAGCGTCGATCTGTACGACGCCATGCCGTCGGTCGGGCGCAAATTTCTGCTCGCCGGAAAAGGCGGGCTGAACCTGACCCACGCCGAACCCGCCACAGCATTTCAGTCCCGCTACGCCGATCGCCGCCCTGCCCTGCAACCCATGCTCGACGAGTTTGATGCCACCGCCTTGCGCGCCTGGTGCGACGCTCTCGGCATCGCGACCTTTGTTGGCTCATCAGGACGCATTTTTCCGGTTGACATGAAAGCGGCACCGCTACTGCGCGCCTGGCTGCATCGCCTGCGCGACGCCGGCGTGCGTTTTCACATGCGCCATACGTGGCGCGGCTGGGATAACGATGGCGCGCTGGTATTCAATCATCCTGATGGTGTGCTGACCTGCAAGCCGGATGCGGTCGTACTGGCACTCGGTGGCGGTAGCTGGAAGCGTCTCGGCTCGACCGGTGCCTGGGTGCCTTGGCTGGACGCGCGGGGAATCGCCGTCGCGCCACTGCAAGCTGCCAACTGCGGCTTCGATGTCGGTTGGACGCCCCATTTTGCAGAAAAATTCGCTGGTCATCCGCTCAAGTCCATCGTCATCCACTGGACCGATGGAGAAGGCATCACCCATTCCCGCGCCGGCGAATGCATGATCAGCGCCGGTGGTATCGAAGGCAGTCTGGTGTATGCAATTTCGTCGACCTTGCGTGACCAGATCGTCGCCAACGGATCGGTCACCATACGGCTCGATCTGACACCGGGAAAAGACGCCGACCGGGTACTGGCAGAAGTCGATCATCCGCGCGGGTCACGCTCGCTGGCCAGTCACCTGCAAAGCCGGGTCGGATTGGCGGGGGTCAAGATGGGTTTGCTACGCGAATTACTGGACAAGCAAGCCTTCAACGACCCGGCCAGACTGGCGGCCGCGATCAAGTCGTTACCGCTGACACTGACCGCAGTACGTCCTATCGACGAAGCCATCAGCAGCGCGGGTGGCGTACGCTTCGAAACCTTGAATGCGAACTTGATGGCGCAGGCCGTGCCGGGCGTATTTTGTGCCGGCGAAATGCTTGACTGGGAAGCGCCGACCGGCGGCTACCTGCTCACCGCCTGCCTCGGCACCGGGCGCCATGCGGCGCGCGGTGTCTTGCACTATCTGGATCAGAAGCCGTAAAGCTCTTTCATGCGGGTCGCTGACGGATCGGGCGGAATGATCCTTTCGCCAAAGATGCCAATATCGAAGGGAGGCGTTGCTACCGGCTCGTCGAGACCCAGCGAGCGAACCCCACCACCCTGCGCATATTCGTTGTACGCCCAATCACCAGAATCACGATTAAGACCCGCCGGTACCGTTTGTTGAGTGATCGCTTTTCCACGCAACTCGGACTGCATGAAACTCATCCAGACGGGCAACGCCAGCGTGGAACCAAACTCGCGATTACCCAGCGACTTCGGCTCGTCATAGCCCATCCAGGCCACCGCCACCATATCGCCACCATAACCGGCAAACCAACCATCAATGGAATCGTTGGTGGTACCGGTCTTGCCGGCCAAATCAGTCCGACCCAGTCGTGACGCCGCAGCGGCTGTGCCGTAACGCGCCACGTCGCGCAACATGCTGTCCATGATGAAGGCGTTGCGGGCATCGAGTACCCGAACCGACTCCTCGCCCACCAGTACGGGCTTGGCCTGCGATACCAATTTTCCACGAGAATCCGTCACGGACTGGATCAGATACGGCGTGACCTGATAGCCTCCATTGGCAAATACCGCATAAGCACCGGCCATTTGGCCAGGTGTGACCAGACCGGTACCCAATGCCAACGTCAGGTTATTAGGCTGCTTGTTCACGTCGAACCCGAAGCGCCCCATATGATCCCGGGCTGCCTGTGCGGTGATGGCGCGCAGCACACGGATCGACACCACGTTCTTCGACTTGGCCAGCGCCAAACGCATCGTGACCGGACCGTCGTAGACGTTGTCATCATTTTGCGGCTCCCATAACGGCGCTCCGGCTTCGGCCGGGATGGAGAGCGGTGCATCGTTGATCAGCGTACCGGGACCGAAGCCTTTTTCCAATGCCGCCGAATAAATGAACGGCTTGATGCTTGAGCCCGGCTGGCGCCATGCCTGGGTGACATGGTCAAACTTACTTAAATTGAAATCGAAACCACCCACCAGTGCCCGATAGGCGCCGCTTTGCGGATCGAGCGCAACGAACGCTGCGGCAACATTGGGCAACTGGACGATACTCCAGCGCTTTTTATCATCCTCAATCACGCGGATCACGGCACCGGGAACAATCCGCAAGGCCGCCGCCGATTTGGTATTGAGTCCGGCCGCAGCGAAGCGCAAGCCGTCGCCACTGATTTCGATGTTGTCACCCGACAGCATGGTCGCGCGCACCAGTTTCGGCGATGCCGCCGTCACTACCGCAGCACGTAATTCGTCGCTGTCCGGATGCTTGTCCAGCACACCATCAATGGCATCCTGAAGCGCTTCGGCATCCGCTGGCAGCGTGATCAGCGCCTCCGGACCCCGATAGCCATGACGGCGCTCGTAATCCATCACGCCACGACGCAACGCCAAATAAGCGGCTTCCTGATCTTTCGAGCGCAGGGTAGTAATCACATCGAAACCACTGGTATAGATCTCGTCCTGATACTGCGCATACAAAATCTTGCGCACCATTTCAGCGGCGTACTCAGCGTGAATGGCATAGGACTTGCCGCTTTGACGCACCTTAATGTCTTCGTCTATCGCTTGTTGATATTGCTCTGCAGTGATGAAATTGAGTTCACGCATGCGCTGCAAAATGTAGCGTTGACGGATATGGGCACGCTTGGGGTTGACGACCGGGTTGTAAGCCGAGGGCGCCTTCGGCAAACCCGCCAGCATTGCGAACTGGGCCACGCTGAGCTGCGCCAGCGGCTTGCCGAAGTAAGTTTGTGCAGCACTGCCAAAACCATAGGCGCGCTGGCCAAGATAAATCTGGTTCAGGTAGAGCTCTAAAATTTCGTCTTTCGACAAGGTACGCTCGATTTTGTAAGACAGCATGATCTCGTTCATCTTGCGGCTCAGCGTCTTGTCGCGGGTCAGGAAAAAATTACGGGCGACCTGCATCGTGATGGTCGATGCCCCTTGCGACGAACCACCAGCGAGATCATTGACGACGGCACGCATCAATCCAATGAAATCAACACCACCATGCTCATAAAAACGACTGTCCTCAATCGCCAGTACCGCATTTTTCATTTGCGCCGGAATCTGCTTAATCGACAAGAAGTTCCGATGCTCTTCCCCGAACTCACCGATCAGCACGTTATCCGCTGTAAATATTCGCAGTGGAATCTTGGGCTTGTAGTCGGTCACCCGATCAAGCGAGGGCATGTTCGGCGCGACAATTAAAAACGCGTAACCGAGGAGCATGGACACAAAGAAAGCACCCAGTCCGCACAAACATAAAAAGGCGATCAGAAGGCGACTGTTCAGGGATCGGGGCGCGCGCTTGGAAGAGGGTCGGGTCAAGGTGATGTGGACACGGTGGAAGTGCCGGTCAGGTAGAGAAGCAGTGAAAAGGAATTGACACAGGTTAAGGTCTAACCTTCGAAGGGCGAAAGTATAAACCAGTTTTTTATGCTAACCGCGACCGTTACCTTTTCATACAGCATGAAACCCGATTGAGCTTGCTATTCACTCCTGCCTCAAAGAGGCCGGCGAAGCCCTGCGATGGCGACGAATCAGAGGCAATGATGCGAAGGCTGGACGGATGGGATCAATTTCGTTATACGCAAGTCCCTCAGACCAGTACCACGCGCCAATATCGAACGACTTGTGCATAACGAGGTGACTTAAAACCCTCTTGCCACATAAACTACAATAATATGTGGCTAGAGAAGGTGCGTATGAAAAAATTATTTAGCCGGCATGAAATTGGATTCCAGACGGAGTACCAAAGCGGGGCCCAGGCAGCCGATACGCCGGATGCAATACCAATCGGGACGCCAGGTTCGATCGAGGCACGCACCCGTTGAAATGAAGTTTATTTCTACAGGCGTTTTTACGACGCGGCGGGCAAGCCGGGAGAAGAATACGTTGGTGATCCAGAAGGTTCTGACGAGGGCAATGAGGCGCGAAGTCTGGCTCAAGAAAAAATAGACCGTGCAACCATGTTGGTTGGCTTTGTCAAAAAAATTCGCAAGCTTGGATTTCAGTGCGTCGAAGATAAGGCTGGCGCTACGTTGGCAGCCATTCACAACAGTGGTCTATTTGCTGGAGGTCACACTTTAATTGGAAGCTACACCTATGGGGTGCTTCTCAATTCACTTGGAATAGTCGCTCGCAGTTCGTTGACCGAAAACATCGATCTCGCTCGTCTACGGCCACTTCATCTCGCCGGCGGAAGCGTTTCCATGCTGGAGACATTGCGATCATCAGGACTTCCTTTCATGGAAGTATCGACAGAACTAAATCATCGATCCAAAAATAAAACAATGAAACTGCCTGGCGCCGATCGTCTTATGGTTGATATTTTGGTCAGTGGAAACAGTGCTGGAAGAGCAGTGAATGTTCCGGAAATTCAGGTTTATGCGCAGGAGATTCCATTACTTCATTATCTGGCGTCCAACAATATGGCCGGCGTTGTGCTTTCTAAAAACTATGTGATTCCAGTCTTTGTTCCGCAGCCATCAAGGTTCGCGTTACACAAGCTTTTTTCCTCGCAGTCCCGAACAAACCAACTGAGTAAATCGGAAAAAGATTTGTGGCAGGCGGCCACCATTATTGCTGCGATCGAAGAGGCTTATCTGGGCGATATCTGGGAAAAAATGCTGCAATTCCCTAAGAACCTGATCAGGATCTGCGCAGCAATAATGCTAGAAACGCCAGATGAACGAATTGCAAGCTTGTAGTGAGCTTGCGTTCGCAGTTTTACCACAAGCGCCGGCATTTCCCCAGCCAGGCGAAGGAACGCTCCACTACCCACCGCTGTGGAATGACGGCAAACGTGTGCAATTCGCTGCGTTTGGCCACTTGCACGGTCGCTCCCAGAAGGTCTTTGACGGCCTCTGCAAAGGGCGCTCCGGTATAGCCGCCATCGACCAGAACATTGACCACTGTCGATAGATTTTTCTTGTTTTTATCGAACATTGCCAGTGCTCCGGCGCGATCCGTCACCTCGGCGGTCGTCACATAAATGGCATGTGGCAGGCCTTGTGTATCGACGGCGATATGGCGCTTGATACCCGAGACTTTCTTGCCTGCGTCATACCCCTTCTGACGTGCCGTATCGGTGTTCTTCACACTTTGCGCGTCCACGATGCAAAAGCTCGTCGAGGGCGACCGCCCATTGCGTTTTCGCTCTTGCTCCACCTGATTTTTTTAAAGCCTGCTCAAGCAGGCTGGGTTCGTCGTCGGCACCGGCGCAAGTCCATTGATCAAAGTAGTAGCGTACCGTGCTCACCGCAGGGAAATCACTGGGAAGGGCATACCGATCAGGTTCTTAGAAAATGGATGCAGCAGACGCCAAATCCGCTGAATTTTTAAAATTATAAATGTTTGATCATTTAGCTCGTGCGCTTGGTTTTTCAACCACTTTTTCGAGAATAAAATTTGCTGAAGGTGTGATCAGCACCTTTCATTCTTTAACTTATTTATTCAGCTTCTCCTTAGATTTATGGAGTTTGATTCAACATATCAATTAAGTGAACAATTTGGATGTGCAATTGTGGTAAGTCTCGTTCAACAGTCCGAAATACGACTTCAAGATCAACATTAAAATATCCGTGAGAGAGTGCATTGCGCATATCGTAAGCATCAACCAACGGTAGGTAGGAATGATCAGCAGCGAAATCCGGATAATTGCGTTCAATGTTTCGGCTCGCTTCACCGATAATTTCAAAATTGCGAATCACTCCATCTTGAACTAAAGTATTGGCTAAGAAACCGCTCTCATCAAGATCACCAGTATATCGTTCAATACGCTAAATTGACTCCTGAATATGTCCTAAATAATCGGTGATTGGCAGCTTCTTGCGACTCATATTGCTACTGCTTCAGATAGCACCTCAATCCGGATTTTTTCCGGAAGTCCTTTTGGTGTGAGCACATCTACAGCTACACCAAGCAGCGATCGAAGTTCTCGACGCATGGCACCAATATCAAAAAAAGTTGTTTCTGGCATTGGGTCAATTAATATATCGAGATCACTTTTTTCTGTATCTTCACCTCGAACGGTCGAACCGAAAACACGCGGATTCAAACCGTGATGAGCAAAAATAACCGCTCTTATGGCGTCTCTGTGTTTAATTAATGCGTCGGATGGTTTCATGATTTTCCTTCGTCGTTATACGAACATCAGCAATCATTTCAGTTAACAGTATAGGGGGGACGACTACTCAGCCGGATCCTGACGATTTCATATTCAAAAAACATGATTTTATGTTTAAGGCCAATCACGCATCATCACAGATTCTATGCAATTTTTGTCCTGCGCGGCCAAGATGATCTGACGAAAAACCACAGTTTAATTTCCGTAAAGAAAAAGACCATGCTGAGCAAACCAATCCCTCACCAATCCCATTCTACTCAGTCGCTCTTGTACCGTATTGTTTATGTCTCCCGCTGAAATTGAAGCAGCGAACATAAGAATGAAAAATGCCTCGGTCAACGAGGCATTTTGAGCATCAGCAAAGCTGGAAATTAACACTTGCTTCAACCAACTTTCACAGCGGGGCTATCACGGCATAGAGGAAGTTCATCAGCGCTGTATCAGGTTTTAATCGAAAAAATTCTTCTAGGGAACCGTTTTTTGCAAGACCAGTCAGGCGGTAGTGTTGATATTGCGCCCCAGATTGGGTGGCAAATTACTGGTGCTAGGCACTGCAGGCAACGCATCAAGCAAGGCGCTGGCGGTAGATGTCTCGCTATCAAGCGCTTTCTTGAGGACAGCGATCCCGATGGCTTGCTCTGTTTTTGCAGTGGACAAATTCGTGGACTGACTTCCTAGCGAACTGACGTTCATAATGCTCTCCAGTAATTTATGCAGTGTGTCGTTATCGGCACCCAAGTAGCCCAACTTTAACAGCCAGACTAATAAATTTTCTGCCGAACGGGATGAGCAGATCGAAGTTAAAAAGCCTCGCAACAGCGAGGCTTTTTTTACTGGTACGGCCCGTGTCAGTTAAACGTCTTGCCTTCGGCCGCCAGTTTGACCAGCAGTGGCGCAGGTTTCCATGCATCACCATGACGTCCATTGGCCAGCTTTTCCATCGCCATCAATACATTCGGCAGTCCGACCGTGTCGGCGTAGAACATCGGACCACCGCGAAATACCGGAAAGCCATAACCGGTCAGGTAGACCATATCGATGTCCGAAGCACGCATCGCAATACCTTCTTCAAGGATATGCGCTGCTTCATTGACCAGCGAATACACCAGCCGCTCGATGATTTCCTGGTCGCTGATCTTGCGGCGCTCGACACCGATATCGGCCGAATGCTTGATGATCATTTCATTGACCAGGGACGAGGCATACGCCTTGCGGTCCCCGGCCTTGTAGTCGTACCAACCGGCACCGGTTTTCTGGCCATAGCGACCCAGTTCGCACAACAGGTCGGCTGTTTTCGAATATGTGATCTCTGGCTTCTCTACATACCGCCGTTTGCGGATGTACCAGCCAATGTCATTGCCGGCCAAATCACCCATGCGGAACGGCCCCATCGCAAAGCCGAATTTCTCGACCGCCTTATCAACTTGCTCCGGCAACGCGCCTTCTTCGATCAGAAATCCGGCCTGACGACTGTATTGCTCAATCATCCGGTTGCCGATAAAGCCGTCGCAGACACCCGAAACAACACCGGTCTTCTTGATCTTCTTCGACAGCGCTAGCGTAGTTGCCAGTACATCCTTGGCAGTCGCTTTGCCGCGCACGATTTCGAGCAGCTTCATGACGTTGGCAGGACTGAAAAAATGGGTACCGATCACATCTTGCGGACGCTTCGTGAACGAGGCAATCTGGTCAACATCCAGCGTCGACGTATTCGAGGCCAGAATCGCGCCTTGTTTCATGACTTCGTCGAGTTTGCGGAATACGGTTTCTTTTACGCCCATGTCTTCGAAAACGGCTTCAACGACGATGTCGGCCTGACCGATGTCGGCATAATTCAATGTGCCGCTAATCATGCTGACGCGCTGGTCAAATTTCTCTTGCGTCAGCTTGCCCTTCTTCATCGTGTTTTCGTAATTCTTGCGGATCGTCGCGATACCCTTATCGAGCGCTTCCTGCTTGGTTTCAAGCAGCATCACCGGGATACCGGCATTGACAAAGTTCATCGCAATCCCGCCACCCATCGTGCCGGCACCGATCACGGCAGCCGACTTGATCGAACGTACCGGTGTATCGGCCGGGACGTCCGGGATCTTGCTGGCAGCACGCTCGCCAAAGAACGCATGGCGCAGCGCCTTCGATTCGGTGGTCTGGACCAGTTCGATGAACAAGTCACGTTCGAACTTGATGCCATCGTCAAATTTCATCGTCACGGATGCAGCGACTGCCTCGACGCATTTCAGCGGCGCCGGATACGGACCCGACATGGCTTTGACGGTATTGCGGGAGAACTGCAAGAACGCTTCGTAGTTCGGATAATCGACGTTGATATCGCACACTTTCGGCAGCGGCCGGGTATCGGCGATGCTGGCGGCAAAGGCCAGCGCGCCTTCCATCAGGTCGCCCTCGATCAGCTGGCTGAACAACGCAGTTTTCGCCAATTTTTCGGAGGCGACCGGCGTGCCCGACACGATCATGTTCAGCGCCAATTCCAGACCAACGACGCGCGGCAGACGTTGCGTACCCCCTGCACCCGGCAATATCCCGAGCTTGACTTCCGGCAGCGCGATCTGCGCACCCGGACTCGCGACACGGTAATGACAGCCTAGCGCCAGTTCCAACCCGCCGCCCATGCACACACTATGGATCGCAGCGATCACCGGCTTGCTGGCCGATTCGACCACATTGATCAGGGTGTGCAGTGACGGTTCGGCGAACGCGCTTGGTGAATTGAATTCCTTGATGTCCGCACCGCCAGAAAAAGCCTTGCCGGCGCCAGTCAGGATGATGGCCTTGACGGCCGCATCGGCGAGTGCTTTTTGCACGCCGGCAACGACTGCCGTGCGGGTCGACAGACCTAGTCCGTTGACCGGAGGATTGTTGAGCGTGATGATGGCAACTGCGCCATGGACCTGGTATTCGGCTGTCATGTCTCTTCCTTGTAGTTCGGTATCGTTGGGGCATTCCCGGCAGGAATACTGGAATGTTTGCAGCTGGGAGTCTGTCGGACTAAGGGAATCGAAGCGAAAAAATAGCTGGGGGAGACCAGATTTTGCTGATTTCGCGGTACCAATAGCGCGCTATTGGCCAAGAAAGCGATGAAATATGGACCGTCCAGATATTTTTGCAGCCGCTTCTCCCTAAGTCCGACAGGCTCCTAGCTATCCGTCTTTTTCGAACTGCACTATACCCTGAAAAGAACGGTCGTCTTATTTTTCGATAGAGGATTTTTTGTCCGCCCAGTGGCCAGTGTCGCCAGCTCAGTCGGCAGGCGAACGGGGCCGTGGTGCCAACTCCTGAATACGACGCGCGCTATCGAGCATGTCTTGCGCCCAATCGCTACTGCTCTGTATGACGGTAGGCCGGATCAGGATGACCAGTTCGCGCTTTTGCACTATTCGCGCGTTGCTGCGGAAAAGACTACCCAGTACCGGCACATCGCCCGCTCCCGGGACCTGCGAATTATCGGAACTCACCGATTGCCGCATCAACCCGCCGATGGCAATGACACGCCCGTCTTGCCCACGCACCACGCTATCGGTTTCCGAAATCGCGCTCGATGCCAGCGGCAAGCTCAGCGTACCGTTGTTGGCACCCAGATTGATCATCTTGTCGACGGTCGTGACCTTGCTCACCGACGGATGGACATGCAGCGTAATGTTGCCGTTATCGTCGATCTGCGGTGTCACATCCAGCGACACGCCCGAAAAGAATGGCTGAACTTCCACCGTTGTCGTCGCCCCGGTCGTGACATTGCCCGTGCTCAGTCCTGGGGTGGTCGTCAATCGCGTCACGAAAAATTCATCGGTGCCGACTTTCAGCACCGCTTTCTGGTTATTCAGCGTTGCAATGCGAGGACTGGACAGCACATGCACCGTGCCTTGCGACTCCAGGAACGAGATCAATGCCGCAAAATTACTGGTCTGAAATGCCAGCCCGAACAAGGAGCCTGCCGCATTGCCGGCGGCAGAGATGGCGCTGCCGCTGATTGCTGTCAACGCGTTGCGACCGCCGCTGGTAATACTGGCCGGCGTGCTGCCATTTTGTGGCACCGGATTGAGCGCTGCACCGGGTGCGACAAACCCCAGCGTCCCGCGTCGGTTGCTACCGCCGGGAGCGGCGAAGGCGGCCCAGTTGATCCCGGACTGAAAACTGTCGTTGAGTTCGACTTCCATGATCTTCGCTTCGAGAATGACCTGCCGGTCGATCGACACCTGGGTAGCCTTCAGAAATGCCATCACATTGCGCAGTTCGTCGGGCATCGCCCGGATCACGATCACACCCGATTGTGCGCTGATGACTACACTGCGGCCGTCCTTGCTGCCGATGATCGCAACGAGCGACGCCTTCAGTTCGGCCCAGAAGTCATTGTTCGATGAGGTGCTGATCGTGCTGCTGTCGATGCCATGCGACGCCCCCCTTTGCTGAGACGGAAAACCATTCCCGGACTGTCCGGAGGCATTAGATGTGACATCGCTGACCGAACCCGAGGTGACACGGATATCAGACGACCCCTTGCGATTGCTGTTGAGGTAATTCACCTGAAAGATACTGGTCTGCAGGCTCAGTGGCTTGACGACAATGCGATTGCCGTCAATCTTGTATTCGTAGCCATACAATTCGCGCATCGCGTCCATCACTTCAGGCAAAGTCACCTCCTTGAGGTTGGCCGAAATAGTGCCGGTCACACCGGGATGCACCAGCATGCTGTAGCGCGTACCCGTGACGATGGACCGGAAAAACTGCGGCGCAGGTGCATCGTTGAAAGACAGATTGAATCGCTCCTGTGGCGCCGAAGGTAAGACTGGCATGACGCTGTCGACCAGCGGCAGCAACGGTACCTCGTCGCGTTGCGCATACAGCGCATTGAGCGCCACGGCCTTTTCCAATTGGAGCTTGATCGTGTCGTAGGTATCACGTTGCGTCATTGGTGCGGCACAAGCCGTTAATCCGATTATCAGAAAGCCACAGAGTATTTTATTCATGGTTTGTATTGCTCCTGTTCAGGGCTTTTCTTCATAAACGACGAATTGGAAAAGCGCTGTTCTACCGGAAATAATAAAAACAGCCTTTTTTCTGATTTTCCATTTTTTAGCAGTACAACCGATTCAGTGATACTCACAAGTTGAAAATCACCGAAAGTGCCATTCAGCGCAACGATCTCCCCACTTATTACCGCGATTTTTCGAGATGGTGAAATTAATACGGATTGCAATACCGGTTCCACTACCGCTTCTTCAGCAATTTTGATTACTGATGCACGCATAACACCTGGTGGGCGAGTTGGATCGGGCAATGTTTGCGCCAGTACGCATCGCGTTAACGTGCATAGAGAAATAAAAATAATTACAAGCTTGCCCATTTTTTATCCATACTCAGTGTAAATACGGTCATACGCATCGTCACCCGCGGATACGTTTCGACATGCATGTTCATATCTCCCCAATAAAAATCGGAAGAACTGGCTTCGAGCATAATCAGGTAATCAACGATATCCAGATAACTACCCTCAATAACAACGACTACACCGTGCCGATGGATCCCGTCGACCGACAGCGCATCGATTCCGCTATCGATGGACTTGGAACGACTGAGCATGCTGGCGGATTTTTTATCGGTCATGATTTTTTCCTGGATCAGATTACTTCCGGATAACGTCTCAAGAGAAATCAATCGTAACCGGCCCTGTATTTTTATTATTTCCTGCAAACGTGAAACCATATCCTCCGGTTTCACGAGAATGTCACGCAGTCTGCTTATCTCTGCTCTGAACTGATCGGATTGCCGTCGACTTTGTTGTAGCGCTTCACGCTTTAATATTTCAGGAACGATATTTTTTTGATTGATCAGATCATGCATTTGTACTGAAATTATCGATAAGCGTGACTTATCCGATTCCATTTTATTAACCAACTCTTTTTGTAGTCGCCAGTTAGGTAGTATGCATACCGGGATACTGATTGCGAGTACAACGATTTGCACTGCAGAAAAAAGCAGTATTCTTTCGCGCAAAACGCAACTATTAATCCGCAGCGAAAGCGCCGGACCGATCTTTTTTAAGAGGGCGAGCGTAATCATTTATGACTCCTTGTCAGCCCAGTGCTAGCGGAAGGAACAGAAACAGGTACGCTCACCGCAACCGATTGCACAGTAAACTCAAAATACGACGGTGTACCGGTTGGACTCACTTGGTTTTTCTTGTTGCTGACAGCGTCCAGAGAATGTATCGCCAAGGCTGAAAACTGCAGGCCCTGAAGTGCAGGTTCGCGTTTCAAGCGACTCAGATACGCGAGGATAAAATCGGGTTCAAGTGCCCTCCCCTGCAAACTGATTTCTGTTCCTGCATTGGAGATATCAAATCCTGTCAACCAGACTCCCTGACTGATATGCCGCGCCAGCGCTTGCATATAAACCGAATTGCCAACCGCGTTACCAACATTGGCCTGATTCAAAATGTCCGTTATTTTTTTGAGTGTTCGAGCTTCTGCTTCTGCGTTCCTGATATTTTCTTCAAGCATATTATTTTTATTGACAATCAGTAATTCAGAACGTGTATTATCCAACTCAAGCTGGGCTTTGGTGATTTGAATGGTATGCAATGTTGATTCATTTTTTAATTTGATGATTCTGTAATCCATTACAATCATCAGCACCAGTGCGGTAGTAATCAATAGCACGGCCACTTGTAATGTCGCTGCGACTGAAATATAAAGTGACTTTTTTTTCAGAAGCGGATTGATCAGATTAATTTGTTGAATTTTCATCAAATGCCCTTAGTTCTTAATGCAGCGCCCAATGTCATAAAATATTGTTGCTGAATATCAGCGTCCTGAAGTTCGGGCGTTGCAACTATATCCATGATGCTTGCCAGGTCGAGCATTTCGACCGCTGAATTTAAATTACTTTCCAGATAAGCCAATAACTCCTTCCCGCACTCACCCATGGGCGCAAGCATCAACTTGGGTAATTGCATTGCGTGATATTGCCGATAAAAATGATCGAGTGAGCGCTGCAAATCAAGTGTAATCTGCTCGTGCAACTGGGACTGCTGGAATGAATCTGCCTGTTTTAACTGGTTTAAGGTGATATCCATCCGACGTGATAAATATAATTCTCCGGCAAAAGTAATCGTCATTAATCCACCGTCTGCGTTAATCGACAGTAATGCCATCGCCTTGCCTTCAGACTCCAGCAATGCCGAAATATTACGCTGGGCGATTTCGGGAATATCAATCGCAGATAAGACCAGATGGGAGCTTTCAAACAATTTTTGGCGTTGCGCAATAATGCTGTTTCGGACAACCACAACAAACATTAATGTGCTGCGTATCGGACGGGATTGGTCCAGCGGAATGGCAAGAATATCGATCGTCGCCTCCTCCGCCGGAAAATCCAGCATGTCCTTGACGATCCAGCGCATGGCCTCCTTGAGTTCGCCCTGTGGTACTGCAGGCGTATCGACGGAGAGCAATTGATATTCCCCTGAATTCAACAGATGCGAACAGCCGTAATTGGCCAGTCGTCCGTCCTGCGCTATTTTTTCAAGGAAAGTCCGGGAATTGCCATTGGTCATCTCGTGCGAAAACACGCAATCAACGACGAATTTCCCGCTTGGCGGGTGACTCATGAACGCCACGAATATGCCACTGGACTGAAGGCTGACAGCCGCCCAACCGGAGCGTTTGGCGCGGTTGCCGTTCAAGGCCCGAAACACCCATTGCATGGCGCGGATCATGGTACGACCGCCACGGCGGCACGATAAAGTGGATGCATCGGTGGCCTTCCATTGTTGTTGGCGACGTGCGCGGCTGTCCTCAGTCGATACATGCGATGCCCTCCAGACGACACGACTCAATGACCGCCACCAGTTGCCGCTCGACATAATTCGTAGTGCCGGCAAGACCAAAGGTGGCGGTCGATGTGATCTGATACATCGTGATTGTGCGGGTGCCCTCTTCATACAAGCGCGGTTCGCACTGCAGACGGACCGAAAAGCCCGTCAGCGTCAGGCCGGGCAATTCCAGCGTGGACGACGCTGTACAACTGGCGTTCTGCAGCACTTGATAGGCACTCCACTCAATACCGGCACGCGCTGCTTCATAGGCCCGGGCGCCCAGCAAATCCTGCGTTGATGTGACGTTCTGGACACTTGACAGTGTCACGATGAACGCCCCAAGCGCCGACAACGCCACCAGCAAAAACAGCGCAGAAACGAGCGCAAAGCCGCGCCTGCCGGCTATTCCCGATGAGGAAGGGCTATGGCACATTGCTGACATGTACCTGGTAAGCCAGACGCGTGGTTTCATCCAGACTGGTCAAGGCTAGCTGCACCGACAGCAGACCACTGCGTTCGGTAACGCCCGGCGCGTAACCGAAATAGCAGGCGCTGACCTGCGTCGCCAGCACCGCGCTTTGCCCATCGCCGGGTGGATCGGGCTGATCGGGCTGGATGACGTAGTCCCAGTACCGTGTCAGCACACCCGCGCGGCACCGATACGTCACGGGTGTATCGACAACCTGAAAACGATGGCCCGGGGAATCGAACGGGAACCGTGCATCGGTGTCGATCGTGATGTTGCTGATCGGCCCGGACGGTCCGTTGTAAGTCCGACGGACGTGCGGAGTTGCAGCAAAGGTCGCCTCGTAGGCATCGGCACCCGGCACACCAAGGTTAGTAACCACGATCTGGTCGCCGGTGAACAGCGCTAGCGGAGCACCGAGGATATCGAAACTGCTGTCGGCATCGCCAAAGTCGAGCGCGTCGCCATTGCCGGCATGATCGACCTCGCTGCGATAACGGCCACCTGTGCGGGTATGCAGAAATTCCAGCGCCTGGCCATCTGCCGAAACCCGCACACTATTGGGCAGCGCCAGCCGGACATCGCGGCCGATGCGCTGCAGCGCCGTATCGAGCGCATCGCTGATGGCCACTCGGCGCGACACATCAAAATAACTCTGGATCGGCGAATGCAGAAAAATGGCCGCCACCGCTGCCAGCAACGCCGTGATCGTCAGCACCACAATTGCTTCGATCAGTGTGAACCCGCGCTGGTGTCGATGAAGGTCCATGGTCATCAATGAAAACCGTTGGGTGCGAAACGTGTTCGCCAACCTTCCAGCGTCACCGTCGTCTGGTCCGGGCTGGTCACTATCACGCTGATCAGCAGCGCGGCTACGGCCGGAATACCGGCCGAACTGCCACTGGCGGCGATGGCGGTTTCGACCACCTGAATCGTGACGGCAAAGCCGGCCAGACCGACTGGAGTGTTGGTGATGTCCCGTATACCGCCATTGGCGTCGTTCATCGCGAAGCCGTCATAATCGCTTACACGGTCATACGGCGCGATGCCGCTGTAGCGGGATTTTGCGGCGGAGGGGGCAGCGCAGCCGCCTGTCGAGGTCGCCGTCGCAGCGGCCGGATCGGACGGATCGCAGTACATGAAAGATTGCAATTGCACTTCAGCGAGCAGCGACCCGGCCAGTGCCAGCGCCTGCTTGCGCACGGCCGGATCGGCACTGGCGCGCGTGGCCAGGTTGATGACGGAAAGAATACCCGCCAGACCGATGCCGACAATAACCAGAAAAAGGATAAGTTCTACCAGCGTGATGCCAATTTGGCGGGAGCGCACCATTGCGTTAATGGACATAACCCGTCTCGGCTTCGACAGTGATGCCCTCTGCCACACCGCTCACCAGGATGAGGTGGCGGTTGTTCGGCAAGGGCCGGCCCAGCGCATCGAAATAAAATGCAGTCGGCAGCGCCGAAAAAACAATGCCGGGCGGTGCCTGCATGACATATTCTGCCGCGCCATCCGGCGAAGCCAGTGCATTACCCGGGCAGGCGGCAACCGTATTCTGGGTCAGCCTAACCCGGTCTGCCGCATAGTCAACGCACACAAAACGGTGTTGCGCGATCGCGGTTTTTTGTGCATAGCGCAGCGATGCCTGCACCTGATCGGCAAAGCCGCGCGCGGACAACGGGGCGTTATCCATCAGCCGTGGCCCGACAGTGACCGACAATATTGCCGTAATGACGAGTACCAAAATCAGTTCCAGCAGAGTAAATCCGCGGGCAACTCTGATGCGGGACAGGTCGTGAGGCGTCATGTTGAACGGGTGATCAGCAACCGGCCGAATCAAGCACGTAAGTGGGTCCTGTGATCGGAATCGCATACGTGACAAGACAGGAAGCCGGCGTGGTTGCCTGTGCATGGCCGATTGTCGTTGCGGCAACCGTGAAGTCCGTTGCCGGAGACAAATCCATCACAGTCGCCAGAACGGCTGCCGTAGACGCGTAACCATAAATAGTCGCCACCGTCGCGCCGTTAATGGTCACGGTGCCGGTAGCGCCGAGCTGGTTGTTGGCCGCGGACTTGGCGTAAATCATTGTGTTAGCGGCACGCATCGAGCCTTGCACCGCCTTCATGACGCCAACACGCGCGTCCGAACCAAGGTCAACAAATTTTGGCAAGGCGACGGCTGCCAGGATGCCCAGGATGACGACGACCATGACGAGTTCGATCAGCGTAAATCCGGATTGCGGTTCTTGTGCTTGTTGTGCTTGTTGCTGTTGTTGCCGGCGGCGCTTGTTCATTCTTGTTTCCCATATAGGTAAATACACACGGCAGGATCGACGTCATCAGCATGGCGTCACAACAGCGAGGCCGACCTGAAGAAGACGTCATTAGCGGCGTCATCAACGAGTCGGCGAGCACATGTCGCCCACCTGGCTTGTCGTGATCCCGACAGACACTCAGGTCATTCATTTCTCAAGACCATCTTAATCTAAATTAACAAATTAAATAATTTTTATGTTTTATTTTAGTATCTACATTTTATATACCAATTATTCATTGTTATTTTGCAATAATAGATTTTAAACAATTTAAATACGTATTTCGTTATAATCAAATAATGGGAATCAGGGTTTTTGGTGATCAAAATGCATCTGCCGAACGATCCGGTATTCCAAGTCGGTGATCCGGGCCGGATTGTCTCGATTCACCCTGCGACGACGCGACGAGGGCCAACCATGTTCCAGCTTGAAAAAATTCGCTTGGGCGAAATCCTGACCAGACAGAATCTGCTCACTGTCGAGCAGTTGCAGTTGTCGCTCGATGAACAACAACTGACCGGCGGAAAACTTGGGCGCATCCTGATCAACCGGGGTTTTGTGACCGAAGAAATTCTTGCAGGCGCACTGGCGCGCCAGCTCAATATCCCGCACATCCGGCTCGCGCGGTACAACATTAAGCCGCAGACGGTATCGCGTCTGCCGGAAATGCAAGCAAGACGATTTCGTGCAATTGCCCTCGAGGAACTCGATGGCACGCTACTCATCGGCATGGCCAATCCAACCGATCTGTTCGCCTATGACCAACTTAAGCGTTTGCTCAAATGTGAGATCAAGCTGGCTGTCGTCGATGAAACCGAACTGCTGCACACCATCGACAACATGTATCGCCGGACCGATGAGATTTCGGGACTCGCGCGGGAACTTGAGCAGGCACTCACCGACAATGCTGTCGATTTTGGCAAGCTGAGCGTCGCGGCGGGCGTGGAAGATGCGCCGGTCGTGAAATTATTACAGTCGGTGTTCAATGACGCCGCTCAAGTCGGCGCGTCCGATATCCACATCGAACCGCAGGAGCGCAGCTTGCTTATCCGTTTTCGTATCGACGGAATATTGCATTTGCAGACCAAGGCGGATATCAAGATTGCCGCCTCGCTGGCAGTGCGCCTGAAGCTTGTTGCCAGCCTTGGCATCGCTGAAAAACGCTTGCCGCAGGATGGCCGCTTTACGATTCAGGTCAAGCAGAGGCAGATCGATGTCCGACTGTCGAGCATGCCGACCCAGTACGGCGAATCGATCGTGATGCGCCTGCTGCATCAGCACGGGGGTGTGCTGAGCCTGGACAAGATCGGCATGCCAGCCGCGATGCTGGACCGGTTCCGCGACATCATGCAACGCCCGAACGGACTGGTGCTGGTGACCGGGCCCACCGGAAGCGGCAAGACCACCACCTTGTATGCCGCACTGGCGGAATTGAATACCGTCGAAAAAAAGCTGATTACGGTCGAGGATCCGGTCGAGTACCGTTTGCCGGGGGTCAATCAAGTACAAGTCAACGACAAGATCGATCTCGATTTCGCCAAGGTACTACGGGCGGCGTTGCGTCAGGATCCCGACGTCGTACTAGTGGGTGAAATCCGCGATCAGGAAACTGCACAGATCGGCATGCGCGCCGCCATGACCGGCCATCTGGTGCTCTCGACGCTGCATACCAACAATGCCATCAGTACGCCGATACGCCTGCTCGACATGGGCGTGCCGGGCTACATGGTCGGCAGTTCGCTGCAGGCAGTGGTCGCTCAGCGACTGGTCAGGCTGGTCTGCGAAAACTGCGCGGAACCTGCCGAACTGCATATCGCCGAGCGCGCCTGGCTCGAATGTGCACTGGGGGGCGACGTCGATGCCCACCGCTATGTCCGTGGTCGTGGTTGTCTGCATTGCAATGGCACCGGTTTTAACGGACGCAGCGGCATCTATGAAATGCTCGACATGACACCGGAAGTGGTCGCGGCAACCTATCGTGGCGATCCCGTCGAATTCCGTCGTGTGGCGCAGGCACAGATGGCCGGTGCAACATTGCGCGCCCATGCCGTGAGTCTGGTCGTCGCTGGCAAGACCACGGTCAGCGAAGCCATGCGCATCAGTCACCAGTTCGATGACTGACCATGCCCTCATTTGATTACAAGGCACGTGATGCGCTTGGCCAGCGTAGCAACGGTGTGCGGGAGGGCAACGATGCCGGCGCAGTAGCCAGTCAACTCATGAGCGCCGGTCAGATCCCGATCAGCATCACGCCCACCGCACGCCGCCGTCAGGGCGACGGCGCCGGATGGTGGGCGCGTCTGACGGCCCAAAAAGTGCGCGCCATCGATATACAGCTATTCAGCCGGCAGCTTTACACGCTACTCAAGGCGGGCGTACCGATCTTGCGCAGCCTGGAGAGCCTGCAGGAATCATCGGTCAACAAGACATTTGGCCGGGTCTTGCAGGATATCCGGACTTCGCTCGATGCCGGCCGCGAATTGTCGATGGCGATGCAGCGCCACCCACGCCTGTTTTCCAATTTTTACCTCAGCATGGTGCGCGTCGGTGAAATGAGTGGACGGCTGGAGGAAGTCTTCCTGCGCCTGTTTAATCATCTGGAGTTTGAACGGGAGATGCGCCAGCGAATGCAAACAGCGTTGCGTTATCCGTCGTTCGTGGCACTGGCGATGGTTCTGGCCATCATCACGATCAATCTCTTCGTGATCCCGGTGTTTGCCCGGGTGTACGCCAGTTATCATGCCGAACTGCCGATCATGACGCGCCTGCTGATCGGGTTGTCGACCTTCATGGTGAATTACTGGCCGCTGATTTTTGCCAGCACCGCAGCCATGATACTCATGCTGAGAATGTTTTTTTCTACAGTGCGCGGCCGGTATCAATGGGACAAGTACAAGCTGCGTCTGCCTATCCTCGGCAGCATCCTGCTCAAAGGAACGCTGGCCCGTTTTTCCCGTAGCCTGGCGCTGTCCAACCAGAGCGGTGTGCCGATCGTGCAAGGACTGGCGGTGGTCGCGCACACGGTCGACAACAGCTATATCGGCGGTAATATCGACCGGATGCGCGAAGGCGTGGAGCGCGGCGACAGCATCTTGCGCTCGGCTACCGCGACCGGTATTTTCACGCCGGTGGTGTTGCAGATGATTGCCGTCGGCGAAGAAACTGGTGAACTCGATGAATTGCTCAATGAAGTCGCCGGCATGTACGAGCGTGACGTCCAGTACGAACTCAAGACCCTGTCCTCAAAGATCGAACCCATCCTGATCACCGTACTCGGCATCATGGTGCTGGTGCTGGCACTCGGGATTTTTCTGCCCATCTGGGACCTGAGCCGGGTCGCACTGAGGAAATAGTCAGCGCGCGACATTCAGTACATCTCGCGCAGATAAATGATCGGTCCCATGTTGTAGATGCCCACACGCAAGCGTGCCAGCGTCGAGGGCAACCACGCCATTGCGGCAATACGCAGGTCGGCACTGCCCGTATTACCAGCGCCGGCTGCGGTGAGCGTCAAGCGTGCCACCCCGCCGGTCAAGGCAAACCAGACCGGCGTGGCCGCCGGCGCAAACGCTGTCTTGCAACCGGTGCCGTTGCGCAAGTTGCCCGTGCAATTCTCCAGCTGGATATCGCTGCGCCCGAAGCTACTGCTGTTGTCGGTCGAGCTGCCGGCGAAGTGACGACCGTCCCAAAACTGCGCCACGACCTTGACTGGCAACGCCAGCAATTCGGAACCGAAATTATTGACGATCAGTAGCCGCCCGCTGGCAACGGTCACGCCGCCTTCGACCACGCTGGCGCTGAGCGCCGAGCTGATGCCATCGCTATCAAGGGCGCGAATATGGATGGCAACGGGAGCCGACAAGCTCGCGGTCGACGGATTGGCAGCCGTGAATGCGGCGGCCAATCCGTAAGCCTGATCGGCCACGGCCGCCGATCCCAACGAGAAGTTATTTGCCACCAGAGAGGTCTCGCGCAAACTCCCGGCCCGGGGCGCTGCCGGCGGGTTCTGCAGCACGGTGCTACCCGGTGCATCCCAGGCCGTCAGCGTCACGCTGCGTGCCAGCGCCTGCTGGTAATTAAGCGTTGTGCTGCCAGTGAGACTGCGCGCCACCACCGTCATGCCGAATGGCTGGCCGGCATAGACGAAGCCAGCGGCCGGACAGGATAGCCCGGCCGGGCAGGACATCGGTACACCAGCGCTGATGAAGGTATCGAAATGATCGGGAATGAACCGGCCGATGCGCTCGCTGATGCCAGTCACCGCCTGGTTGGCGGTGGCACCCTGACCGCCCAGATAACCCCGCGCATTGGCAAGGCTTGCGGTGAGTGTGATGATGCCGGCTTCGGGCCACGTTAAATTGGTCGCACGCGCCACACCGGCACTGAAACCGTCGACGTTGCCACTCAGTGGCGGCAGTGCGCCGCCGACCGGCAGGATCAGGTTAGGCGCCAGCAAAACCGTTTCCGGGCTATTTTCCTGACCAAAATTCGGCGTCAGATTTCCAATCCGGTTGATCGCTGTCAGGCTGGCAGAAAAGGCCTTGCCGGCTTTCAGGAACACCGGCCCATCCGCACTGCTGGCCGCCGGATTGTTCAGGTTGGGCGCGGCAGTCCCTTGTAGCTGGCTGAAAACAAATCCGGCCGGTGCCGCCACAAAAGAACCCGAACCTGCAACAACCACACCGCTCACGCTGTAACTGGCATCGAGCCTGATGTGTCCGGCATCCGCATAGAGCAGCGTGGTATGCCCGATACCGGCCGCATCCAACGTAACCGCGATCTCGATGCCACTTGCCGAACAGGCCGAGCCGAGATTGGCAGACAGGGCGACATTGCCTTCCAGCCGGACCGGTTGTGACCCGCTAGACGGATTCAGATACGAACAGACAAACCGCAGCCGCGCCACCAGACCGGCCAGTGCCGGCGTACAACCGGCACTGTTGTCGGATTTTCTGACGGTCGTAATGCTGACTGACTGACTGGTTTCGGACACATGGTCCGGAATACTCAACAGCAATGCCGTCTCGGCAGCGGTCAACAAACAGTTGCCGCCATCCTGCACCGGCACGGGTGGACCGCCGTCGTCGGGCACGACCAATCCGCCATTGAAGCCATTGCTACCGACACCGCTCGTGCCAGCACAAGTGGTCGCATTAACAAGCACATTGATCATCGTCACTGCCCCCGCATACGCCATCGCCCGACCACAACCGATAGCCGCGCCGCTGCCAAGCGTGATGCTCGCCGACGCCAGAATATTGCCGGCAAAGATGGTGTTGGCATTGATCGTGGCCGAACTGCCGACCACCCAGTAAATGCCCGCACCCGCGCCTGTGTTGATGACATTGACGACTGCTCCGGGCGACGTGATGAGCGTACTCGGCATCAGGAATACCCAATAGGCATTCGGGTTACCGCCGCCGTCGAGCGTCAATACTTGCGACAGGTTACTAGCCAGCGGCGCCACGGTGTACACGCCAGGGGCCAGCGTCAAGCCGTTGAGGTTACCGGCAAGCGCTGTGCCGCTACCCAGCTTGGCCAGATTGGCCATCGCCGCACCCAGTTGCGCGTGGGCGGTAGCCGCAACTGGCCCACCGGGATAGAACGTGCCAGTGTAAGTGCCTGGTCCAAAACCCGTAATCGCCGTACCCGGACTAACGCCAAGGTCACCCACCAGCGCCGTTAGGCCAGTACTGGTCACCGTCGACGCTCCCAGCACCGCAAAACCGCTCAGCTCGGTACCAAAGAGCGGCGCGGCAACAACCGGCAAATGCATACCTAAAAACAAACAAATCAGGGGAAGTAATTTTTTTATGATTTTCATTGACGAAATTTAACAGAAATAGCATAAATTGAATGTATGAAATGTAGCAATACCGACTGATTGAGTCGTTGCCTGCACCGCCAGGCGCGCACCACCTGCGGTAAAATATGGCCCCGATCTCCTGTACGCCGTCCTGGCGAACAACAACGAAGACCCTGCCCCATGCTGCGACTGAACGAAATCCAACTTCCGCTCGACCACCCTGAAACCGCGCTGCAAGATGCCGTGCTGGCGCGACTGGGAATACCGGCCACGGAGCTGATTCGAATCAGCGTCTTCAAACGCAGTTATGACGCCCGCAAAAAAAACGCCATCCTGATGATTTATTCGCTGGATGTGGAAGTCACCGATGAGCCGGCCGTGCTGCAACGCGTCGGCGGCAACCGGTTGGTGATGCCTGCACCGGACACCAGCTACCATTTCGTCGCCACGGCACCGGCGCATTTGCGCTCACGGCCGCTGGTCATCGGCACCGGCCCCTGCGGGTTGTTCGCCGGATTAATCCTCGCGCAAATGGGTTTCAAGCCAATCATCCTCGAACGCGGCAAGTCGGTGCGTGAGCGGACCAAAGACACCTTCGGCCTGTGGCGCAAGCGCGAGCTGCATCCGGAATCGAACGTGCAATTTGGTGAGGGAGGTGCCGGGACTTTTTCGGATGGCAAGTTGTATAGCCAGATCAAGGACTCAAAACATTTCGGTCGCAAGGTCTTGATGGAGTTCGTCAAAGCTGGTGCACCGCCGGAAATCGTCTTCGTCAGCAAGCCCCACATCGGCACCTTCCGTCTGGTCAAGATGGTCGAGGAAATGCGCGCCACCATCGAAGGTCTGGGCGGCGAGTTCCGTTTCCAGAGCCGGGTTGATGACTTGCTCATCGAGAATGGTCAGGTGCAGGGCTTGACCCTGTCTGACGGCACCACGCTGCACAGCGATCACGTGGTGCTAGCCATCGGTCACAGCGCGCGTGACACCTTTGAAATGCTGGATCGGTGCGGCGTCTACATTGAAGCGAAAGCCTTTTCGGTCGGCTTTCGTATCGAGCACCCGCAATCGGTGATCGACCGCAGCCGGCTTGGTCCCAATGCCGGGCATCCTGTGCTGGGCGCTGCCGATTACAAACTGGTGCATCACGCGAGCAATGGGCGCTCGGTCTACAGCTTTTGCATGTGCCCGGGCGGCACCGTGGTGGCCGCCGCCTCGGAGCCGGGTCGCGTCGTCACCAATGGCATGAGCCAGTATTCGCGCAACGAGCGCAATGCCAACAGCGGCATCGTGGTCGGCATTACGCCGGCCGATTATCCGGGCGGACCACTGGCCGGACTCGAATTCCAGCGGCATTGGGAGTCGCAAGCCTACGAGCTGGGGGGACGTAATTACAGTGCGCCTGGTCAACTGGTCGGTGACTTCATCGCCGATCGCCCGTCGGTGGCGCTGGGTGCCGTGACACCGTCCTACACGCCGGGCGTGCAGTTGGGCGACCTCAACACCGCATTACCCCGCTACGCCATCGATGCAATCCGCGAAGCCTTGCCTGAATTCGACAAGCAGATTCACGGCTTCGCGATGCAAGATGCGGTCCTGACTGGCGTCGAAACGCGCACCTCGTCACCGATCCGCATCAAGCGCAATGAGCATGATTGCCAGAGCATCAATACGGTCGGCTTGTTCCCGGCCGGTGAAGGTGCAGGTTACGCCGGCGGCATCCTGTCAGCAGCGGTCGATGGCATCAAAGTCGCCGAAGCCGTCGCGTTAAGCATCATGGCACGGCAGTAATCATCATATGGTGTGCACAACGGCGCACCAACCCATCGGGTGGGCACAGCCTCATCGTGCCCACGCGCGCGCACTGCAAACGTCGCATTGAATCCCGCCAGCGATGCGCTCGCGTGGGCACAACAGCGTGCTCACCCTACCATTCGCCCGAACCCGTAGGGTGGGCACGGCCTCATCGTGCCCACGCGCGCGCACCGCAAACGTCACATTGAATCCCGCCAGCGACGCGCTCGCGTGGGCACAACAGCGTGCCCACCCTACTTTTTCGTAGCGCGCTTGATACGCCACGCCAGCCCCTCGGCAATATCGGCATGCTCGAACTTTTTGGCGAGGTCGATGGCCGTCATCCCGGCATCATTTTTGAGCGTCGCATCGGCACCCGCATCGAGCAGCAATTTGACAGTGAGGATGTGACCGCTGCGCGCCGCCATCATGATCGGCGTGGTCTTGTTGGGCGATTCGGCGTCGATGTAGGCGTACCGATCCAGCAGTAACTGCACGATGTCATTGGCACCCACGGTGGCGGCATAGTGCAGCGCAGTCCAGCCGGGACGATTGACTTCGGCCTTGCGCTCCAGTAGCGCTTGCACGGCTGCCATATCCGCCTTGTAAGCCGCGGTCATCAGCGCTGTATCGCCATTGCGCGCGCGGGCTTCGAGGTCGACTCCCGGTGCCTTCATCAAGACATCGGCAACCCGCAGACTGTCACCGCGCAGCGCCAGCATCAACCCCGTTTCGCCACGATCGGCGTCGATCGTATTCGGATCGAAACCCCGCTGCAACAACTGGCTGACCTTGCTGGCATTATCATTACGCACCGCAAAAAAGAAATCCTCGTAGGAACCTGCCGATACCGGCAGGATTACGCCTACCAGCAACAGGCCAAGTAACCGCCGTCGATGCAACAGCCTCATCGCGCCATCCCAAACAGCTTGAAAAAATTGTCGGTGGTCTGTTGAGCAACCTGCTCGACCGGCACCCCCTTCAGGCTGGCGATAAATTCAGCGACATGTCGCACCAGCGCGGGCTCGTTCATCTTGCCGCGATGCGGTACCGGCGCCAAATACGGCGAGTCCGTTTCGATGAGCATGTTTTCCAGCGGCACGGCCAACGCCACGGCCTGCAACTCCTTGGCGCTCTTGAATGTCACGATGCCTGAAAACGAGATGTAAAAACCCATTGCAATGGCCGCCTCGGCCACTGCCAGCGACTCGGTAAAGCAATGCATCACGCCGCCTGCACCGCCAGCATTGGTGCCCGCGCCCTCTTCTTGCATGATGCGGATGGTGTCTTCGGAGGAGGCGCGGGTGTGGATGATGAGCGGCTTGCCGGTCGCCCGCGACGCGCGGATATGCACCCGGAACCGTTCACGCTGCCACTCCAGATCACCGGTCAGACGAAAATAATCCAGCCCGGTTTCACCGATGGCGACGATCTTCGGATGATGCGACAGCGTCACGAGTTGTTCGACGCTAGGCTCAGGCGTATCGACATAATCGGGATGCACACCAACCGACGCGTAAATATGGTCATAGCGTTCGGCGAGATCAAGTACTTGTGGGAAGTCGGGCAAGTCGACCGAGACGCACAATGCGTGCGTGACCTTGTTCTCGGCCATCTTGTCGAGGATTTCCGGCAGGCGCGCAGCCAGTTCCGGAAAATTAATGTGGCAGTGGGAATCGATATACATGCCGCGATTGTACCTGCGTCAGGCGACCCGCTTACCGAGGATGATCAAGTCGCGCTCGATACCGTCGAGCGTTGCCACGCCGGGCATCTCTGCCCAGCGCGCAAATCCGAAGCGATCGAACAAGGCAAGACTGGCGACGTTGTGACCAAAGATAAATCCGAGCAAGGTGTGCACCGCAATCCGTGGCGCGAAGGCAATCGCTTCGGTGAGCAGATAACGTCCAAGACCTTTTCCACGCGCCGCTTCGTCGATATAAATCGACAGCTCGGCCGTGCCGGAATACGCCGGACGACCATAAAAATTCGAATACGAGAGCCAGCCAATCACGTGGCCCCGGCTATCCTCGACCACCCATAAAGGGCGACGTTGCGGGTCGTGCTCGGCAAACCACGCCAGGCGCGATTGGACCGTGATCGGGTCGGTGTCCGCAGTCACTTCACGCGAAGCGACGGTGCTGTTGTATATGGCGACGATGGCGGGCAGGTCGGCGATCAGGGCAAGGCGGTGAGTCAGTGACATCAGCAAAAGGGTCCGGTAGGAGTGGAATTACAAGGTGTGGGTGGCGCGCGACGAACCGAGTGCCGCGCCCAGCAATTCTTCAATGCGCTGACGGACGCGCAGTCCACTGTCGTCCGCCGGCAAATGCACGCCGATGCCTTGCGCCTTGTTATTGTTGGCGCCGGCCGGTGTGATCCAGGCCACTTTGCCGGCAATCGGGTATTTGCTCTGATCATCCATCAGGCTCAGGATCAGGTAGATTTCATCGCCGATTCGGTAGGACTTGTTGGTTGGAACGAAAATTCCGGCGTTCGTCAGGAAGGGCATGTAAGCCGCATACAGGGCGGATTTTTCCTTGATGGCCAACGACAGCACCGATGGCCTGCCGACGCCTGCCGTTGTAGGGGGAAGTTCTGCCATGAACAGGGCATCCTATGAAAAAATATGCGTGTAATCGAGCAACATGTCTTCGATAAATAATCTGGCAGCCAGCGGGTGCTGTGCAATCGCACGACGCTCGCTAGCCAGATCGATGGCACTCAATAAATCCGGCAAGTTGACCCGGGCAGCCAGCGCAACAAGCTCGCTGTGCCTACATGGATAGTAACGGAGTTTGCCACTAAGCTTGACTGAGAATACATCATGCAACCAGCGTTGCAGGCACACGACGAGCTCAACCACCGGTGCCTTCTGCAGTTTTTCGGCCGCTTTCAGCGCCGCCTCCACCGATGGTCGCGCCAGCATCGTCAGCAATTCATCCTGATGATCATGCGAACCCGCCTGCGCCTGTTCGAGCGCCGCCAGGGGCGCACCGCCCTGCTCGGCCAGCCACATGTCGCCCTCCTTGACCCGCTGCTGGGCGAGCCAGTCCAGCGCCACCGCTGTCGATGGCATCGGCAACGCAAACTTGCGACAGCGCGACAAAATCGTTGGCAGCAATCGGTCCAGACTATTCGAGACCATCAGGAACACGGTATCCGGTGGTGGCTCTTCCAGCGTCTTGAGCAGCGCATTCGCCGAGATCGTATTCAACGCTTCGGCCGGATACAGCAATACCACGCGCTTGCCGTTGCGATGCGTCGAGATATTCATGAAATCAGCCAGCGCCCGAATCTGTTCGATACGGATTTCTTTCGACGGCGTTTTGCTGGCCTTGGCGGTTTTTTTCCCCTCATCCGACTCAGTTGCCTCGCCGTCATCGGCCACCTCGCCACCGTCCAGTATTTCTGGTCGCACGCGACGATAATCGGGATGGGCATATTGTTCGAACCAGCCACACGACAGACACGTGCCACACGCGCGACCATCGCTCTGCGGACTCTCGCACAACAGCGACGCGGCGTAGGCTTGGGCGAAATCGGTCTTGCCGATACCCTTATTGCCATGCAAAAGAATCGCGTGCGGCAATCTTCCACGCAGCGCATGTAACTGCTCCCAGGCGTCCTGTTGCCACGGATAAATCGTCATCGCCATAGGCTGCCTGTCCGCGTCGAGTGCATCATCAATCGGGATCTTTCCTGTTCAGTTTCACAAGCCTGCAACGATAGCTGCCAAGACCGCGCGCACATCGGCCATCGATTGCGTCGAGTCGATAATCCGGAACCGCGCCGGAAATTGCGCCGCGCGACGCAGGTATTCGCCACGCACGCCGGCAAAAAAAGCTTCCTGCTCCTGCTCGAATTTATCCAGCGAACGGGTCGCATCGAGCCGTGCGCGCGCGACGTCTAGCGGCACATCGAACAGTAAGGTCAGATCAGGTTGCAGATGCGGATGGACCCATTGTTCGAGCTGCTCCAGTTTTTCCCGCGACAAGTGCCGCCCGCCGCCCTGATAAGCAAACGTCGCATCAGTGAAACGATCCGACACCACCCAGTCGCCGCGCGCCAGAGCCGGTTCAATCACTTGCGCCAGATGCTCACGTCGACTGGCAAACATCAACAAGGCTTCGGTTTCAAGGTGCATCTTCTGGTGCAGCAATACCGTGCGTAATTGCTCGCCGAGCGCGGTGCCGCCCGGCTCGCGCGTACTTGTTACGCGCAGGCCGCGCGCCACCAGCGACTCGACCACAAAGTTGATGTGGCTGGATTTACCGGCGCCGTCGATACCTTCGAAAGTAATGAATGCAGGCTTGTTGGGAGGTGACATCAGAGGTTTCTAACGCTGGAAGCGGTTAACTGCCCGATTATGATCGGGCAGGTTGCTGGAAAAAACACTGGTGCCATCGCCGCGCGCCACAAAATACAGCGCATCGGTGCGCTCTGGCCTGAGCGCGGCGTTGAGTGCATCGTTGCCCGGCAACGCAATCGGCGACGGTGGTAAACCTGCTCGCAAATACGTGTTGAACGGGGTGTCGGTCAGCAAGTCGCGCTTGCGAATATTGCCCTGAAATTTTTCGCCCATGCCGTAGATGACGGTCGGATCGGTCTGCAACAACATGCCGATTTTCAGACGATTGACGAAGACGCCGGCGATCAGTCCCCGCTCGGCTTTTTGACCCGTTTCTTTTTCGATGATGGATGCCATCGTCAATGCTTCATAAGGGGTCTTGTAGGGCAACGATGTATCGCGTTGCGCCCAGGCCTGATCAAGCCGCTTGAGCATTTCTGCATGGGCCTGCCGATACACTTGCAGGTCACTCGCGCCTTTGGCAAACAAGTAGGTATCAGGAAAAAACAACCCTTCCGGGAGCGTGTAGTCGGTGGTCACTTTACCGAGCAACTCCTTGTCGGTCAGCGTCGCCGTATCGTGCTTCAAGGCAGGATTATCGACGATCGCCTGACGCATCTGGCGAAAGGTCCAACCCTCGATAATGACCAGCGATTCTTGCGCAAACTCGCCTCGCACTAACTGCCCGACCAACCGGTGCGGCGTGGTGCCTGGCTTGAGCGCATAGTGACCGGCCTTGATCTGGCCATCCTTGCCAGTCAACCGCACCAGCGCTTCGAACAGCAAGGGTTGTAGCGGGATAGGCCGGGCAGCGATTTGATCTGCCACGCTGCGCAAGCCGCTACCCGGTTCAATCGCAAAGTCCACAGCGGATGCGCCGGGCGCCAACACAGGTTGTTGCGTCCAGTAAGCGAAACCACCCGCAGCACCGAACAGGGCAACCATCATTAGCCAAAATAGTGTCTTCAAAAATCTCATCAGTTTGTTGGTTCCGACAAAATGTCATCCCCGCATCTATAATCAACCCAGAATGATAAACGCATAACCCAAAACCTTACGGACTTTATAAGGGAATCCATGACCAATTGGCACCAATTCATCGCGCAGGAAAATCAGCTTCCCGGCACGACAGTGACCGCGTCCGACAGCTTCTTTTCCGCACTCACCGACCTCGGCCTGATCGCCTTCGAAGGCGATGACGCCGCTAATTTTCTGCATAACCAACTGACCAATGACGTCGAGCACCTCGGCCCGGATGAAGCCCGTCTGGCTGGCTACTGCACACCGAAAGGTCGCCTGCTGGCATCCTTCATGATGTGGCGCAACGCCAGCGCCATCGTGCTCGAACTGGCGCGCGACATCCAGCCGTCCATCCAAAAACGCCTGCAAATGTTTGTCATGCGTGCCAAGGCAAAAAGCGCCGACATCACCGAATCGAACGCCATCATCGGACTTGGCGGCGACGCTGTCGGCACTGCACTGGCAAGCTGGTTTCCGCAACTACCCGCTGCGCCGTATGCGAAACTCGAGAACGCTGCCGGTACGCTGATCCGTCTGGCCGATGCTGGTACCACGGCACGCTATCAATGGATCACGACGCCAGAGACGGCCATCGCCGCCTGGCCGCAACTAAAAACATCCCTGCATCAAGCCGGTATCGAACAATGGCGGTTGACCGAGATCCTCGCCGCTGTGCCGCACATCACGCTGGCAACGCAGGAAAAATTCGTTCCGCAAATGGTCAATCTGGAAGCGATCGGCGGGGTCAATTTCCGCAAAGGATGCTATCCGGGTCAGGAAATCGTCGCGCGCAGCCAGTATCTCGGCAAGCTCAAACGCCGCACGCTGCCGGCTTCGGTCAGCGCACCGGACGTGGCTGCCGGCATGGAAGTGTTTGCCGCTGGCGACCCGGAACAACCGTGCGGCATGATCGTCAACGCAGCACGCGACCATGCTGGCCTGTTTCACTGTCTGGTTGAAATCAAGACTGCCACCCTCGACACCGACACGATCCACCTCGGCGTACAAGGACCCGCTTTGCACTTTACTGCCCTGCCTTACGCACTGCCTGACACCGTTTGATCAATGGAGACACGCACTGCCATGGATATCTACGTCTATTACTCCATCCGCACCGATGATGCGGCACTGGCCCGTCAGCGGGTCGACGTCTTGCAGCAACGTCTCAACGCTGGCTATGACATTCGTGCCCAGTTGCGACGCCGACCGGAAGAAAAAAACGGTTTGCAGACCTGGATGGAAATTTATCTTGCCGTCCCGGCCGGCTTCGAGGACGTCATCGAACGTGCCGCTGCCGAAGAAGGCGTCACCGCGATGGCGCAGGGGCATCGTCATGTCGAACAATTTGTGGAGGTGAGCGTATGTGCCTGATTACTTTTGCCTGGCATGTGGTTCCTGGCATGCCGCTCATCGCCACCGGCAACCGCGATGAGTATCACGACCGGCCCGCGGCTGCGGCCGGATGGTGGAGCGACAGCCCGCTGGTGTTTGCCGGGCGCGACCTGCAAGGCGGTGGCACCTGGATGGGCATTACCCAGACAGGGCGCTTCGCGGCATTGACCAATGTCCGCGCGCCGGGCGATCAACGCGACGACGCCAGGTCGCGCGGTGAACTGGCCGCCGATTTTTTGACCGGAACGATGACCGCAAAAGCCTATGTCGCGCAACTGGCGCAAGGCAGCGACGACTACAACGGCTTTAATCTGCTGGTGGGCGACCAGCATGAACTGATCTGGTACTCAAACCGGGCGGCCGACGATGTCCGTAACGGGCAACCGATTTCACCGGGGATTTACGGCCTGTCGAATGCCCGCCTCGATACGCCGTGGCCGAAAGTGGTCCGCACCAAGGCTGAGTTCGCCAGCCTGCTCTGCCAAGGCGCGACCGATGAGGCATTCTTCGAAATGCTGACAGACACCCGCCAGGCGACCGATTGTCGCTTGCCGAAAACCGGTTTATCACTCGAACGCGAACGTGCACTGTCTGCGGTGTGCATCGAAACCCCGGATTACGGTACACGCGCATCGACTATCGCTCGACTCGACACAACCGATCGGGCGTCGCTCAGCGAGCGGGTCATTTGCTGATGCGCTGACCAGCAAGGCGTTATCTGAAACAATCCGGCCGTCTCGCCTTGTGCGATACGGCCGGATTTTTTTTGCGTGAAAGGGAACCGCTTCGAAGATACGGCGACTTAACGAAGACACTTTCGTCATCCGCGCCCCGGAACAGGGGCATTGCACGGAGCACCACACATGCCTAATGTCCCTTCTTCAACTGCTGGTCACTCCAAACTCAACCAGCTCCCCCCTGGTCCACCTGCGCAGCCTTTACCACCAACAAGCAACCAACCGGCTCAACAATTAGAACCTGCAGTCAAACAAATCGTGACGCCTCAAGCCGGAAATACAGCCAATGGCGTCAATCGCATCCCCTCCGATCAGCAAGCGGAGGTCGAAGAACTCCTTGAAAAATTCGTGGCGGCACTCGATAACTTAAGTAGCAAGAATGCCAGCCAACTCAGCGGACATGGTCACGCACCGGCTATTGAGCCCAATACGCCCAACATCCCGACGCAGCCCCCTGCTCCGCCTAAAGATCCTGTGCGGCAGATCGTGCCTTCGCAAGCAAATACCAGATCGTCGCCCGGTAAAAAGAACACCATGTCCGAGGCCATAAGCAACTGTTTTTCAGGACGGTACGGCACGGTCGCCGGGGCGATCGTGTTCGGATTAGTTGCTGTCAGCGCGATAGCGCTGATGTCGACCTTTCCGCCGATATTGATGTTCGGGGCATTATTCGGCATCGCGGTTGCGTCGGAAATGGCGAAGCCTGTCAGGGAATTTCAAACCACTGTACGCGCCAGGCACGCGGCAGAAAAGTTGGATCAGGAGCAGGAAGACGATGACGAGCAAAATGATACCGCGGCCGAGCCCCTCCAACCTCCGCTTCCACCGATGGCGCCACCCCAGTCACCGACGCCCGCAGCTCTCCTGCCTAACAAGCCCGCTAATAGCTCTCATCCAGTTGGCGCACACCTACCCGTGACACAGCGCCAAGCCTCCTGATCGCCGCATCAATCCTGCACTAGCCACTGCCAACCCACCACCGGTATACTCGTCGGCGGCTGAGCCACCCCGGCGCAGTCGTTGTTCCGATTGCGACGAGAAGGATTCCCCTTGCGCTTCATCCATACCTCGGACTGGCATCTGGGCCAGACCCTGCATCACTTCGAACGCGGTGCCGAGCACCAGCACTTTCTCGACTGGCTGATCGATACGCTGGAGACCGAACAAGCCGAGGGCTTGCTAATCTGCGGCGATATTTTCGACAATGCCAATCCGTCGGCCGCTTCGCAAAAACAGCTCTACCGCTTCCTGCAGCAAGCCAAGCAGCGCATCCCGCATCTGAACATCCTCGTCATCGCCGGCAACCACGATTCGCCGGGCCGGCTCGAAGCACCGGCACCGCTGCTGGCCAGCCTCGACGCCAGCGTCGTCGGATTCGTGCCGCGTCATGCCGATGGCAGCATCGAACTCGCCCGCCTCGTGGTGCCGCTGAAAAACCGTGCCGGCGAGATCGCTGCATGGTGCCTGGCAGTGCCATTTCTGCGCCCGGGCGACGTGCCGCGCAGCGAGGGCGATGGCGATCCGTACATGGCGGGCATCGCGCTGTTGTACCGGCAAGTACTAGACCACGCACTGACCTTGCGCCAGCCCGGTCAGGCCATCATTGCGCTGGGCCACTGCCACATGGTCGGCGGCGACGTGTCGGAAGATTCCGAGCGCCGCATCGTCATCGGCGGCACCGAAGCGCTGTCGGCCGGCATCTTCGACCCGGCCATTGCCTATGCCGCACTGGGACATTTGCATCTGGCGCAGCGGGTCGCCAAACAGGATCACCTGCGCTATTGCGGCAGTCCGCTACCGATGTCATTTGCCGAAATCGGCTATCCGCATCAGGTGTTGCGGGTCGACCTCGATGGGGAGCGCGTCGCTGCCATCACCGCGTTACCTATCCCGCGTGCGGTCGACCTGCTACGCATTCCGAAACAACCGGCGCCGCTCGCCGACGTCCTCGTCGCGCTGGCCGCGCTCGACCTACCCGCCACCGACGACCTGCAACAGATGCCGTATCTGGAGGTGCGCGTGCGCCTCGACGCACCCGAGCCGGGTTTGCGCGCGACCATCGAGGCGGCGCTTGAAGGCAAGCCGGTGCGCCTGGCCCGCATCGATACCAGCATGGCCGCATCGACCGCGGTCGGCGCACCAGCCCTGTCGATCGATGAACTCGATCGCCTGCAACCCGAAGATATTTTTAATCGCCTGTACCGCAGCAAATATGACACCGACACGCCAGCGCCATTGCAAGCCGCGTTTGCCGAACTGCTGCTCGATGCGGCCGGAGACGTCGCATGAAGATTCTCGCGATTCGCGGTCGCAATCTGGCCTCGCTGGCCGGTGATTTCGTTGTCGATTTCGAACAGGAGCCGCTGAAATCAGCCGGATTATTTGCGATCTCGGGACCGACCGGCGCTGGCAAGAGCACGCTGCTTGATGCACTGTGCATGGCGCTCTATGAAGATACGCCACGCCTGTTCAAGGCGGGCAACCGCAACCTGCCCGATGTCGGCGACGCCAGTGTCACGCAACAGGATGCCCGTAACTTGCTGCGCCGCGGTTGCGCCGAAGGCCATGCCGAAGTCGATTTCATTGGCAATGATGCGCAGCATTACCGCGCGCGCTGGAGCGCGCGACGCTCGCGCGGCAAGGCCAGCGGCAGCTTGCAAAAAACTGCGATGACGCTGCAGCGTCTGCCCGACCTGCAACCGATAGGCGGCACCAACAAAGAAGTGCTGACCGAAATTGTCGTACGAATTGGCCTGTCGTTCGAGCAATTCACGCGCGCCGTACTGCTGGCGCAAAACGAATTTTCAGCCTTTCTGAAAGCCGACGACAACGAACGCGGTGAACTGCTCGAAACGCTGACCGGCAGCGCGATTTACAGCACGCTGTCGCAGCGTGCATTCGGCCGCAACCGTGACGAGCAAGCCGCCATGCAGCGTGTCACGGACAGGCTGGCCGATCAGCGTCCGCTGGACGACGAAGCGCGCAGCAAACTCGATGTGGACAGTGCCGCTGCCGATGCCGCGCTGGCAGCACTCGAACTGCAGCACACGGGGCTGACTACGCGCTTGCGCTGGTATCAGGACGACGACCGATTACGTCTGGCCGAAGAGCGTGCACAGGCGCAATGGCAACAAGATCACGATGCGCAGCAAGCCGCTGCACCGCGTCGCGCCGAATTGCACTTGCTCGATACGATCCAGCCAGCACGCAGCCTGGTCAACGACATCGACCGGCTTGCACTCGCGGTGGAACAAGATCGACTGACGATTACCACCAGTCGCGTGTTATTGGAAAACACCGCGCTTGAGCAGGTACGCACCGACGACTTGCTGACGCTGGCGCAAGTCGGCCTTGCGACGGCCGAGCAGGCACAGCAAGCTGCCGCGCCGACACTCGATCAAGCCAAGTCGCTTGATGTCCGCATCGACACGCTGCAGCCAACCCAAGAGCGTGCACGGCAAGCCCACGGCGAAGCGATGCGTGCTGCCGAGCAGGCACGCCAGCAGGTACAAAGCCTGCAAAATCAGATCGAGGTCGCCCGACACGCGCAGCAGGAACACGCGTTATGGCTGGAACAAAACAGACAGTGGCAGGCGCTGGCGCAAGACTGGTCGCGCTGCGATTTGCTGCTCGGTCAAGCCACGCGCAGCGATACCGAAGTGCAGCTCAACGTGCAACTGCTGGCAACGCTGGCCGTGGATCACGCACAACAAACATCCCTGCAAGCCAACACCGCGGACGCCCTCGCGCAGGCAACGCAGCGACTGGCCGATGCCACACAAGCTCGCCAACTGGCCGTGCAACACTATGCAGCGATCGATCTGGCGGCACTCCAGGACCGGAAGGACAAGCTTGCGCTACGCCGCGAGCGCTGGCGCAGCGGCGACCAACTCTGGCGCACGCTGACCGAACAACAAGCGCGTGCGCAAGGACTGGAGAACCAGTGCAGCACCAGCCTGCAGGCCGCCACGGACGCTGAAGCAGGCGCCGCGCAAGCCGATGCACGGAGTACGACGCTGGCAGCCGCAATGATGCAAGCCGAAAAATCGCTCAAACATGCCGAAGCCGCCTGCACTGCCAGCGTCGAAAATTTGCGCGCAGCACTCACCGATGACGCACCCTGCCCGGTCTGCGGCGCCACCGATCATCCGTACGTGCAGGCCAATGCGCCGCTGCATGCGTTGCTGGAAAAACTGCAAGCCGATGTTGCCATGTGCCGCGAACAGCATCAACAGGTTCGACACGCGCAGGCGACCCTGAGCGCGCAAGCCGGCGCACAGCGCCAGCACCTTCTGACCATCAAGCCGGAGTTGCAACAACTCCAGCAGGTGCTGGGCCAATTGCTACGCGACTGGCAAGCCCATCCGGTCGCGCTTGCGCTGGGAACCTCAGCGGCAACGACATGGTTCGACAGCGAACACATCGCCCTCGATATCGAGCTGGCCGCAATCACCGAACAGGATGCCGCCGCGCAACGCATCGTGCATCTCCGTGATGCGGCGCACACCGCGTTCGAACAAGCCGTTGTTACCCATGCGGCCTGCAAGGACACGGCCACTGCGGCCAGCACCCGACTCGATGCCATCGTCGCCGGGCAGCGCGTCGCAAGTGCGCAATTAACGCAAGCACGACAGCGGCTGGATCAAGCACTTGACCAGCTTGACGATATCCTTGCCCTGCAAGCCAACTGGCGCACCGCATGGCAAGCGGAGCCGGCTGATTTTCATATTGGCTGCGGCAACGCCGTCCGCTTGTGGCAGGAGCGCCGTACCGCCAGCGATCAACTGACAACGCAGTGCACCGTCCTGGCCAACGAACTGGTGACGCTATCGGGCAGTGCAACTACGGCCGAGGCCGAACAGCAACGCTGTCACAATATCTGCACTACCGGCGCCGCAGCGATCGCCGCACTGAAAGACGCGCGCCGCTTGCTCTTCGATGGCCAACCCGTGCGCGTGATCGAAACCCATCTTGCCAGTGCAATCACCACTGCCCGCTCCGCACTACGGCAAGCGACCGACACCAGTAGCACCGTGCGGCAAGCGCTGGCACGCCACACCGAAGCTCTGGCGCAAGCCACTGCACGGCTGACGATACACGAGCACGAAGCACACACCGCCACGCTGCGTCTCGATACCTGGCTGGCTAATCTCGATGACACGATTGCATTGGACACGATGCAATTGCGCACTCGTTTGTTGCAGTCAATCGATCAGATTGCCGCCCTGCGGTCCGCGCTGCACGGACTGGACAGCGCCGTCCAGCAAGCCGCAGCCATGCTGCGCGATCGCAATGAACAGCGCACAGCCCACCGGCAACAGCGCCCGCCAGCCGACGAGGAAGAGTCACAAGACGTCTTGCAACTAGCATTGCAAACACTGACTGACGAGCGCCTGCTCGCGCAAGCCCGCGCCTCCGAACTGCAACTCGCGCTGCGTCAGGATCAAGCACGACGCCTCACCGCAGCCGGCCTGCTCGACGCGCTGGCCGCACAGGAAGCCAGCTGTCGCGTATGGGCCCAATTGAACGACCTGATCGGCTCCGCAGACGGCAAAAAATTACGCAATGTCGCGCAGCAAACCACGCTTGATGTCTTGCTCGGTTACGCCAATCGCCATCTGCACTCGCTAGCAAAACGCTACCGGCTGCAACGCCTGCGCGACACGCTGGCGCTGATCGTGATCGATCAGGACATGGGTGATGAAATTCGCTCGGTTCACTCGCTGTCGGGTGGTGAATCGTTTCTTGTCTCGCTGGCACTGGCGCTGGGTCTGGCCTCGCTGTCATCAAACCGGGTCCGGGTCGAATCGCTGTTCATCGACGAAGGCTTCGGCAGTCTCGATGCCGAGACGCTGCGGGTAGCCATGGATGCACTCGATGGTTTGCAGGCAATGGGTCGCAAGGTCGGCGTGATTTCACATGTGCAGGAAATGACCGAACGGATTGCGACCAAGGTGCTGGTGGAACGCATGGCAGGCGGAAGCAGTCGGGTGGCGGTGGGATGATGGCGAGACAGCGCATTTTTACGAACTTGAACAGATTCAAAAACGTTATCCGCGTCGCCACAACCAACTATGCAGGGTGCAATAACCGAAGGGGATTGCACCCTGCGGCCTGGCGGATTTGTGGCCGGAGCAGACCACAACGCCGACAAATTGGCGACGTACGTCAAGGCACACGCAGCCATGTCGCGCCCACGCGCGCGGATCAGGAACGCAGGTCAACTCCCGTTTAGGTAGTGCGTTCGCGTGGGCACGATAGTGCCGTGCCCACGCTACGGAACTGCGCTGGGTCTTGCCTCGCCATCATCGAACCGGGTCCGCGTCGCTGCGGGTGGCGGTGGGGTGACGTCAACGACGGGTAGATGGAACTTTGCGGTGAAAGCTAGCGACTCAATTAGGACGAATTATTTCTAGTCTGGTCACTCGCTTTGGGGATTTTCTGATGACATCCATTTCAAACTTTCCTACAAGGACCACGTCCGTTACGCGTGGCGTTGCCACTGACGGTATCGATCTGCGTCCAGGGACCAATCAGTTGGGCAAAGCATCATTACCCGAGACACCAACAAAAAAACCTTGGAACACCTTTGAGCCCCTCGACCCAAAAATAGCGGAAAAAATAAAGCACATGTCGCCAGCCGTGCACGAAAAAGCGTCCGACCAACTACGCATTGCGCATGCAAAAATCGCAGAGCTGGAACAAAAGCTCAAGCAAGCAACCAACGTCACGACGCCACTCAACGCGACTAGCGCGGCTCCAGCAGCACACGGAAAACTAAAAAAGATGGCGGGCGCCATCAAAAATGCCTTCGAAAAAGCTCCATGGAAAACGATAGGAAAAGGGGCGCTCTATGCCACCGTAGCAGTGGCCACTTTAGCTTTGATTTCCAATCCCCTTGGTGCACTTGGCATGGTTGCGATGATCATGGGATCTTCTATGCTCCCCACGGCATTGGGATTAGCAGGGGCAGGCGCTGCAGTGTACAAAACGCACAAATGGTTAGAACAAAAACCAGCTCAGACCAGCAATACCGAGAGCGCAGCGACAGGAAATGTTCAAAACTCTTCGCACCCTTCAAACAACGGAGTGTTCGCATGAAATTAACCAACCTCCGGTCGTCTTGGCCCGCCATCCAATGACTAGCAACATGATCCACACACGCAGGTACGGTCAACGATTCCCCTCACGAGACGGCTCCCATGGATAACTCCGACAACCCAGACCAATCCACCACGACCGAAGCCCCGTTCGACCCGGTCGCTTTCGCTGCGCTAGTCACCGACCCGACCAAGATCCCCGCCTTGCGCGCTATCCAGAAGCAAGCCCACGAATTGCTCGAGCATGCCGTCAACGACCTGATCGCGTCCCTCGGCCAGACCGAGCCGCTGCAAACTGCAGGCCGCAATACTGGCGTGATGGATGTGCGTGCGCTGGCAGTGGCATCACGCTCGTCCACCTCGGCAGCGACGGATAGGCGTAAATTTGCGCGCGACATCCTTATTTCAGGGATGTTAAATCGCAAGAATGACGAGTGGGACATGACCGACGCATCGACCTATCAGACCGACACCCGCGATCCGATCGTGGCGCTGTTGCGCATGCCGATGCTGTGACTGCTCAAGCGCTGGTCTGGTCGTCGCCCAGCCAGTAGCGATTGATATCCGTGAGGCCCCACTTGCTGGCCTCTTCCCGCGCCACAATTTTTTCGCTGCTATTGGCAGCGGCCAGGTCCAGCAAGACCGGCGTGATGTGACTCATCGTATTGACGCAATAGAACACCCGCACCTTCGGCAGCAGCAACTTGCCTTCCTGCTGCTCAACGACCACACCCAACTGTCCTGACGCCATCCGCACCAGCGTGCCGACCGGATAAATCCCGATACTGCGCACGAACGCCTGGAACACGACAGGATCGAAATGCCCGCCACTCCATTCCGCCATCTTGCTCAGCGATTCGGACGGGCACCAGCCTTGCTTGTAAGGCCGGTTCGACGTAATGGCATCATAGACATCGCACACCGCACCCATGCGGGCGTACAGGCTGATCTGCTCGCCTTTGAGTCGGTGTGGATAACCACTGCCGTTCATTTTTTCGTGGTGATGCAGGCAGACGTCAAGGGCAATCGGGCCAATACCAGTGGCCTCGACGAGCATTGCGTGCCCCGCGGCAGGATGCTGCTTGACCGACACAAATTCGTCATCGGTGAGCTTGCCGGGTTTGTTCAGAATCGTTGCAGGCACGGCCATCTTGCCGATGTCATGCAGCAGTCCGGCCAGCCCAAGTTCACGCGTGGTTTCATCATCTAGCTCGAGCTGACTGGCAAGGGCGATCATCAACGCGCAGACGGCGACCGAGTGCATGTAGGTGTAATCATCGGCCGTCTTGAGGCGGGCCAATCCGATCAATGCGCCGGGATTACGCATGATCGAGGCAGCGATTTCCTCGACCAGCGGCATCGCATTGCGGGCATCAATGGCCTTGCCCATGCGCGCTTCAGTAAACATCGATAACACGGCTTCGCGTGACTTGTTGACAATACTGGTCGCACGCCCGACCTCCTCGGCCATTGAGACACGCACCACATCCCGATAAGCCACTGGCGTGGCCGGGGTGTCGACCACCAGCAGGGGAACCACCGCAGCAGGACTTTCCTCCACATCAGCAGGAACTGGCGGAGGTACATCGTCGCCCTTGTCGGTATCGATCCAGGCTTCTTCGACACCACTTTTGCTGATTTTTGCCAGCATCACCGCGTCTTCCAGCAAAAAAGACTTTTTCCAGAACGGTGTTTCCAACCAGGATGCGCAGAGTTCGTGGATATACATGCCAGGCCGAAGTGCGCCAATGGTAAGTTTTTTTAACATACTCTCAAACCGACCCATCTTCTGATAAGAAGTGGACAATAGTATCAAGGACCAGCGTTTGCGCGGAAAATTATAGTTGCTGAAATGAACTATTAGCCAGAAACAAACTGCCGCAGCAAACGATTAACCAGCACCGGCTGTTCATGGACGATCCAGTGCGAGGCATTCGCGACGCGTTCGACCTGCAGGTCAGCAACAAACTGGTCTAGCCCATCCAGCAATGTTTTCGGCAAGGCAAAATCCGTTTCACCCCAGATGACCCGGGTTGGCACCGTGATACGGAATGCGGCCGGGTCCATCACCAGCTTCAGCGGACCCGGATGCGCCTCGGTCGGCGGATGCAATGGCGAGGCGCGGTAATAATTGACGCCGCCGCGCAAACCGCGCCGCCAGCAGGCGTGATAGCGCTCCCGCACCGCATCGGTAAACCACAACGCCGGTGGCTGGCCCATGCCATTGAAAAATCCGTCGAGCAAGGCGAAGTCATTTTTTTCCAGCGCCGCTTCTGAACCATCGGCCCGCAGCCAGTTCATGTAATCGCTCGAGGCCTTCTGATGCGCATCGCCCGCCAGCGCCTGCATGAACAAGTACGGATGCGGCGAGTTGATGATGATGAGCTTGTGCAGCAACTGCGGCAGCGCAATCGCCAGATTCCACGCAATCGCTCCGCCCCAGTCATGCGCGACCAGAATGCATTGCTCATAACCGAGATGGCCGATCAGCAAGCGCAGATCATCGACGATATGGCGCGCCTTGTAGGACGACAGATCGGGTGGCATGTCCGACAAATTGAAGCCGCGCAAATCCGGCGCGACCGCGAAATGCGTGCCACCAAACTCCTGCAATTGCGCTTCCCATTCGCCCCAGAATTCCGGGAAGCCATGCACGAACAGGATCAGTGGCTGACCCGGTTGGCCAGCGCTGGCGTAATGCAGGCGCGTGCCGTTGTCCAGCACAGCGAACTGGTTGTCGCGGATCGCGGCCGCCATGATTACGCTCCGGCTTTCAGCTTCGCCTGCAGCATTTCGCGCACGTGTTCGGCACCGGCATACGGGTCGCCCGGATTGGTTTGCGTGATGATTTCTTCCATCCGTTTTTGCACATGGCCGAGTGCTTGGGGATGCGAATACACGTAAAACTGATCGCTGCCAATCGCCTCGAAGGTCATCTCGGCAACCGCTGCCGCACTGACCTTGCCAGAGCTGACCGCTTTGTCCGACATTGACTGCGCCGCCAATTGACTGATCGTCGGACGCGCACTGATGGCAACATCATCAGGCCGATTACGATGCGATTGCGAAATCCCGGTCGGCACAAAATACGGGCACAGCACCGATGCGCTGATCGGCGCTTCAACCAGTCGCAAGTCCTGATACAACGATTCGGTCAGCGACACCACCGCATGTTTGGAGACGTTATAGACCCCCATCGTCGGCGCATTGAGCAAGCCGGCCATCGACGCGGTGTTGACGATGTGGCCTTCATAGTCGGGATCGGCCTTGGCGCACGCCAGCATCAGCGGCGTAAAAATGCGCACGCCATGGATGACGCCCCACAAGTTCACGCCGAGCACCCACTCCCAGTCGGCCTGCGTATTTTCCCAGACCAGCCCACCCGAACCAACGCCGGCATTATTGAACAGCAGATGAACCGCGCCAAAGCGAGCCATCGTCGCATCGGCCAGCGCCTGGATTTCGTCGGCGTGACGCACGTCGCAGCGTACTGCCAGCACTTCGGCACCGAGCGCTTCGAGTTCGGTCTTGACGCGGTCGAGCGCATCTTGCTGCACATCAGCGAGCACCAGTTTCATGCCCAGACGTGCGCCTATCAGCGCAAATTCGCGGCCGAAGCCGCTGGCACCGCCGGTGATGACGGCGACCCGGTTAGTAAAATTTTTCATGCTGTCTCCGTAGATTTTTTAAGCGGATTTTTTGAGTTGATAGCCGTTGCGCGGGAAGTGCACGGTGACCGTGCCGGCCCGGTCATCATGCCGACGTACGGCCAGTTCGGTGGCGCTGGCCAGAACTAGCTCGCCCTCGACCGGATCGAGCGCGTAGTCGGTTGGCGTGATCGTCACGCGCTCACCCAGAGCGATACCATGCAGGTCGGTGACGGCGTCCTCCGAGACCAGCGACACGCTGTTGCGGCACATGTCGATCGCATCGGTACTGCTGATTTTTTCAGCAGTACCGTGACCGATGGCCGCCATCCGTGCGAGCCAGGCCAGCAGCTTCGGTGCCCTGTCCAGAATCACCGACAGACCCTGTACCCGGCTGACGTACCAAACCGGGTGGTAGACCGAAAAATCGGCGAGCGTCGGCAAAGCACCGAGCAAATACGGCTGGCCATCAACCAGCATGTTCTCGAGGCGATCGAGATACTCGGTCAGGCTGGCGGTGGCTTCTGCTACCGCCATGCGCGGCGCATTGCCCCGCATCGCTGCACGGTCAGCGCCGAAGGCTTGCAGGTGTTCCGGCGGCAGCTTGCCGAACATCGCTTGCATGCCGGCTGGCTGGAACGCATACCCAATCGCAGTCCAGAACAGCGTGCTGTCAGCCCATTGCGCCACGGTGCGAACCAGCCCGGACTGCGCATGCGGGAACAACGACGGCGTCGGTGTGCGCCGCTCCAGCACATCGGCGATCAGCGCGGTATCGCAATACACATCCGCGCCGATTTGCAGCAGTGGCGTGCGCCGATAACCACCGGTCAGCGCCAGCACATCGGGTTTGGGCATGATCACCGGGATAAGCACCGATTTCCAGGCCAGCTGTTTATGGCCCAGAATCAGGCGGATTTTTTCCGCGAACGGGGACGTCGGGTAGTGGTGCAGGATCAGGTCGGACATGGCGTTCTCCAAAAGCAAAGGGGGAAAAATCAGATCAGCTTGACCAGCTGCTTGCCGAAGTTCTTGCCTTTGAGCAGACCCATGAAGGCTTCCGGTGCGGCCGCCAATCCCTCGGCAATCGATTCGCGGAATTTCAGCTTGCCGGTGGCGACCAGCGTGCCGAGTTCCTTCAAGCCTTCTGGCCACAGGTCGATGTGTTCGGAAACAATGAAGCCGCGTATCGTCAGGCGCATCGTCAGGATCATGCGCACATTGTTGAGCACCAGTGGCTCGCCGTTGTAACCGGCGATCAGGCCGCAGACCGCGATCCGGCCAAACGGATTCATGCGCGCCAGCGCGGTATCGAAGACCACGCCGCCGACGTTTTCAAAGATCGCGTCAATGCCGTCCGGTGTGGCTGCCGCAAGATCCGCCACGAAGGTCGATGACTTGTAATCGACGCAGGCATCAAAGCCAAGTTCGTTGACCACGTAGGCACATTTTTCAGGACCACCGGCAATGCCGACGGCGCGGCAGCCGCGCAATTTGGCGAGCTGGCCAACCACGCTGCCGACCGCGCCGCTGGCGGCCGAGACGACGATGGTTTCGCCGACCTTCGGTTGCATGATCTGGGTCAGCCCGTACCAGGCAGTCATGCCGGGCATGCCGACCGAACCGAGGTAGGCCGATAAAGGAATATGGCTCGTATCGACCTTGCGCAGCATCTGGCCATCGGAGACCGTCATCTCGGCCCAGCCGGAGCCGCCGACAACCTTGTCGCCGACAACGAATTTCGGGTTCTTGCTCTCGACAATTTCGCCGACTGTGCCGCCTATCATGACCGCGCCAATGGCTTGCGGTTCGGCGTAGCTCTTGCTGTCTTCCATGCGACCGCGCATGTACGGATCGAGCGACAGGTAGTGATTGCGGATCAGTACCTGACCATCGGCGATGACCGGCACGGCCACTTCTTCAAGCCGGAAATTGTCGGCGCTGACGTTGCCGGTAGGACGGGATGCGAGAACGATCTGACGGGTAGTAGTCATGCGGGACTCCTTGTTCAGGGGGTGAATGGATGATCAAGCGTGTGATCAAGCTTGCGGCCGGCGGCGCGCCGCTTAAGAAATTTGAAGGTGCCCATGGCGCGCGCCACCAGCAGGTCGCCGTTGCGGATTTCACCTTCGCAAAATACGAGTGTGGTAGCGCGATGACTGGCACGGCCGATGGCGACGATGCGGCTGCCCGGATGGCCAGCCGGTTGCAAAAAGCTGGTGTGCATGTCAACGGTGACGGCGCCGCTTGCATCGGGATCGAGCGAGCGTCCGGCCAGCGCCATGACGACATCCAGCAAAGTCATCGTGACGCCACCATGACCAACTTGCCAGCTGTTCATGTGCCGGCTGCCAAGCGTCAATGCAACGCGCGCTTCGCCATTGATCGCACCGAGAAACTCGACGCCCATCTCTTGCAGAAACGGGATCTCGTTTGGAAACGGCTTGGCGACCGTCCAGTCCATCAAATCGCCGATACACCGCCATCGACCGCCAGAATCTGGCCAGTGATGTGCTTGCCGGCGTCGGAGGCAAACAGGACTGCCGCCCCTTTCAGATCTTCGTCGTCACCAAGCCGGTTCAGTGGTGCATGGCTGGCCATTTCTTCCTTGCCCAGCGTGGCCAGCAAACCCTTGGTCATCTTCGACGGGAAAAATCCCGGTGCCAGTGCATTGACGGTAATGCCGTGCGCGCCCCATTCACCGGCCAGCGTGCGGGTGAAATTAACGACCGCTCCCTTGGACGTGTTGTAGGCGATAGTCTGCATGCCGGGCGGGTTGCCGGACAAACCAGCAATCGACGCGACGTTGATGATGCGGCCGTACTGGCGCGGGATCATCGAGCGCTTGCCAACCGCTTGCGAGAGCAAAAAGATGCTACGGATATTGAGGTTCATGACCTTGTCCCAGGCCTCGACCGGATGGTCTTCGGCAGGAGCACCCCACGTCGCGCCGGCGTTGTTGACCAGGATATCGATGTGTCCGAGGCGACTCAGGGTCTCGGTGACCAGCGCCTCGACGGCCGCTTCCTGCGACAGATCGGCGGCGATAGCGGAAGCGTTGATGCCCAGGCTTTTCAGGTGGGCGACAGCCTCATCGAGCTCGGTTTGCTTGCGCGCCGACAGGACGATGGTTGCGCCTTGTTCGCCGAGGGCTTCGGCAATTTGCAGGCCGAGGCCGCGGGAACCGCCGGTGACCAGTGCGGTCTTGCCGTCGAGGTTGAACAGTTGTTGAGGTGTGCGCATGCGGTCTCCGTATTGTTATGGGTTAAATTTTGAGGTCAGAGGGTGGAAGTCACGGGGGCTTCCACCAGCACGTCCATGCAATGCCGCGTGGCGCGCACCGCACCGATGAACGGTTTGGTAGCGACATGCAGCGGATGGTGCTGGTAATCGTCGAGCGAATGGGCGGTATCGAATTCGGAGTACAGCACGATGTCGCAAGTGCATTCGAGGCCCGGTTGGGCCAGCGAGACCTCGAACTTGAGGATGCCGGGAACGAGCTCTTTGCAGCTTTCCAGCAGCGCCTGCATTTTCAGTAAATTGGTGGCCTTGTCAGCGCCTTCGGCTTCGTCCTTGAGGGTCCACATGACGATATGTTTGATCATTTTTTTCCTTCCTAGAACCACGCATCCTGCATGTCGAGCGTGGTTGTGTCGAGGCTGGCCAGCAGATCAAGTTGCGCAGTAATCTTCGGCAGCTCCCATTGGTAAAAGTATAGGCAGGCCTGCAGTTTACCCTTGTAGAAATCGGCGTCGTGCGCGTTCTCTTTGCCAACTGCCAGCAACGCCTGTTCCAGCCAGATCCAGGCGACAACTGCATGCCCGAATGCTTCGAGGTACAGCGAGGCGTTGGCCAGGGTCAGGTTCAGGTCGCCGGCTGCGTGCAGGGTCGTCGTAACAGCGACGATGCGCTGCCATGCGGCGTCCAGCGCGCTTGCCTGTGCGGCCAGTGATGGCAAGGCGGTGGCGCGTTCGACGGTCTGTCCGACTTCGGCACACAGCGCTTGCAGCGCTGCGCCATCCTGCATCGCCACTTTGCGTCCGAGCAGGTCGAGCCCCTGAATGCCGTGCGTGCCTTCATGGATAGGATTAAGCCGGTTGTCGCGATAAAACTGTTCGACGTTGTACTCGCGCGTGTAGCCGTAGCCACCATGGACCTGAATCGCCAGATTGTTCGCTTCGAGGCACCATTGCGACGGCCAGGACTTGGCAATCGGCGTCAGGATATCGAGTAGCAGCGTCGCACGAGCGCGCTCTTGCGCCGGTGCGGTACGCTCGTCATCGACCAATTTCGAGCAGTACAGCGCCAGCGCCAGCCCGCCTTCCACATACGATTTCTGGGCCAGCAGCATGCGCCGCACGTCGGTGTGTTCAATGATGGGCAACTGCGGCATGGCCGGATCTTTGGCTTGCGGTGCACGACCTTGCGGGCGGTTGCGCGCGTAATCCAGAGCGTGCAAATAGCCGGTGTAACCCAGCATCACCGCACCGAGACCCACGCCGATGCGGGCCTCGTTCATCATGTGGAACATGTTGGCCAGTCCCTTGTGAACCGTGCCGACCAGATAGCCAATCGCGCCTGCCTTGCCTTGCGGCGTGAATTTTCCTTCGCCAAAATTAAGCAGGCAATTCGTGGTGCCGCGATACCCCATCTTGTGGTTCAGGCCGGCCAGCACGACATCGTTGCGCTCGCCCAAAGTACCGTCGGCGTTCACCAGTTTTTTTGGCACGATGAAGAGCGAAATACCCTTCACTCCGGGGATGAGTTTGCCATCCGGACCGGGCACTTTGGCCAGCACGAGGTGGACGATGTTTTCTGCCAGCTCGTGTTCGCCAGCCGAAATCCACATCTTGTTGCCGGTCAGGCGATACGTGCCATCGGATTGCGGTTCGGCGCGGGTGACGATGTCTGACAGACTGGAGCCAGCTTGCGGTTCGGACAAGCACATCGTGCCGAAAAACCGGCCAGTCAGCATCGGCTTGACAAAGGTCTCGATCTGCTCCGGCGTGCCGCATTTCATCAGCGTGTTGGCATTGCCGATGGTGAGGAACGGATAGGACGAGGTGCCGACATTGGCTCCCTTGAAATACGCGAAGCCGGCTTTTTCGACCACGCAAGGCAGTTGCATGCCATCGTTGTCGAAGTCCTGGCCAGCAGCCATCAGGCCCGCTGCGCTGAAGGCATCGAGCGCAACCTTGACATCGCCGATCATGTGGACGGCGGTGCCATCGAAGTGCGGTTCGTTCTGATCGCTTTTTTTGTTGTGCGGTGCGAAGAGATCAACGGCGATGCGTTCGCAGGTATCGATGGCCGCGTTGAAGGTATCTGCCGAGTGATCGGCGAAGCGCTCACGCTCGGTCAGAGTCTCGACATGCAGCCATTCGTAGAGCAGGAAGTCGAGATCACGACGGGACAAAATCTTCGATTGCATTGATCACTCCAGAGACGCATTCATTGTGCAAATTTGCGGGGGCTTCGTTGGGTGGGCACGGGGTATCGTGCCTACGCGCGCGCGTCAGGGGCGCCGGCAAATTCCATCGCTAGCGGCGCATTCGTGTGGGCACGATGACCCCGTGCCCACCCTACGGGGTTGGCGCGTCCTCAGACCACTTCAAACAATCCCGCCGCGCCCTGCCCGCCACCAATGCACATCGTCACGACGACATACTTGACGCCACGACGTTTGCCTTCGATCAATGCATGGCCGGTCAGGCGTGCACCCGAGACGCCGTACGGATGGCCAACCGCAATTGCGCCACCGTTGACATTGAGACGATCAAGCGGAATGCCAAGCGTATCGGCGCAATACAGCACCTGTACCGCAAAGGCTTCATTGAGTTCCCACAGGCCGATATCTTCGACCTTCAGGCCCGCTTTTTTCAGCAACTTTGGAATCGCATACACCGGGCCGATGCCCATTTCGTCCGGCTCGCATCCGGCGATGGCGAAGCCACGGAAAATGCCCAGCGGGGTCAGGCCACGTGCTTCGGCAACCTTGCTATTCATGACGATGGCGACAGAGGCACCATCCGAAAACTGGCTGGCATTACCGGCCGAGATCACGCCGCCGGGGACGGCACTGCGGATCTTGGAGACGGCTTCATAGGTCGTGTCGGCACGGATGCCTTCATCGGCCGAGATCGTGACTTCGCGACTGACCAGCATGCCGGTGGCCTTGTCGGCGACACCCATGATGGTCGTCATCGGCGCGATTTCTGTATCGAACTTGCCCTCCAACATCGCGGCATGAGCGCGCTGCTGACTTTGTGCACCGTAGGTGTCCTGACGCTCGCGGCTAATGTTGTAGCGCTTGGCGACGGTCTCGGCGGTTTGCAACATTGGCCAGTACACCTCCGGCTTGTTTTGCAGCAGCCAGACTTCGCGCAGCATGTGGGTATTGGCTTCTTGCTGGACGCAGGAGATCGACTCGACACCGCCAGCGGCGTAGATATCGCCTTCGCCGGCAATGATGCGCTGCGCTGCGGTGGCGATGGTTTGCAGACCCGACGAGCAAAAACGATTGATCGTCATCCCGCCGGTGGTGACCGGGCAACCGGCGCGCAAAGCGATCTGGCGCGCGATGTTGCTACCGGTGGCGCCTTCAGGCGTCGCACAACCGATGATGACGTCTTCGACTTCACCGGATTCGATGCCAGCGCGCTCAATCGCGTGCTTGAGCGCGTGACCGCCGAGCGTCGCACCGTGGGTCATGTTGAAAGCGCCTTTCCAGGATTTGGCGAGAGCGGTACGTGCGGTAGATACGATGACTGCGTCGGTCATTTGGGTCTCCTGAATGGGGTTGGGACGAGCTAGTTGTTGGACTGTTACTGCAACGGGAATCGAGAATAGCATGATTAAGTACGGTCGTTCGCAAAATTATTAAAGGACTATTCACCGCAATATTTGGCGCCAGGCCGGATGCAAGAATCCCGTAAGTTTTCCGTCGCACACTCAGCCGTGGTAACCCAACGTGTGTAACCGCCAAGTGCACAACAATACTAAACAGACCATATGGAGACAACCATGGCTACAGCAACACCGGCATCACGCAAGATCACCCCAGAGGAACGCAAGGTTATTTTTGCCTCGTCACTCGGTACTGTTTTCGAGTGGTACGATTTTTATTTGTATGGTTCGCTCGCAGCCATCATTGCCAAACAATTTTTTGCCGGCACCGATCCGAATACCGCCTTTATTTTTGCCTTGCTGGCGTTTGCTGCCGGCTTCATCGTGCGGCCGTTCGGTGCATTAGTGTTCGGTCGCCTCGGCGACATGATTGGCCGCAAATACACTTTTCTGGTGACCATCGTACTGATGGGTGCATCGACTTTTCTGGTCGGTATCTTGCCGAACTATGAATCGATTGGTATTGCTGCACCGATCATTCTGGTGACCCTGCGCATCGTTCAGGGTCTCGCACTGGGCGGTGAGTATGGTGGCGCTGCCACTTACGTGGCGGAGCATGCGCCGGACGACAAGCGCGGGGCATTCACGGCATGGATTCAGACCACCGCCACGCTGGGCCTATTCATGTCGCTGCTGGTGATCCTCGGCACCCGCACGGCGATGGGTGAAACTGCCTTTGCCGACTGGGGCTGGCGCATTCCGTTCCTGTTGTCGGTGTTCTTGCTGGGGATATCGGTCTGGATTCGTTTGTCGATGAACGAGTCACCGGCTTTTGCTCGCATGAAAGCCGAAGGAAAAACCTCGAAGGCACCGCTATCGGAAGCTTTCGGTCAATGGAAGAATCTGAAGATCGTGATCTTCGCGCTCATCGGCTTGACTGCCGGCCAGGCTGTGGTCTGGTACACCGGCCAGTTCTACGCCCTGTTCTTCCTGACGCAGACGCTGAAGGTCGATGGCTCCACCGCGAATATCCTGATCGCCGCCTCCTTGCTGATCGGCACACCGTTCTTTCTGTTCTTCGGTTCGCTATCGGACAAAATTGGCCGCAAGCCGATCATCATGGGCGGCATGCTAATCGCTGCATTGACCTACTTCCCCCTGTTTAGCGCCCTGACCCACTACGCCAATCCGGCGCTCGAAGCCGCGTTAATCAAATCTCCGGTCGTCGTCACCGCCGACCAATCGACGTGCCAGTTCCTGTTCAATCCTACTGGCACCAAAAAATTCACCTCGTCCTGTGACATCTCGCGTACCGTCCTGGCCAATGCCTCGGTCAACTACAGCAACGTGGCTGGTCCGGCTGGTTCGCCGGCCTCGGTAAAAATCGGCGACACGGTGATCCCGAGTTACGACGCTAACGGCTTGTCGAAAGACGATGCTGCTGCCAAGGACAAGGCGTTCAAGAAGGAAATGGGCGACGCCATCAAGGCAGCCGGTTATCCGACCAAGGCCGATCCGGACCAGATCAACAAGCCGATGGTGCTGTTACTGCTGACCATCCTGGTGCTCTACGTGACGATGGTCTACGGCCCGATCGCGGCGATGCTGGTCGAGATGTTCCCGACCCGCATCCGCTACACCTCGATGTCGTTGCCGTATCACATCGGTAATGGCTGGTTCGGCGGTTTGCTGCCGACTACGGCGTTTGCTCTGGTGGCGTACAAGGGTGACATTTACTACGGCCTCTGGTATCCGATCGTTATCGCGGCCGCCTGCTTTGTCATCGGCATGTTGTTCGTCAAGGAAACCAAGGACAACGATATCTACGCTGCGGATCATTAACAGATTGCCCTCGGTAGAAATTGACCGAGGTTTTCGGAGCGCGCGCGTGGGCACAAAAAACTGTGCCCACCCTACGGTATCGTAGGATGGGCACAGGGTCATCGTGCCCACGCGAATGCACCGGGCGCACCGACCACGGTCGCCAATACCCGCACCGCTCCCGCCACATCGCTGGCAAACATACCCCCCTGATTTTCAAAAAATATCCCCCTTTCTGCTCCCAATAACGCAATCAATTCGATGCAAGCGGTATCATGCAGCTCACTTTTCCCACACTGGCACCGACTCATGAAAACTCCTGTCCGCTTCGGCACTCCGCTCTCGTCCAACGCCACCAAAGTCATGCTGCTTGGCTCCGGCGAACTGGGCAAGGAAGTCATCATTGCGTTGCAGCGACTGGGCGTCGAAGTTATCGCCGTCGATCGCTACGCCGATGCGCCGGGCCAACAGGTCGCCCATCGTGCGCACGTGATCAACATGGCCGATGGTGACGCGCTCGCCGCGCTCATCGCACTAGAAAAACCGGACCTCGTCGTCCCCGAAATCGAAGCCATCGCCACGACCCGTTTAATGGAACTCGAGCAAGCCGGCGCCGTCACCGTGATCCCGACCGCGCGCGCTGCCTGGCTGACGATGAACCGTGAAGGCATCCGCCGCCTCGCCGCCGAAGAATTGCAATTACCGACTTCACCCTATCGCTTCGCCGACAGCAAATCCGAACTGCAGGCAGCCTGCGCCGAGATCGGTTTTCCATGCATCATCAAGCCGGTCATGTCGTCGTCCGGCAAAGGCCAGTCCAAGCTCGATGGCCCCGATGAAGTCGATGCCGCATGGGACTACGCCGCTGCTGGCAGCCGGGTCGATGCCGGTCGGGTGATCGTCGAAGGTTTCATTGATTTCGAGTATGAAATCACCCTGCTGACAGTGCGCTCGCTCGATGAGCACGGCGACGTCATCACGTCCTTTTGCGAGCCGATCGGCCATATTCAAGTCAACGGCGATTATGTCGAAAGCTGGCAGCCGCATCCGATGGCGTCGAAGGCATTACTTAATGCGCAAGCCATTGCAAAGGCCGTCACCGACAACCTTGGCGGACGTGGCTTGTTCGGCGTCGAGCTATTCGTCAAGGATGACCATGTCTGGTTCTCGGAAGTCAGTCCGCGTCCGCATGACACCGGCATGGTAACCATGGCCAGTCAGGTCCAGAGTGAATTTGAAATTCACGCCAAGGCCATCCTTGGCCTGCCCGTCAACGTGGCCCTGAAAGCGCCGGGCGCATCGGCAGTAATTTATGGCCGTCATGACGCCAAGGGTATCGGGTTCGATGGCGTCGCCAATGCGCTGCGCATCCCCGGCACCGATATCCGCCTGTTCGGCAAGCCGGAGTCCTTTGCGCGCCGGCGCATGGGTGTCGCGCTGGCTGTCGCCGCTGATATCGATACCGCACGCAGCAACGCCAAGGCCGCAGCTGCCAAGGTCATCCCGGTCCTTCCTGACGCCTGACGAGTACTGCCAAACAGCAATACGAAAATAACCTATAGTCGGTACTCCCTTCAATACATAAGAATAATCACCATGAAATTTGATGTCGCCATCGTCGGCAGCGGACTGGCCGGACTATCCGTCGCATTGCACCTCGCAAAAACCCGCAAGGTCGTCGTTATCTCGAAGCGTGAGTTGCTCGATGGCGCCAGCAACTGGGCTCAGGGCGGGATTGCCGCAGTACTCGATTCCGGCGACAGCTACGCCGAACATGTGGCTGATACGCTGGTGGCCGGTGCCGGGTTGTGCGACGAGAGCGCGACCCGCTTCATCGTCGAACATGGTCGCGAAGCGATCGAATGGCTGATCGAACAAGGCGTGCCGTTCACGCGTGACGACAGCGCCGAACTGGGTTTTCACCTGACCCGAGAAGGCGGCCACAGCCAGCGCCGCATCATTCATGCAGCCGATGCCACCGGCCATGCGGTGCAAGTGACGCTGGAGCAGATCGTGCGTAACAATCCGAACATCACGCTGCTCGAACATCACTACGCCATCGATGTCATCAAATCGAACAAACTGCCCGGCGGCAGCGAAGAACCGCATTGCCTCGGACTGTACGTGCAAGACGTCAACAGCGGCAAGGTCAGCACGATCGCCGCCGACCACACGGTGCTGGCCACCGGTGGCGCCGGCAAGGTCTACCTGTACACGACCAATCCGGACACCGCTACCGGCGACGGTATTGCGATGGCCTGGCGCGCCGGCTGCCGCGTCGCCAACATGGAATTTATCCAGTTCCATCCGACCTGCCTCTACCATCCGTATGCCAAATCCTTCCTGATCACCGAAGCCGTGCGCGGCGAAGGCGGCATGCTGAAATTACCGACCGCAGCCGGCGAGGCAGCCGGTACCCGTTTCATGCTGGAGCAGGACGAACGCGCCGAACTGGCGCCGCGCGATATCGTCGCCCGTGCCATCGATGCCGAGATGAAAAAACGCGGTCTCGATCACGTCGATCTCGACATCAGCCACAAATCGCCAGAATTTTTGCTGGAACATTTCCCGACCATCCTGGCACGCTGCCTGGAGCTGGGCATCGACATCACCAAAGAACCGATCCCGGTCGTGCCGGCCGCCCACTACACCTGCGGCGGCGTGGTGACGGACCTGTCGGGACGTACCGATCTGCCGGGCCTGTACGCCGTGGGCGAGACGTCCTACACCGGATTACATGGTGCCAACCGATTGGCCAGCAATTCCCTGCTTGAATGCATCGTGCTCGGTCGCGCAGCAGCGCAATTCATCGAACAACAACCAACCCGCCCTGAAATCCCGCTACCAGCGTGGGATGAAAGCCGCGTCACCAACGCCGACGAAGAAGTCGTGCTATCGCACAACTGGGACGAGCTGCGCCGCTTCATGTGGAATTACGTCGGCATCGTGCGCACCACCAAGCGACTGGAGCGTGCCCAGCACCGGATTCGTTTGCTCAAGGAAGAGATCGACGAGTACTACGCGCATTTTCGGATCACCCGCGACTTGCTGGAATTACGCAACCTCGTCGAGGTAGCCTCGCTGATCGTGCACAGTGCATTGTCGCGGCGCGAGAGTCGCGGCCTGCATTTCAGCCGGGATTTTCCAGATACCTTGCCGAAGGCGCTGCCGACGGTGCTGTCGCCGGACTGGCGCTAACACCAATCAGGGCGCAGGTGGGGGATCGGTTTGCGTGCTGTCTGATTTCAACGCCGGCGCCGTAGGCCCCAGCCTCGCGGCCAACACCGTATCCATCGCTGCAACCACATCCTTTTTTTGCAATGTCGTCAACGCGACCGGCGTCATTGCGCCGGTTGCTGCCGTGTAATGGCATAGCGTCACAGGCTCCTGCAGTTTGGCCACCAAGCCATCTAGAATTTGCTGCTGATCAACGTTGGTCAAACGATTGAATTTTTTCTCAGTCGCCGCTTTTTTTAGGGCAACGTTACCGTCGCCCACCGATAATTGCTGCATCAGGAAATCATGGAATAACGGATGGCGGCTGCCATGGGTCTGCAGTCCCTTCTCCAGTGATGAGCGCGCCACCTGCAACTCAATGGCAGCGCACAGTCCTTCACCAATATCCTTGCCCACTTCGACCGCTGTAGCGTCCCATAACCACAAGCGGGTAATCACCTCGTTGTGCTTTATCGAGCCATCTGCATTCAATTCGATATCGGGATGTGTGCGGCAACCTTGAATCTGTTGCAGCAACTCCGGTAAGGATTCGTGGAGTTCATTAAATGGCTCCGGTGTTTTTAGATTTTCGATAATCGACGACTGCTTCTTGAACGTATCGAGCAATTCTGCGTGCGACAGAAGACCGGATTTGACCGTCTTGACAAAGTTATCTGTAAAACCGTTATTCGAAGCAAAGCTGAGTGCATTGCCAAACATTTTTCTGTAGTTATCGATTTTTCCTATCTTGGACGTATGCTGATTTGCTGGCGTCGCATAAATGATGGATGGCATACCGTGCCAGCGCGGACGATCCGGATGGTCAGAAATTGTGGCGATCTTGATGCCGGGATAGATGATTGTCGCTGGCGTGAGCAGGATATCTCTTTCCGGCAACTGATTATTGAGGGTATTGCGCTCAGTTTTTCCTGACGTGACCGAGTCGGCAACCTGCTTTTCGGTCGAACTCGGTGGGTCTTTCCGGATCAGCGTTCGCAACAGAAATGCGTGCTGATTATCCGAAAAAGCCGCTGTCAGTGACCGCGTATCGAATTGGATTTTTTTCAGGAAATCATTCTCTCCGAAAGCGTTAAGTAGGTCATCGCTGCTGCCACCTGCGGCTTGACGCAGGATCAATTGAGCACGCGCGTCCAACAATATTTTGACTGCCTTTGCATCATCGATGGCAGGTCGCAGTTGTCCGTGCAGTCGATTCAATGTCGACTCCGACATTCTCCTGACCTTGCGGGCGGTAGGACTGGTCCGAGTTTCGACAGGGTACTGTGGAGCACAACGGCCAATAAGGATGCTGTCCAGGCCGGCGTCGTTATTCTCAGCGAAACGTGATTGCGGTTGTTGGACCGTTATCTTTAATTTCATGGGATCTCCATCGGAGTGAGATGCATTGATTAATATCAATGAGTGTCCGAAAGAGCCAACAAATTCATTGCCAACGAACATGCGCCAAGCCGGCACGAAAAGAATCCATCGCCGGGCTCCCACTAGTTGTTGCCCCGACGGGTTTAAGATAGCGCCGAGAGTGCACACCCTTAATACGCGTTGAGCGTCGTCCTCCAGCAGGCGGGCTCGTCCGCTACGAACAAGTCGATGGCGCCGAGGGGAGCGCTGGCTGGCAGAGGCAGATTGCGCAAGCGCTCTTATACCAACGGGGATGAGGGTATCTCACCTGCATGCAAGCTCCGGTAAAAAAAGAAATCGACGGCGAGCGTCTCTCCGCACCGATACCCATGAAGTAACGCCCCGCGCCCAGCCACTTATCGCTCAATGAGCCGCAACGAATAATCGGTAGCCCGCACATCCTTGGTCAGACTGCCAATCGAAATCCGGTCAACGCCAGTTTCGCTGATGGCTCGCACGGTATCGAAGTTAATCCCGCCGGAAGCTTCCAGCAGCGCTGCGCCCGAAGTCAATGCCACCGCCTCACGCATCTGCTCCAGCGAAAAATTATCCAGCAGCACCGAACGGGCACCGGCAGCTAATGCTTCTTTTAACTGGTCGATCGATTCAACTTCAATCTGTATCGTCACACCCGCATTGAGCGCAAACGCTTTTTCCATCACCCGCCGCACGCCGCCGGCGGCAGCAATATGGTTTTCCTTGATCAGAATGCCGTCGTACAGCGCCAGCCGCTGGTTCGCACCGCCACCGACCCGCACCGCGTATTTTTGCGCCAGTCGCAGCCCGGGTAATGTCTTGCGGGTATCAAGAATGCCGGCAGCGGTACCGGCGACCAGTTCGACTTAGCGCCGGGTCTGGCTGGCCACGCTGTCGGCGCTCATCGACTCTCCTTCGTGTGCGACCAGCTACGCTGCGTTGCCAGTGAACTGCGCTTGCAGCCCGTCACTTCCAGCGCCACTCGCTTTTACTCAATCACGCGGTGCTGACAGTCGCGTACTTCGCGCTCCGAATTCCGCAAGCGGAGTCAGTGTAATTTTCGCGGTGAAGCTGAGAAAAAAAACACTGACCCTCGTTGCGGATTGCGGAGCTGACTGATCGCGATCGGAGCGTCTGTAGTGCTTGAGCAGCACTCCGGAATCCGTTTCCGCGGTCAGCGAGCAGGGATGATGGTCATTTGCGGCGAATACCCAGTGCCCGCCGAATCCTGTTTTCCTCATCGATCGCAATCCCCATGTTCGTCATGCACCGTGAAAAATGGGCCCGGTCGGTTTTGAGCATTACCCTGGCGCTGTCGAGCGCGGCCTTGACCGAATTACCGTAGGCATCTTCCGCTTTTTTCCATGCTCCGGCGGGAATATCGCCCCAACTGCTTTCCATCATGATGAGATCAATGACATCGCGGCTCAAGACGCTTTTGTCGGCAAACCGGTCTGCGTTGGCGAGCAATTTTTCGGCGAACATGTCCTCACGGGTGAGCACTGGCACAGGTAACGTCGCATCGATCGTACCTGACAAGGCAATGCGGGACTCACGGACGACCTCAAACTTGATGGGCGTAACATCGATCAGAACAACGGCGCGAATGCCCTACTGATCAGCGCGCACGTCACGCAGCAACGTTGGCGGTATTGAAAAAAGGTCACCCAGGTGATGATCGAAGACGGATGACCTGAGTTGTCGGTAGCCTGCCTGGTCAGCACACAGAAAATCGACATCGATCGATTCCCGGTACTCCCCCAGCAGCAGGGAGATAGCCGTACCACCGCCAAAGAAACACAGCGATTCCTGCAGGAATCGCGCATTCATCATCGATAGGAGCCGGTGGATCTTTTGGTGGTGTTCGCGCTTAAACATTCATCACGCCTTTGCCGTACTGGTCCGTCATCCTGTCAATCAACCCCCGCTCGGCAGCGGTGAGCGCATCGACGTCGACAAAGCGCCAGTTCCGTTCGTACAGGGCGAACGCGTCTTCTTCCGTAATGTCGCGCAGCACGCGCGACCACGCCAGCAAAGCCAGTTGGGGATAGTCGTCCACATTAAGAGTCGGGGTCATGAGAACAGTTTATCGCCTGTTGGCGGGCACGGCAAACACTGTGCCCTGGCGCGATGCCATGACTGGAATAGTTGGGCTTCCTGCAGGCGTTTTTGCCGGACGACACAAACTACCTACGCAGCAACCAGTGTCCGTGTTTTTTTTCGCTGGGGTATCGCGACAGTTCCATCTAATCGTCGGCGGCATCTACGTGTGCCGATGATCATGCGACGATACGCAACGAATAATCGGTAGCCCGCACATCCTTGGTCAGACTGCCGATTGAAATCCGGTCGACACCGGTCTCGCTGATGGCCCGCACGGTATCGAAGTTAATCCCGCCGGAAGCTTCCAGCAGCGCCGCACCCGAGGTCAGCACCACCGCTTCGCGCATCTGCTCCAGCGAAAAATTATCCAGCAGCACCGAACGGGCACCGGCAGCCAATGCTTCTTTTAACTGGTCGATCGATTCAACCTCAATCTGTATCGTCACACCCGCATTGAGCGCAAACGCTTTTTCCATCACCCGCCGCACGCCGCCGGCGGCAGCAATATGGTTTTCCTTGATCAGAATGCCGTCGTACAGCGCCAGTCGCTGGTTCGCACCGCCGCCGACCCGCACCGCGTATTTTTGCGCGAGTCGCAGGCCGGGCAATGTCTTGCGGGTATCAAGAATGCCGGCAGCGGTACCGGCGACCAGTTCGACGTAGCGCCGGGTCTGGCTGGCGACGCCGGACATCATCTGCAGAAAGTTCAGCGCACTGCGCTCCCCTGTCAGCAAGGCCCGCGCCGGCGCTGCGATCTGGCAGACCACGCTATCGGCGCGCATCAATTCGCCCTCGTCGTAACACCAGTCGATACGGATGCGCGCATCAAGCTGCGTCATTACCGCCTCGAACCACGGTGCACCGCACAGCACAGCCACTTCGCGAACAATGACGCGCGCTTGCACCATCGCGTCGCCGGGCACGAGCAAGCCGGTGACATCGCCGCTGCCGACATCTTCGACCAATGCCTGTGTGACATTGGTGTCGAGGGCTGAGGCCAGCGCAGGCTCGAACGGGGCAAATGGATTAACGAGGGTACTCATGCTGGTCCGATCCCTGAAAACAGTTTTTGCTCTTGCGCAAGGTCGGCAGAGGGCCGCACGTTGGCTTTCTTTTGCGCGGCAAAATCGAGCATGCGGTCGATGCAGACCTTGGCCTTTGCGCTGATCGCGGGATCCACATCGATCGTGTTGTTGCACGACTCGAGCACGTCGGCCAGGTTCTGCAAGCCATTCATGGCCATCCACGGACAATGCGCACAGCTCTTGCAAGTCGCACTATTGCCGGCGGTCGGTGCTTCGATGAAGGTCTTGCCGGGAGCAGCCAGTCGCATCTTGTGCAGGATGCCGTTATCGGTGGCGACGATGAAGGACTCGACGCCCGGCGTTAGTGTCGCTGCAATCAGCTGCGAGGTCGAACCAACCACGTCAGCCAGTGCGACCACCGCAGCAGGCGATTCGGGGTGGACCAGCACCATCGCAGTCGGATGTTCCTTGATCAGCAATTCCAGTTCGACGCCCTTGAACTCGTCATGCACGAGGCACGACCCCTGCCACAACAGCATGTCGGCGCCAGTCTGTTTTTGGATGTAATCCCCGAGATGTTTGTCCGGCGCCCACAAGATTTTTTTGCCTTGTGCATGCAGGTGCGCGACGATGTCGAGTCCGATCGAGGAGGTCACCATCCAGTCGGCTCTGGCCTTCACCGCTGCACTGGTGTTGGCATACACGACCACGGTACGGTCCGGATGGGCATCGCAAAAAGCGGCGAATTCATCGGCCGGGCAACCCAGATCAAGCGAACATGTCGCATCCAGATCAGGCATCAATACGGTTTTTTCAGGACTCAGGATTTTGGCAGTTTCGCCCATGAACCTGACGCCGGCGACCACCAGCGTTTTGGCCGGATGGTCGCGCCCGAAGCGGGCCATTTCGAGGGAGTCAGATACACAACCGCCCGTCTCTTCGGCCAGATCCTGCAAGTCGGCATCGACGTAATAGTGGGCCACCAGCACGGCCTGCTTGTCGATGAGCAGGCGCTTGATACGTTCTTTCAAGGCGGCTTTTTCGGCTGGCGTCGGCATGACCGGCACACGGGCCCAGGCTTGCGCACTGCAACTGGTGCCGGATTGCATTTGCGGGCGTTCGAATTCGATGGTCTTGATGGCTGGCGTAGGCATGGGCTCGGCGGTAAAAAAGAGTTTGGTAAAAAAGTCATTTTAATGGGCTTTGCGCGGGATGACAGTAATTCCTGCAGATCCATAGCCCGGAAATAGGCAGCACGCCAAAACTTGTCGCGCAAATCGCTCCCGCTATGCGACCTAGACCGACAACCGAATATCCGAACTGATGCTACCCTGCAAGTCGAGTCAGGACAGCTGCGACCACAATTCGCTCGCCCCCTGATCAGCCCACCCACAAGGAAAGCCCCATGCGCGCCTCTGCCGAAAGCATCATCCATTACGAACCACGCGACCTGTCCGACCGTATCGCGCTTCGCTTCACCAAATTCCTGCGTCTGCTGGCCGACGTCTTTTTTGCCAAGCGCTATGGTCATCGCGCGGTCGTACTGGAAACCGTCGCGGCCGTACCCGGCATGGTGGGCGGCTTGCTGCAGCATCTGAAAGCTTTGCGCCTGATCAAGGACGATAACGGCTGGGTGCACACGCTGCTCGATGAAGCCGAAAACGAACGGATGCATCTGATGACCTTCATCGAGATCGCCAAACCGACCGGCTTCGAACGACTGGTGATTTTCGTGACGCAACTGGTGTTCTACAACGTGTACTTTTTTATCTATCTGTTCTCGGCCAAGACGGCGCATCGTATCGTCGGCTACTTCGAAGAAGAAGCGTATTACAGCTACTCCGAATATCTGGCCGGCATCGATAACGGCGAGCATGAGAACATCGCCGCTCCGGCTATTGCCATCAAGTATTGGGGCCTGCATCCTGATGCGCGTTTGCGCGATGTCGTCATCGCCGTGCGTGCCGACGAAGCCGGTCACCGTGATGTCAACCATGCGTATGCGGACGAACTGCGCTGAGCTGAACGCACTGCACTGACGTAAAAACGGAGCGACATGCGCTCCGTTTTTACGTGCTGACTGATGCGGACAACGCGTTAGTCAATACCCTGGCTGGCCAGATAATTTTCGTACGTTCCCTGATAATCGACGATTTCGTTTTCCTTGACTTCAAGGATGCGTGTCGCCAACGATTGCACGAATTCACGGTCATGCGAAACGAAGATCAGCGTGCCGGTATATTTTTCCAGCGCGACGTTGAGCGACTCGATCGATTCCATATCCATGTGATTGGTCGGCTCGTCCATCAGCAACACGTTGTGTCGGCCCAGCATCAACTTGCCGTACATCATGCGGCCCTTTTCGCCACCGGAGAGCACCTTCACCGGCTTCTTCACATCGTCGCCGCCAAACAGCAAGCGTCCGAGAATCGAGCGCACAGCCTGGTCGTCGTCACCTTCCTTGGTCCACTGATCGATCCATTCGGTCAGTGTCTTGTCGGTGGCAAAGTCTTCGGTCGGATCCTGCGGCATGTAGCCGACGTTGGCGTGCTCGGCCCATTTGACCTTGCTGCCCGCGTCGCCATCCAGTCCGCACAATTCCGCGCCGCCCATGCAACGCAACAAGGTCGTTTTACCGGCACCGTTGGCACCAATGATGGCGATGCGTTCACCGGCTTCGACCATGATGTCGAATTTCTTGAATAACGTGTGGTCGTAGGTCTTCGACAAACCGGCGATCTCGACGGCCTGGCGATGCAATTTCTTTTCGCCATCAAAGCGCACGAACGGATTGGCCCGGCTCGATGGCTTCAGGTCTTCGACCTTGATCTTGTCGATCATCTTGGCGCGCGACGTCGCTTGACGTGCTTTCGATTTGTTGGCCGAGAAGCGCCGTACGAACTCTTGCAGTTCGGCGACTTTGTCCTTGGCTTTTGCGTTGACCGACAACTGCTGCGCGCGGGCTTGCGACGACGCGAACATGTAGTCGTCGTAATTGCCGGGATAGACTTTCAACGTGCCGTAGTCCATGTCGGCGACGTGGGTGCAGACCTGGTTCAGAAAGTGGCGATCATGCGAAATGATGATCATCGTCGAATTGCGCTCGTTGAGCACATCTTCGAGCCAGCGGATCGTGTTGATGTCGAGGTTGTTGGTCGGCTCGTCGAGCAACAAGATGTCAGGATTCGAGAACAGCGCCTGCGCGAGCAAGACGCGCAATTTCCAGCCTGGCGCCACATTGCTCATCGGACCCTGATGCTGGTCGATCGATACGCCCACGCCGAGCAGCAATTCGCCGGCACGGGCTTCGGCGGTGTAGCCATCGTATTCGGCGAAGCGCGCCTCGAGGTCGGCGGCTTTCATGTAGTCGTCGTCGGTGGCGTCCGGGTTCGCGTAGATCGCGTCACGCTCGGCCATCGCTGCCCACATCTCGGTGTGGCCCATCATGACGACATCGAGCACGCGCATTTCTTCGAACGCGAACTGATCCTGGCGCAATTTACCGAGACGCTCATTGGTATCGAGCATGACGTTACCGGCTGACGAATCGAGGTCGCCGCCAAGGATTTTCATGAAAGTGGATTTACCGCAACCGTTCGCGCCGATCAGGCCGTAACGGTTACCATCGCCAAACTTGACGGAAATGTTTTCAAACAATGGCTTGGCGCCGAACTGCATCGTGATGTTAGCTGTGGAGAGCACTGATTAAATCCTTACGAACGTATTTGGAGAGTGTCCCGCATTTTACCATTGCGCAGCGGGCGGATTTGCGCTATCGCTTGGCCAAAAATGGATAACCGACAACGGACAAGGTCCAGCCATGCGCATCGCCGCGCAGCGTGGCCGGCGCACCGATCGGCAGAGTCACCTTGTCCGGGATATGACCATATGGCAGACCGGTCAGGATGGGTACCGGCAGCGTGGCGCGCAGTCGCGCCAGCATCGAGGCGAAACTGTAGCCATTATCGATGTCGTTCAGGTGATAGCCAGAAAAATCGCCCAGCACGATCGCGCGTTGATTCGTCAACACGTCGGCATGGAGCAATTGCAGCAGCATCCGCTCAACCCGGAACGGATGTTCGTTGATATCTTCGAGAAACAAGATGCCGCCCTCGATCTGTGGCAAATACGGCGAACCGACCAGATGCGCCACCATCGCCAGATTGCCGCCCCACAGGATGCCACCGGTGCTCACAGGTGGGCTATCTTCCTGCTCGACCCTGACCACGGTCTGCCGATTGCTCAGGCAGTGCCAGCAAGATTCGTGCGTGAACTGGCTGGCCGGTGCGCGGGTGAAGTCGTCACACAGCATCGGCCCGGCAAAACTGATGGCACCAGTCTGCGCCAGCAAACCCAGCTGGAACGCAGTGAAATCGCTATGCCCGACGAACAGCTTTCCGCTCGCCGCCAGCAGCGGCCAATCCAGTTGCGGCAAGATACGCGACAGACCGTAACCGCCGCGCAAGGCCAGCACGATATCGGCGGCGGGGTCGCTTGCCGCCGCATGCAGGTGCGCCACGCGCAACGCATCGTTCGCGCCGAAGCGCTCGTATTTTTCTTCGGCCGCAAAGTGGCGGATCACACGATAACCGGCTGCTTGCAAACGCGCAATCGCGCGCTCGACTCCCGCCGTGTCAGGTGCATAGCCGCTCGGGGCGACGAGCGCAATACCGATCGATTCACTCACTGGCAACTCCTGTGGGGGGCGATTTCTGAGCCAGCCGCCGTTCGGCAAAAAAATCCTTCAGCAATGCACTGCACTCGTCAGCCAGTACACCACCGACCAGACCAGTATGGTGATTTAATTTCTCTTGCCCGAACAGGTCAAGCACCGAACCGCAACATCCGGTCTTCGGATCACTCGCCCCATAGACAACCCGTGCCAGTCGCGCGTGCATCATCGCGCCGGCACACATCGCGCAGGGCTCCAGCGTGACGAACAACTCGCAGCCCGGCAACCGGTAATTACCTAGCAGCGTGGCACCGGCGCGCAAGGCCATGATCTCGGCATGCGCAGTCGGGTCATGCGTACCGATGGATTGGTTAAAGCCGGTCGCCACGATTTGCCCGTCTTTCACCAGTACTGCACCGACCGGCACCTCACCGAGTGCCCAGGCGTTGTGCGCCTGGTCCATCGCGAGGCGCATGAAAACCATGTCATCCATGGACGACTTCGGCCCAGCAGTTCGGTGTTTCGTAGAGCTTGATCTTGTGCAGCGTCAGGCCGGTGCCGAAGTTGTCGGTATAGGTCGCTGCGAGGATGTCGAAAGCAATCCTGGCCAGGTTCTCGACCGTTGGCACTAGCGGCAGCACCACTGTTTTGTGGTCCGGCAGGCTGTCGAGAAAAGCCCGCACTGCCTCGTCTTTTTCATAGACCAGAAAAGCGTGGTCCCAGACATCGACTAGTGCTTGTTTAGCCAGGGACTTGACGTCGGAAAAGTCCATGATCATGCCGTTATCGGACGCGCCGTCGGCAGCGACGACACCACCGGTGAGCGTGATTTCAAGCGTATAGCGATGGCCGTGCAAGTTGCGGCACTGGCTCTTGTGATCAGGGATCCGGTGGCCGGCGTCGAATTCTAGTTTGCGGGTGATGGTCAGCATGGCGTTACGGTATCTGTAAAATTTTATGGGTTTGCACGCTCAGCTTCCACTTCGGGTGGCGCTTGCAATGTTCAATGGCGCGTTCGGTATTGCGGGCCGCGGTGGGACTGTCCATCGGCTGCAAATAAAAATGCTCGAAGTCCAGCGATTCATACATCAGCAGGTCTTGCCCGAGCTGCGGGATGACGACTTTCAATTCGTTGCCGCTGCGCTGGACCAGCTTGCTGCCCATCTTCGGGCTGACGCAAATCCAGTCGACTTCGGGCGGCACCGGCAAGGTGCCGTTGGTCTCGATGGCAATCAGGAAACCCTGCGCGTGCAAGGCATCGATCAGCGCGATATCGAGTTGCAGCATCGGTTCGCCACCGGTGATGACGATAAATTTGCTGGCCGGATAATCAACTGGCCACAGGCTATTGACGGTCGCCGCCAGCGTTGCGGCATCGGTAAACTTGCCGCCCATGACACCATCGGTGCCAACAAAATCGGTATCGCAAAACTGGCAAACCGCTGTGGCGCGATCGCTCTCACGACCGCTCCAGAGATTGCAGCCGGCAAAGCGGCAAAACACCGCCGGCCGACCGGCATGGGTACCCTCGCCTTGCAAGGTATAAAAAATTTCTTTCACGCTGTACGTCACTGCACTTCCTCGCTTCGGATCGGTTCACCACGGGCATTGCCGGGCGCGCAAGTATAACCGAGCGATCGCAATTGGTTTGCTCCGGACAAGCGCACCGTCACGCGCAGTCGTGGACGTGCCCCTGTTCGAGGCGTTGGTGCACTTCAAAGTTGAAGACGACAGTCCCCCAACCCCTGACCGATTATGCGGCCACTTTTTGACTGCGAACGGAGTGTGGGCACGCGGCGGCCAGCATGCGGTTTAACACAGCGACCCCGATGGCAGCCTCGGTTTGTTGCGCCGCAAACGCTCGTGAACGTAGCCGAGGGCCAATACCGTCAGATGATTCAACGTCAGTACCGACGCCATAAAGCCTTCTGTTGGACGCAGCGCCATTTTGAACGCTGCGCGCAGCATCAGGCACGTCTCAATGGCGATGCTCTGTTGACGTGCCCGCCCACACAGTCCAATGCTTTGCCACTGGGCCAGTGCAGCATCGTCAATCCACAAAGTCAGGCTGCCACGCCGCTTCAGTCCCGCTTCCTGTTCAGGCCAGTTCTGCACTTTGAACTTCATCTTCGGAATGTGATGGCGGCGGTTGGTGTTGTGCTTGTTTGGCATCGGAATGGCTCAGCAAATATGGCCTCGCATCGTAACTCCAGCGCCGGCTTACCGCCATTACTCGCTATGGCCACCACCTGCTCGGAGGTCAGATTGTGGGGCTCGTTGATCAACACGGGCAGAAGCGCCTTGACCGCCACCAGCGCCTGCTTGCCGCCGATGTTGCTTGCAATGGCCACCACCTGCGCGGGGGTCAGCTTGTACGGCTCGTTGATCAACACCGGCAGAAGCGCCTTGACCGTTTCCAGCGCCGGCTTGCCGCCGATGTTGCTCGCAATGGCCACCACCTGCCCGGAGGTCAATTTGTACGGCTCGTTGATCAACACGGGCAGAAGCGCCTTGACCGCCTCCAGCGCCTGCTTGCCACCGCCGTTGCTCGCTATGGCCACCAACTGTACGGGGCTCAGCTTGTACGGTTCGTTGATCAACACGGGCAGAAGCGCCTTGACCGTTTCCAGCGCCTGCTTGCCGCCGATGTTGCTTGCAATGGCCACCACCTGCCCGGGGGGCAGCTTGTAGGGCTCGGTGATCAACACGGGCAGAAGCGCCTTGACCGCCTCCAGCGCCTGCTTGCCGCCGTCGTTACTCGCTATGGCCACCACCTGCCCGGGGGTCAGCTTGTACGGCTCATTGATCAACACGGGCAGAAGCGCCTTGACCGCCTCCAGCGCCTGCTTGCCGCCTTTATTGCTTACAACGGCCACCACCTGCTCAGGGGTCAGCTTGTGGGGCTCGCCGCTGAGTTCATAGCGCAAAGAATGAACCGCATTGAGAGCCGGACGTTCGCCCCTCTTGGCAATCCTGACCAATTGCTCTGTGTTAAAGCGAAGTGAAACCTCATTTAAACGACGTTTATCCTCATGTAAATCCTCCGCCACGCGAAGCAGTTCTTCTAGCGCCAGATCGCCGGCGCGGCCCTTTGCGATATCCAAAACATGGTTGTCAGTCAAATCCGGCAACTGTGTGAAAAGGTCTGTGCACCTCTCGGCCAAGAACCCAAGCGATTGGGCTCGCCGGCTTACTTTGACTATCTGATCATGAGTAAAGCATTTGTCGGTCAGAGTCTGATGGTGCTTGATCACCTCGGAGCGACTCTCCGGTTTGATCGCACTGGACTGCTTTTGCGTGTAGCCCAAGTTTTGCAAGTCATTCATCAGGGCTTCAGCATAGGAAGTACCTGGGACGAGCGAATCTGAATCCATCGGCTGCTGTCGAAGCACTGGCCCGGCACCGTGTGCTGCTGCAGGAGGAGAAATCTCCTCACCAGCAAGCAAGGCGCGCAGCATTTGCTCCGGCTCAGAAGGCAGATTCTGCTCGAACTGATCCATGAATTGAGCTACCTCGTCCACCCCCTGAGCAAGCAAGGCAAAAATATCTTGCTCATCCTCAGAAGGCAGATCCTGCTCATCGTGATCCAGGAATGGCGCGAGCGCGCCGGCGATATCCGGGTTCATCAGCGCGTGTGGCGGCGAGCCAGGGCTCAATGGGAAATTTTGGCCTGCCTGGGTCGCTTGGGGCAATAACGACCTTGAGTCCAGAAAGGAATCCCCGCCTGGCTCTTGGGGTTCCGTCCGTTGTTCACTCCTTGGCCTTGGACTCGTCGGCAGGTGCGCCTGTGCACTTGTCCTCTTAAAGTCCGTAGGCGTTGGTGGTAGTGAACCAGGCTCAGAGTGTTGCTCACCCAACTGCTGTGGCACCGGGGAGCTGCGGTTGCGATGCTCAAACCAGGCCTTCGTGGTACGCGGATTTAGCCCGGACTCAGCAGGGCGATCTTGCAGGTTTTGCTGTGGACTCATCTGCGCCGGGCTTGCAGACGCTGGTGATGGTGCGCCTGGCACCGGGTTCTGATCACCAGGCGACTGCGGCACCGGGGGAATGGGGCCACGTCTTGGGATGGGCCTCATAGCCTCAGATCCCTGTACAAATGCGTCGACATCTCGCACCGCGAAGCGTTGGTGCATTTGAAAGCCAACAACGACAATCCCTCAACCCATGGTCGAACTGCTGCTATTTTCTGATGACGGACGGAGTTTGGGTATCCGGCAGTCAACATGCGGTTTAACACAGCGATCCTGGTGGGAGCTTCGGTTTGCTGCGCCGCGAATCCACGCGCACGCAGGCGCGTACCGATCAAGGGGTGGAGTGCACACAGCCCTTGCAATGCCCAAAAAAACGCATCCTGATGTACGTCGTGTGGCGTCATTGGTCGTGGTTTCATGAAAACTCGGGCGAGATCCGTTTGATTGGCTGTTGGGTCACATCCGGACTGGCAAAACTCCGATCGCAAACTTCAACAGGATTGGGTTGTAGTTGTTACGGCTTATAGGTGGACGAAATGCAGGAAACGGTTCCATGTGAACATCAGGAAAAGCGGAGCGGGAAGAAAGCAGCAGAAGGGGTTCCAGGCCCCCCGCCGCGACAACGTCGTGGCATCAATGGACACCAGCGTTGGTGCACTTCAAAGTTGAAGACGACAGTCCCCCAACCCCTGCCCGATTATGCGGCCACTTTTTGACTACGAACGGAGTGTGGGCGTGCGGCGGCCAGCATGCGGTTTAACACAGCAACCCCGATGACAGCCTCGGTTTGTTGCGCCGCAAACGCTCGTGAACGTAGCCGAGGGCCAATCAAGGATTGGTCGCGGCTCATGGTCGTTTCGACCAAGGCACGCTGTCCGTAGCACGTGGCTTTCTGCCAGGCTAACCGGTCCTCTTTGTTGATTTTCTATAAATGACGATCACGCTGATTGGGCGCATACGATGCCGTGCCGGGAACAGCGGTCTTGCGTGGTGGAATCCCTACGTCGATATGGCCACTATGTTGCACGATCGTTTGATAGGTCGGCGCGTCATCGGAGGCTCCATCAACAGTGACTTTTTCTAATGGCGATGCCCTGATAACGGACCTGCCCACCCGGCCCTGCGCTTTGCCACTGTGCCAGTGCAGCCTCTTCTATCCCCAAAGTCAGGCTGCCAAGCCGCCGGAGTCCCGCTTCATATGCTGGCCAGTTCTGCACCTTGAACTTCATCTTCGGAATGTGATGGCGGCGGTCGGTGTTGTGCTTGTTTGGCATCGGAATGACTCAGCAAATATGGCCTCGCACGGTAACATTTGCCCCTTCCCGGATTTGAAGTGCACCAACGCCCAATGATTGCAGATCGGCCCCAATGCATAAGCGCGCGCCATCAGACGGGCGTTATCCTGCATCTCGGCAGCGCCCGCTTCGGCGATCTGCCAGCCTTCAAACGCACCCTGAGTGCGCGCAAACCCAGCACCGATCACGGCATCAAGCTGGCGTTTTTTAGAAGCGACTTCCTGACGTGACATCTCATCGGCATGCACCGCCCTGTCCGCGTGGCGATTGCGCTGCGAACCGGGAATCGGAATGCTGAGCATGATGCCGGTCAGGCGCTCGCGGCCACCGACTTCGGATGCGGTGAACAGCCCCACGGTCGGATCAGGCATCTTCTGCATTTGCGCTTCTGCAATTTTCAGCCCGTCGCTTTGGTCCAGGATGCGCGCACGCCAAAGCGATCCGTCCCCCACCAGTGACAGCGCAGCAGGGAACGCCGAGAGGTCGCGGGCAAAGTCCGGAAAATGCGCCTGCAAGCGCGCCCACGCAACAGCGGCGACAGTCTTAGTGCCTATGCCGATGATGAATGTCCGGATAGTGCGGATGTACGTGTCGAAGAGCAGTGTGATTGTGCGGGTGCACATGCGTTTTCTTGTCATCCCACGCGAAACCATGTGCATGCTGATGGTGCGCATCATGTCCGTGCGCATGGGTATGGGATAACGGCTCGTGGAGATGCGCATGAGCATGGGACTCGGTCAGATGCAGCCAGATACCTGCACCCATAAGCACTGCTGCTGCCCAGAACGCAGCCCCTGGCAATTCTCCGAGCATCAGCAAGGAAATGATCGCGCCAACAAACGGTGCCGCTGAAAAATAGGCGCCGGTGCGTGCCGTACCAAGGTGCCGTAACGCCAGCACGAACAGTACGAGACTGAGACCATATCCACAAAACCCGATGACGCTGGCAGTCAGCATCGTCGATATTGGCGGTAATCGATAACCAAGCGCCAAGGCGATGCCGACATTGACCAAACCCGCCACGAGTCCCTTGACGCAGGCAATTTGCAAAGCGTCACTGGCCGACACCTTGCGGGTCAAATTATTGTCGATACCCCAGCAGAGACAGGCAGCGACGATGGCCAGTACGCCCCAGGGCACGCCCAGCACGGGAATTTGCTCCCACGACAACAGAACGCCCGCCACCACGATTAACAGCATGCCGGCAAAGATGCGGCGATCAAAATTTTCCTTGAAGACGAACCACGCCAGCAACGCAGTGAGCACCCCTTCCATGTTCAGCAGAAGCGACGCCGTAGCGGCGGGGGTCAAGCGGAGTCCGATCATCAGCAATACCGGCCCGGCGATGCCGCCAAACACTGTGGCACCGCCCAGCCATGGCAGATCTGCCACTGTCAATGCGGCCGACCGGTCTGCCGGACTGCCACGTGTGACGAACGCCCGGACAATAAGACAGGCCAACAGTCCCAGACCGCTGCCGACGTAGAATAGACCTGCCAGCGTGATCGGCGCCACCTGCCCAACCAGAATTTTGGCAAACGGCGTACTGGCACCAAACAGGGCGGCCGCTAGTAACGCATAGACAACTCCCTTATGCATTGCCAGCCACGTACAAAAGTACGCTATGGACCGAAATCCGAATGCTGACGCCAGTGGCCATGATAGTTTTCTGCCTGTTAAGTTGGAGGTAGGGACGCTTGCGGGGGCACACGGAATGGTACTTTTTTATGGCATGACCTGCCAGTATGTTCACTCAGTCATGGCTGTGCCCATGCCCGGTTTTACCGGCACTATCCTTCTGCTCACCGTTGTTGCATCCACCTAGAGATGCAAAAAAGCACATCACTAAAACGATGTTCAGTACGTGACGACATGTCATGGCAATTCCTATATCAAATGTTTGCTCAGGAGAGAAAAGCGACGCGTATGGGCCAGTCTTATTGTTGAACGCTGTTGTAATTCCCGGTGGTTTTCAAGATGATCGTCACGTCGTTACTGGCGCGATTGCGCCAGAACCAGCCGTGGTTGCCATCAAAAGCAGCGGTAAACTCACCAATATCGCTGGCGACTTGCCGGCCCTTGCTGTAGCCGTGATAGGCATCCTTGGGACCATCGGACGGATCACCGTGCGTATCGAAATTAACCGGGCTGCCGTTTGTCTGCCAGGAATAGCTAACCTTCGCTCCTTTCATCATCGCCAGTTTGACTTCAGTTGCTGCGCCGGGCTTCAGGGTCACGCTTGTTTCATCAGTCCTGGATGCCGCTATGGCGGCGGCTTCCGGCCCCACTGCCGGCGGGGCAACCGCCGTGACGACCGGGATCGGTTGCGGCGCTGGCACGGATTGTCCTGCTGCGGCACCAAGCGCTTCGGCTTCGGCTTTGGCTTCGTCGGCGAGCGAGACCTTGATCTGACCCATCGCCGTCAGACCCAGAGTGCGTCCGATGCCAGTCGGATCGATACCGTATTCGGCCGGCAGCACGACCGTCACCAGCAAGGCGGCAGCGGTGACAAGGGCAATGCCAGTTGATCGTAATAATTTTTTACTACTCGGTAGTTCTGCGCGTAAAGGCATATCAGTGTTGTACATGGGGTTACTCCAGTCAGAGTGTGAAATAGCCAGTCAGCTGGTAGCCGACAAGCAGGAATCCTGCCGCCATCATGGCGACGTTGGCCGTGTAGGCATGGCGTAAAAAGCTACCGGTACGGCGCCAGAAACCCATCACGATCAAGATAGCGGCGAGTGCCAGCAATTGGCCTACCTCGACGCCGATATTGAAAGCAATCAGGTTCGTCAGCAGACCGTCGCGGGAAATCTCGTATTCCTGCACCTTGGTCGCCAAACCCAAGCCGTGAAACAGGCCGAAGATCAGCGTTGCCCCCTTAGTGTTGGGCTGCACACCGAACCAGCGCTGAAACGCGCCGACGTTGTCGAGTGCCTTGTAGACAATCGACAAGCCGATGATGGCGTCGATCAGATAGCCATTGATGCTGGTGCCGAGGTAGACGCCCAGCAGCATCGTGGTCGAATGGCCGATCGCAAAGAGGCTGACATACAGCCCGATATCCTTGAGCTTGTAGAGGAAAAAAATCACCCCGAACAAAAACAGGATGTGGTCGTATCCGGTGAACATATGCTTGGCGCCGAGGTAGACGAAAGCCAGAAAATGGACGCCGGAGATTTCCTGGATATAGCCTTTGTCGCCTTCGGCAATGCCGTGCGCATGGCTAAGGGTGACCAGTAAAAAATACAGCACCAGTCCAGCGAGGCCGGACCAGAAAATACGCTGTCGCGTCATGGGGGCTAGCGCGGGGACGGGCCCGCTCCCTGAAAATAATCTTGCAAACATGAATACTCCGAGTCAATGTGAAGTGGTCGTCCGGAAAAAATCGCTCATTCGTGCGCCATGTCCCAGATCAGATGGGCATCGACTAGCAGTCCGTAGTAACTGCGACTGGCGGCTACTTTTGCGCTCAATGCGTTTTGGGCAGCGGTGGTGGCTTGCCGCCTTGCGCTTAGCAGCGCTTGCAGATCGGCTTCACCTAATGCATACGCACGCGCCATCAGGCGGGCGTTGTCCTGCATGTCGGCCGCGCCCGTTTCGGCGATCTGCCAGCCTTCAAACGCACCCTGTGTGCGCGCAAACCCAGCACCGATCACCGCATCAAGCTGGCGTTTTTTAGAAGCGACTTCCTGACGTGACATCTCATCGGCATGCACCGACCTGTCGGCGTGACGAGTGCGCTGCGAACCGGGAATCGGAATGCTGAACATGATGCCGGTCAGGCGCTCGCGACCGCCGACTTCGGAGGCAGTGAACAGGCCCACGGTAGGATCAGGTATCTTCTCGGCGTGCGCCCGCGCACCGCGCGCCTGCATCTTCTGCATTTGGGCTTCTGCAGTTTTCAGCTCATCGCTTTGATCCAGAATACGCGCACGCCAGAGTGAGCCGTCGCCCACCAGTGGCAGCGCAGCGGGGAACGCCGAGAGGTCGCGGTCGAAGCCTGGAAAGCGCGCCTGCAAATGCGCCCAGGCCACGGCCACAGCCGTCTTGACCTCGATACTGGCACGCTGTTGTTCAGCCAGTTCGGCGCGCGCGAGGCTGGCATCAAGCCGGGCGGCATCGCCTGCCTTGACGCGTTTTTCTACGATGCGTAAATTCTCCTGCGAGGCCTGTAAATGCCGCAGCGATAGCGCTTGTCCCTGTTCGGCATGAGCCCAGTCCAGCCACAAACCGAGCAAGTCGCGTGTCATGTCATGCAGCGCTTCGCCATGGCGGGCTTTTGCTTCGTCCAGCGTCGCTTGCGCCAGACTGCCATCGGCACGCGCTTTGTCGGGTAGGCGTAATGTGCGCTCGATACCGGCGTTCCACTCGCCGTACCGGGCGCCGGTATCGACGGTGCGGCGTTGCGTCGTCACCTTGGCCGTCCATTCGTACGGCGAGTCGGTCAGCAAGCCGGCATCCTGACGCGCGACCGCCAGCCCGGCACGCGCCGCTGCAACGCTCGGGGTTTGGTCGATCAGCGGCCGCACCGCGGCCGTCGGCAGCAACAGCGGATAGTGGACAGCACTCTGCGGCAGGGCCGCGATGCCAAGAGGTTCGGTAGCCAGCGCGCTACTGGCCGACAACGCCGCGCTGGCGACCAGCGTCCTCCATAGAATTGGCGTCATAAAAATTCTCCTGTTGCAGTCACCGGTGTGAGCCAATAGCGCAAGCCGGTACCGGCAAAACTGCCTGCCAGACACGCCAGTAAGTGCGTGCGGTCGGCTTCGTGCAGCAGCGCCTGGATCTGGGTCATGACGGCCAGACCCAGCACCTGTTCACTGGCACTGAGACGTTCGGGATGCACGCCATGGACGGCGGCCCGACTGCTGGTGAAGAGGACAATTTCGGGAGTCATCAACAGCGTATCGAGTACGCGTTCTTCCAGTGCGGGCGGGCACAGCAAGGTCAGGCAAAGGTCAGACATCGGAACGCTCCTGCTTCGCAAACGCGAAGCGCAAATAAAGGATGGGTAACAGCATCAACGTCAGTGCGGTAGCCGTGACCAGGCCACCGATGACGACGATGGCCAGCGGTCGCTGGATTTCGGAGCCGGGGCCGGTGGCGAACAGCAGCGGGATCAGGCCGAAGGCGGTAATCGATGCCGTCATCAGCACGGGACGCAGGCGCCGGCGGGCGCCCTGCGTGACGACGTCGAGCAGCGCCATCCCTTCGTCGCGCAACTGGTTGAAGTAACTGACCAGCACGACACCGTTGAGGACCGTGATGCCGAGCAGCGCGATGAAGCCGACCGACGCCGGTACCGACAGATACTCGCCAGTCAGCCATAACGCGACGATGCCGCCGACCAGCGCAAACGGAATGATCGCCAGAATCAGCAGCGACTGGCGGACCGACCGAAAGGTAGAAAACAGCACAATGAAAATCAGCCCGAGCGCGACTGGCACCACGATGCTCAGACGCTTGGCCGCACGCTGCTGGTTCTCGAATTGCCCACCCCAGCTAATGCGATAACCGGTCGGCAAAGCGAGCTTGCTGGCCACGCTGGCCTGGGCTTCCTGAACGAAGCCGACCAGATCGCGCCCGCTGACATTGGCGATGACGACGCTGTAGCGACTGCCCATTTCGCGATCAATCTTGACCGGTCCGGTCGCCCGTTCCAGCCTGGCCACGCTGGTCAGTGGCACGCTGGTACCATCGCTGGCGGTGATGCGGGTGGCGGCAAATTCGGTCGGTGACAACCGTACCGATTCGGTGGCGCGCAGAACGATCGGCGTGCGGCGGTTGCCTTCGATGGCGCTGCCCGCCTGCAGTCCTTCGATCTGCACTCGCAGCGCATCCTGGATTTCCTCGATCGTCAATCCGAGCCGACCGGCCTGCAGGCGATCGACCACCACGCGTAGATAGTGCACGCCGTCGTTCTGGACCGTGTAGACATCCTGATTACCGGGGATGGTCTTGAGCACCGCTTCGACTTCAGCGGCGTACTTGTTCAACTGACCAAGGTCGGGACCAAATACTTTGACGGCAATATCGCCGCGCACGCCAATGATCATTTCGCTGACCCGCATTTCGATCGGTTGCGTGAAGCTGTACTTGATGCCGGGCAGCGGATCGAGCACCTTGCGGATTTCGTCGATCATCGCCTCCTTGTTTTTCACGCGCCACTGACTGCGTGGCGTCATCAACAGGTAGGTGTCGGTCTGGTTCAAGCCCATCGGATCGAGCCCCATTTCGTCGGCACCGGCGCGTGCCACCACGCCCGTGACTTCGGGCAATGCCCGCATCAAGGCCTGGTGGATCTTCAGGTCCAGCGCGGCGCTTTGCTCCAGACTGACGGTCGGCAGCTTTTCGATACCGACGATCAGGTCGCCCTCATCCATCGTTGGCATGAAGGTCTTGCCAACCTGGGTGTAGACCGCCCCCGCCCCGATCAGCATGACGATGGCACCGATGACGACCGAGCGCTGACTGCGTAACACCCACGCCAGCAGCGGCGCGTACAACGCCAGCAGTTTGCGCGGCAGCCATGGCTCCTGATGTTTGACGTCACGCAGCAAGTACGACGCAAAGACCGGAATCGCGGTCAGCGACAGCAGCAGCGACCCGGCCAGTGCGAAGACAATCGTCAATGCCACTGGTGCAAAGAATTTGCCTTCGAGATCCTGCAGTGTGAGCAAGGGCAGAAACACCGTGATGATGATCAGGATGCCGGAGGCCACCGGCGCAGCGACTTCGCGCACGGCACGATAAATGAGGTGCAGGCGTGGCAATTTGCCGGCGCTCGGATCATGCGCCAATCGCTGCACGATATTTTCCACGACAACGATGGAGGCATCGACCAGCATGCCGATCGCAATCGCCAATCCACCCAGGCTCATCAGATTGGCCGACATGCCAAAACCGCGCATCAGAATAAAGGTAATCAGCGCCGCCAGCGGCAACACCAGCGCTACGGTCAGCGCGGCGCGTACATTGCCGAGGAACAGGCCGAGCAGGACGATGACGATCACCGTGGCTTCCATCAGTGCGTTCGAGACCGCACCGACCGCCTTCGACACCAGATCGGCGCGGTCATAAAACACGTTGAGCGTGACGCCTTCGGGCAAGGTCGGCTTCAAGTCAGCAAGTTTCTTGCGCACTCCCTCGACGACTTGCTGCGCATTCGCGCCGGCCAGTCCCAACACCAGACCCTGCACGGCTTCGCTCTTGCCGTTTTGCGTGACGACGCCATAGCGGGTCAATGCGCCAATGCGCACTTCGGCGAGCGCACCGACGCGTACCGGGACGCCACTGTTGACCTTGACCACGACAGCACGCAAATCGTCGAGGCTGGAGATACTGCCTTCGCTACGCACCAGCAAGACCTCGTCGCCTTCACCGAGGCGGCCGGCACCATCATTGCGATTGTTGGCGCGGATTGCTTCCTGCAGCTGCGCCATGGTGACGCCGCTGGCCGTCATCGCCAGCGCGTTGGGGACGACCTCGAACGAGCGCACCATGCCGCCCAGCGCATTCACATCGGCCACCCCGGGCACGGTGCGCAGCGCAGGGCGAATCACCCAGTCCAGCAAGCTACGCCGTTCTGCCAGCGACAAGCGATCGCTATCGATGGTGAACATGAACATCTCGCCCAACGGTGTGGTAATCGGTGCCATGCCGCCACTGATGCCGCTGGGCAGGCTGTCGGTGATGCCGCCCAGACGTTCGCTCACTTGCTGGCGCGCCCAGTAAATATCGGTGCCATCCTGAAAATCAATGGTGACATCGGCCATCCCGTACTTGGTGACCGACCGTAAAATTTTAGTCTTCGGGATGCCGAGCATTTCGACTTCGATCGGCACCGCGATGCGGCTTTCGACTTCTTCCGGTGTCATGCCGGGCGCCTTCATGATGATCTTGACCTGCGTGCTCGAGACATCCGGGAAGGCGTCGATCGGCAATTGCAAGAAGGCAAACCAGCCGGCACCGCCGACCATTAGCGTAGCCAGCAGCACGAACAGACGCTGGGATAAGCAAAACTGGATCAAGCGGGCGAGCATCATTCGCCTCCCTTTTCACCCAGCCATGACCCTTTGAGCGCGACCACGCCCGAGACTGCGATCAACTCGCCCGCCTTGAGTGATCCGGCAATGCGCACGCGCTGGCCGGCAGCGCTAATCTGCCTGACCTTGCGCGCCTCAAAACCATCGGCACCACGCACAAAGACATAGACCCCAGCGCCCTCGTGGGCCAGTGCCGCCAAGGGCACATCCCAACTGTCCTTGTTGCCGGGCAGTGGCAATTGCACCATGATGAATTCGCCCGGCCGCAGGTCGCTGCCGGCATCGAGTTCGGCCCGGATCGCTACGGTCTGACTGTCGGGTGTCACGAGCGGGCTGATGCTCGCGATGCTGGCATTGCCCGTTCGACCCAGCAAGGTCAGCTTGCTGCCGACACGCCAATTGCTCGCCTCGGCGGCTGGCGCTTGAATTTCCAGTATCAGACGATCGATTTGTGCCAGTTGCAACAGCGCCATGGCGGGATCAACGCGCTGCCCGGGTTTGACATCGATGCTGGTGACGACGCCTGCTTGCGCCGCATGCAATGTGACGCCATCGTCGAGTTTGCCGGACGCGAGGACGCGCGTGATCGATGGCGCCGACATGCCAGCCAGACCCAGCGCCGCTCGAGCCTGACGCAGCACGGCTTCGTTATCGGCGAGCGCTGCTTCGGCTTCCTGCACCCGGCGACGCGCAATGATGCCCTCGTCGAACAAGGCGCGTTCGCGCTGGGCAGCGAGGCGCGACAACTTGGTTCGGCTATCGGCTTGCATCAATTGCAGTTGCAACGGCCCCAGTTCCTGGCTGACGATGCGCAGCAGCGGCGCGCCCTGTTTCACGGCTTGATTCGGTTGCACGAACAATTGCACGGCCAGACCGGCCAGCGGTGCGCTGATTATCTGCTGTCGATTTGCCGGTACCGTCACCTGCGCGGGCAAGCTTAGTACGACCGGCGCGGCATCGCGCTGCAAGGCCTCGGTCCGTATGGCCAGCGACTGCATCTGCTGCTGCGTGACCGCGAAGATGGCTTGTCGCTCGGCTGCCATTAGGTGGCTGCTCAAGCCCAGCGTCAATGCGATGGACAGACTCATGCACAGCGGCGAGAGGAGAATTCTTTTTTTCATGATTGTTCCCGGAGGAGGTCAAGCGGGTGCTGCCGATATCAGGTTGCGCAACGCGCAAACGGTACCGATCGCGGCGGCAATGGAAGTGATTGTGAAGAAAGAGATTGCCAGTACCGCTGCCGAAAAAAAAGCAGGCGATCAACCCGACGTGTACCAGGATCAGCCAGCAGAGACTGGCTCTGCGGCTAGGTACAGACGGAGTTAGGCTGAAAAGTGACGGGGCGGACGGAAAAGCGGATCGCGGGTCAGCGCAGGAAGCGCCTGCTCGGTGAAGTGCAGTGGCGCGATACTGACCATGGCAGAGAGGAACATCCTGCTCGGGGCAGTATCAGGGAAAAATTGCAGGTGATCGACGGCATGCAATACCTGATGCGCCACGAAACCGGATGGGGCCTCGTTGTCGTTGTCAATGATGTAAGAGCTGGAACTGCGTTCTTCAAGCTCAACGCCGGCAGCGTCAACATGCGCATGCGCGGCAGTTACTAACGCAACGTGATTATGTTCAAGTTCGTGCGCAAGCCTGTCAGCACTGAAACTCCAGACGCAGAGGTTCGTCATGACAATGACGAACAACAACACGGCGATATGTTTCAGGGAGGAGGTGCGCATGGGCCGGACATTACCATGTAAAGCAGGCACCGCGTATGAATACGGACACATCAATAGCATTTTTATTGCACGGCAATTCTGGCAAGTACAACACTTAAGATCGCCTTTCGCAGAACGGGGGCAGCGAGGCATCATCCGTACTGATGTTAGCTGGCGCGCCCGTCATCAATGACGCTACGCTCGCGGTCAAGCTCGGCGCGTAACTCTTCTTCGCTCGGCAGCACCAGTTTGTATTTGCTGGCAAACAATTGCTCGTTTCCTTGTAACACCGAGTAGCGCACCACCGACGCATCCTTCTGCGTACACAGGATGATGCCGACGGTCGGATTATCATCCGGGCCACGCTTGAGCTCGTCATACATCCGCACGTACATGTCCATCTGGCCGATGGCCTGATGCGTCAGTTCGCCACGCTTGAGATCAAAGATCACGAAGCACTTGAGCAGGAAGTTGTAGAACACCAGGTCGATGAAGAAATCCTTGCTCTCGGTACTGATACGCTGCTGCCGTGCGACGAAGGCAAAGCCTTTGCCCAGCTCCAGCAGAAACTCCTGCAACTGCGTCATCAGCGCCTGCTCGGGATCGGATTCCAGCAGCGTGCCTGCGTTCGGCAAGCCGAGGAATTACAGTACCACCGGATCGCGCACGAAGGCGCGTGGAGACGCATCGAGACCAGCCAGCTTGGCCACGGCTTCCTGCTCGACAGCAGCGCGATCCTGACTCGATAGCAAGCGTTCGTAATACAAGGTCCTGATCTGTCGTTCCAGTGCACGGGTACTCCAGTTTTGCGTAACGGCTTCGTTCATGTACCAGTCGCGGGCAGTCGCGCTGTCGACCCGTAACAGTGTGCGGTAATGGGTCCAGCTCAATTCGTGACGCAGTGCGTCACACTTTGGGAATGCTTGATAGAACAAGCGCATGTAGCGCAAGTTCGATGCATCGAACCCTCTACCAAACTCCGCCGTCAATACTTTTGCCAATTCCTGCAACAAGCGCTGCCCATAAGCCGCTCGCTCCAGCCCACCTTGCTCGAATTCGATAATGTGCCGCCCCATCTGCCAGCATGTCCGGACCTGGATCGCATCAACGGCGCGCAACGCTTGCCGACGTGACTGGCGGATCAGTTCACCGAGGTCGCGTAGCAGCGTGTGCAGTTGCGGATCAGTTGGTGGTGTCAGTGTAACCATGGTGATGTGTCCTTTCCTTTTTGCGACGTCAGGTCCCGAAACGCAAAAAGCCCCTGAAACATCAGGGGCCCGAAGACTCAATGCTGACTGGCTTCGATCTCTATCATTATTCCCACTCAATCGTCGCCGGTGGCTTGCCCGAAATATCGTAGACCACGCGGTTAATGCCGCGCACTTCATTGATGATCCGGTTCGATACCCGGCCCAGCAATTCGTGCGGCAAGTGCGCCCAGTGTGCGGTCATGAAATCCTGCGTTTGCACCGCACGCAACGCCACCACATATTCATAGGTTCGGCCATCGCCCATCACACCGACCGACTTCACCGGCAGGAATACGGCAAACGCCTGGCTGGTACCCTCGTACCAGTTCTTGACGATGCCTTGCTGATCGATCCCGGCCGGCAGGTCGAGCGTGCACGCGCGCAGCTCCTCGATGAAGATCGCATCGGCGCTACGCAGCATGTCGGCGTATTCCTTCTTGACTTCACCGAGTATGCGCACGCCCAGACCCGGGCCCGGGAAAGGATGGCGGTACACCATCGTTGGCGGCAAGCCGAGCGCCACGCCAAGAGCCCGCACTTCATCCTTGAACAGTTCGCGCAATGGCTCGAGCAATTTCAGGTTCAGCGTGTCGGGCAAGCCACCCACATTGTGATGGCTCTTGATCGTGTGACCTTTTTTACCCTTGCCGGCGCTTTCAATGACGTCCGGATAAATCGTGCCCTGCGCCAGCCATTTGGCATTTTTCAACTTGCCTGATTCGACTTGAAACACCTCGACGAATTCGCGGCCGATGATCTTGCGCTTGGCTTCAGGATCAGTGACGCCGGCGAGGTGGTGCATGAACTGCTCACTGGCATCGATGCGGATAACCTTGACGCCGAGATTATTGGCGAACATGTCCATGACCATGTCGCCTTCATTGAGGCGCAGCAAGCCATGATCCACGAATACGCAGGTCAGTTGGTCGCCGATGGCGCGGTGGATCAGCGCTGCAGCGACGCTGCTGTCGACACCACCGGATAAACCAAGGATGACTTCGTCGCTGCCAACTTGCTCACGGATGGATGCCACTGCTTCATTGATGTAGTCAGGCATATTCCAATCGGATTGGCAGCCACAGATTTCATGTACGAAGCGACTGAAAATTGCTTTGCCCTGGAGCGTGTGCGTGACCTCGGGATGAAATTGCACTGCGTAAAAGTGCCGTGCTTCATCGGCAATCGCCGCAATGGGGCAGCTCTCGGTCGACGCCATCAGCTTGAAACCGGTCGGCAGTTCGGTCACCTTGTCGCCATGACTCATCCAGACCTTGAGCATGCCGTGGCCTTGATCCGTGGTGAAATCGCTGATGCCATCGAGCAGTGCGGTGTGGCCGTGGGCACGCACTTCGGCATATCCAAATTCTCGCAGGGTGCCGTTTTCGACCTTGCCACCCAGCTGATCCGCCATCGCCTGCATGCCGTAACAAATACCGAGTACCGGCACGCCAAGTTCAAAGACGGCTTGCGGCACACGTGGCGTATCGCCTTCAATCACCGAGTTCGGACCGCCCGACAAAATGACGCCAGCGGCACCGTAATTGCGGACGAATTCTTCGCTCACATCGTACGGAAAGACTTCGGAGAATACGCCCGCGTCGCGCACGCGACGCGCGATCAACTGCGTTACCTGGGAGCCGAAATCGAGGATCAGAATTTTGGAATGCATGGCGTGGTCGATATAAAAAATACGGGTCAATAAAACGTCAGCAGGGCTGCACGGAAGACCGCCAGCCCTGCCGGACAACAGCAACGATCATTTAATCAGCGCGATAGTTCGGCGCTTCCTTGGTGATCTGAACATCGTGCACATGCGACTCGCGCATGCCGGCCGAGGTAATCTCGACAAACTCGGCTTTTTCGCGCAGCTCTTCGATCGTGGCGCAACCGCAGTAGCCCATTGACGAACGTACGCCACCGACCAGTTGATACAAGATCGCCAGCACACTGCCCTTGTAGGCGACACGGCCTTCGATTCCTTCGGGAACGAATTTATCGTTGCCGCTGCCAGCATCCTGAAAATACCGATCCGCTGATCCGTCGGCCATCGCAGCCATACTGCCCATACCGCGATACGACTTGTAGCTGCGCCCCTGGAACAGGATGACTTCACCCGGTGCTTCTTCGGTACCAGCGAACATACTGCCCATCATGACGCTGGAAGCACCTGCCGCTAGCGCTTTCGAGATATCCCCCGAGAAGCGGATGCCGCCATCGGCGATACACGGAATGCCGGTGCCTTTGAGTGCCTGTGCCACATTCGAGATCGCGGAAATTTGCGGCACGCCCACACCAGCGACGATGCGCGTGGTGCAAATCGAACCTGGACCGATGCCTACTTTGACGCCATCGGCACCATAATCGGCAAGCGCTTTTGCTGCTGCTGCCGTGGCGATGTTGCCGCCAATGACATCGATATGCGGGAAATTGGTCTTGACCCATTTGACGCGATCCAGCACGCCTTGCGAATGGCCGTGCGCGGTATCGACGACGACGACGTCGACGCCAGCGGCAGCGAGCAATTCGATCCGCTCGTCATTGTCCGCACCGACGCCGACAGCGGCACCGACGCGCAATTTGCCATGCTCGTCCTTGCAGGCAAACGGGTGTTCGGTCGATTTCTGGATGTCCTTGACGGTGATCAGGCCGCGCAGTTCGAAGTCATCGTTGACAACCAGGACGCGCTCAAGGCGGTGCTTGTTCATTAGCCGTTTAGCTTCGGACAGTTCGGCACCATCCTTGACGAAGACCAGCTTTTCACGCACGGTCATCTTGGCGCGGACTTCTGCGTCGAGTTCCTCTTCGAAACGCAAGTCGCGATTGGTGATGATACCGATGACCATCTTGCCTTCAACGACAGGAAATCCGCTGATGCCATGCTGCGCCGACAACGAAATCACATCGCGAATTTTCATGTTCGGCGGAATCGTGATCGGGTCGCGCACCACGCCGGACTCGAATCGCTTGACGCGTGAGACTTCCCGAGCCTGCTCGCGCGGGGTCAGGTTTTTGTGGATGATGCCAATGCCACCCTCTTGCGCCATCGCAATTGCCAAACGGGATTCAGTCACCGTGTCCATCGCTGCAGAGAGCAATGGAATATTGAGCATGATGTTGCGCGACAGGCGCGTTTGCAGCAGGGTATCTTTGGGGAGAATGTTTGAATAAGCCGGGACGAGCAGCACATCATCGAATGTGAGTGCCTTTTGAAGAAGACGCATCGTATTTCCTATTGGCGCAAAATCGAATTATACAGACATCCCCTGCGGCGTCGTAGTTTCGATCCCTGTCTTTGCTTGACGACTCCTGCGCATTGACAGTCGTGCCAAAGCGTGGCGAAATCGTGACCATCAGTTAATCAAGATCAACAAGAGGAAAACCATGACTCCGTCCTTCCTGAAATCTCTGGCCATCATCACTACCTTGCTACTGTCAAGTACCGCCTCAGCGCAATACGTGTGGCTTGATGCCAAAGGCGCAAAGCAGTTTTCGGACAGACCGCCACCGGCCTCGGTAGCCCGCAAGGATATTCTGAAAGAACCCGCCACAGTACTGCGTACGCAACTTGAGGAGGCAGCCGCTGCGAGCCCTGTGACAACCTCTGTGGAAGCGCAGTTAACCACCGCAGAGCGCAACGCAGATTTCCGCAAACGCCGGATGGAGCAAGCCGACAAGGACAAAATAGCTGCCAACGAAAAAGCCGATGCGGCTGACAAGACAGCCAATTGCGCAAGAGCCAGAGCGTATCAGCGCAGTCTGGAAGATGGCATGCGCATCAGTAGCACCACTAAAAGCGGCGAGCGTTACATCATGAATGATGAACAGCGTGAAGTTGAAATACGCAACGTCCGGAAAATGGTCAGCGACTGCCGTTGACGTGTCGCATCAAACGGACTTGGCGCGCTTGCGCCGGGCATCTTTGGGATCTGCCAGTAGCGGACGGTAGAGCTCCACCCGGTCATGCTCACGCAACACCGTCTCCGGCGTTTTCAGTTTGCTAAAAATGCCGACCCGATGCTGGGCAAGGTCGATGTCAGGCATCGCACTGCGCACCGCGTCGGCTACGGTGCTACCGACAGGCATGGCCAGATCGACCAGACGTTGCTCGGCAGGTGTGGCGTAGCAAACCTGCACCGGCATCAACGGCTCAGCCATAGACCACCTCGGCACGCTTGCAAAATGAATCAACAAAACTATTCGCGATGATATTGAACACCGGCCCGATGACACCCTCGACCAACCGGTTCGAAAACTCGTAGTGCAGTTCGAAGTCGATCTTGCAGGCATCGCTGCGCAAGGGCTTGAAAGTCCAGGTCCCGTTCAGTAATTTAAACGGACCATCGACCAGTCGCATGGTCATCAATTCCGGTGGCTGGTTGGTATTTTCGGTGGTAAAAGTTTGCCGGATGCCGCGATAATTGATGCTCATGGTCGCGGTCAGCTTGTTGTCTTCGCGCGAGCGCACTTCAACGCCACCACACCATGGGAGAAATATGGGATAGTCTTCGACCTTGTCTACTAGCGTGAACATTTGTTCGGCGCTGTAGCCCAGAAAAACGGATTTGTGAACGACTGCCATTGTTTGAACCGCTTGATAAATTCATTAATCCGAAATTCTAACCGACCGCATCGATCTTTACCTCATGACCATAGTTGATAACAGAAAAGCATTCCACGATTACTTTGTCGAAGAACGCTTCGAAGCCGGCCTCTCGCTGCAAGGCTGGGAAGCCAAATCGATTCGTGCCGGCCGCGTCCAGCTCAAGGAAGCGTACGTCATCGTACGTGGCAACGAAGTGTTCCTGTTCGGCGCGCACATCAGTGCCCTGACATCGACCTCGACACACGTCCACCCTGAAGCGACGCGCACGCGCAAGTGCCTGCTGCACGCCGCTGAAATCAAGAAGATGATCGTCAAGGTTGAGCGCTCCGGCTATACGCTGGTGCCCATCAACCTGCATTACGTGGCTGGACGCATCAAGCTTGAAATCGGCCTCGCCAAAGGCAAGAAGCAACACGACAAACGCGCCACCGAGCGTGACCGCGATGGTCAGCGCGAGGTGGCGCAGGCGATGAAGACGCATCGGCGGTAGTCTGCTATTGCTGTGAGGTGCCTTCGCGTGGGCACGGTAGTGCTGTGCCCACCCTACCTACTGCATTGGTGCCTCGTAGGGTGGGCACAGGGGTATCGTGCCCACGCGCGCGAACTAACTTTGCCCGCAGCTTGCAAAAAAAATCGTGCGTCACCCCTTCTGCTGCGACTTCACCACCTGCATGGCACCGGCAATCAGACCGCTGATGTCGCTGAGATTGGCTGGCACGATAATCGAATTATTCGTCTTGGCCAGTTGCGAGAACGCGGCGACATACTGCTCTGCCACCCGCAAGTTAACCGCATCGGAACCACCCGGCTCCAGAATCGCCGACGAGGTTTTGCGCAGCGCATCGGCATTGGCTTCAGCCAATGCCACGATGGCTGCGGCCTGCCCTTGGGCGCGATTGATCGATGCCTGCTGGTCGCCTTGGGACCGGGCAATTTGTGCTTGACGTTCCCCATCGGCGATATTGATCTGCTCTTGCCGGCGGCCTTCCGATGCCGCAATCAGCGCACGCTTTTCCCGTTCGGCCGTGATTTGCGCTTGCATCGCTAACAAAATCTCTTTCGGTGGCGTCAAGTCTTTGATCTCGTAGCGCATGACTTTCACGCCCCAATTGGCGGCTGACTCGTCGATCGCATTGACGATGGCGATATTAATCTGTTCGCGTTCCTCGAACGTCTTGTCGAGTTCCATTTTGCCGATCACTGAACGCAGCGTAGTTTGCGCCAACTGGGTAATCGCAACGAGGTAATTCGATGAGCCGTAAGAAGCCAGCTTGGGATCGGTCACCTGAAAATACAGCACGCCGTCGACCTGCAACTGGGTGTTGTCCTTGGTGATACAGACCTGTGGTGGCACGTCCAAAGGGATTTCCTTCAGGATGTGCTTGTAAGCGACGCGGTCGATAAACGGAATCACAATATGCAAGCCAGGGGCAAGCGTTGTGTGGTACCGGCCGAGTCGTTCGATGACCAGTGCGTGCTGCTGCGGGACAATATTAATGGTCTTCATCACGAAGACCACCGCCAGAATGAAAAGAATCAGGGAGACGCTACCAAAACTTAATTCCATGGCTTACCTCTTTGGTTGTGAAATCGGTTGGGGATGGGGTTTTTCAGAAGGCATCACCACGAGCAGACAACTGCCGCGAACTTCCCTTATCTCGTGCACGCCAGCCTGCGGAACCTCGGCTCCAATGTATTCGACGTCCCACAGCGCGCCGCGATACCGTGCCCGCGCAGCCGGACGGCCACCAACAGGATGCTGCCACACATCGATCGTGATCATTTGTCCGACGTCGAGATTGATGTTGGGGTCGCGCGCCGCAACAAGGCGGCTGCCCTTGCCCAGTTTACTGCGGTTGAGCGCAATCGTCGCGCCGACACCGACTATGCCCGCCATCAGGAATTGCATCGGCGTGTCCAATCCCGCATAAGCGGCCATGGCGCCGGCACCTGCACCGACGGCAATCATCAGCAAATAAAACGTCCCGGAAAATATTTCAAGGGTGACCAGTACTCCGGCAATAGCCGTCCACATCATCCATTGCGCCATGATTATTCCTCCCCAAAAAAAACCCCGGTAGCCACGAGTGATCCGGGGTTGATGACTATATTGAGGCATTTTCCGAAATCGGTAGATGCTTTATTGTGACAGTCCCTTCGCTTTTTAGGCCGGCTTGTTCAGCGCGGCCAGTTTTTGCCAGGTATCGATCACCGAATCAGGGTTCAAGGAAATCGACTCGATCCCTTCCAGCATCAGCCATTCGGCAAAGTCAGGATGATCCGAAGGACCCTGACCGCAGATGCCAATGTACTTGCCCGCAGCGCGACACGCCGCAATCGCTTTCGACAGCAGCGCACGCACTGCCGGATCACGTTCGTCAAAGTCGGCCGCCAGCAATTCCATGCCGGAGTCACGATCCAGACCGAGCGTCAGCTGGGTCAGATCGTTCGAACCGATCGAGAAACCGTCGAAGAACTCAAGGAACTGTTCCGCCAGAATCGCGTTCGATGGCACTTCGCACATCATGATCAGGCGCAAACCATTTTCACCACGCTTGAGGCCATTCTTGCCGAGCAGGTTGACGACTTTTTCGGCTTGTCCGAGCGTACGCACGAACGGCACCATGATTTCAACATTGGTCAGACCCATGTCATTGCGCACGCGCTTCATCGCTAAACATTCCATCTCGAACGACTCGGCAAAATCAGCCGACAAATAACGTGCCGCACCGCGGAAACCCAACATCGGGTTTTCTTCATCCGGCTCGTAACGCGATCCGCCGATCAGCTTCTTGTATTCGTTCGACTTGAAGTCGGACAAGCGCACGATGACTGGCTTAGGCCAGAAAGCGGCAGCAATAGTTGCCATGCCTTCAGCCAGCTTGTCGACATAAAACGCTTTCGGCGAAGCGTGACCACGGGCAACGGATTCGACGGCCTTCTTCAGGTCAGCATCGATATTCGGATACTCGAGGATGGCTTTCGGATGCACGCCGATGTTGTTATTGATGATGAACTCGAGACGCGCCAGACCGACACCATTGTTCGGAATCGACTGAAAATCAAAGGCCAGCTGCGGATTGCCGACGTTCATCATGATCTTCAGTGGCAGCTTCGGCAGTTCGCCGCGCAGCACTTCGGTGATTTCGGTTTCGAGCAAGCCATCATAGATTTTGCCTTCGTCGCCTTCGGCACACGAGACAGTGACGAAGGTACCGTCCTTTAGTATCTCAGTCGCATCGCCGCAACCGACAACCGCAGGTACGCCCAACTCACGCGCGATGATCGCAGCATGGCAGGTTCGGCCACCACGGTTAGTGACGATCGCCGCAGCACGCTTCATGACCGGTTCCCAGTTCGGGTCGGTCATATCGGCGACCAGTACGTCGCCCGGTTGGACGCGTTCCATGTCAGCCGCATCGTGGATCACGCGGACCGGACCGGCGCCAATTTTCTGGCCGATGGCACGACCGTGGACCAGCACGGTGCTGCTGCCCTTGAGCTTGAAGCGCTGTTGCGCGTCAGTGGCTTTTTGCTGCGATTTCACGGTTTCCGGACGTGCCTGCAAGATGTACAGCTTGCCGTCCCGACCGTCTTTGCCCCACTCGATATCCATCGGGCGGCCGTAGTGCTTTTCGATAATGACCGCGTACTTCGACAGTTCCACGATTTCGTTGTCGTCCAGCGAATAGCGATTGCGCATTTCGATTGGTACATCAACGGTCTTGACCGAGCGGCCGGCTTTGGCCTCACCGGTAAATTCCATCTTGATCAATTTCGATCCGATGTTGCGGCGGATGATAGGCAACTTGCCCATTTCCAGCATTGGCTTATGGACATAAAATTCGTCCGGATTGACCGCACCTTGCACAACGGTTTCACCGAGGCCGTAGCTTGACGTGATGAATACCACGTCACGGAAGCCCGATTCGGTATCAAGCGTAAACATCACGCCGGCAGCACCAAGGTCGGAGCGCACCATCCGCTGCACGCCGGCCGACAAGGCGACTTCTGCGTGGGTAAAACCCTTGTGCACGCGATACGAGATCGCGCGATCGTTGTAGAGCGATGCGAACACATGCTTCATGGCTTCGAGCACGTTGTCGATGCCGACCACATTAAGGAACGTTTCCTGCTGACCGGCGAATGACGCATCCGGCAAGTCTTCGGCGGTTGCCGACGAGCGCACTGCGAACGACATTTCGCTGCTCGAGTCGGCCACCAGTTGCTGGTAGAACGTGTCGATCTCGGCTTGCAGACGCGGCTGAAACGGCGTCTCGACGATCCATGAACGGATCTCTGTGCCGGCTTGTGCCAACGCGCGGACGTCATCGATATCAAGATCGACCAGACGGTCGGCGATGCGCTGGGCCAGCGGTGCGCCGCCGTTATCGCTGAAGGAAAGGAAATCGCGGAAGGCCTGAGCCGTCGTGGCAAAGCCGCCCGGAACCCGAACGCCAGCCCCTGCAAGCTGGCTGATCATTTCACCTAATGACGAATTTTTTCCACCGACGGAATCCACATCCGTCATACGCAAATTTTCGAAAGAAACGACGTAACTCGTGTCTGCAGTTGCTCCGGTTTGTGCTGCGTTAGTCATAACAACCTCTACTTGATGATAAGAAATCTGCACGTGCGTCGCGTTGGCCTTTACACTTTGTTTTTTTCGTTAGGCCAACCGGTGACAAGTTTGGCGGCCATTTTAACCGCTGCCATCGGATTTGACTTCAGCAACCTGCTTTTCTCGCTCGCAAATAACCATGAATTCACCCGACCTCACGCCGCACCAACTCAGCGCAATCGACCGCACCGTCTTTTTTGTGTCGGATGGCACTGGGATTACTGCAGAAACTTTTGGGCACGCAGTACTGACGCAGTTCGACCTGCGGTTTCGCCAGATCAGGATGCCGTTCATTGATACCGTCGACAAGGCGCGCGCTGCCGCGCAGCGGATCAACGATGCATTCAAGGCCGAAGGCAAGCGACCAATCATTTTTTCGACGCTAATCCAGTCCGAACTGTCGAAAATTATTGGTCAATCCAATGGCATGGTGATGGATCTGATCCAGACCTTCGTCAAGCCACTGGAATTGGAGTTGGGCGCAAAATCGACCCACACAGTCGGACGTAGCCATAACATCGCCGACTCTGACGACTACAAAAATCGCATTGAGGCAATCAATTTTTCGCTGGCCCATGACGATGGCCAGTCGCACAAAAACCTAGCCATGGCAGACGTCATCCTGGTCGGCGTCTCGCGTTCCGGCAAGACACCGACCACGCTGTATCTGGCAATGCAATATGGCATCAAGGCCGCCAACTATCCGCTCATCCCGGAAGATTTTGAACGGGGCAAACTGCCGAGCGGTTTGTTGCCGTACAAGGCCAAAATTTTTGGTCTGTCGATTGCGCCAGACCGCTTGTCGGAAGTGCGCAATGAACGACGACCCGGCAGCAAATATGCCGCGATCGAAAACTGCCGCTATGAAATCAATGAAGCTGAAGCGATGATGCGTCGCGAAGGTATCCGATGGATGTCGTCGACTGCCAAATCGATCGAAGAAATTGCCACGATGATCTTGCAAGAAATCAAGTCGGATAAGCGCGCTTATTGATTTATTATTTTCGTTGCGTGGGTAGGATGCCATTGGCGGCACCTGCCAGAATCTGATCGCCGCAGGTTTGGCGCTACAGGGTGGGCACGGCCTCTAGCGCTTGCGCGCGCGAACTGAAAATTCTTGCCAACTCTGGTCGCTCATCGGGGCATTCGCGTGGGCACGATGAACCTGTGCCCACCCTCCGAGCCACGAGTTGCGATGGATCTTCGCGGTGGGCGTAATCACCTCAGGGCCCGGCATCCTGCGTTTTCCGGACATGGCACCCTGCGTTTTCCGGGCACGGCATCCTGCATTTCCCGTAGGGTGGGCACGGATTTTTGTGCCCACGCGCGCGAACCAGAAACGCTTGCCGATGTCGATTGTTCGGCGGGGCATTCGCGTGGGCACGATGAACCTGTGCCCACCCTCCGAGCCACGAGTTGCGATGGTTCTCCGCGGTGGGCGTAATCACCACAGGGCACGGCACCCTGCGTTTTCCGGGCATGGCATCCTGCATTTTCCGGGCACGGCATCCTGCATTTCCCGTAGGGTGGGCACGGATTTTTGTGCCCACGCGCGCGAACCAGAAACGCTCGCCAATGCCGATTGTTCGGCGGAGCATTCGCGTGGGCACGATGACCCTGTGCCCACCCTCCGGGCTACGAGTTGCGATGGATCTTCGCGGTGGGCGTAATCACCTCAGGACATGGCACCCTGCGTTTTCCGGACATGGCACCCTGCATTTCCCGTAGGGTGGGCACAGATTTTTGTGCCCACGCGCGCGAACCAGAAACGCTCGCCAATGTCGATTGTTCGACGAGGCATTCGCGTGGGCACGATGACCCTGTGCCCACCCTACGAGCTACGAGCTACGAGCTACGAGATGCAAGATACGAGCTACGATGGTTCTTCGCGGTGGGAGTAATCCCCACAGGGCATAGCACCCTGCATTTCCCGGAGGGTGGGCACGGATTTTTGTGCCCACGCGCGCGAACCAGAAACGCTCGCCAATGCCGATTGTTCGGCGGGGCATTCGCGTGGGCACGATGACCCTGTGCCCACCCTCCGAGCCACGAGTTGCGATGATTTTTCGCGGTGGGCGTAATCACCTCAGGGCACGGCATCCTGCGTTTTCCGGACATGGCATCCTGCATTTTCCGGGCACGGCATCCTGCATTTTCCGTAGGGTGGGCACGGATTTTTGTGCCCACGCGCGCGAACCAGAAACGCTCGCCAATGTCGATTGTTCGGCGAGGCATTCGCGTGGGCACGATGACCCTGTGCCCACCCTACGAGCTACGAGCTACGAGATGCAAGATACGAGCTACGATGGTTCTTCGCCGTGGGAGTAATCCCCACAGGGCATGGCATCCTGCATTTCCCGGAGGGTGGGCACGGATTTTTGTGCCCACGCGCGCGAATCAGAAACGCTCGCCAATGCCGATTGTTCGGCGGGGCATTCGCGTGGGTACGATGAACCTGTGCCCACCCTCCAAAGTGGTATTGAAAAACGCGCTCCCGCGATAAAAGGAGAATCTCTCCCGCTTATTTTTTCAGCAAATAACACTTTGAATCCGCCACCTTGGTGAAGGCTTCCTCGCCCGGTATCGTTGCGACCATCTTCAGGTAATCCCATGGCTTCTTTGACTCGGCCGGGGTCTTGACCTGCATCAGATACATGTCGTGGATGTAGCGGCCATCCTGCCGGATATAGCCCTTGCTGTAAAAATCGTTGAGCTTCATCTTCTTGAGCTCGGCCATGACCGTGTCGGCGTCATCGGTCTTGGCCTGAGTCACGGCCCGCAAATACGTCGTTGTTGCCGAATACGCCGCCGCCTGATGCGTGCTCGGCATTTTCTGCATTTTCAAGAAGAAGCGATTGGCAAACTTGCGCGACGCCTCGTCCTTGTCCCAATACCAGCTATCCGTCATCAGCAAGCCTTGCGCCACCGGCAGACCGAGCCCGTGGATATCGTTGATGACCATCAGCAGGCCAGCGATTTTCATGTCCTTGGTCAGGCCGAAATCGCGGGCGCTCTTGATCGAATTGATGGTGTCCGAACCGGCATTGGCCAGACCCAGCACCTGCGCTTTCGAGGCCTGTGCCTGCAAGATGAATGACGACATGTCGTTGGCGGTCGGCGGATGCTTGGCCGAGCCAACCACAGTCCCACCGCTGGCATTGATCACCTCGGACGTATCTGCAAACAGCGAATGACCGAACGCATAGTCGGCCACCAGGAAGAACCAGGATTTCCCGCCTGCGGCCACGACGGCCGAACCAGTGCCCCTCGCGAGCGCTACCGTGTCGTATTCGTAATGGACGGTGTACGGCGTACATTCCTCATTGGTCAACTTGGCCGTGGCGGCACCGATATTGATGTAGACCTGCTTTTTCTCGGCCATGACGTTGTTCATGGCCAGGCCCGCACCGGAATTGACGCCGCCGATCAGCAATTTCAGGTTGCGCCGATCCACCCACTCGCGCGCCGTCACGGCGGCGGTATCGGCCTTGTTTTGATGGTCGGCCGACAGGATCTCGATCTTCTTGCCGAGTACCGATCCACCCGCATCGTCGACGGCCATGCGGATGGCTTCGAGGCCGCCGGCGCCGTCGGTGTCGGCGTACGGGCCCGACATGTCGGTGATAAAGCCGATCCGGATCGGATCACTGGCAGACTGAGCCTGCGCCGGCATACTGGCGGCAGCCAGCAGCGTGACGGCAGCGGCAATAAGGGTGCGGTTGTTCATGGTGCGGTCTCCTTGTGGCGCGGGTCATTGCCCACCGTTTTATGGGTGATTCTGTGAAGCTTGTTGCGATGGTTCTATGCCGACTGCGCCAGCAATTGCGCAGCAAAGTCAGCCCGCACATCGCCGGCAGCGACCATTTCACGTGCGATCCGCTCGACATCGGCACCGGTGGCACCGGCAACGATGGCGATATTGCACGCATGCAGCGCCATGTGACCGCGCTGTATGCCTTCGGTCGACAAGGCCCGCAACGCGCCGAGATTTTGTGCCAGTCCGACCGCGACCGCGATCTCTGCCAGTTCCTGCGCCGAACGCAGTTGCATGATCTTCAGCGACAGGCGCGCCATCGGATGCGTCTTGGTGGCACCGCCGACCAGCCCGACCGGCATTGGCATTTCGATGGTGCCGACCAGATCGCCGGCAGCAGAGATTTCCCACGTCGTCAGGGAGGTATAGCGCCCGTCGCGGCAAGCGTAGGCATGGGCGCCGGCCTCGACCGCGCGCCAGTCGTTGCCGGTCGCGACGATTACCGGATCGATGCCGTTCATGATGCCCTTGTTGTGGGTCGCCGCCCGATACGGATCGATGGCCGCAAACGTGTAGGCATCGATGATGCCATTGATGACCTGATCGGCCGTGTAATCGGCACTCTTGAGCAGTTCCGGGCGAATTTGCACGCGCGCCCGGGCCAGCCGCAAGTCGGCCAGATTCGACAAAATGCGCAAGCGCACCTTACCGCCAGTGATCGCTTCGATCCGCCCTGCCACTGCTTCGGCCATCGTGTTGACGGTGTTGGCACCCATCGCGTCGCGCACGTCGACGACCAGGTGAACGATGACCATCGGACCGCGTGCAGTATCAGCGAACACATGTACTTCGATGTCCTTGCAACCGCCACCAAGGCCGATCAATACCTTGTCGCGGCTATTGGCCAGCGTGATCAGTTCCTGCTTGTGGTTCAGTACCGCATGGCGCGCGCCGAACGGATCGGCCAGCTCCATGACTTGCACTTGCGCGCGCATCAGCGGTCCGGTGCTCGAGGTCTGGAAACCACCCGACTCGCGGATGATCTTGGCCATGAATGATGCCGCGGCGACCACTGATGGTTCCTCGACCACCATCGGCACCAGTACATCGCGACCATTGATCTGGAAGTAACCGGCCACCGAATACGGCAACTCGAATTTACCGATGACGTTTTCCACCATGCCATTGGCGACCTCCAGCGGCAAACCGCCCGGTTCGGCGATGAGCGCGCGCTCTTGCGGCGTCAGACCGGCGACGGCGACGATGTGGTCAAGCCGTGCAGCGGGGTCGAGCGCACGAAAATTCGGCAAGCGGGAATCAATGGTCATGCAGTCTCCTTCAGGAACGGTCGGACGTGCCGTTGCAGTGACCTATTCTAGGAATCGCTGGCAGAAATTCCTATGGCAGTTACTGCTATAAATGGATTTATTTTATGTGTGCTGTATCGTGACGCTTGCCTTCACCTTCACCGAGACCTGCCATGCACCTGCTACCTGCCACCGACCCGCTGCCTGCACTGCAGCAGGATATCGTGACGCTGTTGCACGCCGATGGCGCGAAGGAAGAATTCGCCCGCCTTCTGACGCGCGTGCATGCGTTACCTGACGGACACGACAAGGAGCGGCTGCTCGACAGCACACAAAAGGGCATAGTGGTCCGTGACCGTCTGGAACATCACCAGACCCGTGAACGCGGCCTGATGGCACTGATCGAAACCGCACAGGACCTGACCGCGCTGCGCGATATCGACCAGGTCCTGCAGGCAATCGTGCAGCGGGCGCGCAAGCTGATCGGTTGCGACCTCGGCTACCTGTCGCTCGTCGATCACGAGCACGGTGATTTTTATGTGCGTGCCACCGACGGTGCGTTCTCGGAGAAATTCAAGCGCGTACGGGTCAGCCGCGACGTCGGCATCTGCGGCTTCGTGGCCCGTAACCGCGCGCCCTACTGCTCGTCCGACTACGAGTCCGACAGCCGGTTTGCGCACAATAAATTCATCGATGCGGCGGTGACCGAAGAAGACATCCGCTCGATTCTTGGCGTGCCGCTGTTGTCGGGCGACGTGGTCATCGGCGTCCTGTTTGTCGGCGACCGCTACGTGCGCACGTATAACGCCTGGGAGATGTCCATCCTGTCCACCCTCGCCATCCATGCATGCGTCGCGATCGAAAATGCCCGCTTGTTCGAGCAGGCCCGGCAAGCGCTGCGACAAGCCAGCGAAGCGAATGCGAATCTCGAAAAACAGCGCGCCGATACGCAGAACGCTGCCGATGCCCACGAGCGGTTGACCTCGCTGGTGGCAAAAGGCGGCGGCTTGCGGGATATCTGCGACATGGTGGCCGCGATGCTGGACGGCGATGTGATGGTCATCGATGAAGGCGAGCAGGAAATTTGCCGGACCAGTAGCAGCAGCGGCACCAGCAACACCAGGCAACTGGTCAACGACCGACGGCAGTTCGATCATCCGCTTCACCTGGCGCTCGGTGAAAGCCGGGTACTGGGACGCTCGGTCGGTGTGGCCGGTACGGCAGGATCGGTATGGCGCGTGTCGGCAGTCGTTGGCGGCCACGGCTTGCTCGGCGGGTTGATCATCCACACCGCCGCCGAACTCAATGACGTCGCGGTGCGCATTTTCGAACGCAGCTCGGTGGTGGCGGGCGTCGTGCTGCTCACCGAAGAAAATACCACCGCCGCTGCGCGCAAGGATTTGCCACAATTGCTACGCAACCTCGTCAGCCGCGCGCGCCAGGACACCATCAGAAATAGTCAACGCGCCGCCCGACACGGACTGGACCTGTCGCGTCCACTGCAACTGCTGCTCTTGCAGGTCGGGCAGGACGATGCCGGCACCTTGCTCAATGACTTGCGTCGAACGACAGAATTGAGCAGCATCCTGTTCGACGAAATGGATGATGTACTGATGTTCCTGAGTAACTGCCATGTCACGCCAGACCTGCGGGAGACCGTGATGGCCGCGCTTGCCGATCTGCCGCGCAGGACGTCAACAGGGGTCGTGTCGCTCCCACTGGCGACAGGCTCGACCTTGCCGGAGGCGTATGACAAGCTGTCTCGTTGCCTCGCCATCTTGCCGGCACTGGGACGTTCCGGCACCGTGTTCCACGAATCCGAACTGACGTTGTATGCAATGCTATTTGCCGGGAAGTCGGGCGCAGAGATCGATCTGTTCCTGCAGGCTGCGCTAGGCGGGCTCGCCCCCGGCGACGACACCCGCAAAGCCGGATTAGCGACGTCGCTGCTGAGCTATCTCGATCATGGCCGCCATGCACGCGCAACAGCCGCCGCACTGGACATCCACATCAACACGCTCAAGCAACGCCTCGATGCAGTGACAGCGCTAACCGGAGACTGGAGCGAGCCAACCCGGCAACTGGAAATCCATATGGCATTGCGGGTATGGAGCTTGCGCACGCCATAGCAACGTCATTGCGCGCCGCGCTGCCTGGCCTGCTCGAAAAAGCATATCGCCGCGCACGCCGCCACGTTCAAGGACTCCATCGCACCGAGATGCGGAATGGCCACCTGATGCGTAGCCAGTGCCAGCAATTGCTCTTCGACGCCCTGCCCTTCATGGCCGAACAACCAGGCAACCGGTTGCGTCAGGTCGATGTCGTAGACACGCTGCGCCACATGGGAACTGGTGGCCAGCACCGGAACACTGGCAGTGCGCACGACCTCGGCGAGGTCGACGTTTTCGAATATCTTCAGCAGGAAGTGCGCGCCCATGCCGGCACGCAGCACTTTCGGCGACCACGCGAACGCGGTGCCGGGACTGCAAAACACGTACTCGATCCCGGCAGCCGCAGCGCTGCGCAAGATCGATCCCATGTTGCCGGGGTCTTGCAGATTGTCGAGCAAAACGGCGGAGCCGGCCAGCTCGGCCGGCATGACCAACTGCGGCGTTTCGACGACGAACATCACACCAACGCCGTGCTCAACCTGACTGATCGCCTGATACAGCGAATCGGGCAGGACGATGCATTGCACCCGCCCGGCTTCGCATTGCATCAACAAGGGCACTACTTCCTGATTGACGGTCGCACTCTGATTGACGATGCACAGGTGCGGCAACCCCAGATGCTGCAAGTACGCTTCGCACAAATGGACGCCATCGAGCAACGTGCGGCCAGCCTTGCGGCGGGCTTGCGAGCTAGTGGCCAGCAGCTTCAATTCCTTGTAGATCGGGTTGTCGCGCGAGCTGATCGGCTTCATGCGTCACCCTGCGCCAGCAAGCGCCGCACCGGTGCATACGAGCGGCGGTGCACTGGCGACACGCCGTGCAAGCGCAAACGCTCCAGATGCAGTGCGGTCGGATAACCCTTGTGCCGATCAAACGCATAGTCCGGGTACTGCGCATGCAGGACGACAAGGGCTGCGTCGCGCGCCGTCTTGGCGAGAATCGAGGCCGCCGAAATCGCGTCGACCTTGTCATCGCCGCCGACGATCGCGATGGCGCGCACCGCCATTACCGGACAGCGATTGCCATCGATCAGCGCCAGCGTCGGCAGGATCGACAAGGTATCGACCGCACGCTTCATCGCCAGCAGTGACGCTTGCAAAATATTGATGTCATCGATTTCCTGATGCGAACATTCGGCAATCGACCAGGCCAGCGCATGCGCCTTGATCTCGATGGCGAGCGCATCGCGGCGGGCTTCAGTGAGTTTTTTGGAATCGCGCAGGCCGCTAATCGGATGGGCTGGATCAAGGATCACGGCAGCGGCAAAGACGGGGCCGGCGAGTGGGCCGCGGCCGGCTTCATCGACACCGCACACCTGCTCATCAGGGTAGTCATATAACGGGAGTGGCGCAGTGGGCATAGTCAAGGTAGAAACGTTCAGGAGGATCAGGAAGGCCGTGACTGGTCGATCAGCGTTAGCACCGCGTTGGCACTTTCGCGCGCGGTATCGCGCAACAGCGCATGGTGCATGTGGGTAAAGCGCTCGACGAGCCGCTCGCGCCCCGTGACATCATTGAGTTGCTGCCACAAGGCATCAGCCATTGCCTGCGGCGTCGCCGCCTGCTGCAACAGCTCCGGCACGACGAATTCTTGCGCGAGGATATTGGGCAACCCGACCCACGGCTGATAACCCATGTGACGCATGATTTCCCATGACGCGCGCAACATCTTGTAGGCAATCACCATCGGTTTTTTGAACAGCGCCACTTCCAGCGAGGCAGTGCCGGAAGCAACCAGCACGCCATCGGCCGCCGCCATCGCCAGATGCGACTGATCGTAGAGCAACTGAATCGGCACTTCGGACAAGCCGGCTGCATCAACCAGTTCGGTAAAGTATCGCCCCTGCTCCGGCCCTGCCATCGGTGCGATGAAACGGATCAATGGATCACGATTCTGCAACAGGCTCGCTGCTGCCACGAAGGCCGCCGCATTGTATTTGAGTTCGGACATCCGGCTACCCGGCATGATGGCGACGACGGTGGCGGCCAGGGGCAACTTCAGCGCCGCGCGCGCAGCACCCACATCGGGCGTCATCGGGATGATTTCTGCCAGCGGATGACCGACATAGGTGGCAGCGATACCGGCGTTGCGATAGATCGACTCCTCGAACGGAAACACCACCAGCATGTGCGAGACTGCTTTTTCGATTTTTTTGATGCGACCGCCCCGCCAGGCCCAGATCGACGGACTGATGAAATGCATGGTCGGGATACCGGCTTTTTTCAGGTCGGTTTCCAGCCCGAGGTTGAAATCCGGCGCATCCACACCGATAAAGACCGACGGCCGTTCGGCCATCAGGCCGGCGCGCAATGAATTACGGATGGCCGTGATCTCGCGGTAATGCGCGAGCACTTCGAACAGGCCACGCACCGACAATTTTTCCAGCGGCCAGTCGCTGGTAAAACCATACTCGGCCATGTGCGGACCGCCGATACCGTGCATGCGTGCATCAGGAAGTTGCGGCCGCAAACCAGCCAGCAAACGGCTGGCCAGCAAGTCGCCGGAACTTTCACCGGCCACCATCGCAATGACGGTGCCGGCGGGATCAGCGGACGATGCCACGGCCGGTATTTTCAAGAAACTGACGTATCAGTACCAATGATGGCAAGCAGTCGGCAACCGTAGTGGCTTCCTCAGCCAACAGCGCCTGCTTGGCCTCTTCCAACGTCAGGCCGGATTTGTAGATCAGCTTGTACGCGTGACGAATCACGCCGATCTGCTCGCGGCTGTAGCCGCGTCGCTTGAGTCCTTCGATATTGATGCCATGCGCGGCAGCCGGATTACCGGACAACATCACAAAAGGCGGCACATCTTGCGTCAGGCTAGTGCTCATGCCGACCATCGCATGGGCGCCAATTTTGCAGAACTGATGGACATTCGAAAAGCCGCCCATAATGGCCCAGTCGCCGACTTGCACATGACCGGCCAGTTGCGCGTTGTTGGCGAAGATCGCGTGGTTACCCACTTGGCAATCATGCGCCAGATGGACATACGCCATCATCCAGTTGTCGTTGCCCAGACGGGTGACGCCCACATCTTGCGAGGTGCCGATATTGAAGGTACAAAATTCGCGGATGACATTGCGGTCACCGATCTCAAGTCGGGTCGGTTCGCCTGCATACTTCTTGTCCTGCGGCGCTGCACCGATCGACGAAAACTGGAAAAACGTGTTGTCGACGCCGATACGCGTATGACCATCAATGACGACATGCGGACCGATCTTGGTGCCGGCACCGATTTCCACATCAGGTCCAATGATCGAATATGCGCCTACTTCGACCGTGCTATCGAGCTCGGCGCGGGCATCAATCAACGCCGTCGGATGGATCCGTGTCGTCATTAGGCGGTCACCGCAGGCACAGCCTCATTGGTATTACGCATCGTGCACATCAGCTCGGCCTCTACCGCAAGTTGACCATCCACCGTGGCACGGGCCTTGTACTTCCAGATGCCGCGGGTGTGACGCACGATTTCTACATCCATGCGAATCTGGTCACCCGGAACGACTGGACGCTTGAAGCGGGCACCGTCGATACCAAGAAAATACACAATGCTGTTTTCATCCGGTTTCTGTCCCAGCGACAGGAACGACAGCAGTGCGGCCGTCTGCGCCAGTGCTTCGATCATCAGTACACCGGGCATCACTGGTTTATGCGGAAAATGCCCGTTGAAAAATTCTTCGTTGGCAGTGACGTTTTTGATCGCGGTAATGGTCTTGCCGGACTCCCAGGTCAGCACCCGGTCGACCAGCAACATGGGATAACGGTGTGGCAAATAAAGTTTGATCTGATTAATGTCGAGGCTATTCATTCTTCTTTTCTATGAGCGATTTGACGTTTTTTTCAAGAGTGCGAATTTTCTCACGCATCGTGCCCAAATTACGCACGACGACGGCAGTTTTTTCCCAATCGGCGTTTTTGGCCAGCGGATAGAAACCGGTGTACTGGCCAGCTTCAGAAATCGACCGCGTCACCAGGCTGCCGGAGGAGATGTGAACTTTGTCGGCGATCGTCAAATGACCGAGCACCATCGCAGCACCTCCAAACGTGCAGTACTTACCGATCATGGCGCTGCCGGCGACACCGACGCAACCCGCCATCGCCGTATGCGCGCCAATCCGGCAGTTGTGGCCGATCTGGATCTGGTTATCGAGCTTGACGCCCTCCTCGATGATTGTATCGGCCAGCGCACCGCGGTCGATGCAGGTGTTAGCACCGATTTCAACATCGTCGGCAATCATCACGCGCCCAGTCTGCGGAATTTTGATCCAGGCCCCATGCTCATTGGCAAACCCGAACCCGTCAGCACCGATGACCGCACCGGAGTGAATGATCCCGCGTAAGCCGATCTGGCAGCGCGACTGGAACGTCACGCGTGCATGAAAGTGGGTACCGGCACCAATGTGCGCGCCGCGACCGATGAAGCAGCCCGCTTCAATGATGGCTTCTTCACCAATGACGGCGTCGGCTTCGATGACCACGTGCGGTCCGACATGGGCGCTGGTGGCGACGCTAGCGGAAGGATCGACACAAGCACTCGGATGAATACCGGCCTGAAATGGTGTTGCTTCGAGCGCTGCAAACAGCTGTGCAACCCGGGCAAAATAGGCATACGGGTTGTCGGTGACAATACGGCTGCCGGCAAATTCACTACCCAGCGCTGCATGGTCTGCCGGCGACAGAATCAGCGCCGCGGCCTTCGTCGTGGCCGCACTGGCGCGCAACTTGGGATTGGTGAGAAAGGTGATTTGATCGTTGCTGGCATCCTCCAGCGGCGCAATACCGCTGATGCTCAGCCCGGACTCACCGATCAATTGGCCACCCAGCCGGGCGACCAGATCAACCAGGTGCATGGGCATGGTGGTCTTTCCTGAAAAATGCTGGTGAGGGTGCGTGGTTCTTTACACCCTGTTATTTGTTCAGTGCCTTCAGCACCTTGTCGGTAATGTCGATGCGCGGGCTGGCGTAGACGGCGTCCTGAAACACGATGTCGTATTTTTCAGCTTCGGCAATTTGCTTGATCACCCGCGTTGTGCGCTCCAGGACCGAAGCCAGTTCTTCGTTCTTGCGCTGGTTCAGGTCTTCGCGGAACTCACGTTGCTTGCGCTGAAAATCCTTGTCGAGGTCGGTCAGTTCGCGTTGACGCTTCACACGGTCGGATTCGGTAATCACGACAGCGTCCTTGTCCAATTTTTCAGACATCGCCTTAAGCCGTGCGGCTAAATCCTGCAATTCCTTGTCCCGCTTGGAAAACTCTTGGTCTATCTTGACCTGAGCTGCCTTGGCCGGTGTGGCTTCCCGGAAAATACGTTCGGTATTGACAAAACCAATCCGACCTTCTTGTGCGTGTGCCTGCGATGCCATACACATTGCCGTGATGACGGCAAACCGGATGGCAGAGGACAATGTTGTCGATAACTTCAAGGCGATTCTCCGCAATGCAAAAATGGATGAAACCAATGACCGATCAGAAACCCTGACCAAGTTGGAACTGGAAACTTTGCTGACGATCCTCTGGCTTGGCATTGAGCGGCTTACCGTAACTCAGGCGCAGTGGACCAACGGGTGAGACCCAACTAATACCGATACCAGCCGAATAACGCATGTCCGAAAACTGGATCTTTTGCTGGTCGGCGAAGACGTTACCGCCATCGACAAACGTGTACCAGCGCAAACTGCGATCGGCTCCGGAACCAGGAAACGGAAATTGCAGTTCCGCATTCAGGATCACGCGAGATGAGCCACCCAGTGGGTCGCCGTTCAGCGCTTTTGGCCCGAGTGACGAGCTATCGAAACCGCGGACTGAACCGATACCACCCGCATAGAAATTCTTGAAAATCGGATACGCTTTACCGCCATAACCGCGACCATAGTCCAACTCGCCATTGGTTGCTAGCGTGATGGTACGGAACAGCGGCAAGAAATACTGGTGCTGATAAATCGCCCGAAAGTATTTCAGGTCACCAAGCGGCGCCAATTCGAGGTTGGCGCGCTGGTAGCGACCGGCCGATGGCGATAATGCGCTGTCGCGGCTATCGCGCTGCCATGCGATTGTCAGCGGAAAACTATTGGTAGTGGCATTCGTGCCATCACCGAAATTGCGGACATAGGTCTTGTATAGCTCTGGACTGTCGTTGTGTAGCGGATCACCGGTAAAGGTTTCAACCCGGGTACGTTCGAGGCCTGCGCCGAAAAACACCGTATCGAGTTCTGAAAACGGTACGCCGAATTTCATGTTGGCACCAATCTGCTGCACACGATAATCGCCGGTATTGATATCCGGCGGACGCGTCGTACGCAGGAAAGTTTCATAGCTGCGGCTGACACCCTCGTCGGTAAAGTAGGGATTCGATTGCGACAGTGCAATGGTGCGATTGCGCTTGCTGGTGTTGACATCGAGGCCCACCGTGGTGCCGCTACCGAACGCGTTAGCCTGCTGAATCGAGCCAGTGAGCGTCAGCTTTTCGCTGCTCGAGAAGCCGGCACCAATAAGGATATTACCTGTCGGCTTTTCCGTGACGGCCATGTTGATGTCGACCTGATCGGTAGTGCCGGAGACTTCTGGCGTGTCGATCGTCACTTCCTTGAAATAACCAAGCCTGTCGACCCGGTCGCGCGACAGACGAATTTTTTCACCGTCGTACCACGAGTTTTCGAACTGGCGGAATTCGCGTCGTACGACTTCATCACGGGTCTTGGTATTGCCGGCTACGTTAATCCGGCGCACGTAGACGCGCTTGCCCGGGTCGATCAAAATCGTGAAAGCGACTTCTTTTTTCGCCCGGTCAATCTGTGGATTGGCATTGACGTTGGCGAATGCGTAACCGAAGTTACCCATCCGCTCGGAAATTTTCTTGACGCTGGCAGTGAGCTTGTCACCGGCATAGAGTTCACCCACTTTGAGCGTCGTCAGTGCCAGCAGTTCTTCTTCACGACCAAAGGTTTCCCCTTCGATCTTGACCGACGAGACGGTGTACTTCTCGCCTTCGCTGATATTGATCGTGATGTAAATGTCTTTCTTGTCCGGCGTGATCGACACTTGGGTCGATTCGACCTGGAATTCGAGGTAGCCCCGGTTCAGATAAAACGATTTGAGCGCTTCGATGTCACCGGTCAATTTTTGCTTCGAATACTGATCGGCCTTGGTGTACCAAGTAAACCAGCCCGGTGTACTTAGCGCGATGCGGCTGCGGATCTCACTATCGCCGAAGGCCTTGTTGCCCACCACATTGATCTGACGGATGCGGGCGGTTTCGCCTTCGTCGACGGCAAACGTGATGTTGACGCGATTGCGCTCGACTGGAGTCACGGTCGTAGTAACCAGCACGCCATACAAACCGCGCCCGAGGTACTGACGCTTGAGCTCTTGCTCGGCGCGATCAACCAGTGCCTTGTCATAGGTGCGAGACTCGCCAAGACCGATATCCTTGAGCGCCTTATTGAGCTGATCCTTGTCGAATTCCTTGATGCCAGTAAAGTCAACAGCGGCAATTGCTGGCCGCTCCTCCACCAGCACCACCAGCACGTCACCATCGGCCTCGATGCGAACATCTTTGAAAAAACCCGTGGCATACAGCGCCTTGATAGCGGCTGAGCCTTTATCATCATTAAACGTTTCACCGACACGCACTGGCAGGTAGCTAAACACCGTACCGGCTTCGGTACGCTGAATGCCTTCGACGCGGATATCTTTGACGATGAAGGGCGCTACTGCCAATGCCTGCCCGGAACACAAGGCAAAGGCAGCAAGGGCGATGAGGCGACGAGGTGAAGCTGGCAGGGCGAAAAGCGCGGAGTGTAATTTCATTGGCTATGGTTGTATTCAATACAGAGTTCAATACTCTTGGCGGTCCATGTCGGATCAGGAAACCAGACGGGCGATGTCGTTAAAAACAGCAACCATCATTAACGTCATCAACAGGCCTATTCCAAGACGCTGGCCGAGCTGCCCAACCCTCTCGGAAACAGGTCGCCCGGTCAAAACTTCAACCGAATAGTACATCAAAAGACCCCCATCCAAAACCGGGATGGGCAGCAGATTCATCACCCCCAGACCGATGCTGATGGCCGCAATGAAGCCGAGGTAAGTGATCAATCCGATCCGCGCGGTTTGTCCGGCGTAATCGGCAATCGTAATCGGCCCGGAAATATTTTTGATCGAGGCTTCGCCCGTGATGACCTTACCCAGCATCTTGAGCTGCAAGATCCCGCTGTCCCAAGTGCGCACTGTTGCCTGAGAGATGGCCTGCAGCGGGCCAGCACGCAAGGTCACCATCTCGATACCACTGGCAATCTCGACCTTGATCTGTCCAATGGTCTTGCCGTCGCGCACAATGCTCGCGGGTGTCACCATCACGGACAGTTGTTCACCAGCGCGCAACAATGTCATGCTCAGCGCGGTCGCCGGCGAGGCGCGTACAAGATTAACGAACGCATCGCCATCGGTCACGGCCTTGCCGTCTACAGCAACGATGCGGTCACCCGATTGCAGGCCAGCCTGCTGGCCTGCACCGCCAGATTCGACTTGACCGAGGGTGGCTTTCGAGCGTGCCAACCCCAGACCCAGCTTGCCAAGGAAGTCTCCCTCCAGATCATCGGCACCCAGCGCGCTGGAAGGAATCGTCGCTGTCGTAATGCGTTTGCCACCGGAAGGACCGTCATTGGCGCGTTCAAGCTCGAGCTTTGCCGCTGTTTTTTCGACCGACAGTTGTACCAGTTGCCAGCGCAAGTCGGACCAACCCTGCACGGCCTTGCCATTGATCGACGTGACCAGTTCGCCGCCTCGCACACCCGCTTGAAAAGCGACCGTCTGCTCAGCCGGGGCGCGCAGTCGGGCCGCTGGTTCTGGCACGCCATACAAGTAGAGCCCGGTAAAAATCAGGATCGCCAGCATAAAATTGGCCGCAGGGCCAGCAGCCACAATGGCGATGCGTCGCCATACCGATTGATTCGTGAATTCACGCTTGAGATCTGCAGCGCTGAGCTGGACGTCAGGTTGCTCGCGCTTGTCGAGCATCTTGACGTAGCCACCAAGCGGCAGTATCGAGACCGCCCATTCGGTCTGATCCGGGCCAAATTTGCGGGAATAGATCACTTTTCCCATGCCAACCGAAAAGCGCAATACTTTGACGCCGCACAAACGTGCCACCGAATAGTGGCCCAACTCGTGAATGATCACCAGTGTGCCAAGCGCGACCATGAAAGCGAGAAGTGTTTGCAGAAGGTTCATGTTGTCAGAAAAGAGTTAGCAAGTTGGCGGGCGTACCGGTCTTGATCGAGCAGACCAGCGATGTCCGCAACCGCCTCAAAAGAAGCGGCGTGCATGACCCGGGCGATCAGCTGATCGATCTGACGGAACCCGATGCGTCCGTCAAGAAACGCTTCGACAGCCACTTCATTGGCCGCATTGAGTACCGCTGGTGCGCTGCCCCCCGTAGACAAAGCATCATACGCTAGCTTGAGACACGGAAAGCGCAGCAAATCAGGTTGGCGGAATTCCAGCTTCGCCAACTGCGTCAAATCCAGCGGAGCGACCCCGGAAACGATGCGTTCCGGATACGCGAGTGCGTGGGCAATCGGCGTACGCATGTCGGGGTTGCCGAGTTGCGCCAATACCGAGCCATCCAGATAAGACACCATCGAATGAATCACGCTTTGCGGATGAATGACGACCTCGATGCGGTCGTGCGTCGCACCAAACAGCCAGTGGGCCTCGATTACTTCGAGGCCCTTGTTCATCATCGTTGCCGAGTCGACCGAAATTTTACGGCCCATGACCCAGTTCGGATGGGCGACGGCTTCATCCGGCGTGACCTTGTCGAGCGTCTCGACAGCACGGTCAAGAAACGGCCCGCCAGACGCGGTGAGAACGATTCGGGCAATCCCATGGTGGTCGAGGTTGCGCTGGTACGTTTGCGGCAGGCACTGGAAAATAGCGTTGTGTTCGCTGTCGATGGGCAGCAGCGTCGCGCCGCTGGCCGCAATCGCATCCATGAACAACTGGCCAGACATCACCAACGCCTCTTTGTTAGCCAGCAAGATTTTCTTGCCGGCGCGCGCCGCCGCCAGTGTTGGTGCGAGGCCGGCAGCACCGACAATGGCCGCCATCACCGTGTCGCAACCGGAACCGCTCGCCACGTCGCATAGCGCGGCTTCGCCATAAATCACTTCGGTACCGATCCCATCGGCCTTGAGCAGCGCCGCCAACTCCTGCGCCGCCGAAGCTGTGCCGACCACTGCCACGTCAGGCCGGAAACGCGCGCACAGACGCGCCAGTTCAACGACTTTGGTATGGGCGGTTAACGCGTGGACGCGATAGCGGTCCGGATGGCGAGCGACGACGTCGAGAGTGGAAATCCCGATCGAACCCGTGGCTCCGAGTAGCGTTATGTTTTGCATCCGTGCTTTCGATGAATCATTGAGTACAAAACCGCGGTTCAGAGCCAGTATCCAATCAGCACAGCCAGCGGCAACGTGGGCAGCAGCGCGTCAATACGGTCCAGCACACCACCGTGGCCGGGCAAGAGCTTGCTACTATCTTTCATGTCGGCGCGGCGCTTGAGCTGGGATTCGAACAGATCTCCCACAATGCTGGCGCCGACGAAGACGATCATCACACCGACCAGCCCAGCCCATCCCCAACTCGTTTGCACATGGACGGCGAAGGTATCGGCCAGCGCTGGAATAAATACCGATCCGCTCGCCAGAACAACGACCGCCAGACAGCCACCTAGTGCACCCTCCCACGTTTTGCCAGGAGAAATCGACGGAGCGAGCTTGTGTTTGCCGAACGCCTTGCCTGAAAAATAAGCACCGATATCGGCGATCCAGACTAGTGCCATGACTGACAACAAATACAGTGGCGACCAGCTGTAGAGCACCGCTATCGCCAGAAAACAGCCCAATATTCCAATTCCGTAAACCAGACTGAGCAACCGATTGGCAAACCCGCCCAACGCCGGCAAGCCGAGCTTTAGCGAGGGAGCAAAACGGATTACCCACAGTGCGACACAGATGCCGAAGAACACTTTCTGGTTAACGAAACGTGCATTGAGCATCAGGAACAGGAACAGGGCCGTCCACAACCCGGCACCAACAAGCGCGTGCTTGCCGCCAAACAATCGCATCATTTCCCACAGTGCCGCGGCAAAGAACACCGCCATTGTCAACAGGAACAACTCGGGGGATGTCGACAGCACGACAGCGAGCAACACTGCCAGTAAGACGACTGCGGTGATGATGCGGGTCTTGAGCATTAGGAAGCCTTTTTCTGATCAACCAACTGTTCGCTGGTACGACCAAAACGACGCTCACGCTGCTGGTAGGAGGTGATGGCCAACTGCAACTGGGCCGCGTCGAAGTCCGGCCAATAGCTATCGGTAAAAAACATTTCGGAATAGGCCAGTTGCCACAACAGAAAATTCGAGACGCGCTCCTCGCCGCCCGTTCGAATAAACAGATCCGGCTCAGGCGCGTACGCCATCGACAAAAATGGCGCGAGGTCGTCTTCATTGAAATCAGTACGACCTGGCTGCTGTGCCACCAACTGATTCATTGCTTGCATGATGTCCCAGCGTCCGCCGTAGTTAGCGCAGATCGTCACGGTCAAACCCGTATTACCTGCGGTGCGACGCTCTGCACTGGCGATCATCCCGCGTAATTTTTCGTCGAAGCGAGTCAGTTCGCCGACGACCTTCAGGCGAATGCCGTTGGCGTGCATTTTCGCGACTTCGCGGTCCAGTGCAGTGACGAACAGCCGCATGAGCAGCGACACTTCGTCAGCCGGACGACGCCAGTTTTCAGAGCTGAAGGCAAACAGGGTCAGATACTCGACGCCGCTACGGGCACAAGCTTCGACGGTACGCCGCACCGCATCGACACCTTTGACGTGACCGGTCACCCGTGGCAAAAAACGCTTGGTCGCCCAGCGCCCGTTGCCATCCATAATGATGGCAATGTGGCGCGGCACTGAAGATACCGGAGGGACCGCTGCAGTGGAACTGGGATGCGTCGTCATGGCTCGCTTGGAAGTAAAAAAAAGAATAAAGGCTGACTGTCGACTACACCGTCAGCACCTCTTTTTCCTTGTCGACCACGAGTTTGTCGATTTCAGCGACAAACTTGTCAGTCAGTTTCTGGACTTCGTCCTGGGCGCGGCGCTCGTCGTCTTCCGAGCACTCCTTGTCTTTCAATATTTTTTTCAGGCTCTCGTTGGCATCACGGCGAATATTGCGTATAGCAATCTTCGCGTCTTCCGCTTCGCTCTTGACGAGCTTGACCATTTCCTTGCGGCGTTCTTCGGTCAGGGCTGGCGTCGGTACGCGAATCAGATCGCCTTGCGTCGACGGATTCAAGCCGAGGTCGGCGTCACGGATGGCTTTCTCGACCACGGACACCATTTTCTTTTCCCACGGTTGAACGCCGAGGGTGCGGGCATCGACCAGGGTGACGTTGGCCACCTGCGTCAATTGGGTCGGATTACCGTAGTAATCCACCATGATGTGGTCGAGCATGCCGACGTGGGCACGACCTGTACGAACCTTGGCAAGATCCGTCTTCAGGGTATCAATCGACTTGTGCATGCGTTGATCGGTATTTTTCTTGACGTCAGCGATAGTCATGCGGTTCTCCTGTGCTTGCTACGGGAATTCAGTGGAATCGGAAAATAAAAATGACACATCAAATATGGACCAGGGTACCTTCGTCGGCGCCCATGATGACCCGTTTGAGCGCGCCCGGCTTGGTGATCGAAAACACCTTGATCGGCAATTTCTGGTCGCGGCACAGTGCAAAAGCCGTAGCGTCCATTACTTGCAAATGCTTGGAGATCGCCTCGTCAAACGTGATCGTCGTATAACGCGTTGCGCTTGGGTCCTTTTTTGGATCAGCACTGTAGACACCATCAACCTTGGTGGCTTTCAATACGATCTGAGCGCCGATTTCGGAACCCCGCAGCGCCGCAGCCGTATCCGTGGTGAAAAACGGGTTGCCGGTACCGGCAGCGAAGACGACGATCTTGCCTTCTTCGAGGTATTGCAGCGCTTTCGGCCGGACGTACGGCTCAACAACCTGCTCGATGCTGATTGCCGACATGACGCGAGCAACGATGCCGGCCTGGCGCATTGCATCGGCCAACGCGAGCGAATTCATCACCGTGGCCAGCATCCCCATGTAATCGGCGGTAGCCCGGTCCATGCCCTGCGCACCGGGTGCCACACCGCGAAAGATATTACCACCGCCGATAACGATGGCGAGTTCGACGCCGAGCGCCGACACTTCAGCAACATCAGCGACCATGCGTTCGATGGTGGCGCGATTAATACCATAGGCATCATCGCCCATCAGGGCCTCGCCGGAAAGCTTTAACAACACGCGCTTGTAAGCTGGTTGGGTCATGAACAGAACTCCTGTTGTGCTCTCGCAAGCGATGTCATTGGGTGGGTAAGCGACTCTGATGCAGCACCATTTTCAGGCCAAACTGACGATAAATCCAGTCTGCTGTGAGTGCGATCAGATCCGGCGGGTGGAGCCACTGGCTGGCTCCGGGAGCGCCTGACAAAAAATGCTGAGGTCGTGAACTGACCAACACGTTTTGTCAGGCGTTCCCTGCAACAGGCACACGGCCAGTTGCAGGAAGTAATAAACGGGCCTCGCAGCCCGCTTACTGATTTACGCCTGCTTTGTTGCAGCAGCTACTTGCGCTGCGACTTCGGCTGCGAAATCATCTTGTTTCTTTTCGATGCCTTCACCGACCACAAACATCTTGAACGACTTGATCGAGGCGCTGTTAGCCTTGAGCATTTGTTCAATGGTTTGCTTGTCATTTTTGACGAATGTCTGGTTCAGCAACGAGACTTCTTTCAAAAATTTCTGAATCGAACCTTCGACCATCTTGGTCACGATATCAGCTGGCTTGCCTGATTCGGCAGCTTTCAGTGCCGCCACCGAACGCTCTTTTTCGATCAGGTCGGCAGGTACTTCATCCGACGACAACGATACTGGCTTCATGGCGGCGATGTGCATGGCAACATCTTTGCCGACCTGGTCATCGGCAGCATCGAATTCGACGGTGACGCCGATCCGGGTACCGTGCAGGTAGGATGCCAGCTTGACGCTGGTATCAAAACGTTCGAAACGGCGAATCGACATGTTTTCGCCAATACGGCCGATCAAGGTAGCGCGCTGTTCCTCCACCGTCTTGCCATCGAGTGGCAGGGCCAGCAACGCAGCCACATCAACCGGGTTGTGCAGAGCAACCAGCTTTGCACAGGCGTTGGCCAGCGCAATGAATTCGTCGTTCTTGGTGACGAAGTCGGTTTCGCAATTGACTTCCACCATCGCACCGACTTGACCGTCCATGTACGCAGTGACGACGCCTTCGGCGGTCACACGTGACGCTGCTTTCGAGGCCTTGCCGCCCAATTTGACACGCAGAATTTCTTCTGCCTTGACTGCGTCACCACCGGCTTCGGTCAGCGCCTTCTTGCATTCCATCATTGGCGCATCGGTCTTCGCGCGCAGTTCGCCCACCATCGCTGCTGTAATTACCGTCATCACTATCTCCTTGCATAAGGGACGCCACACTGGGCGTCCACAATTGAATGGTGCTTATATTTACTCGAAAAAAAGGAGCAAATGACTTTGCCCCTTTTTATGAAGCTCAACTCTTCAAACGACTACTCAGGCTTGCTCGCTAACTTCCACGAAATCGTCACCGGTCTTGACGGCTTCGACCACATCGGCAAGGGAACTGGCACGGCCTTCGAGGATTGCATCAGCGACGCCACGGGCATACAACATGATCGCTTTTGACGAGTCATCGTTACCTGGAATGATGTAGCTCACGCCTTCTGGCGAGTGGTTGGTATCAACCACGCCGATGACCGGAATGCCCAGCTTGGCGGCTTCGGTGATCGCACCTTTGTGATAGCCGACGTCAACGACGAAAATGGCGTCAGGAATGCCGCCCATGTCCTTGATACCACCAATGGATTTTTGCAGCTTGATCATTTCGCGCTCAAACATCAGGCCTTCTTTTTTGCTCAGCTTTTCGACTGAACCGTCAGCGATCGATGCTTCCATTTCTTTCAGGCGCTTGATCGAGGTCTTGATGGTCTTGAAGTTAGTCAACATACCGCCGAGCCAGCGCTGGTCAACGAAAGGCATACCGGCACGCGCTGCTTCAGCGGCAACAATTTCACGCGCCTGACGCTTGGTACCCACCATCAGGATGGTGCCGCGGTTGGACGACAATTGCTGGATGTACTTCATTGCATCCTGGTACATGGCCAGGGTTTTTTCGAGGTTGACGATGTGGATCTTGTTGCGATGACCAAAGATGTACGGTGCCATCTTAGGATTCCAGAAACGGGTTTGGTGACCAAAGTGGACGCCGGCTTCCAGCATTTCGCGCATTGTTACTGACATGGTATTTTCTCCAGGGTTAGGTCTGGAATCCGTTCAGTGATTCAGTGTGCTGCACGCTTGAGCGCGTGCGTGGCAACTTGAACACCCTTGTGGAACGGATTCGCGATTTTTGCTGCTTGTTTTGCTACTGAACAACTATCCCGATGCAGATGCCGCAAGATAGTCCGAGAGTGTACTCGAAAACATGCTGCTGTTTCAAGCAACTGACAACTATTCCCTTGCTCGGCGAGGACGGTGCCAGAGCGCGTCGACTATAATCGGGTTCTACATCAGGTTCGCTCGCGAAAGGCAACGTTCAATTATGAGTTCCATTTCCATCAAGACCGAAGCAGACATCAAGGGCATGCGCATTGCGGGGCGACTGGCCGCAGAAGTACTGGACTACATCGCGCCCTTCGTCAAAGTCGGCGTTACTACCGGTGAAATCGACCGGCTCTGTCATGAATACATGACCAATGTTCAGGGCACCATTCCAGCACCGCTGAACTACTGTCCGCCTGGTTACACCCCCTATCCGAAAGCCATCTGCACTTCCGTCAACGACGTGATTTGCCATGGCATTCCGGGCGACAAAGTCCTCAAGAACGGCGACGTCGTCAACCTCGATATCACCGTCATCAAGGATGGCTACCACGGCGACACCAGCCGCATGTTTTACGCCGGCGAGCCGTCGATCATGGCAAAACGTCTGGGTCTGATCACTTATGAATGCATGTGGCTGGGTATTTCAAAAATCAAACCCGGTGCGCATCTTGGTGATATCGGTCACGTCATCCAGCAGCATGCTGAAAAAGCGGGCTACAGCGTAGTGCGTGAATTTTGCGGCCACGGCATTGGTACCGTGTTCCATGAAGAACCGCAGATCCTGCACTACGGTCGTCCTGGCACGCTGGAAGAAATGAAAGCCGGCATGATCTTTACGGTCGAACCGATGATTAATGCCGGTCGCCGTGAAATCCGCGAAATGGGTGACGGCTGGACCATCAAGACCAAAGATCGCAGCTTGTCGGCGCAGTGGGAGCATACGGTGCTCGTCACCGAAACGGGTTACGAGATCCTGACCGTTTCGCCAGGCATGCCCGCACCACCCGCCTTCATCACTGCCCCCGCAGCTGTCTGACAGTGGTCTCACTTGCGCTGGCCCTGAAAGAACAACTCAAAGCAAAACAGCTTGCCGTCATTGCCGTTTTTCAGGCCGATGGCAAGCCTGACAACCTGCTTGCCAGCTTGCGCAAGAATGTCGATGCCGCACTGACCGAGGCATGGCTGGGCTGCGACTTGCCAGCCAGCGCCGCGCTGGTCGCGGTCGGTGGCTACGGCCGTGGCGAGCTGTTTCCGCACTCGGATGTCGACGTACTTATTCTGCTCGAAGCCGCGCCCGGCCCGGCCTTGAAAGAAAAGCTGGAAGCGTTGGTCCAGACTTTGTGGGATATCGGTCTGGAAATCGGTCACAGCATCCGCACCATCCCCGAATGCCTCACGGAATCAGCCGCCGACATCACCGTGCAGACCAGTTTGCTGGAAGCCCGTCTGGTCACAGGCAACCGCAAGCTGTTCCGTTTCCTGCAAGAACGCTGCTCGGCAGCGATGGACCCACAAGCTTTTTTTGAAGCCAAGACGCTGGAACTGCACCAGCGCCATGCCAAGTACGAAGACACGCCCTACAGTCTCGAACCCAATTGCAAGGAGAGCCCTGGTGGACTGCGCGATCTGCAAGCCATCCTGTGGGTGGCAAAAGCCGCCGGCCTGGGTGATTCCTGGCGCAAGCTGGCACAACGCGGACTCATTACCAGCACCGAAGCACGTCAGTTACTGCAAAAGGAACGGGCCTTCAAGGACATCCGCATCCGCCTGCACATATTGACCCGTCGGCGTGAAGACCGGCTGGTATTCGACGTCCAGACAGCCATTGCCGAGACTTTCGGTTTCAAGACCACCGAAACCCGTCGCGCTAGCGAGTACCTGATGCAACGGTATTATTGGGCTGCCAAGGCGGTCACGCAGTTGAACGTAATTTTGCTGCAAAACATTGGCGCGCAGCTATTCCCGATGCCGACTGTCGCGGTGCCGATCAACCCGCGCTTCAATGACATCAACGGACTCATCGAGATCACCCACGAAGACACCTTCGAAACCACGCCAACAGCGATGCTCGAAGTCTTCCTGCTGCTGGCACGCGACACCGCGCTCAAGGGCATGACGGCACGCACCATGCGTGCGTTATGGCACGCCCGACTGAAGATCGATGCCGCGTTCCGGCGCGACCCAGTCAATCGCGAGCTATTTCTCGACATCCTGCGTTCGCCGCAAGGCATCACACATGCCCTGCGCAACATGAATCAGACCAGTATTCTTGGCCGCTATCTGCCGAATTTTCGTCGCATCGTCGGCCAGATGCAGCACGATCTGTTTCATGTCTACACCGTCGATCAGCACATCCTGATGGTGGTGCGTAACGTGCGTCGCTTCACGATGCCGGAGCACTCGCACGAGTACCCATTCTGCAGCCAGTTGATCGCCAACTTTCCGCGCGCATGGCTGCTATACGTTGCAGCGTTGTTTCACGATATCGCCAAGGGACGCGGCGGCGACCACTCAAAACTGGGCATGGTCGATGCCGAGAAATTCTGTCGCGAGCATGGCTTGTCGCAAGAAGACACCGAGCTCATCGTGTTCCTCGTCGAGCATCACCTGACGATGTCGCAGACCGCGCAGAAACAGGACCTGTCGGACCCCGACGTGACGCAGGCTTTTGCGGCTCTGGTGCGCGACGAGCGGCACCTGACCGCGCTGTACCTGCTGACGGTATCGGACATCCGCGGCACCAGCCCGAAAGTATGGAATGCGTGGAAAGGCAAATTACTCGAAGACCTGTACCGGATCACATTGCGTGTACTCGGTGGCGAGGCCCCCTCGGCCGACCGCGAACTAATTAACCGCCAGCAAGCGGCGCTGGCCACACTGCGCCTGTACGGCTTGCCTACGGATGCCCACGAACAACTCTGGCCGCAACTCGATGTCGCGTACTTTTTGCGCCACGATGCATCCGACATTGCCTGGCAGACCCGCTCGCTATACGGCCGCTACGACAGCCCGACACCGGTCGTCAAATGCCGACTGGCCACCATCGGAGAAGGCCTGCAGGTCACGGTCTATTTGAAAGATCAACCAGATCTGTTCGCCCGTATCTGCAGCTATTTCGACCAGAAAAATTTCAGCATCCTCGACGCCAAAATTCACACCACGCGGCACGGTTACGCACTTGATACCTTTCTGGTGACGGAGCCGAACTTCGCCAACAACTACCGTGACATCATCAGTCTGATCGAACATGAACTCACGCACTTGCTGAGTAGCACGGAGGCATTACCGGAACCCAAGCGCGGACGTTTATCGCGTCTCTCACGCACGTTCCCGATCACGCCGACCGTGGATCTGCGGGCTGACGATCGTGGCCAGTACTATCTGCTGACTGTCTCGGCCAATGACCGCAATGGCTTGCTCTATGCGATCGCCAGCGTGCTGGCAAAATACCGGATCTCGCTGCATACCGCCAAGATATTGACTCTGGGCGAACGAGTCGAAGACGTTTTTCTGGTTGACGGCCCAACGCTCAACAATGCCCGCAGCCAGATCCAGCTTGAAACCGATTTGCTCGACGCCTTGCGCGTCTGAGTGCCCACCACTTTGATTGACCAATACCATGACCGAACCACTCCGCCTCTCCAAACGCATGTCCGAACTGGGCCTGTGCTCCCGCCGTGAGGCCGATGTCTGGATCGAAAAAGGCTGGGTGCGGGTTGACGGCAAGGTCGTCTCGGAACTCGGCAGCAAGGTCTTGCCGAGCCAGCAGGTGACCATCGAGCGGCAGGCTGCCGCCGAGCAATCAAAACTGGTGACCATTCTGATCAACAAGCCAATGGGCTATGTCAGCGGTCAGGCCGAAGACGGCTACCAGCCCGCCGTGACGCTGATCAAGCCAGAAAATCGCTGGGCCGAAGACCGCGCCACGACGCAGTTCCACCCAACGCAATTGCGCAGTCTGGTGCCAGCCGGACGGCTCGACATCGACTCGATCGGCTTGCTGGTGCTGACGCAGGATGGCCGCGTCGCCAAGCAACTGATCGGTGAAACCACCGACGTCGAAAAAGAGTATCTGGTACGGGTGCAATACGATAGGCCGGGTCGCCTGCCGGAAAACCAATTACTGAAATTGCAGCATGGCCTGACGATGGATGGCAAGGAACTGCTGCCAGCCAAGGTGCGTTGGCAAAACGACGACCAGCTCAGCTTCATCCTGCGTGAAGGAAAAAAGCGTCAGATTCGTCGCATGTGTGACATGGTGGGTCTCAAGGTGCTCGGCCTCAAGCGCGTTCGCATCGGCAATATCAAGTTGGGAGATTTACCGGTCGGCGAATGGCGCTACCTCACTGCCGACGAAGGCTTCTGATCCTTATCGCATGAAAACATCCTATGTTTGATCGTTCCATTCCCATTGTGCAGCTCACGCATCTGGTCAGCGATTGTGACGGCGTACTCATTGATAGCGAGGCCGTGGCACTGGACGCCATGCTGACCGCCTTGCAGTCGCACATGGCCGACCGCGAGCAACTGGCGGCGCTAATCCGCCCTCGCCTCGGCTTGCCACTGGTGACGGTACTGGCGCAATTGTTTGCGCATCTGCAAGTCACTGCGACCGAGGGCGAACTGGCAGCAATCGGTGAGCATGTCGAACGCGAATGCGACCGCCGGTTGTCGCTGGTACCCGGCGTAGCGGCAGCGCTGGCAGCGATCGCCCTGCCCAAAGCCGTGGCCAGCAACAGTCACAGCGAACGGGTGCGTGCGGCGCTAATGCGCACCGGACTGGCAGCGCAATTCGGGACGCGTATCCACACACCCGACAACAGCGGCCATCCTAAGCCGCATCCGGCCGTCTACCTGGCCGCCGCTGCCGGCTTCGGAGTCGCGCCGGGCCACTGCATTGCGATTGAAGACAGCATCACCGGCGCCAGCGCCGCCGTCGCCGCAGGCATGGTGGTGCTGGGCTATATCGGCGGCGCACATGTTCCCGCCGGCCAGGCGCTGCGCATGCAGGCGCTGGGTGTCTGCGCCACCTTCGATGACATGGACGACTTGCCGGCACTGGTCAGTACGTTAGCCCGGCCCGGCTAGCGCTCACGCGTCACCGCACGGTCGCAGATACCAGCACACAGTACCGGCTTCCATCCATCGGAAAATCGCTCATAGCGGCTCCCCTATTTCATTTTTTTTGCGCCACATCAAAATTATTGACCGCCATGTCGTGCACCCTGATGCACCACAAGTAAGTAACTAAACCTTAAAAAGGCAAGTTTATGGCGGCAACCATGGCGAACAACACACAGCGCAAGGGCGAGGTTCCGAATCTGGGGAACGTGGTCTCGGTGCGCGGCAGTGTTGTCGACGTGTGTTTTGAAGGTCCGCTGCCGCCTATCCACACCATCTTACACGCCGACAACGGACGCATCATTGTCGAGGTGCTAGCACAACGCGATGCGCGTCACGTGCGGGCCATTGCGCTCACTGCCACTCAGGGTCTGGCGCGTGGCATGGTGGTGCTGGACACCGGCAAGCCATTACAGGCTCCGGTCGGCAAAGGTATTTTGTCGCGCATGTTTGATGTCTTCGGCAATGCCATCGATCGCCAGCCAGCACCGTCGGATGTGCAATGGCGGTCCGTACATCGGGCGCCACCACCACTGGCCGGACGCTCCACCAAAGCCGAAATTTTTGAAACCGGCATCAAGGTCATCGATGTGCTGGTGCCGCTTGAGCGCGGTGGCAAAGCCGGACTATTTGGCGGTGCCGGCGTGGGCAAAACCGTCTTGCTCACCGAGATGATCCACAACATGATTGGCCATCAGGAGGGCGTCAGCATTTTTTGCGGTATCGGCGAGCGATGCCGCGAAGGCCAGGAGCTTCATCACGATATGAAAGAGGCAGGCGTATTGCCCAACATGGTCATGATCTTCGGGCAAATGAACGAGCCACCGGGTAGCCGGTTTCGCGTCGGTCACGCAGCGTTGACGATGGCCGAGTACTTCCGGGACGACGAACAGCGCGATGTGCTGTTACTGATTGATAATATTTTCCGGTTTATTCAGGCAGGTTCCGAGGTCTCGGGATTGATGGGGCAAATGCCATCACGACTGGGCTATCAACCGACCATGGGGACCGAATTATCGGGCATCGAGGAGCGCATCGCCAACACCGACAAGGGCGCCATCACCTCGATTCAGGCGGTGTATGTGCCTGCCGATGATTTCACCGATCCGGCGGCGGTGCATACGTTTTCGCACCTGTCGGCCTCCATTGTGTTGTCGCGCAAGCGCGCCAGCGAAGGGCTATTTCCGGCCATCGATCCGCTGCAATCGAGCTCGAAGATGGCCACGCCCCATATCGTCGGCGAGCGTCACTATGTACTGGCACAAGAAATCCGCCGCACGCTTGCCCAGTATGCCGAGCTCAAGGACATCATTGCGATGCTCGGTCTGGAACAGCTCTCGCCCGAGGATCGCAATGTGGTCGGCCGCGCCCGCCGTCTGGAGCGCTTCCTGACGCAACCCTTCTTTACGACAGAACAATTTACTGGTCATCAGGGAAAACTGGTCAGCCTGAAAGATGCACTGGACGGATGCGAACGCATTTTGCGCGACGAATTCAAAGACATGCCAGAGAGTGCGCTCTACATGATCGGTACGATCGAGGAGGCAATAGCGAAAGCGGAGTCGTCATCAGCAACCGACACCGCGACGCAAACGGTCAGCGACGCGCATGCATCTTAAAATTCTCTTGCCATTCACAATCTTCGCCGAGACCAACAGCGTCACCCGCATCGTGGCACCGACGCACACAGGCTCATTCGGACTCTTGAGGCGTCGACGCGATTGTGCGGCAGCGCTTGCGCCGGGAATATTGATCTACGAAACCCAGAGGCACGGCGAGGTCTTCGTCGCCATTGACGAGGGCGTACTGGTCAAGATCGGCCCGGACGTGCTGGTGTCGGTGCGGCGAGCGCTGGCAGGAACCCATCTCGCTCAATTGCGCGACGCCGTAAAAAAAGAATTTTTGACACTCGACGTCCACGAACAAAATGTCCGTTCGGTAATGGCCAAACTGGAGACGGGATTTTTACGCCGCTTTGCGAGTTTTCAACATGAATGACGATGCCGGCAAAGCGCCCCGGACGCGCCCGACGCTGGCCGAGCAGATTGCCGTCCACGCCGAGCGCAAACTCAAAGCGCGTCGCAACAAGTCGCAGGGAGTCTGGTTTGGTCTGGGCATGATGGGGCTGGTCGGCTGGTCGGTGGTGGTCCCGACGCTGATTGGTGCGGCAGTCGGAATCGCGCTGGATCGGCACTATCCGGGCCGCCATTCATGGACGCTGGCGCTACTGATCGCCGGTCTGGTGCTCGGTTGTTTCAATGCCTGGCACTGGATCCTCAAGGAAGAGACGGCCATGCAGGAAGACAACGGAGATCGCAATGAATGACACATTGAATCCCATGGTGATGCTGGCACTGGCGTGGATGGCAGGAGCCATGCTGGGTGGATTCTTCTTCGGCGGCCTCTGGTGGACGGTGCGCCACGTGATTGATTCGACCCGGTCGGCGCTGTGGTTGTCCGCCAGCCTGTTGCTGCGAATGGGCGTCACGCTGACCGGATTTTATGTGGTCTCGGACGGACAATGGCAGCCACTGCTGGCCTGCCTGTTCGGTTTCATCATGGCACGCGGGGTGGTGACGTGGCTAACCCGTTCGACGCTCGCACCACCGCCCCCGGCGGCGACGCATCATGCATCTTAGTCCCGACGAAATCATTTTCTGGCAATACGGCTTTTTCAAGCTCAATGACACCATCGTGACCACCTGGGGGCTGATGCTGCTGCTCGCGGTCGGCTCAAGGCTGATCACGCGCCAACTCTCGATGGACATGCAGCGCTCCCGCTGGCAAAACCTGCTCGAGGTCATCGTCACCACCATCACGAAACAAATCGAGGAGGTCGGCCTGCCTCATCCCGAAAAATACCTTGGCTTTCTCGGCACCTTGTTCCTGTTTGTCGCCACCGCCAGCCTGTGCACCATTTTTCCGGGTTACGAACCGCCGACCGGTTCGCTGTCGACCACCACCGCGCTGGCACTGTGCGTGCTGGTCGCCGTGCCGCTGTTCGGCATTGCCGAGCAAGGCCTAGTCGCTTATCTCGCCGCGTATGTCGAGCCAACCTTCATCATGCTGCCCTTCAACCTGATCAGCGAAGTGTCGCGCACGCTCGCACTGGCGGTACGACTGTTCGGCAACATGATGAGCGGCGCGATGATTCTGGCGATTTTGCTGACGATCACACCCTTCCTGTTTCCAGTTGTCATGACCGTTCTGGGCCTGCTGACCGGCATGGTGCAAGCCTACATCTTCTTTATTCTGGCCACGGTATACATCGCCGCCGCCACGCGCCTGCGCAAGCTGCCGACGACGTCGAAGGAGATGCCCGCAGCAGCCTCCTGACGCAGACCTCACGCATTCGAACCACCCATCAAAAAGGAACAAGCATGGATAGCATGACCATCATCGCAGTGGCATCCATTGTCATTGCTGGCATCACGACGGGATTCGGTTGCCTCGGGCCGGCACTGGCCGAAGGGAATGCCATCTCGACCGCGCTCAGTGCACTGGCGCAGCAACCCGATGCCTCGGCCACCATCACGCGCACCCTGTTTGTCGGTTTGGCGATGATCGAATCCACGGCGATTTACTGTTTCGTGGTGTCAATGATTCTGATCTTTGCCAATCCGTTCTGGAACCATGCCATCGCCAGCGTCGCGGGAAAGTAAGCCATGTTGATTGACTGGTTCACGGTTGGCGCGCAAATCCTCAACTTTCTCATTCTGGTGTGGCTGTTGAAGCGTTTTCTGTACAAACCCATCCTCGCTGCGATCGACGAGCGCGAGCAACGCATCGCCAGCACCTTGACTGATGCCAGCGAAAAAGAAGCCGACGCCTTGAAGCAGCGCGACGCGTACCAGAAAAAAAACGCGGCGTTTGACCAGCAACGCGCTGCATTAATGCGTCAGGCCACGGCCGAGGCAAACACCGAGCGCCAGCGTCTGCTGGACGCCGCGCGGCTGGCTGCCGAGGCGCTGCGTACCAAACAGCAGGCGACATGGCGCAGCGAGGAACAGCGCCTGCACGACGAGATCATCCGTCGCACCCGGGAAGAAGTCATCGCCATTACGCGCAAAGTGCTGGCCGATCTGGCGGACATGACGCTGGAACAACGCATGATCGAGGTCTTCGTGCGTCGCCTGCAGGAACTTGATGGTGCAGCCAAAGACCGTCTTGTCGATGCCTTGAGAACCGATTCCGGACCGGTGCGCGTGCGCAGCGTTTTTGATCTTTCAGCAGCACAACAAGCGACTCTGCAACAGGCCATCGAAGCGCTCCTGTCGAGCACAGTGACACTGCGTTTCGAGACCGGGCCCGATCTGCTGAGCGGCATCGCGCTGAGCATCAACGGTCAGAAAATAGTCTGGAGTGTCACTGACTATCTCCAGCAACTGGAACAGAGTCTCGCCACATTCGTCACAAGCCAATCCGCACCTGACGATGCGGTCGCAACGCATGTTGTCGCCCTGCCGAAGACCGGGCAGCCAGCATGAGCACGCCACCCGGTCAGTTGCAACGCATCGTCGACCACACATTCGCCAGTCTGAGCGCGGGGCGCGAGCGCTTCCTGACGCAACTGGCCCCGCGCGAAGTCGGCACCATCACCAGCGTCTCCACCGGCATTGCGCACGTAGCGGGTCTTCCCGGTGTCGGCTATGACGAACTGGTGAAATTCTCCGGCGACGTGTTCGGGATTGCCTTCAATATCGACGAAGACGAAGTCGGAGTCGTGCTACTGGGCGACTATTGCCAACTGCATGCCGGCGATGAAGTCGAACGGACTGGTCGCGTCATGGATGTGGCCGTTGGCAATGGCTTGCTGGGACGCGTTATCGATCCGTTGGGCAGGCCACTCGACGGCAACGGCCCCGTCGTCTCCGACCGCCGGCTGCCGGTCGAGCGAGCGGCAGCCGCCATCATGGACCGCGCACCCGTGACGATCCCGTTGCAAACTGGCTTGAAAGTCATCGACGCGCTGATCCCCGTCGGACGTGGCCAGCGCGAACTGATTCTGGGCGACCGGCAAACCGGCAAGACCGCGATTGCGATCGATACCATTCTCAACCAGCGCGCACAGGATGTCGTGTGCGTCTATTGCGCCATTGGCCAGCGTGCTTCGGCCGTGGCCAAAGCCGTTGCGACCTTGCGCGACAACGGCGCACTGGACTACACCGTCGTCGTCGTTACCGAGGGCAATGATGCACCCGGTCTGACGTATATCGCGCCGTATGCAGCGACCAGCATCGCCGAGCATTTCATGGAAGCCGGACGCGACGTGCTGATCGTCTATGACGACCTGACGCAGCACGCCCGCGCCTATCGCGAACTGTCGCTGCTGCTGCGCCGGCCACCCGGACGCGAGGCGTTTCCCGGCGATATTTTCTATATCCATTCGCGTCTGCTCGAACGCGCGACCCATCTGTGCCAGGAGCGCGGCGGCGGTTCGCTCACCGCCCTGCCGATTATCGAAACGCAGGCGCAAAACATTGCCGCCTATATTCCAACCAACCTGATTTCGATTACCGACGGCCAGATTTACCTGTCGCCGTCGCTCTTCGAATTGGGCGTCCTGCCAGCGGTTGATGTCGGCAAGTCGGTGTCGCGTGTCGGTGGCAAAGCGCAGCGCGCGGCCTACCGTGCAGTGGCAGGCGATCTCAAGCTCGCGTATGCCCAGTTCGAAGAACTGGAAACCTTCGCCCGGTTTGGCGCCCGCCTCGACGAGAATACGACGACCCTGATCGCGCATGGACGGCGCATTCGCGCCTGCCTCAAGCAGCCCGAATCCGCACCCGTCTCGGTGGCGGCGCAAATTATGGTGTTGCTGGCACTGACCGCCAACCTGTTTGACCGTGTACCACTAGCGCGCATGACCGAGGCCGAACAGGCTGTGCACGTCGCCGCAACCACGATTGCAGCCGATATCTGCGCACGGTTCGACAGCGCCGACACGCTGGGTGCAGAAGATCGGGCTGCGATTCTTCAAATTGCCCGCCTCGCGCTCGTTAATTTCCAGCCCGATCCGGCAACTGGCAAAGGTTTGCCATGAGCGACACGATGGCAACGCTACGCCGCAAGATCGACAGTGCCGGCGACCTCCAGTCGGTGGTGCGCACCATGAAGGCGATGGCAGCATCGCAAATCGGCCAGTACGACAACGCGGTGCGTGCGCTCGATACGTATTATCGAACCGTACAACTCGGATTGGCTGCCTGCTTCCGATTCACCGCCCCCTCTGCCGTAGCAACGTCGACGCAGCCAAAAAATAGCGCCGCAATGGGTGTCATCGTGTTCGGTTCCGACCAAGGCCTGGTCGGTCAATTTAATGCGGCTATGGTCGATTTTGTCGCCACGACACTGACACCACTGCAGGGCAAAAAAAGGGTCTGGGCAGTTGGCGAACGGATTGCCGCACGGCTAGGCGAAACCGACCTCGCAGCGGAAAAAAGTTTTGTCCTGCCGAATTCCATCAGTGCCATTTCAACGCTGGTCGGCCAACTCCTGATCGAGATCGGCACCCAACGCGAACAGGGCAAGATGGCGCAGGTCATGCTGTTCCATCACCGGCCTGTATCCGGATCGGACTATGAACCCGTCAGTCGACGACTGCTGCCGCTTGACGAGGCGTGGCTGCGCGATCTTGCCGCGATTGACTGGCCGACCAATAATTTACCCGAGGTCATGACGCCGGCAAAAGAAACCCTGGCTGGCTTCGTTCGGGAATATCTGTTTGTGTCGCTGTTCATGGCCTGCGCGCAATCGCTAGCATGCGAAAACGCCAGCCGTCTGGCTGCAATGCAACGCGCCGAAAAAAATATTGACGAACTGCTCGATGATTTGAACCGGTCCTTTCAACGCCAGCGCCAAAGCAGCATCGACGAAGAATTGTTCGACGTGGTGTCCGGTTTCGAGGCCTTCGCCAAACCCTGACCAACACAAAATAGAAAAAGGCCACTATGCATGCCATCGCTCAAACGCTTCAAAACCTGATCGATCTGGGACGTTCGCTCAAGCCGGTGTCGGTAGCCGTGTGCCATCCCTGCAGCGAGGTATCGCTGCAGGGTGCCGTCGAGGCAGCGCAAGCGCAATTGATCGATCCGGTTCTGGTCGGTCCACAGGCAAGAATTCACGCTCTCGCCGAGCACGCCGGCATCGATATCTCGGCCTACCGTCTGATCGACACCGCCCACAGCCACGAATCTGCCACGCGCGCAGTGGCACTGTGTCGTTCCGGTGAGTGCGACGCACTGATGAAAGGCAGCTTGCATACCGACGAATTGATGCACGAAGTCATGCTCGTCGATACCGGACTGCGCACAGCACGGCGCATCAGTCACGTCTACCTGATGGAAGTCTCTACCTATCCGAAGATGCTGCTCATTACCGATGCCGCCATCAATATCTACCCAACCCTCGACGACAAAGTACATATCGTCCAGAACGCCATTGATCTGGCCCATGCGCTCGACATTCCGGTGCCCCGGGTCGCCATCCTGTCGGCGGTCGAAACCGTGGATGCCAAAATACGTTCGACGCTTGATGCGGCCGCGTTATGCAAGATGGCAGAACGCGGCCAGATCAGCGGCGCCCTCCTCGACGGTCCGCTGGCATTCGATACCGCGATCAATAGCGCAGCAGCCCGCATCAAGGGATTGATATCGGACGTCGCGGGAGTGGCCGACATACTGGTCGTACCCGATCTGGAGTCCGGCAACATGCTGGCAAAACAACTGGAATATCTGGCCGCTGCGCGCGCCGCGGGGATCGTGCTCGGCGCACGCGTACCGATCATTTTGACCAGCCGTGCCGACCGCACCGAAACCCGACTGGCCTCGTGCGCGGTCGCCGTCAAACTGGTGTACGCCAGACGGCAAACGACAACGGGAGTGCTCCTTGCCTGACGCGATCAACGACGCAACGCCCTCCGGAAAATGTCTGGTCGTCATCAATGCCGGATCATCGAGCATCAAGTTTTCGTTGCTTGCCGGCGACACGCAGGAAGCATTAGTGTGCTTTGTCAGTGGCGAAATCGAAAGCATCGGGACGACGCCGCACTTTTTTGCGGATAGCCACAACGGCAAACGGCTCTCCGAGCATCGCTGGGACGCCACGGTCTCGCACGAAGATTTGCTCGGCCATCTGATCGAATGGATAGAGACCACCCTCGGACCGGATCGGCTGATGGCCGCCGGACATCGCGTCGCCCATGGCGGCCTTCACTGCACGACCCCGCAACGCATCACGGCCGAGGTACTGGCGCAATTGCAGGCTGCGACACCGCTTGCGCCGCTGCATCAACCGCATAATCTGGCGCCGATCACCGCGCTGGCGGCGCGGCACCCGGGGTTGCCGCAAGTGGCCTGCTTCGATACCGGGTTTCATGTCACCAATCCCAGAATCTCGCGCATGTATGGCTTACCGGAAGCACTGACCGAAGACGGTCTGCAACGTTTCGGATTCCATGGTCTGTCTTACGAATATGTTGCCGGCGAACTGCCACGTATCGACCCGCGTGCTGCCGGCGGGCGCACGATTATTGCCCATCTGGGCAATGGCGCCAGCCTGTGCGGGCTGATCAATGGAAAAAGTATCGCGTCGACAATGGGATTTAGTGCGCTCGATGGCCTGTTGATGGGCACCCGCTGCGGCACCCTCGATCCCGGTGTCATTCTGTATCTGCTGCAAGAAAAAAAGATGACCGCAGAGGCGATTGAGGCCCTGCTCTATCAACAATCAGGCTTGCTGGGGGTATCTGGAATCAGCAACGACATGCGTCACCTGCTGGCCAGCAATGACAGCGGCGCACGCGATGCAATCGACCTGTTTGTCTATCGGGCGACGAGAGAAATCGGCTCACTGGCGGCGGCTACCGGCGGCCTCGATGCGCTGGTCTTTACCGCCGGAATTGGCGAGCATGCGCCGGAAATCCGTGCACGAATCTGTAATCAATCAGCCTGGCTCGGCATCCGGCTGGACCCGGAAGCGAATCACGCCGGCGGACCGTGCATCAGCATGCCAGACAGCCCCGTGACCGTGTGGGTCATCCCGACCAACGAAGAGTTGATGGTCGCACGCCATACCCTTCTCCTGACCAGCACTACCGACTAGCAATAGACCTCCTGTCTATTGAATTTCATCGAAAGCATTCAATGACCACGCCTGCGCAACTCATTCACACGCCGATCCATGAACATACCGTTCCGTTGTTCTGGCCTATGGCAGCCGGCATCGAACTCGGCACCAGCGCGATGAAACTGTTTCAACATAACCTGCGCTACATCTCGGAAACAGAAAAAATCGTCGCTCCTAACTGCCCCGAATGGGCTACATCAAATCGCATCATGCTCGAACTGGAGACGATGCGACTACGGGATTTTTCAGCGACTGACCGCCCTTTCACGCACACACCCGTGCTGATCGATGCGCCCTACGCTGGCCACAGCTCCACTATCGCTGACTACAAGGCAGGACAAAGTCTGGTCGAAACCCTGCAGGCATCTGGCCTGGAGCACGTGCTGGTGACCGACTGGAAAAGCGCAACACCGACAATGAAAAATTTTGACATCGACAAGTACCTGGCCGAAATCAATGTCGTCGTCGATGATCTCGGTGGCCTTGTCGATCTGATCGGGCTCTGCCAGGGTGGCTGGATGAGTGCCATGTATGCAGCGCGCTTCCCGCACAAGGTGCGCACCCTGGTACTGGCGGGCGCACCCATCGACACCGATGCGGGCAATGGTCCGATCAAGAAGCTTGCCCATACTTTGCCGATGGCCCTGTATGAAGAAATGGTCAGTGCAGGCGGCGGTCTCATGCGCGGAAAAACGATGCTGGCCGGTTGGAAAAGCATGAATCCTCAAGAGCAGTACATGGGCAAGTTCCTCGAACTGTATCAGCACATCGAAGATAAAAATTACATCAAGCGCACCGAAAAATTCGAGCGCTGGTATGAAAATCCGATTGATCTTCCGGGCGCGTATTATCTGCAGACGATCAAGCAAATATTCAAGGAAAATCGTCTGGCAAAAGGTGAGTTCGTTGGTTTGGGAAAGCGTCTGTCCTTGAAGGACATTGTCTGTCCCGTTTATCTGCTGGCAGGATCGGAAGACGACATCACCACGATCGAGCAGGTATTCGATGCAGAAAAATACCTCGGGACGCCACCAGAACACATTGTCAAAAAAATTGCCTCGGGCGGCCACATCGGCCTGTTCATGGGGGCGAAAACGCTGGCCGAGTGCTGGCCGGAGATTGCGCGCTGGGTGCGCTCCGGTGGCAAGAGCGCCGGTTGACCGGGACCATCATCGTCATCACGGCACGCACTAGATGGCCCGCACAAAACGGGCTTAACAAGCAACCAGAAGAACCGAAAGGAAAACAATGAAAATCAAAACCAAGGATTTTCGGGTGCAGGAAGGCGATTCGGTCGATCTCGACAAATGGCCAACGCATGTCAAGCCCGTCTACAAATCGAAAGACAAGTATCAACAACTGCTGGCCGAACAGGTCTCGCAGTTAAGCGAGTTACAGCAACTGCTCTACGCATCGAGTCGCTATGCGGTGCTGCTGATTTTTCAGGCGATGGATGCGGCGGGCAAGGATGGCGCCATCAAGCATGTGATGTCGGGCGTCAACCCGCAAGGCTGTCAGGTCTTCAGTTTCAAGCATCCCAGTGCAACTGAACTGGAGCACGACTTCCTGTGGCGCACCACGCAGTGTTTGCCTGAGCGCGGCCGCATCGGTATCTTCAACCGGTCCTATTACGAAGAGGTGCTGATTGTTCGCGTGCACCCGGAAATCCTGCGCAGCCAAGGACTGCCAGATGGACGACTCGACCAGAAAACAATCTGGAAAGAGCGCTACCAGTCAATCGTCAACTCGGAAGAACACCTGCATCGCAGCGGCACCCGCGTCATCAAATTTTTCCTGCATTTATCCAAGGATGAGCAACGCAACCGCTTTCTTGACCGGATCGATGATCCAGCAAAAAACTGGAAATTCAGTCCCGCCGATATCATTGAGCGACAATTCTGGCCGCAGTACATGAAGGCCTATGAAGCCTGCCTGAGTGCAACCAGCACGAAAAATGCACCTTGGTATGTGGTGCCGGCCGATGACAAGGAAAACGCCCGACTGATCATTTCCGAGATTATTCTCGATACGCTCAAGGCACTCAACATGCACTACCCTGAGACTGATGCCAAACGCCAGCAGGAATTGCTGTCCATTCGTAGTCAACTGATGAACGAATGACGAAGGTTTCCCACGTCACCACGACATCACCGGTCGTTCCTTCTATGAATTTTTTCTGGCAGCGCGCGCTGCTCGGGCTGTTTTTTATTGTGGCCGGTGTTCTACATTTTATTTTTCCGGCGCAATACGCTAGCACGATGCCGACGTGGATACCGTGGCATGACGAACTCGTTGCCCTGAGCGGGCTATGCGAAATAGCAGGTGGTCTCGGCGTATTGTGGGTGCGGACAAGAATGGCCGCAGGGATAGGTCTGATTTTGCTGTCACTGGCAGTCCTGCCTGCCAACATTCAGATGCTGATCGAGGCGCAGCAAGCAGCCAAATCGGCCTGGCTGCTCGCGCTGCTGTGGCTGCGACTGCCTTTGCAAGGGTTGCTGATCCTCTGGATATGGCGCATCACGCGCCATGATCGCCACCACGCCCCTTGACGGCCATCACGGAATCGTAATCGACATAAGATTGAGTTGATTCATGGGAAAAGCACCCGGCGGCGGCTACGGTAGGTGTTAAAGCAGACCACTCCGAAAGAAACCCGACCTAACCGGCCAGCAAACGAAATTCTGAGCGACACGGCTGTGCGACTCGATAACCGGTACTTCTTTTTGCTTCCCTCACTATTGAACTGCATTCAATCGGTTTCGATACCATCGAATGCTGAGGGTGGCGTCAATGTCGATAGTCATCACCTAGGCCACTACATTCGCATCAACAAAACAACCGACAGGCTGCTGACTGAATACGTCTATCGAGCCGTCAGATGTAACAAACACCTTTAATTAGAAATCTCAATTCGGCACCGCAAAATTACGTTATTTAAGAAATGTTAAATTTATTAAATAAATATATTTATTTTTATTTATGCACAAATTAAAACAGATAACCGGCTAACCAATCAAGGCATCGTTAAGTAGCATTTAATTTGTTACTATAAAAAAAGATTCTAATCGAATGCTCTACTTGCGTTTTAAAGTGTTACTATAAAAACACTATTTTTAAAGATGAAAAATTAAAAATACTGACATGTCCCTTTGGTGATATTTTTTTGGATATGAAGAAATAATCACCAATTAAATTTTTAAAATTATTTGAAACAAAAAAACAAATAATTTTCAATTTTATTTTACTAAAGGAAGAAAGAAAAAATATGGCCATATAAAAATAGACTCATTAATAATAATTTTGTCAATATACAACTCTAAAAATTAAATTAAATTTTTTTTCTAAAAATAAATCAGGGAATAAAAATGAGCTTTTTTAAAAGACTAGTCATCATGACGGCTCTTCTGACAATATTGCTTTTCGGAAACGCACAAGCAACTGAATACATTGTGAACGGTACGTTTAATGACAACGCATCAACCATAACAAATAGCCAAACAGGATGGACGACTACATCGAACTTCCGCTATTTTGAAAATAATTCCTATTTTGAAGGTGACACTACGCAAGCCGGAGGAACTTTGTCACAAAATGTGATCGGTGCAATTGGTATTGCAATACTATCGTTTGATTATTCAGCCAACGCTGGGTATCAATCTGCGATATGGAATGGTGCGATTTTGAACACCGTGAATGCCCCGAGCGACTTACAGCACTACAGTTTCAACGTCACTGCGACAGGAAACGATATGCTAACATTTTTGGGACAAAATTTACCCGCATATAACAGGCTATCAAACGTGAGCTTAACAGCAGGGGTAACTGCGGTACCGGAACCAGAAACTTATGCAATGATGATTGCAGGTTTAGCTTTGATGGGATTTGTGGCCCGCCGAAAATCTAATAAAAAAACAGTGATTTAGTTTTTGCTGGAAAGATTCCCGAGGCAGTGGGAGTCTTTCTTTTTGACTGAAGACTTCACCGTGTATTTTCCAACTAGGTTACATCCCCTGTTTCCAACCCAAATCAACACTCTATTTCTGTATCTGCAAGTGACGTTATTCTTACAATGGCTCGATCTAATCCGTTCCATGCGAAAGTCCCGATCGCCATTAACCTGAATGTATTGATCAAACCAACCAAATTCATTTGTGCCAATTTCGCTAGTCGCAGGATTCAATCGTCCTCATCGCCGTCAAGCTCGGGAAACAGCACACTCGTGTAACCGAAGCGACTGAAATCGGTGACGCGCATCGGATACAACATGCCGATGAGATGGTCGCATTCGTGCTGTACGACGCGCGCATGAAAACCCTCGACGTCACGACTGATGACAGCGCCAAACTGGTCGACGCCTTCGTAATGCAGCGCATTCCAGCGCGGCACTACGCCACGCAAACCGGGCACTGACAGACAACCTTCCCAGTTCTCGACGATCTCGTCCGACAATGGGGTGAGCACCGGATTGATCAGGATGGTTTCCGGTACTTCGGGAGCCTCGGGATAACGCACGTTATTGCGCGAGCCATAAATTACCAGCTGCAAATTGACGCCGATCTGCGGTGCGGCCAAGCCGGCACCATTGACTGCGTGCATGGTCTCGAACATGTCGGCGATCAGCAGGCGCATGGCCGGCGTATCGAACTCGGTCACTGGCTCGGCCACGCGCAGCAGGCGTGGGTCACCCATTTTTAAAATTTCACGTACTGTCATCGCAGACTCTCCAGGTAATCAGTAAAAGCTTTGCCGGTTTCCGGATGCTTCAGGCCCATCGCCATCGACGCTTTCAGGTAACCCAGCTTGGAACCGCAATCGTAACGCTGGCCTTCGTAGCGATACGCTAGCACGCGCTCGGAGTCGATCATCGCCGAAATGCCATCGGTCAATTGCAGTTCGCCACCAGCGCCTTGCTCGAGCTTTTCAAGATAATCAAAAATTCCGTTGGTCAGCACGTAGCGCCCCACCACGGCCAGCGTTGATGGCGCCACATCGGCGGCCGGTTTTTCGACGATCGCATTGACTTGCTCGAGCATCTTGGCGAAAGGCGAGACGCTGACAATGCCGTATTGCCGCGTATCGGCACGCGGCACATTTTGCACCGCCAGCAGGCTGGAGCCCTGACGTGAAAAAATATCCGTCATCTGCGCCAGCACCGGCGCCGTGCCGTCTGGCACATCCATGAAGTCGTCGGCTAGCAGGACCGCGAATGGTTCGTTGCCGACCACTGGCCGCGCGCACAGCACCGCATGGCCAAGGCCGAGGGCGGCGGACTGGCGGATGTAAATGCAGGAGATGTGCTTGGGGATCACGTTTTGCACCATCTCTAGCAGCTGTTTCTTGCCAGCTGCCTCGAGTTCGGCTTCCAGCTCGTAGGCCTTGTCGAAGTGGTCTTCGATGGCTCGCTTGTTGCGCCCCGTGATGAAGATCATTTCAGTGATACCCGCTGCAACAGCTTCTTCGACCGCGTACTGGATCAATGGCTTGTCGACGATAGGCAACATCTCTTTTGGCTGCGCTTTGGTCGCTGGCAGAAAACGGCTGCCAAGGCCGGCAACCGGGAAGACGGCTTTCTTGATTTTACGCATCAGGATCTGCTTTCAAAAGTTCGATCAGTCCGGCTTCGTCGAGTATCGTCAGGCCAAGCTCCTGGGCCTTGGCGAGCTTGCTGCCGGCATCGCTGCCGGCCACCACATAACTGGTTTTTTTCGAGACCGAACCGGCCACCTTGCCACCGGCCGCTTCGATCAGCATGGCGGCTTCGTCGCGCCCGAGCGTTGGCAAGGTCCCCGTTAGCACGAAGGTCTTGCCACTTTGCGGCAGGCTGATCACTTGCCGACTTGCATGCTCTGTCCAGTGCACTCCGGCCGCGCGCAATTGCTCGACCAGTTCCACATTGAGCGGATCAGCAAAAAATTCAAGGATGGAGCCAGCGACGACCGGGCCGACATCGGCTACCTCCAGCAATTGTTCATCAGTGGCCACCATCACAGCGTCGAGCCGACCAAAATGCGCCGCCAGTTCTTTTGCGGTGGCTTCGCCGACATGACGAATTCCGAGCGCGTAAATGAAGCGTGCCAGTGTGGTTGATTTCGATTTTTCGAGCGCGGCCAGCACGTTGCGTGCCGACTTGTCGGCCATGCGAGCCAGTTCCGACAAACCAACCAGACCAAGTTTGTACAGGTCGGCCGGCGTGCGGATGACTTCGCGATCGACCAATTGCACGACCAGCTGCTCACCCAACCCTTCGATATCCATCGCGCGGCGTGAGACGAAGTGCAGCAAGCCACCCTTGCGCTGCGCGGCACACTTTATCCAGCCGCCAGAACAGCGCGCAATGGCTTCCTCGTCGAGCCGGACAATGGCCGAGCCGCACACAGGACAAACGGTCGGCATGACGAATTCCATGACATCCGGGCCGCGCGAGTCGGCAATGTAAGAGACGACTTCGGGGATGACGTCACCAGCGCGGCGCACGATGACCGTGTCACCGATACGGATATCCTTGCGCCGCACTTCATCTTCATTGTGCAGCGTGGCGTTGGTAACGATCACGCCTCCCACCGCCACCGGCACCAGTCGCGCCACTGGCGTGATGGCGCCAGTGCGACCGACCTGTACATCGATGCCCTGCACCACGGTGCTGGCTTCTTCGGCCGGAAACTTGTGCGCCAGTGCGTAGCGCGGAGCACGTGCGACGAACCCCAGTTGTTGCTGTTGGATAGCAGCATCGACCTTGTAGACGACGCCATCAATTTCGTAGGGCAAGGTAGCGCGCCTAGTGCCGATCTCGCGATAAAAGTCGAGCAATCCGGCCGCGCCATGCACGACCTTGCGCTCGTCGCAAACCGGGATACCGAGTGTGCGGTACCAGTCCAGCAAACCCGAGTGCGAGGCCGGCATCGCTGTACCGGCGAGTGTGCCGATGCCATACGCAAAAAAACGCAGCGCCCGCTGTGCCGTAATGCGCGAATCAAGCTGGCGTAGGCTGCCAGCGGCTGCGTTACGCGGATTAGCGAACTCCTTGAGCCCGGCGGCGCGCTGGCGCGCATTCAGGCTGGCAAAATCGGCCTTGTATAACAACACTTCACCGCGCACATCAAGGATTGCTGGTGGCGTCTCCGTATGCAGACGCAACGGGATGCCGCGTATTGTGCGGATGTTGATGGTGACGTTTTCCCCTGTGCTGCCATCGCCACGAGTGGCCGCTTCGACCAGCACACCGGCTTCATAGCGCAAGTTGATCGCCAAGCCATCGAACTTAAGTTCAGCGGCATAAGCCACCTCACTGGTCTCCTGCAGACCATCCCGTACGCGGCGATCGAAAGCGACCACATCGTCATCGGCAAACCCGTTCGACAGCGACAACATCGGTACCGAATGCCGCACCTGAACAAATTCTGGCAAGGGCGGCGCGCCGACACGGCGCGTCGGCGAATCAGTGGTCACCAGTTCCGGATGAAGCGCTTCAAGTGTCTCGAGCTCCCGAAACAGCAAATCGTAATCGACGTCTGGAATCGTCGGCGTATCAAGCACGTAGTAGGCATGGGCGTGCCGATCCAGTAGTCTGCGCAAATCCGCTGCACGGGCAGCCGGATCAATCGATGCAACTGTGGCCATGATCAGCTAAACAAGCGCAGCGCACGGACAGAACCTGCCGGAATATCCGCCGCGGTCATGTTGGCGTAAAACTCATCGACCTGAACAGCGATGTCGGACAGCGCCTGTTCAGACAACGGCTGGCTGCCGTCGTCGACTACCGTACCGTCCATGCGCAGAGCCAACGAACGGGCACAAGCAGTCAGGGCGCCGAAGCCATTGTGGGCCTGCGCGACGCGCGGCACATCCAGTAGCAATGTCAGGCGCGACGTCGTGTCGGCCGCCAATGTGACATTGGTCGACAACGAAAACAGTACGTCACCTTCGCCGTCCGGCATCACCAACCGTCCCTCGGGACGCAAATCGAAACCCTGTTTTTCGAGGGCGATGAGCAAGGTGCTAATCAACCAAGGCGCACCATTGGACTGGATATTGACGCTCAGATGCGCATCGAATTCAGTAATGAACTGATGCAAAGCACGCGCGCTTTGCATCACGTGCTTCATGTCCGGGATATCCGGATCGGCACCGAGCTCTTCAGCGACCGTACGCAATGCCATCACCAATTCGGAGTATTCGATTTCATTGAGGGAAGAGGACCGGTTAGCCAACTGCACACCGACCTGCAGCGCAGTGTATTGCGCCCCGTGCGCAATGGATTCCCAGCGAGACCCGTCACGCAGGCCTATCGTATGGAGTGGCTTGCTGCCGGCTTGGCGCAAGTCCCGAAACGCAGCCATGATTTTTTCACCGCGCAATGGCTGATCCAATGTCAACGCAATGAGGCAGTCAACTAGCTCATCGACGGGCAAGTTGTGCGCCGGCGTCGCGGCACTGGCCGGAACCGCAAACGCATCTTCCGCAACCGGCACGCCGTTGGCGTCAGACGGTGCACTGCCGTCAGTCACAGGCGACTGTTCGTCCGCAGAAAAAAAGCCTGGCTCCTGCCGCGCGGCCGGAACCGCCATCTCTTCATCACGTGAAGGTGGCGTCATCAACACATCATCCCGGGTCGAGGCGAAGGCACGTTCGACGCTTTTTTTGGCCTTGAACTCCTGCCACTTGTTGTAACCAATCACGGCGATCACGATCGCGCCACCAATGGCGATCAAGCTGACTTGTAGGTCGGTCATACCGCAGTTGCCTCGCTGGCTGGCTGGAGCATGGCGCCGCCTTGCCTAAATAGGGAATGGGTAAAGGATCTTGCTCTGGAAAAAAATGGCACGGGTGTCTTTGGAAGTCAGGGCAAACAGTGGAGGAAAAACTAGATTGATCACTTTAACAGAGTGTGAGCAAACGTCTTCCAGAATGGCATTTAGGGTAAGTGTGGATACCTGAAGTTGTCAAGCCAGCACAGCAATGAGCTGATGACAAAACAGGTCACAACAGGATGGCCTTCAGCCCGACGTCGCATGAGAACTTCATTATTCAGGAATAACAATACGAAAAAAAACTGATGACGATGGGACATACAGTTTTCAAACAACATAATTTCCTTAAAGAACTACCATTAATACCGACTAATGGTTAGCATCTAAGCTGAATAGTAACTTTTGATCGCAACGTCAGTGCGTTGCTTTTATGGCAACAACACCGCTAAAGGAATGGCAATGCATGCTCGCATGATTACCTTTGAAAAATTATGGAGCGTGACTTACGGGGCGAACTGCCAACCAGTTATTTCGTTGATGCACCCACGACAACTGCCGGACCAACTGTGCCTACGGGATGGAAGCATGCCAATAGTGACGTGCATGATCGGCCAGAGCCAGCGTACTTCTTGTGACGTTCTCGTCAGTCGATGAGTAATTTTTACCCCTCTTCGCAAGGAATAACCATGCCACCCTCCCCACTTGGCAGCAACAAGTCTCTCATCGCCAGCGTTCTTATTGCCACGATGGTACTGGCTAGTGCCGCGTTTATTGGTATCGAAATCCTGCGTTCAGCGGCGGCGAAAGAATCGTACTTGGAGAGCCGCAATAGCAAAAAAGCCAGCAACCGCATCGTTGCCGTCGTTGACGGTACCGAGATCGTCGAGGCCGACCTGCTGCCCTTCATGAATACAGGAGTCAACAAAGACGTCGCGCTAGACCGTGCGATCAACAAGGTCGTAGCAGCAAACAATGCCAATAAGCTATATCGACATGTGGCCGAGACTGCCATGCAGAGCGCTCGCAATGAAGTACTGGCCGGAGTCTTCTTCTCTCAGCGCTCCATCGAGGTACGTAACGGTGTGACTGCGACTGACATCAAGCTCTTCTACGACAAGCGCCTCAAGGATGAGGACTTCACCACCTACAAGTTGAAACTATTTATCTCCGTCGATGGCAAGAAAACGCAAGACGTCTTTGACGGTATCAGTCGTGGCAAGAAAGAAGCCCTCGCCAAGCTGACATGGCTCAGGAAGGGTGGCGAGCATTACGTCACGCTGGCCGAAGTGCCGCACGGACTAGGTGCGGCCATCAAGAAACTGAAGGCCGGAACGTGTTTGCAGCCGGTCACGGTGCATGAAGGGGTACTGGTGCTGTACGTCGAAGACATCAAGACCAGTCCAAAACCAGAACTGGTCAAGCTCGAAGACGAAATCAAGGACTCGCTGGTGGCAGAGCGCCTCAATGCCGACATCAAGGCACGCAGAGCAACGGCAAAAATCGAATTACGCAGCTAATTAGCGTGCCCAATTTCCCCAATCGTCACTGGAGCGCGATCATGGAGACCTCAACGCAGCAGCACTTTTTCAGGAAACGTAGTACCAGGGTAGCTGTCTTCCTTTTTACGGTTGCACTGATCGTACTGGCTGGGGCCGCACTTGTTTATGACAGCCGGGTCAATCCGGAAGTATTCGCCCGGGCGAACACACAGTTAGTGAGCGCTGCTCTACTCAAGCAAAGTGCCGAACACCGTGATGCTTACAACCGCTATATCTTCGACGGTGGAAGAGCGCAAGACGCTGTACTGGATGTTACTGCTAATGTCGGCCTGTTCGATCCAAAAAAGAGTTACGGTACCAAGCAGGATCCGCCATTAAAGGCATTTGATTTACCTGCGGCTGTAAAGCCACCTATCTGGCAGATCAGCAGAACCGTGAAGATCCCCGGCGTAGGTACCGGCAAGGCCGCAACCGTCGCCTTTGTTCACGGATTGAAGTTGGGTGTTTGTTCGCAGATTAACCTCCAACTGTACGGCGTCGAGGCGATTCCGCCTGAAGCGTTGATCCTTACTAGCACCTCCCTGAGCGGGAAGATGAGCAAGGAGTCATTCGGCCGGTACACAGGCTGCGTGGCGACCGGAACACCCGTTGACTACGTGTTTTATAGTACTCTCGCCGAAAACTGATCCGCCCTGACAACCCCACTTGGCTACCTCTGGTGTCACAACGATTCCGATCTGCTAACTCCAAGCAGTATCGCGGCTGAATCGGATGCCTCCTGTTAGTGGCCGGCCTGCGCGTTACTACTGGCTTAGCGGTATGTGCCGGTTCTGGTCAGCAACGTGATCCGCATCGGTCGACCGGACCATTGCACGATGACAATCGGACCTGTCAGCGCCAGTCAACACCACCGAATCCATCCTTGGCCAGTAGCGTGTAATAAACGCCGACAGTCGCGCGACTTTGCGTTTGGTCACCAACCCCGGGAAACGCCGCATCGCGGCGCGACCACAGGTACTTCAGCGTGACGGCATGCTGTTTGTAGACGCGCCAAATGCCCGAGACATCCGCGCGAATGATATTTTCGTGACCGCCACGGCTGGCAGCAGCGACATTGCTGACGAAATATTCGCGCACCGTCAATGACACGGCGGCAGCGTCCGCCAGAATCATATGGAGCGACAGCAATGCCTGCGGCGCGACGCCATAGTTGTAGTCCCGCTCGCCCACCGTGCGCACGCTGCCAGCTGCGGCATAGCCGATGCCGGCGGTGGCAGTACCCTGCAGCGCAACCGAGTTTGATAGCCACCATTGCGCGGTAGAACCGAGCGACAAGGCGGTGCTTGAAACCCGGAATAATTGCGGTGCGATGTAATCGTAGCTTCCGTACAAGCCCCAGATACCCCGGTAGTCATTGCCCAATTCGTATTTCTGTCCGATCAGCAGGCCGCGATTATGGACGCTTTCAACCCCGCTGCCGGTCGACGCGGTAGCCTCGAGATTGAAGTAATCAAATGGCCGGTCGTAGCGATAGCCGTTCTTTCCCGGCAAACCGTAGTCGATGGCAAAGTTGGCAAGAACCTCAGTACGTTTTTCCTGAACCGATGGCCCAAGTACGGACTGGGTGGCGTTACTCGCCCCGACTTGCAAGCGACCGTAATAGGCCGGATTGTTGCTGGCAAAAATTCCATCGAAACGATTGCCGAAGGCCAGTCGGTTGAAACCAGTCGGAGGCGAGATGGCCGCTGCCGCCACTTCGCGCAAGTTCGATGGCAATCCGCTCCCGTTCTCCAGCACCAGGCTCGACAAGCGGAACAGCGATTCGCCGAGGAAACTGCCGGCAATGCCACTGGCAATCTGGTCATTGCGTGAGGGCCGGGTCGCTTCGCCGAAGACTTCCCAGAAGACACTACCGGCAAAAGTATAGCCGAGCGACTCCCAGTAATTCATGCCGGTTGAGCGGGCAAAGCCGTGATACATCGCTCCCTGATAAGGATGCAAGATCTGATTGGTGTTGTAGGGATCGTTATCAACGACCCAACTGCTACTGATATTGCGCTTGATGGTCGGCACAGTGACGTTGTAGTCAGTGGTCGTCTTGTCGAACCGATGGTTCAAGCGATTCAGGATGACATCAAAACCGATGATTTCCAGCGCCGGTAGCACGTAATCTTTCGTGGGTACGGCAGCGGCGGCCGGCCCACCGAGATCGGGCAGTTCGGAGCGGGGCACGTCAGGACGCGCCATCGCACCCTGACCGCTGGCGCGATCAATAACTTGCGCGCTGGCACCGGACAGACTTGCTAGCGTCAGGGCTGCGCTGCCGTGCCGGATAAGCCGGTCGGCAAATAAAAATGGCGTGATTGTCATGTGTGCTTATCGAGAAGAACGCAGGCGCACGAAGCACGCCTGACCGTTTGCCATCATCGCGCAAGCACAACAGACGCTGTGCGAGCCAGCACGCATAGCAATTAAGTCACCACATGAAATTTCTAAATAACAACAGTTATTTCGTCGCGCTCCACTTGCACAGATCCAACGCGGCGGCACTCGCCAGATTTATCCGAGCGCTTGTAGATGATTCGAAAACACCTGCTCCTTTTCACAACGCCATGTAAACCACAGCTTGCCGTTTGCCGTCGGGTCGACTTCGATGGCGAGCCAGTTGCGTGCTGCCATCATGAATTGATTGTGACCGGGAAAACGCATCATCTCAATCTGATGCTGAGCGTCGATCTGCTGGACCTGGCCAGCCGCATTATTCAGATAAGCAAGGAATAATTTATCGAGCAAACCCACCAGCGACGGATGCACCACTGCCGATGAAGTGAACTGGTAAATCCGGCTCCAATTCTCGGTCGGTGCAACGTCACGCCGATAGGCAAGACCCCAAGCTGCCACATGCACATCCCCCGACAAGATTGCAACCCGTACCTTGTGTTCCTCGGACAAGTCGGTCAGGGTTTGCAGCAGGCGCTTGCGCTCCCCTTCGTGGTCATCGTCGGACCACTGATCCTTGAGGTCGTCGGCATTGCTGTCGAGGACATTATCGCTTCCCAGCAAGCCAGCCAACCCCGCCACCAGAGTCAGTTTCGGGTGGACAACCGGCACCGAGGACATCAGCAGCAAGTACCGGCACGCGAGCGCAGTAGAGGCATCGCCAAGCGTCGCGAGCCAGCGCTGCAGCGCACCCCAAGTGGCGGACCCCATCACTTGCGTGCGCGAACGTTCACTACGCAAATCAGGCACAACCAGCGCGATCGATCCAAGACGAAACGCGTACGTAAATCCCGGCTGACCATCGAGCAGCGGCAAGGCCAGCGGATCGTGCTGCAAATGCGTAGTCCAGGGCACCGGCGTATAAAGCGGGTCGCGTGGCGCAACGGCTGGCGCTTTACCGGTCACAATATGGACCGGTTCTGGCAACGGCGGCAAATCAACCAGTGCATGTTGTAACTGGCAGACCCAGAATGCTTGTCTTGCACACTGGAACAGCGTGCGTAATACCGGACTGTGCTGCATCTCCGGACTGTAAGAACCCCAGCCATCGAAAATATCGTGGTCATCCCACATCATCACAGTCGGGATGCGGGCCAGCGCATCGGCGCCATCGCGGTTTGGACGGGCCGATTCCCAGGCCCGGCGCGATGGCGGTAACCAGCGTGCGCCGTAGAGGTTGAAATAATAGTTTTCGATGTCACGCTCAAGTGCCTTGCCAACCGGGTAGAGCAGTTGTTCGTCGCGCGACAAACTGACCCATGCTCTGAGCGCTGGAATATCTTGCCAGATCGAATCGCAATACAGCTGGTCGCCGCCCATCAGCAACAAGTGGAAGCGTTGCACCTGATGCTGTTGTAACCGTGTCTCGTGCCACAACTGCTCCTTGTCAAGCACCGTCTCCTTGCAGCGCAGGGCTGGGTCGTGGCTATCCAGCAAGTCGGCCCAGACTGCATTGGCTGGGCGGACCAGTTTGCGCATGACGTTCGGGTCCGAAAATCCGTTGCAGGAGACATAGGCCATATGTGGCGCCTGCCCAATTCCGGGCACCGTGAAATGCCAGGTCGGTCCGCCATCGGTGAGACCAAAGCTGACTTCACGCTCTTGCTGTTGGAGCGGACAACTGAGGTCATAACGTAAAAATTTTTGCTTGCTGCTGCCGTACAGCAGCGTCGGTGGCTTGCAGCGTTGCTGTTCTAGTCGCAAAAAAGGGACATCGTCGTCCGCACCGAGTCCGATCAGTGCGGTAACGCGCCATTGACCATCATCGCCGCACCCGCGAAAGGACAAGACGGGGCCCAGCGTGAAGCGTGGTGTGAACAAGTGACACTCCTCAACACAAAAATCGGAACAGGATGCGCAACACCACCCATGCAAATGGGCGACTGGCATCAATCGTGGCGAGAATTGTAGGGCGAGGAGGAATGAAGAAACACTAAATACTGCGGGCATTTAAGCAGCATCAATAACGTACTGAAAAGTCACCACAAACAGGTGTTCAAATTAGCCGTTCAGGACAGCGGGACAACCAGCGCCATCGCTTGCGCCAAGTCATCGATGTCTACCGGGCGCACCTGTCGCGTGACTTCGACACCATCGATCAGAAAAATTAACGTCGGCCACAAAGTCACGCCATACGAGCGGCCCAGCTTGCGTCCTTTGCCGTCCTCGACCTTGAGCAGCCGGACTTGCGGATAACTGGCCAGTACAGTAGCCAGCAAGGGTTCGGCGGCCTGACAGTGGCCACACCAGTCGGTACCGAATTCGATGACGGCGACACCAGCGAGCGCATCAATGTCGCTGCGGGGCAGCTCGGCGGGATTAAATTTATCCGTGGCTTGCATTGGAAGTCCTGTCAATTAAGCGAGGCGACGAACGCACCCGAACAAAAAGAATTTTAATGGCGGCCAGCACCGGTACTGACAAGAAAATCCCGGTCACGCCGGCCAGTTCGTCTCCGGCCAGCAAACCGACGATGATTAGTAGCGGCGACACCTCGACGCCTTCACTCATCAGCATAGGGTTGAGAACGTAATCCTGAAACATCCGGTACGCAATAATAAAAATCAGCAGCCAGAGCAAATGCGAAAAATCACTGAAAGCCGACACACACAGAATGATGACCACCGCCGACAGCGGTCCGACGAATGGAATCACTTCGAGCAGTCCGGCAACGCCGGCCAGCAACAATGAATACGGGACGCCCATCGCCGAAAACACCAGACTATAGACGGTGAAGGTAGCCATCGATAGCAAGAGTAGTGCACGAACATATTTGGACAGCAGCACGTCAAGATCGTCTAGAATGCCGCGCCACAATGGCGCGCTGGCCGCCCTCAGCGACGACATGAATTCAGCTCGCAGCAGCGGCGCTTCCTTGATCAGCAAAAAACTGAGCACCGGGATCAAGATCAGATAAATGAGATTAGTGGCCGCATGCATCACTCCCAGCCCTAACCGTTGTGCCATCGGCAACGCTTGACCGGTACCGGCTTGAACTTGCTCGGTGACGAAAACCAGTATGCGTGCCCGTTGCGGCTCCAAGAAATCCGGCAACGGCACCCGTGCCGATATATTGGCGGGATCAAGTAGTGTCGGCAGTTGCTGACTCAGGCGCATCGCCTCGTCGGTGATGGTCGAGCCGAATAGCGCGCCGGCAGCACCAAACGCCAGAACAGCAAAAATGAAGACAATACCGATCGATACCGTGCGCGGCACACGAGCTGGCTTGAAGCGTTCGATCAACTCAACCAGTGGATACAACAGATAACTAAAAAAAATCGCGAAGACCACAACTAGCAGGGTCGAGCGCACCGAATAAGCGGCAAACAGGAGAAAGGCTACCAGCGAGCAGGTCCAGACGACACGGGCAATACGCTTATCAAAACCAAACATGGTGTTATCCGCTTCATCAAGAACAGGTGCACGAGTACCAGAAAAATTGCGTGACGCACGGAGTCACTCAGTGCGTCAGTTACCGACCAGACTTGCCGCAATATTGATCGACAAGCCAATAATGGCGGCATTGAACACGAAACTGAGCACCGACTGTGCCAGCACTGCCTTGCGGATCGACGGCGACATCACCAGCACGTCCGAGGTCTGCGCAGCGACCGCAATGGTAAAGGCGAAATACAGGAAATCCGCATAGCCGGGATGCAATTCATCTTCAGGAAAACGCAGAGCACGCTGTTTCACCGGCGACAGGTAAAACAGGCGTGCATAGTGCACGGTATAAGTAGTACCCACCAGTAGCCACGAACCGACGACGGTCATCGCTGTAAATGCGTAGTGCACAAATTTTTGCGTGTCCGACAAACCTCTCGACGACGATAGTTCGAGCACGATCGCCACCAGGCTTAGTGCTGCGGCAACCGACAGGATCGCCAGAACTACCGCCGCGTTGTTATCCTCGCGTTCAGCAATCTCGCGCACCCGCGTTCGACTGGCCGTCGCCATCAGCCACGCCATCTGCCCCAGATAGAGCCAGGCAATGACATTCCATCCCGCCAGCAGTCGTGTTACTACCCGCCATGATTGAGGTACCAAGGCACCCACAACCAACCCAACAGCGACGGCTACAACTAACCGCGGATGAGAATGAAATATTTGGCGCATCAATTAGTGAGGGTCATGGTCGGAACAATTATTTGAAGCGCGGGGTGCAGTACACATGTGCACTGCACCCCGCCCGGCCCGGCTCAACGACTCACAGGCTTATCCACGCAGATACGCTGCAAAAACCGACCCCGCTTATTCGCCGATCAGGCCGCAGCGTCGCGATCATACCAGTAATGGTCAGGCTATCGTATCGACCGTACCACCGTCGACGCGCAATGCAGCGCCTGTGGTGGCCGAGGCTTGCTGCGAGCAGACATAAACAACCATGTTGGCCACTTCCTCAACCGAGGCTGCGCGCCCGATAATCGAGCTTGGTCGCTTGGCTTTGACGAAAGCGGTGGCGACCTGTTCGATCGTCTGTCCGGCTTTTGCGGCGGCTTCGCTAAAGGCATCGGCCAATCCGTCCGACAAGGTCGGCCCCGGCAAGACAGCATTGACGGTCACGCCGGAGCCAGCCAGACGTTTGGCCAGACCGCGCGAGACCGACAGGTTGGCCGTTTTGGTAAATCCGTAGTGGATCATGTCGGGCGGAATATTGAGGCCGGACTCCGACGAAATGAAGACGATGCGACCCCAACCCAGTTGCACCATGGCAGGCGCATAGGCCCGCGACAAGCGCACGCCGGACAGCACGTTGACCTCATAAAACCGGGTCCAGTCATCATCCCCGATGTCGAAAAAATCCTTCACGCCATAGATGCCGAGGTTGTTGACGAGGATGTCCGCGTGCGGCTCGGCCGCGAACAGCGTCGCGCAACCTTCGGCCGTACCGAGGTCAGCCGCCACACCACGTACGGTGGCAGCAGGCAAACGAGCCTTGAGTGCGGCAATGGCGGCATCGACGGAGGCCTGTGTGCGTCCGTTCAGGATCACGCTGGCGCCGGACTCGGCCAGACCAGCAGCGATGGCAAAGCCGATGCCGCCGGTCGAGCCGGAAATCAGTGCGGTTTTATGGGTCAGGTTGATATGCATAAAAAAAGTTCTCCGAAATAAGAGGGGAATAAACAGGGCAATGACATGGCACGTCGCGCGTCACAAGTGCGTGCAGGGCAGAAAGCATAGGGCAAACCCGCACGCCAGATTGATCGAGGCAATCAATCGACCTGCAAGCGCCCGATTACGACAAATTTGCCATCGGCATGACGTCGCCCAGAGAGCACCACCGCCTCGCCCATGCGCGTTCCCATGCCAGTCAGTGCTGTGATGTTGACCTGATGCGTGACCATCACCAGATTGCCACGCATCCTGTAGTCACCGATAGCGTCAGAAACATCACGCAATTTCTGGAGTGCTTCGGCATCGTTATCCTCGAAACTTGAATCAAGCATCAGCATTGGCGTCACCCGGCCAAATGCCAGCTGCGCGGTTTCGGTACAGCGACACCAGCGGCTGGACCATACGTTCGACACCGCGATGTCCCGACTACGAAATACCGCACCCAACCGTTGCGCCTGCTCTCGCCCGGAGGCTGACAACTGTCGCTGCGAACGACAGTCCGCCAGCGTAAAACCGGGCGGGTCGCCGATGCCGGATTCAGTACTGGCATGGCGTAGCAAGATGATCTGCCCTCCCCGCTGCAATGCCGCCCAAGTGGCCGCGTCATCGGCGTTAGCAACAGGCAAGAATGTGGTTAGGGCCAGTAATGCGAGCAGACAACGCATGGCATATCGAGAGATCAGCATCGCAAGTCCTTGGTGATTGAATCAGTGGGCTACATGATAACCAGAGCTCGCGCGGGCTGCAGAAAGACCGCTCTCGCGGCGTTTCTGCGGATGACAACGCAGCTCGGATCAGAATTCCTCCCAGTCGCCTTCGGATTTGACAACCGGCTTGCTAGCCGATTTTCTTGCTGGCGTCGGTAGGGCGGAACGCACAACGGGCATTTTTTTAATGAGCGGGCGCGGCACCACACGTGGCGGCGAAGACGCCAACACTACTGGGCTTGCGCTGAGTCCGTCAAACGTGAAAACCGCCACGGTGCGAGCCAGTTCACCAGCCTGCTCTTGCAATGATTCTGCAGCTGCTGCAGCCTGTTCAACCAGCGCAGCATTTTGTTGTGTGACCTGATCCATCTGGCCGATCGCCCGATTGACCTGCTCGATTCCTGTGCTTTGCTCGACGCTGGCCGACATGATTTCGGCCATGATGTCGGTAACACGACGCACGCTATCCACAATCTCGCCCATCGTTGAACCTGCCTCGATTACCAGCTTGCTACCGACATCGACTTTATCGACCGAATCGCCAATCAAGGTCTTGATTTCCTTGGCCGCGGCAGCCGAACGCTGAGCGAGGTTACGTACTTCCGTGGCAACCACGGCAAAACCACGTCCCTGCTCGCCGGCACGCGCCGCTTCGACTGCCGCATTGAGCGCAAGAATATTGGTCTGGAAAGCAATACCATCGATCACGCCGATGATGTCGGAGATTTTGCGTGAAGACGCGTTGATCGACTCCATCGTATCGACCACTTGCGCGACCACGCTTCCTCCTTTGACTGCGACCGAGGATGCCGACACTGCCAGCTGATTGGCTTGCCGAGCATTATCGGCGTTCTGCTTGACGGTCGCCGTCAGTTGTTCCATCGATGCGGCAGTCTCTGCCAGTGAGGACGCTTGCTGCTCGGTACGTGCTGACAGATCCTGATTGCCCGAAGCAATTTCTCCCGAGCCAGTGGCAATCGTGGCGGTACTCGCGCGAACCCGCGAGACGATGTCGACCAGACTGTCACGCATTTCCTTCATCGCAAACAGCACACTGGATGTATCCCCGCGCCGAATTGCAATCGCTACGCCCAACTCACCAGCGGCAATGCTCTGTGCGACGGCGCTGGCTTGAGCCGGCTCGCCGCCCATGGTGGAGAGGACGCCACGCGTAATTAGTGAAGCAATCACTCCACCGATGATCAGGGCTGCCACACAAGTAACGAGCATCAGCAGCTCGAATCCGCTGGCAAGACTGCGTGCATTGGTCGACTCGGTCTGGTTGAGTGATCCTTGCAGATCGATGAACTTGTTAATTCGGGCCAACCATTCAACGTAGGCCGGCCGCCCCTCCTTGAGCATCAGATTGATTGCTTCGACGGTGTTGCCGGCCTGCTCAAGCTCGATGATCTTTAAGGAAATCGGCATCGTGCGCCCTTGGATTTCCTTGATACTGGCAAGGGTCTGGCGTTCTTCCTGGCTGATATCGGTGCGAACAGCGAACATCTTGTCGAGCAACACCTCGGACTCCTCGTACATGTTACGTAACTGCGTAAATTTGGCGATCGAGGCCGGCAGTTCATCGGGACCGATGAGGATCAGGTCCCGCAGAACGATCGCGCGATCATGCACGCTACCCCTAAAATTGATTGCGTAGCGCTGCTTGACGCTATTGACATCGTTGATGATCGTCAGACTGTCCGAGATTTTATAGACCCGCATCAGACCGACGACGGACAGGATCACGATCAGTGACAGGATGGCGGCGAAGCCCAGCGCGATACGTGCCTTGACGGTCAAGCCGGCAAAGAAAGAAGAGTTCATGTGTGCCCTAATGGAAGTAGCCAATAATCGCTAAATAGTTCTGCCTGAAAAGCGAATGCCTACGACACAAGATATCGTCGGCAATTGCTAATATGTCAGTAAAAAAAGACAATAACAGCGCAGAAAATCATTAAATTCATTGGGAATAATTGCCCGTTGGCATTATATGGGCTTCTGATAAATCGTGCTGATTGCCGCAACAGGCAGGTTGAAAACTATTTTTGCAGCTTTTGAGGGACCTGTGAATCGCCGAATCGCGTCCAATTCACTAGAAGGCATGTTAAATTTTCACAGCCTAAATCCTTGTATGTATGCGCATAAAAAAACAAACTAACGCTAACGTGCAATGAATAGACCAGTTCCACTTGAGAAAGCAGACGCTGACGATCGCTGCGTTATTCGATTAACTGGTAACCCCGCTCACGCCGCACCTGCGCCAGCGCCGTCAAGGCAGCCAGGCCGGCTTCAAAACTGACGAAGGCACGGCTCTTGCCACCGCCGTGCTTGCTGATGCGACTTCCCCAGGTTTGCATCACAACCCAGTCACCCAACAGATCCCGACTTAGCATCAGCGAGTAGGTGCGATCGGCACAGACAAAACGACGTTGGATCGGGCTGTCCGAGTGCAGAGGCAAGCCCTGTGTTACGCCATCGACTTCATCAATCATGCCCTACCCTTTTTTTGGTCGTCTGAGGAGTGCGGCGAACACCGTCGCCGCAGAAGGAGCCGAACGATAGCAGAGAACCCGCAAGTCATGAATGGGAGTGAGCACGCATATCGGCATTAATCTCACCACCATCATATTGATAATAATCACGAAATAAGTATTTTTAACGTCAACAACGCCTTATCCTTGCGCCTCATCAAAACCGGCATCCCCAATGCTGTCGGTCGCGCCCTCCTCCGCTGTTGACCACTTCAGATTGTTCCCTTTGATTCCGTTTAAAACGACCCTTGCAGCGACGCTCCTGTCACTGGCGTCGCTGTCATCCTCCTTCGCTGGAAATACAGACTTCTCTTCTTGCCGCCAGTTTTTTGCCAACGAACACCCGCCGCTTGTATCTGCTTCGGCGATGCAGCCCCGGGCTCTGTGCTACGACAATTTCGCCATTTTGCATTCGGGGAAAAGCCGCACGCCGATTTACGTCGCTGAACGCCTGAACAAGGACCAGCTGGCTTTGAAAATTGACCGTGGTTCGCGCTTCTTCGCCGATGCCCGCCTGCCACCCGCGGAGCGTTCCGAACTGGCCGACTACAAGCGTTCCGGTTTCGATCGCGGCCACATGGCGCCGGCGGCCGATATGGATAGCGATGCATCAATGGCACAAAGTTTTTCGCTGGCCAACATGGTCCCGCAAGCGTCGATCAATAATCGTCGGCCATGGGCCAACATCGAACAGGCGACCCGCGCTTATGCGCTGCGGGCAAAGGGCGATGTGTACGTGATCACCGGTCCGGTGTTTGATGCCAATCCTCCTACCATCGGTGCCAACCGGGTCTGGGTACCGCAGCATTTATTTAAGCTGGTCTTCGATCCAGTTACTCAGCGCGCCTGGGCACACTGGATAGAAAACACCGATGCGGCACGGGTTGGAAAACCGATCAGCTACGAGGAACTAGTTCGTCGCACCGGTGTCGAGTGGCTACCGGCGCAACAACGGCTAAAATCACAGGTTCCATTACTCCGTCAAACGCAATGAAAACATCCTCTTCCAGCAGCGGCCTGGTCTACTCCACCGAAACCGGTCGCATGTGTCCTGCCTGCCGCCAACCGGTGGCGCACTGCACCTGCAGCACCAGCAAGGTGGCACCAATCACCGATGGCGTAGTGCGGGTCTCGCGTGAAACCAAGGGGCGTGCCGGCAAAGGCGTGACACTGGTGAAAGGACTAGCACTCGACACCGCCGCGCTGGCCGCGTTAGCAAAACAACTGCGCAATGCCTGCGGCGCAGGTGGAACTGTAAAAGATGGCATTATCGAAGTTCAGGGTGATCATTGCGAGCGGGTAGCTCAGGCACTGAAACTGCAGGGATATACCGTCAAGCGCTCGGGCGGCTAACTCGACTGGCGGATACATGTCAGTTCAAACAGACATACAAGCGCAACACACGCCCCGCACACTGCAGCCAATATCGAATACCGACTGTCCACTTACTAGTTAGCAGGTTCAAATGAAAAAACAGTTACTCCAACTTTTGATTGCGGCAACGCTGGCTTTTTCTGCCACCTTTGCATCTGCTTTGCCGACGGCGCTGACTCCTACATTAGAACAGTCTCAGGCGGCACATTTATCGGCCGAAGTCGTCGCGCGTTTTCATTACCGGGCGCAGCCGCTTGATGCCGCAATGTCTGACAAGATTTTTGCGCGCTACCTGAAATCGCTAGACCCAGAAAAGTTCTTTTTCACACAGGCCGATATCGATCTGATCTCGAAGCAACGCAGCAAGCTGGCCAGCGCCATCTTGCGAGAGAATCTGAGCGCGCCATTTGCGATCTTCAACTTGTATGCACAACGGGTGTCGGAGCGCTTCACCTACGCACGCAGTCAGACCAAGGAGAAGTTTGATTTCACCAAACAAGACAGTTTTCTGGTGGACCGCGAGAAGCAGGCCTGGCCGAGTTCGATCGATGAACTCCACACGCTGTGGCGCCAGCAGGTCAAAAATGACTGGTTGCGGCTTAAACTGGCGGGCGTGGCCGCACCGCGTATCGCCGAGATGCTCGACAAGCGCTATGAAAGTTCACTGCAAGAGGTCGCCCGTGTGACACCGGAGGAAGCGTTCGAGACCTTCATGAATGCCTATACGATGGCCATCGATCCGCACACCAATTACATGGGACCGCGTGCTACTCAGGAATTCGATATCGCGATGAGCCTGTCGCTGGAAGGCATAGGCGCAACGATGTCGCAAAAAGGCGGCTACAACACGATCCGCGAGATGGTTGCTGGTGGACCGGCCATGCGCTCTGGCAAGCTGCGCGTCGGTGACCGTATCGTCGGTGTCGGCCAGGGTGCCGATGGGGTGATGATCGATGTCGAGGGATGGCGTCTCAATGAAACGATCGGCCTGATACGCGGACCGGCCGATTCGACGGTACAACTTGATGTCCTGCCGGCCGGCGCCTTGCCAGATGCTGGCCGGCGCCGGGTCACGCTAGTACGCAAGAAGATCGATCTTGCGGAAGCCGCCGCCAAGAAGACCATGATCAGCGTGCCAGATGGAGCGGCGACGCGGCAAATCGGCGTTATCACCTTGCCGACCTTCTATCGTGATTTCGAAGCCGAACAACGCGGCGAAAAAGATTTCCGCAGTGTCACCCGCGATGTCGCTGTCTTGCTGGCCGAACTCAAGGCAGCAAAGGCCGATGGCGTCCTTATTGACTTGCGCAATAACGGCGGCGGTTCGCTTACCGAAGCCATCGGTCTCACCGGGCTGTTCACTGGCAAAGGTCCGGTACTGCAGCAACGTGATGCGCGCGGCAAAGTCATCGTTGACAGTCATGCCGGCACAACAGTGGCCTGGGATGGCCCGGTCGGTGTCTTGATCAACCGGGGCTCTGCCTCTGCTTCCGAAATTTTTGCTGCAGCCATTCAGGATTATGGTCGCGGCACGGTCATTGGTGAACGCAGTTTTGGCAAGGGTACGGTGCAAAGCACGATCAACCTTGATCAACTCGTGAAGCAAGATAAGCCGGAGTTCGGTGAACTGAAAATGACAACTGCACAGTTTTTCCGCATTAACGGCGGCACGACCCAATTGCGTGGCGTGAAACCGGATATCCCGTTTCCGACCGATGTCGATGACGACGATCGCGGCGAATCCGGCTTCGACAATGCGCTGCCATGGAGTCAGGTCAAGCCTGCCACCTACGCTGCTTCGGGGGTCTTGAAATCAGTGATTCCGTTGCTGATGAAACGCAGCGAGACGCGCATCAAAGCCAATCGGGAATTCAATAACATTGAAGCCGACATGACGCGTTTCATGCTGAAGAAAAAAGCCAACGTGATCTCGCTCAATGAGGTCGACCGACGCAAGGAGCGCGAAGATCAACTGACGCGCTTGACTGCACGCCTGACCTCAGCGCGGCCTGGCATGACCCGCACCGAATCAGCCCGGGCCATGCTTGATGACGGGCTTGACTCGAGCGAACGCGACCTTGGCGTCGAACTGGCCGCCGTACTAGCTCAAAAGGAGGCAAAGGACGTCTTCCTACAAGAAGCGGCGCGTATCGTCAGCGACCAGGCCAGCTTGCTCAAGACAAATGCCGAAGCAGCTGTTCCTGCGAAAGTACCTGCCAAACAGGTGCAGTCCCCACCTAAGGCAATCGCTGCGACGCCGGCTTAAGGTGTAACCGGTAATACAGTTCCAAGAAGAAAGTACGACACCGTGCGGCGGAGCAGACAATAGTGACTTGACCAAGCTGACGCGAACTTACCGGAGAATGATTACCGTATGCCCATCATCGAACACCCCAAGGAACCTCTACCTAATTTTTATAACGAGCTCAACGGGTCATTGCAGATGGCCTGGAAAATGATAGGTCGTGCCACCAAAGATCGTAAAGCAGCATTCAGGACGCCAGTACTGGCAACGGTGTCGGATGAAGGGCCGCAGGCACGCATTTTGGTGTTGCGGGCGGCCGATGCGCGCTTGCGAGAATTGATTTTTCATACAGATACACGTAGCGGTAAAGCCGCCGAACTTGGCGATGACGGACGCGTTGCGGTGACTTTTTACGATGCCCATCGCAAGATTCAATTGCGTGCCAACGGAATCGCTCAGTTACATACCAGTGATGCGCTGGCAGACCAGCATTGGCGGGATGCCTCGCCAAACGCGTTGCGCTGTTTTTCTGGCCCATTGCCAGCGGCGCAATGTGCGTCACCCGTCGATCACGACAGCACCGAGGCAACACACAAAACTGTGGCAGCAGGACGCAAACATTTTGCCGTGTTGCGGATCGAAATCGCCCAACTGGAATGGCTGTATCTGCATACATTCGGACAACGACGTGCCCTGTTTCGCTGGCAAAGTGAGGCGTGGCATATGCAGTGGTTAAACCCATAAGCACTCTAAAAAGTGACTTTCCGGTCGTGTACGTCATCACCGTTAAGCGCGTATATTCAGCCGTTCACCCTCCACTGAAACGGATCTGAACAATGACAATCACTCGAGGATATGCAGCAACTGCAGCCAAAGAACCCCTAACACCGACGACTTTCGAACGCCGCGCCCCGCGCGAGGACGACGTCTCCATTGACATCAAATTCTGTGGCGTGTGCCACTCCGACATCCACCAGGCCCGCGACGAATGGGGTGGCGCCATGTTCCCGATGGTACCTGGCCATGAAGTCGCCGGCGTCGTCAGTGCCGTCGGTAGCAAAGTCACCAAATTCAAAGTCGGCGATCATGTCGGCGTTGGCTGTTTCGTTGATTCCTGCACCCAGTGCGCGACGCGCAATGTTGATCTCGAACATTACATGCCTGGCTTGGTTCAGACCTATAACAGCGTCGAAGCCGATGGTGTCACGCCAACAATGGGCGGCTATTCCGACCATATGGTCGTCAAAGAAGGCTATGTTCTGTCGATCCCGGACAACCTGCCGCTCGCCGCTGCGGCACCGCTACTGTGTGCCGGCATCACGCTGTATTCGCCTCTGCATCACTGGAAAGCCGGTCCTGGCAAAAAAGTAGCGATCGTCGGCATGGGCGGCCTTGGTCACATGGGTGTCAAGCTGGCGCATGCGATGGGCGCCGATGTCACGGTATTGAGCCAGACCCTGTCGAAACAGGAAGATGGCCTGCGCTTTGGCGCGGCGCATTACCACGCAACCAACGACCCGGCGACGTTCGACAAATTGCAAGGTGAGTTCGATCTGATCATCAACACCGTTGGTACCAACATCGACTGGAATGCCTACATTAACCTGCTCAAGGTTGATGGCACGATGGTACTGATTGGCGTACCCGAATTACCGGTACCAGTGATGGCCTCCGTGCTGATCGGTGGCCGTCGCACTTTGGCTGGCTCAATGATTGGCTCGATCAAGGAAACACAGGAAATGCTCGACTTCTGCGGCAAGCAGAACATCGTCGCCGACATCGAATTGATCAAGATTCAGGACATCAACGCAGCCTACGAGCGCGTCATCAAGAGCGACGTGCGCTACCGTTTCGTGATCGACATGGCATCATTGACGGCGTAGCTCCTGTTTGGCAAGCCCGATAATTGATCCCGCTTGCTACACTATCCGGGCCGCACTGATCGACGTCCTGACGTTGACCAGTGCGGCCCGGTTTTTTCTGGACACACGATCTGTCATTTCCAAACGTGACGCTATAAACAGTAAAACTGTTATCAGTGCCCTCCTCTTTCACATATTTTTTCAGGTGCTCACTATGAAATCCATTAATCTGCGTTCTCCCGGTGGTCTTGCTAATCTGGTCGTTGTTGACGGTGATGCGCCAGCAGCGCCAGCAGTCGGACAACTCCGTGTCCGCATCCATGCCAGCTCACTCAATTACCACGACTACAGCGTTGCCACCCGCGACGGCTGGGAAGCTGATGGCCGCATTCCAATGTCCGATGGAGCTGGGGTGGTGGAAGCCATCGGCGCCGGTATCACCGAGTTCAAGGTTGGCGACCATGTCGTCTCCTGTTTTTTCCCGACGTGGGAAAACGGCACTGCCACGATCGGCAATTTCAGCACTGTTCCGGGTGATGGCGTTGACGGATTTGCACGCGAGCTAGTGACGACAAGCGCCACGGCATTCACGCTCGCACCAAAGGGCTACACCCATGCCGAAGCTGCCGCCCTGACGACTGCCGGCCTCACCGCTTGGCGGGCGCTGGTTGTTGAAGGTAACGTGAAGGCGGGCGATACGGTGCTCGCATTGGGTACCGGCGGCGTCTCGATCTTCGCGTTGCAATTCGCAAAAATGATGGGCGCGACGGTGATCATCACCTCCTCCTCGGATGAAAAGCTCGAGCGTGCCCGCGCCCTTGGTGCCGATCAAACGATCAATTACAAAACGCACAAGAACTGGGGTAGCAAGGTCCGCGAGATGACCGGTGGACGGGGCGTCGACCATGTCATCGAAGTCGGCGGTCCGGGAACACTGCCGCAATCGATCGACGCAGTGCGCGTCGGTGGCACCATCATGCTGATCGGCGTGCTCACTGGGTACACCGGCGATGTACCGACCGCGGCACTGATGGCCAAGCAAGCCCGACTGCAAGGACTCATTGTCGGTAGCAGGCAGCAACAGATGGACATGGTCAAAGCCATCGATGCGACCGGCGTTCGTCCCGTTATCGACCGTAGTTTTGGCCTCACCGAAATCGCTGATGCATTTCGCTATCAGGCGAGCGGCGCCCACTTTGGCAAGATCTGCCTGGAATTCTAAAAGAACTAGCTATCGCTTCGTAAAGCCAGCGGAAGCGCTGTTGCGAAGCGATCTCCTTATCGCGTAATGCATCGCGTAGTGACTTGTGAAATCGCTCCGAATCTTCCATCTACGGCGCATTCCCGAAACCAGAGAATTCAATCAAACGTCCTTGTGGTATCCGGCGAACCGCCTTCTTGCCGAGAACCTTGTAATTCCCGATCTGCGCTTTAAGACACGCAGAGACTGTATCGCCACCGATGGCTCTCGTGTCCGCATCACCGATCATCAATAGCGGAGACGTGGTCAATAGGGGTGAGGTGCAAGTAACTGAAAAAACCGCCACGCAACGAATTTGTTGCATAAGCTTGTTGCAAAACTATTAGGATGTCGCGGCTAAAATATTGACCGATAACCTGGAGGCTCTGGCGGTTCAGGCTGCTCATGGTCTTGCCAACCTGCCGGTCGATCAGTGTATCAATCGGGCGTATGCCCATACCGTCATGAAACCATTGCTGCCAGCGCTACTTGCCGGCAAGCGGCTCGGCGCGTTGTTGAAAAAGGCCCTGGCATTGACCGCTTACCGGGGACTGGCGCTTATCGCGCTCATGGAAGCGCAGCACGATTTAGAAAATCAACGAAAAGCGGCCGTTGTGCGCCATTCTCTACGAACTGGAGCACGCCAAGGCGAGCATTCGAGCGAAGGTCGAGCATCCGTTTCATGTGGTCATAAATCACTTTCGTCATCGCAAGATCCGTTACAAGGGACTGCCGAAAAACACGGCGCACGTGTTTACGTTGTTCGGCCTGAGCAATCTTGTTATCGCAAAAAACAAGCTATTGAACTGGCAGGCCCAAGCTCCGTCTACTGCGTGAAAACAGGATAAGGACAGCGGCGTTTGTTCGCTTTCTCGCGTATATTTTCGGTTTTTCATCCAATTTTTCAAGAATGAAATTTGTCTGGTGCTCAATCAGCGGTTCATTAAAGGACACTCAACATGAACGACATACCCAAAGTAATGAAAGGCATCCAGCTAACGGGATACGGCGGCTTCGATAAACTGGTGTTCCGCGACGATATTCCCGTGCCCACTCCTGGGCCACGCGATGTACTAATAAAGGTCAGCGCAGCCGGCGTTAACAATACCGATCTCAATACTCGACTTGGATGGTATGCAAAATCAAATGGCGACAGTAGTGACGCAAGCTGGTCGGGAAATGAGTTTCAATTTCCCAGAATTCAAGGAGCGGATGTTTGTGGCAAAGTCGTTGCCATCGGTGAACAGGTTGATGCCGGCCTCCTCAATAAAAGAGTGCTTATCGAGCCATGTCTTCGGGAGGCTGGTGGCAGAGTCTTGGATCAACTCTGGTACTTCGGTTCCGAATGCGACGGTGGCTTCGCTGAATACACCGTTGTTGCAGCCAGGCATGCTCATCAAATTAACAGCGAGCTCAGCGACGTTGAACTTGCATCCTTCCCTTGTTCCTATTCCACAGCTGAAAACCTTTTGACCCGAGCCAACGTGATTGCCAATGATATTGTGTTGGTGACTGGCGCATCAGGCGGCGTAGGTTCTGCAGTCATTCAACTTGCCAAGGCTAGGGGTGCGCAAGTTATAGCGATTACTTCGCCGACCAAAGCGGACAAGATTTTGAGTATTGGCGCTGATCGCACGCTTGCGAGAAATGCCGATCTGGTACAAGAGCTCGGCAAATCCAGTGTCGATGTCGTCATTGATCTGGTGGCAGGCGAGCAGTGGCCGAGTTTATTGGATGTGCTCAAGCCTTTTGGCAGATACGCCGCTTCAGGTGCCATTGCAGGCCCGCTTGTGGAATTAGATGTCAGAACACTCTACCTAAAAGATCTAAGTTTGTTCGGCTGCACTGTTCTTGGCGAAACGATTTTTGCAAACCTGATTCGGAGAATTGAGGCAGGAGATGTCTCTCCTCTCGTCGCAAACACGTTTTCTCTCGCTCAGGTCACCGAGGCACAGAAACAATTCGAGACAAAAAAACATATCGGAAAGCTGGTGATCGATATATCTCGCGAAAGATAAATACTATCCAAAGCATAATAATAGGCTGTAAGGAACGCTTCGCTGCGCGCCTGTGAGCGCAAGCGTTGAGCGGACGCTCTCGTATCCCGGCTACTTCTGCTTAGGGGTGGTTCGTGCCATTCATGTCACAAACAACCTGATTTCATGGCTGTTTTTCACTTGTTACTCATTTACGTAGGACTCCTTAGTGCGCCAGTTAAAACTGGCAAGAGACAGTCGATGAAAGTTCGATACAGAGAAGAAATGGCGAATCACTCTGGCCCCGAGTCATGCGGTATGTGTCGCGAGGCACATGCCGAAGCGTTGACAGGGGACACTGAGAGGCCAGCCATTGAGCCGCGTAATCATCAATTCGGGATGCCGACGGAGTTAAGGATCACGGAAGGTAATACGATGCATGACGACAATCGCAAGCCATGCCTCGATCCCGCGCGCTCGGAGACCCTGAGCATGCCGGGAAGCCTTTTGCACAGAAGCTGGGATATCTCATCAGCATCCGGGGCAGTTTGCCCGGATGTGACGGGGCAGGTCAATGACCGCAATGCCGTCACCTACGCCGGTGAGAAGTCGGATACGTCAGTAGTACCAAAAAGCTGCCGAACAAAGGGATTTCTCCTGCGGAGGTGGTGGAGCGAAGCGACGTAACCGAAGGGAACGACTTCGATTCTCCCGCGCCCCGGACACAGTGCCGGACTGGCGCGTCGACGGGACTCGAAGGCGTGCGCGAAGCCGCCCGTGGCAACAAACGGGAACGGTTCACGGCACTGCTGCATCATGTCACGCCATCGCTACTGGTGGAGAGTTTCTATGCTCTCAGGAAGAACGCGGCGGCAGGTGTGGAAGGTGTAACGTGGCGAGAGTACGAGCAAATTCTCTATACGCGGCTGCATGAATTGCACCGGGAAATACATTCCGGCGCTTATCGTACACAACCATCACGGCGGGTATCTATTCCCAAAGCGGATGGCAAGCAAAGACCTCTTGGGATAGCCTCCCTGGAGGACAACATTGTGCAACAGACCGTCTCGACGGTACTGAACGCAATTTACGAAGAGGATTTTCTTGGTTTCTCATATGGGTTCCGCAAAGGGCGTGGTCAGCATGATGCGTTGCACATGGGGGTAAAATTATGCGGCCTCCGGAAATCTCTAACGCCTCAAGAGCTTTCGCCGTGATGTTTGTCGCGTATGGCGGCACGCCCTACTGCGACGCAGACAGCGTCATCGCATGTCTTGGGGACAATTTGTCCACATTGCCCGTAAGTACACACCACTGTGCAGGATGACCCATCCTTATCCTGAACAGCGATTTCGCGCCACTACCTGAGGTAGGAGCCGTATACGTTAATTGCGCTCGTACGGATCTGTGCGGGGGGCGCTCGGAGACGGGTGTCCCTACCGCGACCACTACCTCAAGCAGCGTGGCCGGCTGATTGCCAATGTGGTGATTGCCTACAACTCGATGCTACTGTCAGGGCTACTTGGCCGGTGTCTGGCCGCTGGGAATGAAAAAGCACTGAACTTGCTCAGGAGAATTTCACCGGCAGCGTGGCAGCATCTGCATTTCCTGAGGCACTATGATTTCAGAGGCAAGCACAATCCGATCGATTTGGAGGCTGTTTTGGCGGTGATTGACTGGGAGTAGTTGATGATTTGCAAGAAATGGATAAATTCCGCTGGCTTGGAGGTACAACCCCAAATCATGAATTCACGTGGAATACACTTTTTTTAGCCTCGTCTTCTGAGACCAACAATGTTTGACTGTCCGGACAGTCAAACATTCGCAAATCGAACATCGGTAAGTCATTGATATGTAACACTATACAATCGAAAAATAGTCAAACCTGTCTACACAAATCATCGAAGTCAAACATTTCCCTATGCAATAGTCAAAGATTTACCTCGTGTGACGTAAATCGAGATGTTTTCGCACGGTTCTATGGGCTGCTGGTGGTGAAATTGCTCCGGCCGACCCGGCGGGCAGGAAGTAACTCCTGTCCCAACCGCGACCGAAGGCGCCTACCTGCGCCTTCGTTTGCAGCTCCACTGAGATTCGAAAACTTTGCATTCCGCTATCGTTTAGCGGATGGATTTTTCTCGCCTGAGCAACCCCAAATAGGCTCTTTCTCAACCATGCCGGCTCAGCGGGTGGCCCGCTCCCACATCTGCAGATAAGACTCGGCGGAATTCATCATGCTCTCGTAAATGTCCGAATGACCGGTGTCGCGCATCCACTGCGCGTAACTTGCCATCAGGTCCGGCAGCAGGCCGTAGTGCACCATGCCGTCCTTGGTGAGATCGAAGGTGCGATCGCCGGAGACCTGTTTGTTGAACGTCGTTCCAAACTCGGTGGTGAACGGGTACACGACCGACTCGCCAGAAATCGACTTGATCAACCCGTTGAAGTCGGTGCCGATGCCGATCCCGGCGAGATAACCCTTTTCGTTAGCCGCCTGCTGCATGGCCTTGAATCCAGGCGTCGCGATGCCGGGGAAGTATAAGTTGTTGCGGGTGAGGACCGAGATATGGCCACCCAGACGCGCGAGGCGCAGATAGTTATAGTGCGGCGCCGACGGGTCGGTCTTGTTGCTATCCCCTTCGCCGTGGCTGGCGACCAACCCTGAATAGCCACGTTGCTCGGCGATATCGAGCACGGCGGAGACCATCTTCGTGCTCCCGTGATCGGTATCGATCAGGATTTTCCGGTCGATCATCGCGTTGATCAGTACCGCGCCCAGCGGCGTCAGACCACGGCTGTTGCAGGCATTGTCCCTAACCGCCTGGTCATAACTCGGCCCATTTTTATTAATCAATTTCAACATACTACTGACAGCATTGTTGACCTTCGTCTTGAGTTCAGTGGACAAACGGTCATAACCGGGGATTTTTGCCGGATCGAATTTTATGTCGAAGTTGTAGATTATTTTGCCCTCGGTGTTGGCATCGCAGACCTCTGCGCCGAAGTAATTTCCATTGTCGATGAAGTTCCCGATATTTATCATATTCAGGCTCGGGGTACCGAGGGTCGCACCGCCAACCTGCGTGTCGAACTTGTGCACCGGGAATATCGAGCGGACACCCATCGCCTTGTAGGTATCCAGACGGCTTTTCAGCTTGTTGGCGTCGCAACTGTTGCGGTCGCTACAGTTAAAGGTTTCAGACGCTTCGATGCCGATCACCACGGCCAGTTTGCCGTCTGCGATCACCTTACGCGCCGCAGCCGGATCCAGTACGATCCGGAAAAAGCCCTTGCCGGGCCCGCCGCTCTGGGCATCCACATAGTTCTGCAGGGCATTGAGATTGTCTACCTGACGCTGGACGCTGTTCATCGTGTCGCAGCTCTTGCCCCCCTCGCCCAGCAAGGCGCCAGCCCTGCAGAGCACCTCGTTTTCCATGGTGTAAACCACCATCAGCCGCAGGCCCGAGAGATGCGCCCGCTCCACCCATTTGTAGTAATACCCGTTGTGTGTAACGGATGAGTCCCGGTCGGGCCACGTGGTGAATTGCGGCCAGCCCGCCGTGACGTGATCTTCGTCGCCACCCACCACAATACCCACAGTGTCCCTCTTGCCTTTAGTGCCATGAATTTCCTTGCAATCCTTCAGCGCGTGCGGCACCCCCCAGCGATGGAAGGTTTTGCCGGCAATGATATTACCCCCGGCAAATTCTTCCACCGTCAGGTGCGTGTGACCGTCGATATAGCCGCGGATGTTGGTGGGACTGGTCTTTAACGCATCGATGGGTTTGGCATACCCGTTGGCGGTCACATTCACCTGCACCTCGGGGAATGGTTTGCATTCCGAGGCCGGTCTTTCCTGCAGGGAGAACAAGGTTTCGGTTTTCGGCAGCAGGCGGCCCACATAGGCGTGCCGCAGGGGCGCGCGGGTTGCCGCATTTTCGAGACGGAAGAGGAAGCCGCTGCCCTCCGGGGTGGCCGAGATCAGCCACTCGCTGCCGGTGTCCGGGCTGGATAGCGCGATTTCGAGCGACGGAAAAAGGCTGGACAGGTAACGCCCGTCCGCGTCGGTCATCAGGAACGTGCCGAGGGCGGCCGGTTTCAGGTAGAAGTGCGAGGCTCCGGCGACGCTCTGGGTGTCGAAACGGTATCGGGTCACCCCCTGCTGGTCTTTGTAGTGTTCGAGCAGTTTGCCAGTGGCGGGAGACTGCACGACCACGCAGCGCTGGGCCAGCGAATACACGGTGTCCTCGGCCGTCGCGGCCAGAGCGGCATTCGAAGCGATGATCAGCAGCGCCAGACAACAAACGCGGCAAAATATTTGATTATTATTCATGTTTCTCATTTTTAGCTTTCCGATGATTAACCTGAGATGGCGTCTTCGTGAATCCGGGACGACCGCTTTGCTGCGTTACTTCGGCACTGGGAATCAGTTTTGACCTTTGGTAATAATTGCATTGTAACTTTTAGTATATTCTTCATGCAATTACTTTTGAGGAATATGAAAATTCCACGGATTTCAAACGTTGTTATGGGAGACCGAACGACATCCTCTCCGAGGCGAAAAGCGGCGACAAATAGAGCGAACAAAGCGAAAAGGGTGTTGCGAATTTCGGTTTAAGAAGGTGCCGGATGTTCTACCGGATTGGCGCGCGGATGAGGGAAGGTGAATTGCGCAGACTTCGGGTAGTACCCGCGCCGAAACGGAAATCGGGGAAAATGTTGGCGCACTCAGGCAGCAAAGAGATATCCTCGTTCACTTAGTTGCCAGTCACTGTAAGCCGTGGAGAGACTCTACCAATCTAGAACGACTAGATGGCGAAAACAGCCTGCTTTTGACGCCAAGCATCGGCCACCTCTTCGATCGTGGATTCATTGGCTTTGAGAACAATGGAAAGCTCATCATTTCCCCGGTAACTGACCACCCTTCATTGCGACGCATGGACATCGACACAGAACGCGTTACAAATGTCGGCGGGTTCTCCACAGGCCAAAGGTTGTTTCTCGACTTTCACCGCAGTGCTGTTTTTCTGGAGTCAGCACGCAAGTCGTTCAGATGAATAGAGCGACCTGCTTTAAATAACGTTCCGACCTGCATTCCGTCGGCACGAACCGACGAAACAGGTTGTGTGGAAACGACCCTCGACATTTCTATCGTGCTCACTACCTCATCGAGCTGTTCAGGGAATCGGCCGTGCACTTCCATAAAATTGAGTTGAACCGCGCAACCAAGCTGTCCTGTATCGGTCCTGCCTGGCAACAATACGCGCTCGCTGGCGGTAAGCGTCCATAAGTCATGGGTGTCCGGATCGTTCCACGAATGCGTCACAGCAATCCCTTCTTCGAGTTGGAGAAGGGTAAATTATAGAAACCTTGGCAAGAGTTTGGGCGAAGGCATTTTTATGTGTCGTCAAATCGTAGCTTCGCTCCCAATGGGCCTACACCTAAAGGCGGTGCAGGAAGGATCCTCGACAAGCGGATTGTAGTGACCGTTTTCATAATCGGTCGGCGCGAAAGACCGGTACAACCCGGCGTACATCCCCGAATTGGATCGCTCCGCCCAATTACCGTCGTCCAGCGCTCGCAACGGCGTACTGCACGGCCTTGGCAGGCTCTGGCATCGAAGACGCCCGATCAGGGTTATTTCTTGCCGCGCCGCGCCGCACAGGGAAGATCACATTTTTGAGGCAAGACCTGATCCCGGAGTTGACTCGTCTAGGCTGGCTGCCGGTCTACATCGACCTGTGGGCCAAAAAAGATAGCGATACGCGGCGCTGTAACTTAACTGATCAAGTATCCTGGAGGAATTTCACCCCTAGGCCCTTACGTAACGTCACGTCGGCGTGCCGGAGAACGCCAGCATGGAATGCAATTTTCGATCTTGCTTGATGGTCGACATCCTGATCCCGGCGTTGTGTCTTTCAGCCATGAACTGGGCATAATCGACAGATAAGTTTAATAACCATTGCGGGACCATTTGACTTTGCGGCGTTGCACGCAAAGCCAGGTTCCGCAACTGCGGCGCGAAGCGCACAAACAATTCATCCTCCAGACTCACAAACGCCTCAACCGTACCGGGCTGACCTTGGCGCGCACAGCGCCCGAACAACTGTCGATCTACCCGGGCCGACTCATGAAATTCGGTCAGGATGACATGCAAGCCGCCGCTTGCCGACACTTCCTTCGCCAATTGGATATCTGTCCCGCGCCCTGCCATATTGGTGGCAATGGTAATACGTCCTGGCTGACCAGCCTGAGCAACGGTGTCTGCCTCTTCCTTGTCTTGTCGTGCATTCAAGACAGCATGCGGGATATTACGCTCCTTGAAATAGCCACTTAACAGCTCTGACGCTTCTACCGACCGGGTCCCGATCAACACAGCTTTTTGATCAAGGCTCAATGCAACGGCGCGTTCTGCCACTGCGTGCCATCGCTCTGCATCGGTGATCCAGCATCGATTGGCAAGCCGCTTGCGTTTGCTGGGCACATGCGTGGGAATCTTGAATACCTCAAGGTCATATACCCGACGCAGTTCGGGCATGACTTCAGCCGCCGTTCCTGTCATGCCGCACAACAGCAAATAGCGTCCGAGAAAGCGCTGATAGGTCATGCGCGACAGAGTTTTACGTTGACCGCTGATGTCACAATCCTCTTTGGCTTCGATCATCTGGTGCAGACCACGCTCCCATGAACGATCCTCCATCACGCGTCCGGAAAATTCATCGACAATCTGTATCTTGCCCCCGGCGATGATGTAATGCTGATCGCGCTGATAGCACCACAGTGCCGTCAATGCCTTGTCCATCAGTTCACGCCGCCACAACTCGGAACGCCAGACCCCGGTCAAATCGGCGCTCAGTTCGCGTATGAATTGCTCACCAGCTGCCGTGATCACTATTTCTCGATGCGCGGTCATGTCGAAATGCTCGCCGCGCAACATACGTCGAGCCAATGCGATACCGGTGTGGTAGAGCTCGCCGCCATGTTCGTCCGGAATAGTTTCAGAAATAATCAGCGGCGTACGGGCTTCGTCGATCAGAATGCTGTCGGCTTCATCGACGATGGCCACATGCAAGCCGCGCAATAGCAGATTGGGTTGCTGCCCGGCGCGATACAGACTGCGCAAGCGGTAATGCGTGGCCAGCGCCCCACCGGTGGCGATGCGGTCTTTCAAGTAATCGAACACGATCTCCTTGTTGGACACGTACACCACATCGGCGGCATATTCGGCACGTCGCTGATCGGGCGACATGCCCTCTTTGATCACCCCTACCCGTAATCCAAAAAATTGGTAAAGCGGACCGTTCTGCCCGGCATCGCGACTGGCCAGATAGTCGTTGACCGTAATGACGTGCACCGCAGCGCCGGCCGCCGCAGCGGTGCACGCCGCCAGCGTTGCCACCAGCGTCTTGCCTTCACCGGTTTCCATTTCGGCGATCATTCCCTGCAAGAGCGCCCAACCGCCGATCATTTGAACATCGTGATGACGCATGCCGAGGGTGCGCAACGAGGCTTCGCGCACGGCCGCAAAAGCACGAGCCAGCAAGGTGTCGGTAAAGCCGTGTCGGCGCATTGCGATGCAGCTGTTTTGCAAGTCGGCCACCAGGCCGGCATCGTCCTGCACCTGCATCACCGCCTCGGCAGCATTGGCTTGTGCGACAAATTTGCGCAAGCGCGCCTTGCGTGATTTAAGTTGCGGCAGTCGCGCCACGAGCGCACGCAAATACTCTTCCATGATCGGCTCGCGCTGGTCGGCCCGCTCCAGATAAACGCCGTCCGACACAGTCAGTACGCGACCCTTGATCAAGGCGCCGACATTAGACATTGAACCGACTCAGGAACAGTTGCCGCAAGCGGCGCCGCCATTGGCTCAGCAATGGTTCTTTGGCATGGTCAAAGCGGACATAGACGCGTCCGCCGAATGCGCTGGGGATCGCTTCGGCCGGCAAACTGAGATCGACATAGAACACCCGTTCCAGCGTCCTCAGTCCCTTACTGTCGTTAGGATCAACCGGGACATGGCCCCCGCCCTTCGGTCCGAGCGCAGCAGTGGGCAATTCTTCCAGGGCGCTCGGCACTTCGCGCAGTAGCGACACGCGATACGTGCTGGGCACGGCATCGGCAAAGCGCAATTGCGCATTGCCGATGCCGTTGCGTACCAGACCGATGTTTTCCTGCAAGATGGCGACGCGGGCGATGAGCTGCTGACGGTCCAGCACGTAACCGAGCAATTCGCCCTGTTTGAAATATTGCCCGGTCATGTCTTGCGCGTTCGCCACGGTCAGCACGCCGTCGATCTCACTGTAAATGGTCAGGCGTGCATAACGCTCGCTGGTGCGTTCCAGCGCACGTTTTTCATGCTCGAGTTGGGCGCCGATGACGTCGGCGTCCACCGGATTGGAAAACTGTTCGACGCTGTAGCGAGCCTGCATCTGCATCACTTTAGCCCGGGCTACTTCAAGTTCGGCCGCCAGCTGCGGATCTTCCATCTGCAGCAATGCCATGCCGCGCTGCACTTGCGATCCGGGCGCCACCAGCCAGTTCTGAAAGGTACCCTTGACTGCGGCACGCACCAAAGCCTGATCCGGCACCCACACCACGCCTTCGGCCTGGGTCCGCAGCGGCACTGGCACCACGCCGACCGCCAGAAAAGCCAGTGCCATGGCTAGTAGCGTCAGCTTGATGGCGCGACTGCGATGCCGGTGCAGGGTCGGGCTGTCCAGCAGGTGCTTGCCGGCTTTCCACAGCGGCATCAGGAACAGGCCGAAGGCACTCCACAGGGCAAGCAATACCCCAAAGATGAAGAACTCCCCGGCCACAAAAATGATGATCGAGATGGTCACGAACAGTTTGTAAAACCATGATGCGATGGTGAAGCACACCAGCCAGCGTTTTTCGGCAGGCGACTCATCCACCGATTCCAGCTCGGTCGCGCCAAACAGATATCGGTCCGTGAGATATGTCAGGTAACGCGTGCCGCGCTGCCCGAGGTTAGGCATCTCGATCAAGTCGCACAGGATGTAGTAGCCGTCATAGCGCAGCAGCGGATTGCCATTGACAACGACGGTGGAGACCCCGGCGATCAGCATCACGTTAAAAGCGACGGCGCGCACGGCGCCCGGTTCGACCAGCACCCAGACAATCATGGCGATCGCCGCGAGAAACAATTCGACCAGCATGCCGGCAGCACCCACGACCGCCCGCTGGCGTTTGGAGCGGAAGGTGGCCGCGGCCGAGGCATCGACGTAAGGCGTCGGTGCAAATACCAGGAACATGAGCCCCATTTCATGCACCGAACCGCCCCACACCTTGGTGGCAAAACCATGTCCCAACTCATGCAATGCTTTCACGAACGGGAACACCAGCACCAGAATCACCAGATTGCCGTTCGCCAGCACGCGGTCCGACAGGTTGCCGGTCAATTCGGTCCAGTTCTGTCCGGCCAGCACCAGCGCCGGCAACACCATCATCAGCCAGAGCAGCATGCCGCGCCAGTCGAACAGCCAGCCCAGACGGCCGACCCAATAGCTGAGGAACGCGTCGGGGTTGATCAACGGTATGCGCAGGCTCATCGGATTGGTGAGCCATTGCTTCCATTTCTGCTTGCGTCTTTTGCGATGGCGCTCGAACAATTCGGCTGCGTCCGGCGTCACGTCGCAATGCAGCAGGTCGTTGGCGTGCAACTGCATCAGCAATTCGACCACGTCGTCCTGGGTCGGAATGTGATCGCCGCCGGCACGGCTGGCTTCATCCCACAGATCCTGCACCGTGCGGTTGCCGTCCATTCGGCTGACCAGCAGGTAGGCGCCCGGCGAGAGCCGGTGGTAGCGTCCTCCGGTCGAGTCCTGCAACACGAACCAGCGCTGACCGCGATAGGTGTGCGGAAAGATGCGCGCATGCGGCAACAGGCGCGGGCGCAATTCGGCAGCGTTATGCCAGGATTGACTGAAGACGGGACGGCGCATGAAGGCGGCCTACGGCAGCCAGGTCCACAACGACAGGCGCAGCCAGTCGGTGAACGTATGGGTCAGCACCCACCACAAGCGGCGCTCGCCCGCGCTGACCTTGCCGATGCCTTCCATGCCAGGACGCAGATGCGCCGGCACCTGCTCCAGCCTGGCCTCGACCCGGAAAAAATTACGCCCGTCCTGCGCAGTGGCAACCGGCGTGATCTTGCTCACGCTCAGCGGGATCGGGTCACCGACGACGCCCGATATCATCAGCTTGCCGCTTTGCCCGACTTTGACATGGCGCATCTCGCGCTCATCAACTTGCAAGATCACGCGGTAGGCGTGCAAGGGCGCGATCTCGAACAATTTCTTGCCGGCCTCCACCGGCGAACCGATCAACTGGCTCAAGTCGCCCGAAATAATCACGCCATCAAAGGGCGCGGTCATTTTTACGCGGCTCAAGCGATCCGTCACCAGCGCCAACTGGGCTTGCGCTTGCTGCACCTGTGCGCTCAGGATCTGGACTTGCGCCATCTCATGATTGGCCATTGCCTCGCGCAGTTTGCGGCTGTGTTGCTCGCGCTCGCTGTCCCACTTGTGTTGTTCCAGCCGCAAATCGCGGTCGTCGAGCAGGCACAGGACCTGACCCTGTTTGACGGTATCGCCGGCACGCACGTAACTGGCTGCCACAAAGCTGTCGAAGGGAGCAACCGCAGAGCGCTGCACTTCGCCTTCGACCACCGTTTTGGCCGAGACGCGGTAATCGATATCCACCAGCACCAGCAGCATCGATGTCACCACCAACAACGCTGCGCTGAATTTCCAGATCAGGTAGCGCGGCCCGAACAGCCGATCCATGAGCTTGCGCGCATCGTCGCGCAGTCGCGCGAGGTAACCGCGTTCGGCAGTGCGTTTTTGATCTATCACTGCCGGCAGGAGGCTCGCCAGCGTATCGAGCCACGCTTGTTCGGCCACGTCAAAGCCATCGCCGCTCTCACGCTCCAGTGTCAGCACACCCACGCATTCGGCACCCAGCGACAGCGGCACCGACAGGATCGATTGGGCGCCGCTCTCGCGTACAAGTCGTGCGTGCGCCGAATCCTGCTCCACCACCGCGACAGAGTCAGTCGCACCGGGACGCTGATAGGCCAGCGGCGCCAGCTTGTCGACCGCGTCCTCCATCGCCGCCACATACAGTTTCATGATGCTGGCGTTCTTTTCAAACCAGGCGGCGTTCGATAGCGCGGCGACGGACACAGCGCCATCAGTCACCAGACCAATGGCGACGCGCGAACATGTCAGATGACGGGTAAGGTGGTTCGACACATCGAACAAAATTTGTTGCAGGCGGCCACGCCGCAACGCCGTTGCCAGCACTTCCATGACCGAGCCGATGCGCTCGCCCTTGTCTTCGATACTGGCCAGTTCGCGACGATGAAACAAATCGCGCAGCCAGGCCACCCCCCAGTGCAATTGACGCAACAATGCGTGGATTTCACCTTCCGGACGGCTGATCACCTCAAGCACTACTGCGCCCACCATGCGGCTGGCGACTTCAGCCGGATAGGCCACGTGGATACGCCTGCGCTCCCTGCCTTCGTTTGCCTTGCCCGTTGCCTTCCTGCGTTCCTGTCTCTGCGCGCCCTCTTTGTCCGTTTGCCAGGACCGATCGTCTGAACGATGCACTACGCCGCGGCCTTCCGCCAAGGCGCGTTCAGCCACCTTACCCAGGAACGACAGATCGCGCACCACGTCCGGCCACACCGCGACCGGGAGAAAAGTATTAGTCTCGACCGACTGCAGCAACACAACACCAGCCGAAACACCGGGCAATTGGCTGCACAACAAAGCTAGCCAGGCCTGGCAAAACTGGGCGTCACTGGCCGGCGCAGCGAACGAACGCCAGATGTCAGCGTCGTCTTCCACCGACCAGCTTCCACCCGTTTCCTTGTCCTGTTCTGCTGCGCCCAATGTCATCCGCAATTACCTTGGCTAACTATCCGCGTGATTGTCAAAAAACCCGTTTGCTGAAGCCGACAATTTAAGGAGCCTGTACCACCGGCCCTTATTGCTCCACGCGCCCTTGCCCGGCACTGCCGCCCTCGTCGATAAACAACGCATCAAATGCCATCAGATCCGTATCGACCAACTGGCCGGCGGTGGCCTTGAGCTTGAGATGGCTGGTAATCATGTCGTAACGCGCCTTTAGCAAGTCGTGCTGCGCGCTATAAAGTTGCTGGCGAGCTTGCAGCACGTCAAGTTCGGACTTGACCTCAGTGCGTCTTCCGGTCAGTGCCGCCTGCAATGCCAGCGTCGAAAACCTGACCGCTTGCAGCCCTGCAGTTTTGCGCGCCTCTCCCGCCAGCCAGCCGAACCAGGCTTGCTTGGCAGCGAGCCGGACATTGCGCCGGGCCAGCTCCAGGTCCTGGCGCGCCTTTTCGCGCAGCGCGGTGGCTTCACCCACTTTCGCATTCTGCGTGCCCCCCGAAAAAATCGGGATGTTCAATTGCAATCCAACCGTACCTTGCTTGATGTCGTAACCGTTTTGTCCGGGGAAAGAACCCGCTGCCTGGCTATTCTTGCCATAGCTGGCTACGGCATCCAGGGTCGGCTCATGCCCGGTGCGCTGCTTGCGCACCTCTGCGCTGGCCACATCGAACGCCCGACTTGCGGCCAATATCGAAGGACTCGCCGCCTCGGCCTGGCTCAACCACTGCTCCAGCGTTGCCGAGCGCAGGTCGGCCGTCACGTAAGTTTCTGGCAGCGACGGCGGTTTCCACGCTGGCTGCGAGCCGATGATCTGCTCCAGCACTGCCGACTTGATGCTCTGGTCAGTGTCCGCAACGATCTGCTCGGCGGTCGCCTGATCGTACTTGGAACGCGCCTCTTCCAGAGCCTGCGCACTTGCCAGATTAACCTTCATGGCATAGCTGGTTTGCTCCCATTGATGCTTCGCAGCAGCGGCCTGCCCGCCAGTAAGCACTACCACGTCGCGCGCCAGCATGACATCGAACCAGGCCTGCCCCAGCCGCACCAGCAAATCCTGTTGCGCAGCAGCCAGTTGATAATCCGCTTGGGAAGCCGCAGCATCTGCCTGGTTCACTGCAATCCAGTTGGCGCGGCGCCATAGCGGCTGTGTCAGGTTCACTTGCGCATTGTTGCTGTTGTATTGGTCATTGGCTGGAGGAATCACACTGTCGCGGGTTGCATAGTTGCGCCGGTTAGTCGTCGTGTTGACGGTGGCAGTCACCTGAGGAAACAGCGCACCGACGGCCTGAATTGAGCGTTCATGCGATGCCGACAAATTCGCCTGTGCGCTGAGAAACGTCGGGTCAGTTTGACGGGCAAGAACAATAGCCTCGGCGAATGACAGCGACCACGCGGGCGTCGCAGTGGCAATGCCGACTACAACCAGTACCGAACGCACTGCGGCTGTCAGATTCACCGAACCGTACTCCGGATGGCAGGCGGAGTTGGTCGTATTGATCTTCGTGTGAACTCACGCATGGGACTTCCCTTATCAATGTTTTTGGTGATTCCTGACGCTGAGTGGCACAGATTTTTTCTGTTGCAATCTTGTTGATTCAGGATATTTTCAATAGGATTTTAGAGTAACATTACCAATTGTTACATATAAAAAAATACCATAACCAACTGAAAAAGAGTCGTTCCCACGCAACCAATAGCAGCAATACCCCCTTCGCATGACCATAAGAACTCTGTCGAATCTCTGTATTAGCATCCTGTCTTTAACCCTGATATCGGTCGCACGGGCGGGTACAGCCTATGACTGTTTGATTGAACCAACCCAGACGATCGACATCGGCAGCCCGGTAACCGGTTTGCTCGACAAAGTCCACGTGCATCGCGGCGACAAAGTGACGAAAGGACAAATCATCGCGACGCTGGAGTCGAAAGCCGAACTCGCAACGACTGCCTTGGCACACTTCAAGTCGGAGATGGTGGCGCCAGCCAAAACAGCGGAAAGCAAAATCGAATTCTCGAAGCGCAAATTTGAACGTCGTCGCGACATGCAAGCGCAAAATTTCATGTCCGGACAAGAGCGCGATGAAGCCGAGGGTGAAATGAAACTGGCGGAGGCCGAACTAAAGCTGGCGCAGGAAAACAAGCAAATGGCCAGGCTCGAATGGCAGCAGCAAAGCAGCCTGCTTAATTTGCGCACTATCCGTAGTCCGTTCGACGGCGTCGTGGTGAATCAGTTTTTATATCCGGGCGAAATCGTCGAACCCGGTGGCCAAAAAAAAGCCATTCTCAAGCTCGCGCAACTTGATCCGCTGCGCGTCAATGTGCTGCTACCGATGGCGGCGCTAGGCAAAATCAAGCCAGATATGAGCGCCGATGTTGTCCTGGAAGCGCCAATTGGCGGACACTATGCCGGCCGCGTCAAGATCATCGATAAGGTAGTGGATGCGGCCAGCGGTACCTTTGGCGTATTTCTAGAAATCAGCAATCCGAAACTTGAAGTGCCTGCCGGGGTCAAGTGTCGTGCCGAATTTCCCAGTGGAGTAGATATGCCGAAAGACAGCAAGCCAGCCAAGCGGGGCGCCAACTCGTAAGTCCATATTTCCACCACCTGACTCAACAGTCCGTCAGCGTCACAATCAGACCCGTCTTTTGCGCAAGACTCTGATGATCCCTGATGGTAACGGGCACAACAGCAGCCCAATCAATTTTAACGGGAGTACCGCACCGCTCCGCGTTTGGCGCAGTCTGTAACAATACCTCGCCAGCCCCATCTCCCTGCCCGCCTCTAATCACAATGTAATCAATCTCGCGTTTGGCCTCGTCATCCAACGCGCTCCTGATCTTGGACGTGATGCGGATGCTGGCTGAGCGCTCATCACGATTTCCATTCATCAGCGAACCCTGTCCCGGCGCAACACGCTGCATCCGGTTACCGCGACGCTTGCCAAGAATGCGCGCTTTGTAATCAGCCAGACAAATGCTTTCGGCAAAAAAGATGAGGAAGATATCGGTACCCTTCCACCCAGCCTTAGGCGTATAGGTGAACGTGCCATCGATACCCCGCTCCAGCTTGCCATGCTTCGGTCCGGGTGCCACCGGTTCGATGACGATCGGGCTGTCGATGTCGCTGACAATGTTGCTCAGGTCAATCACCAGCGGCGTCTCTGCTGTCGTGGTGATGCTCAGTTCGAGTGACACGGGCGTATCGCCGACCGAGATCACGGTCAATGTCACCGTCGCTACGATCGGATCGGCTTCGCCTTCGCTGACCTTGTCGGCGACTGCTTCCGTGCCAACAGAGTCCTGCGTTGGCATGAACGTATAGGAGTGCCTCAACGTACTCTCCCGATTTATCGTCAGCGTGCCGGGCGTCGGTCCGCTGGCGATTTGCGGGCGCATCACTGTGCTCTCGATAACCTTTGCCGCGCTAAGGAAATTCGGGCGCCATGCAGGACCTTCATTCAAACGGGAGCGCGTGTTGCCAGCGGCGGGGGTCTGATTGACCGGCTTCACGTCGATCGTCAGCGGCACGTCTTTCGCTGTGCTCGCCTGGCCATTGGTGGCGATAGGGACGATGGGCTCGGCAGGCAAGACAGGCACGGCAGGTATGACAGGTACGACAGGCTCGACGGGTACGACAGGCATGACAGTCATAACAGGCGCGACAGGTACGACGGACACGACAGGTACAACGGGCACAACAGACACGACAGGAACGGCAGGCACGGCAGGCACGACAGGCACGACATTGACTGCCGCAACAGTCAGGCTGACGGTGGCAACGCGCGAATTGACGTGACCGTCGCTGACCAGATAGCTGAAGCTGTCGGAACCGTTGTAATCGGCTGTGGCCAGATACGTGCAGGTTCCGTTGGCATTCAACGTGAGGTTGCCATGCGCGGGGCCGCTGATGATTTCTACGCTCAGCGCATCGCTATCAACGTCGAACGCGCTGGCCAGCAGCGAGAAGCTCACCGCAGTGTTTTCCTGTGCCGGAATAATCATGTCATCCAGGACAGGCGCATCGTTGACCGCCGTCAGCGTGATGCTGACCGTCGCCACATTTGAATCGACTTGGCCATCGGTGACCTTGTATGTGAAGCTGTCACTACCGGAATACTCTTTGGATGGCGTGTAGCTGAAGCTGCCATCGGGATTGACGACGACCTGGCCATGCATTGGCGCACCAACGAGCACCGGTGCAAAACCAGGTTGGCTGGTGTCGATATCGTTGGCCAGCGCGATGATCTGTGCGACCGTGTCTTCGGCAGTGGTCGCTGCGTCATCGCGGGTTTGCAATGACCCGACTAGGCGGACATCGCTGACGGCAACGTGACTGCCGTTGGCACCGAAACCGATCAGATCGAAGGACAGGTTGACGGCGGTGCCGGCGGCGATATTGCGCAGGTCGACCAGGTAAGTTCGGCTGCCGTTCGGGTTGACGATATGGGTGACACCCTGCGACGCCAGCTCGGTTCCGTTGGCTTGCAGGTTGAGCAGCGCGTCGCTGTGGCTCAGGCCGATTGCACCTGCGAGCGATGCGCCGGTGTTGGCGTCGAGCAGGCCGACTTCGAAGGCGTCGTCGGGGCCGGTGGACTGGTCGTCGAGTGCGATGTCGCTTAGCGTGAAGGATAGGAACTTGTCCTGCGCGCCTACGATGAACACCTGGTTGAGGCGGGTTTGCTGGGTGGTGGCTTCCGTCAGAGTTGCGGCACCGGGGGTAATGCTAACGTTGCCCTCGGTAACCCAGCCTGAGGCGACGATGATGCTGTTGTTGACAACATCAAACTGGCCATTAGTCAGTGTGGAGTTCACCACAATTTCGTATTGCAGCTTAGTCGCAGGCGGCTGGACGGATAACGTCACAGCGGGCGCCTGCGCAAACGTAACGCCTACTACCCATGCGTTTGCCGAGTTTGCTCCCGCCTGTCGCAGTTGTAGCGTGGCGATGTCTGACGCACTCGGCAAACGGCGCACTCCTGGCTCAAGATACTGCGCCATGAGGTCGTCATCACCCGCGACGTGTCCCAGGCCGAGAGCGTGGCCCATCTCATGGACAAGCACCGTGAGCAAATCCATTTTTCCGGCGGCGGCATCGCCAACCATGGCCCTGAATTCATTGGGCGCATCCCCTGCACCGAACTCCTCTTGCATGGTGGGTGTTGCATCGACGAACCAACCCCAGCCCGCGCCGTCGCTGGACAGGGTGATCTGGTTGCCAAGGGTCATTGCCGCTACTCTCGGAGCCAGAGAGTAGATGGCGACTTCGACGCTGTCGAGTACGCTGGCCGATTCACCAGCGTTTAGCCAGTATTGGCGGGCGTCCAGAAGCAGAGCTTGAATTTGCGCCAACGAAAGTGATGTGATTTGCGTAGCATCGCCTTCCGCCAGTACTTGCTGATTTCGATTTGTGAATACTTCGGTTGTACTAGATGGTTGTTTCGTTAAACGCGTGGTTACACCGGTCTGCACATCCACGGTGCCATAGACAATTTCGTTGAACTTCGTGGCAGGGTAATCCACCTGAATCAACTTTCCGCTCTTGTCCAGAATCAGCAAAGTTCTTAAGCCAGGAGGGGGGCCGAGCTTGTCAACTTCCGTCAAAACATCGGCGGCTGATATCAACGACGTATGTTCCAAATTGACGCAAACGACGGATGCTTGCCTTTTTGACTTATCTTTGATTGCTTCTGCTGCAGTAAATGCTGAACCTCCCTCTGGGGTGTAAATGTCTGCCGCAGCACCATTTAAATTGACTTTGCCTGGAGAGTGACCGCCTTTCAATAAGACATCCGGGTCACCCAAATACCGAACGCTACCGGCGGCATCAACCGAAGTTTTCCCAAGTGTATTGGTGGAGCTAAAGGGCCGAGCTGGTAGTTCAGCGCTCTCAAGTCCCGCTTTGCCCAAAGCCCTTTGCATTTTGGCTTCGATTGCTTTCCCCAGAATATTGCCAGGTAATGGATTCGGGTTGTATTGCGGCATTGGCTCAGGCTGGGCATTCACGTTTTTCGTGAGATTGAGCTGTTGCACCTCAACTTCGACATTCTTGTTGTGAACCCAAACCCCCTCGTACCCAACAAAATACGTGTGAAAGTCTTCGACTTCTAGGTTGTAGACCTCTAGGGTGGACTTATCACTTTGCACCTCTATTACAGTCGCCCGGATGCCGTTGTGAGTCAGGAATTCATCACCTGGCTGTAAGTGACCAACCTCGGTCCACCCCTTGTCTTTTACCCAAAAAGGGTGCTCAACCGTTGCGACTATTGGCCGAGGATTGCCGCGATGAAGATCGTACTCAGGGCCGCAGCCGTACCACACATCAACCACCTCAACATGCTCATGCTGAAAAACTTTTATGACTTTTTTGTAAGCCATTTCACCGGTTGCTTCACAGCGCGATAGCACTTCATCTCCCACTCTGACATGCCACATTTCGACCCAGGTGGTTACCACCTCCCCCGTCGCAGCAGCTCTTCCTCTAACAAGTACGTAGGTTTCACCACCGAAGCAAGCCTTCTTCAACTCCACCCTGTCAAACACCGAGGCCACCGTCTCTGCTTTATCGCAATTGGTGTTGTGCACCCATACCGCAGCATCGCCCACGTAATAGGTATGGAACTCCTCGACCTCGAAGTTATAGACTGGTGTCACGAAAGGCTCGCCCAGCTCCAGCTTGCCCATGCTTTGGGCAATGGCATCGTCTGCCAATGTGATTTGACGCTCGCTCAAATCCAGCACCATACCCACGCCAACCCGGTCGTCGCTGGCAAAGCCGATGTGCTCGTGCTGGGTGCGCCGTACCAGGCCGTTGGCATGCACGGTAGCCTTGCGGCCATCGGCCAGTTGCAGCACAAAGCCAGACTCCAGGCACTCGACAGCCATCCAGTGCTGGTCGTCTGCCTGCGGACTCTCCACCCAGAACGGGTGGTTGGGCGTGGCAATCAATGTGGTCAGCGTATCTGCACCCGCCACCTTGACCTGCACCGCATGCACCTGTTGATCCAGATGCGCCACCGTGTTGTTGACCGGCCGGTAAGCTGGCATACCGCCGTGCTCTGGTTGTGAAAGCACGCGCGTACCTACCCGAACTTTCTCTATTGGTACCAAGCCCTTGTCGGTGTGAACCAAGGTGCCTGCGGCAAAGCAGACCTTGTAGATCACTTCGCCGGTTGGCGTCAGCTCCAAGACGCCATCACAAGCCTTCACATAGGCCTCAGCTGTCAGTACGCGACCTTCGGACACCGGCAGCCCATTGGCCTCGCGGCGTGCAGACTCCACCACGTATTGTTTGGTATTTTCAGTTCCATACACCAGATCTCTCAGCGGCGTCTCTTCAATCACACCCCGACGAAGTTGCTGCTTTAAGAAAGCAACCTGTTTGACGGCGAGTTGCAGTTGGCGCTTGGCAGCAGGTGTTTCCCCAAACTTCAGACTACCGAAGAGCACCAGCATGTTGTAGGACTCGTTGCGTAGCGCCTCGTAGTTGCCTTCGATTAATGCAGAACCCATTCTGTACAAGCCCTCAGCACCGAGCGTGACGGGGTTGTATTTGAGGGCCGCCAACAATACATGGCCAGCGATGTCAACGCCAGATGCCCCGTCTGCGAGGAGTTTTGTGAAATCAGTATGCGACGGCAGATTCAGCGCACCATCGGTGGCGATCGCCTTAACCAAGCCGACCGCAGCGTTGGTCTCGATCAGGGCCATGCCGCCAATAAACCCATCCACCGCCTGTGCAGCACTGGCCAGATTGCCGGCCCAAATACCACTGTCTGCAGTGTTATAACCCGTGTGCCGCAATATTAGCTGCGCATCCTCTATTTGCTGCATCAGTGCCGCATTGTCTTCGCCGATGAGGCCTTGAAATGATGCCGCGATCGATGACCCCAGTGACACCAATTGCGCCAAGGTGCGAACCGCAAAGGTATCAACCGTGTCATTGATCGAGCCATCTCCCCTGTAAATCACTGCGGTGGCATCGGGGACTTTTGCCGCAATCGCCGCAGACTGTGCTGCCGCGTAAATACTGGGCGCTAGCTGCTTGAGGTAGGGCAGATTTTGCAGCGTAAGCGCAGGCACCGCCTGCCTGGACGAATACGTGCCCATGCCGTAAATCCAGCCAAACAATTTGCCATCACCAGCCGTGTCATACCGGGCAGGTGTCACGGCAGGGTATTGACGGCTTTGCGCGCCACTACCGTCACGGTCAATTGGCAGGGTCAGCTTGCGGCCAGACTGCTGTGCAGTGAGCGCAGCCTGAACGAGCTGGCTGGCGTTCCACACAAAAATGGAGCGATACATCATGTCAGAGTACTGCCCTCCCGAGTACTGCCCCGACGTGTCTTCCACAAACCCGCTGGCGTAGAGCATGCCATTCTGATCCAGTGTCGCCTGGTCCAGGGCGACACCCGGGATAGGGGTCGTTGCGCCTAAATATACCGGATCACCGTCTTCACCAAACGGGTCCTGTATGACGCCGATCTTGCCGCCGATCTGTTTGCCAAGACCGTAGTTTTCGTAGTCCACGAAGTGGACGTCGTTAAACAGGAAGTTGTAGTCCGCAACCAGTGCGTAGGTCTTGCCGTCGTACTTCAGCACGACGGTGCCCGCAGCGCGCTGGATATTTTGCTGGTACTTGGCCTGGAGCCAGCCGGGAACGCTCTCTGGTTTCAATGCAGTGTCCGCCAGCCTCGCATTACCGCTGAGTTTGCCAGTAGTCGCATCCGTGTCGAAGGTGATGCCGGCGGCGCCTTTGCTGATGTCTTTGGCATTTGAAATCAGGAACTGGCCGCGCTGTTCACCGCTGGTAATGTACTGCGGCCCCTTGCCGAGGTACGACGATGGATAGGCGGACAAATCCAGTGTCGCGACATAGGCAGGGTCGATTTGGCTGTCTGCGCCTACGCCATACAGATCAATCACATAGACATTGCCGCGTGCGGGTACCGGGTAGTTTGTGAGCCCGATACGACCAGCGGGGGCGCTGATGGCCAGGTATCGTCCGCTATTGGCGGCAATATCCCTGAAGCCGTAAGGCGCAATGACACCGGGGATGTTCAGGGTTTGCTGTTTTTTCAAGAAGTCTGGTCCTGAATCAATATTGATACGTACCAACCTATTGCCAGATCCATAGCTGTTGGCCTCGGTCACATACAACCAGCCGTCGTTGATCGCAAGGCTGCTGATAGGCGCGGCTGCACCGCTGACCTTGTAGGTGCTGACAATGTCTTGCGTCATCGTGTCGAAGACGTAGATGTTGTTGTTGCGCCCTGCAATGAAAGCCAGGCTGCCATCGTCGTTAAATACAATCTGGTGCGCGTAGGCGCCATTCAACTCTAAAGGTTTGCCTTCGTTATCTTTTATCACAGTGCCGACCAGCGCCGGTTGCGAATTGGCGTTTGGCTGGAAGATATCAATTGTCCGAGCAGTGGTTACCAGCATGTCGACAGACGGCTGACGGGGTGCAACTGCGACGAGCGCACTGTAAATCGGGGCATCTTGTGCTCGCGTGTTGTTGAACGCATCACGCACGGCCGACTCTGTGGGCGGCCTTGGTTTTGGTTTGCGGCCATCTGCAGGCTTGGCTGCACCAGGAATGTCATTCGGGCCGACCAATCGACGCACACCCGGTGGCAACTCGCTATTGACCACACTGTCGGTGCTGCCATCCCAGACCACCCCGGCGATTGCGCCGAGCTGGGCAAGCACTGTCGTCATCAGGTCCATCTTGCCGTCGGCTGCGCTACCCGCAACCGCACTGGAGACGGTCGAACCCGCAGACGTACTGGTATAGGCTGGGTCGGACTCGGGATCCGTGTTGACGTACCAACCCCACTGTGCCGCGTTGGCAGACAAGACAATCGTCTTGCCGCTCACAAAGGACAGACTGTTACCAGGAAGATCGCTGACCTCGACCGTGACATCATTCAGCACACCCGACGCGGCCCCTGCATACGACCAAATCTTCTGCGCCGCAGCCAGCACCGCTTGTGCCTGAGCCAACGAGAGCGTCGGCGCGCTGGCGTTGATACCTCGTGTTTGTGTGTATACGAAAGGGCTGTTGTTTTGCAAAAGCGTGACCTCATCCTCGAACTGCGTCACCGTGCCGGGCTGCTGATACCAGCCCGGAGGCAATGAGGCGTTGGCCGAGCGTGCCACATACAGGTCATGCTGAGACAGGGCGACGCCTTCAGGCAACGTGATTTGCAATGTGCCATCGGCTTGTGGAGAGACGTCAAAGGCTTGCCAGATCAAGCCATTGACAGGTGCAACTCCCGACGCTGTCACCTTCTCGATCTGGTCACCGATTGGCACCAGCCACAACTTGAGTTTGAAGAGGCTCGGTGATTGATAAGGCGGCGTAAAGTTTTGCCCGCTAACGGTGAGCAACCGGGTTTTTGCGTTGTATTGCACACCGGTGACTGCCGGTTTTGCCAGCGGCGTCGAAGTCGGGACGGGTATCGTTACCGTCGAATTTGGCAGTAACGCACCTTGCGGAATTTGTAGCTGGTACGACCCTTCAATGGTGTAGCGTATTGCCTGAACAAAGCCCATCGCACTGAAGGCTGACAGCGCACTGGCAGCCATGATCGAGGTCGGCATGATGGCCGCACTCGCCAGAGATGACCAGAGTGCGTTGGTGTTGATCAGCGCGCCGGAGATTTTGGCGGCACCCGTTTGGTTGTCGACCTGAGCCGTACCGGTGACGAGAATGTTACCGCCGCCGGTAATGCCGACATAGGGTGTGCTTGATGTACGCGCCAAGCCATCGGCGCCAACCACACCGTTATCCATCAGCCACCAGGTTTTATGAAGCACGCCGTCGGCATCGCGGATTTCGCCTTCTTGCCAGAAGAAGACTTCGGTGCCTGCTGCCAGTGCACTGTTGAGCTTCAACGCAAGTTGCAGCGGCACTGTTGAGGTCGCTCCGCTCAAATCAATATGCACCGCCGCCAATGCGGGCAACCTCTCGGACGCAGGCAAAGGCGTTTCTAGCGCACCAAGGCTCATGGTGCTGATCGATGCAAGAGTATTACTAGACAGGGCATTCGCCCCAATCGTCAAGGTATTGCCTTCTGCATCTTGGGTAACCACCCCTTGCTCGATGGTTGCCATGCTAAGTCCGGTGTTGGCAAGCCGAACCTTCAACTGCATCGTTCCCTGGCGACCGCCATGGATCACCGTGATCGTTGCCGCACCGGGCAACCTGGCCGTAACGAGTCCATCAGCAGACAACTCGGCCACAGTCGGGTCGCTGATGAAATAGCGGGTTCCGCCAGCAGCAGCGCTGATGTCTGCGCCTAATAGCGTGCCGTCCAGAACATGGACATCAATCTGACGCTGGCCACCCTGTGCCGACAAATCAATCGATAGTGGATAGACGTTCAGTTCATTGCCATAGCGGTCCAGATCAGGCGCTGCCGGCATCAAGCCGACCACGATCGCGTTGTGAGCCGAGTAACCGCCTGCACTGACCGATATCAGCGCCACGCCTGCCTGCGAGGCATGCAAATAGCCTCTGGTGTCCACCGACACCACCTCCGCGTTATCCGACGCAAACTGGTAATACCCAGGCGTCAACAGAACGCCCACTTGGTCGGCAAAGTCACCAATGATTTGCACCGCCTGGCCAGAGCCCATATTCATGACAGGTAAGCGCGTCATGCTGATACCGCGTAGCGGTGCTGCGCTGACATTGACTTTCAGCGTAATCGGCTTGCTTGCTGCAAAGCCGTCGTCCGCCTGAACGGTGACGGTGGCTTGGCCCACGTACCCCGCCTCCGGCGTGAACAGCAACGATTGCCCGTCTGCGGTAAAGCGCGCCGTGCCATGCGTCGCACCCAGCAAGCGCCACAGGACAGGATCACCTTCGAGATCGTCGGCAATGGTACTGAGCGAAATATTGGTCGCCAGGCCGGTGTGGGTCAGGGTGGTCGGCAAGACGGCCGATGCCACCGGCGCACGATTGGCCTGCGATCCAGCATTGGCAAACAGCACCTGTCGATCCGCCGCATCGACCATGCCGTCGCCATTCAGATCGCCGGCCAGATTCGCACCCAACGCCGCCTGCGCCCAGGCCGCACTATCAACCCCATCCACTGTCCCGTCGTGATTCATATCCCCGGCCAGCGACACGGTCACGCTGGCATTGCCGCTACCATTCAGGCGAATCAGTTTCAGGCCAGCCTCGGTGATGCGTACCAGCGTTGTCTGTCGATTGCCGTTGTTGTATACGCCGAGCACAGTTGCACCCGTCACCTGCAATGTCGCTTGTGGAGCGAGCTGGCTTTCGATGGCAATGATGACCGCGCCCTGCGCACCCGGTACCTTGACGGCCGAGACTAGTTCGCTGTCGCGTACGGCGAAGGCGATCGAGGTAGTCTGGCCTGTCGCGAGCGTGCCGCTCCATTGATTCTGCTGACCAGCGCCGGTCCAGTTGACGGCCGCGCCGAGGTTGGCGGTGAGGGTGTCGGTGAACGGTTGGCCGGCGGCATCGTAGCCATACGGCGTGCCGATATCGGGCGCATCCAGCGAACGCGCCAGTATCAGGCGTCCTTGCTGGTCGTAGCGGTAGACGATGCTGCTGGCTTCGCCATTGCCTGTCGCCAGAGGCCCGGTGACGCGGGCAATGCGCCCTGCTGCATCGCGAATGAAGTCGAGTCGCGCTCCCGTGTCACCGGCGACAGCGGCTATGCCTGCATCGGACACCAGCCAGCTCACCCCGTCTGCAAAATGCACCGCCGTGACATGGCCGCTCGCATCCAGCGCAATCCGATTTCCATCGGGTGCAATTAAATCGTACGCAATCGGTACCCATGGCAGTCCGGTGATCTGGTCATACAGGTGACTGCCCTGTCGAACCAGCATGTCAGGCGCGCTGTTCGCACCGGGTTCTTCGCTGTGCGCTTCGAGCCGCCAGCCCTGGCTGTTGCCAAACTCCGGGTGCGACACCAGCGGCGCGTTGGCGGCACTGCCGAGGGCTTCGGTGGTCGTGCCTAGCGTAAAACTCAGGTACCGCTGCGCGGCGCTGCCGCTGGAGAAGTTCTCCGGCACCTGCAGCCAGACCCGCGCACCGTCGGTCCACGGTGCGGTGGCGCCGCTGGCGGTGGTGGCCGGCTGGTCGGTGGTCAACTGCGTGGTCAAGGCGGGGATGGTCCAGTTGCCGAAGGTGCCAGATTCCAGTACACGATTCAGCGCAAACACATGGCCGCCCAGCTGATAGCTGGCGTCGGTGACACGGGTCGTGGCCAGCGTCTTTTGCGCGGTGTCGATGATTAGGCGTGCTTCGATGGTGCTGGTGCGACCGACCAGGTCGGTGGCGCTCAGGCGCAGTTGATAAACGCCATTGACCAGCAAGGCGGGGTCGAGCGAGGCCAGCGTCAGTTGCAGGTTGCTGTTGGTCGCTGCGGCAGTTTGCCCGGTCAAGGTGCGCCAGGCAGTCGTGCCGGCGGCAGCAATCTCAAGCTGGTATCCCATCAATTGCAGGTCCTGCACGCTGGCCTGCAGGTCGATCGGGCCGGTGACCTGCACTGGTTGGCCGAGCGCAGTAGCGCCGATCAGGTTGCCGCTCCATGCCAGCGCGGGCGCTTGCGTGTCGGCCGGGTCTTTCACGCGCACGGTGTGGGTTTGCGTGCTGTGGAAACCGTCGCGGTCGGTGGCGGTTACGCGCACCTCGATCAGGCCGGGCGACGCGGGTGTCAGGCGTAGGCGTCCGGCACTGTCGAGCGCGACTGTTTGCCATTGATCGGCAACAGCCGCGCCGTTCAACGCGGCGCCGCGCACCGCGACCACGATGGACGCGATCGGGCTGTAGGCGTCGGCGCGTACGGTGGCGATGATGGTCTGGCCCGGTTGCGCCGGCGTGGCCGGCGTGGTGGAGACGACGATCTTCGGTGCGTTGGCGTCGGCCTCTGCTACCACGCGCACCGTGAAGGTTTGCACCGTCGTGTTCTTGCCGTCGCTGGCCCGTGCGGTGATGACGGTGTCGCCGACCTGGCCGGGGCCTGGGGTCCAGTTCAGGCGACGGTGGATGGCGTCGTAACGGGCGCCTTCCGGCAAGCCGCTGAAGCTGATGGCCAGTGCCTGGGTCTGCATGCTGCCGTCATCGTCGATGGCGACGATGGCGCTGCCACTGCTATTGCCGACACCGCCCAGTTGCACCGGAATCGACAGGCTTTGTCCGATCACCACGGCGTGATTGCTGGTGGTCAGGCGCGGTATGCGGTTGACGTCGAACACCCGCACTTGCACGCTCTGGGTGGTGCTGGCCTTGCCGTCGGTGGTGGTGAAATTGAACGTGAAGGGCTGGTCGTTTTGCGTGGCGTTGTCCACCACGTCCTGGCCGGGGGTCCATTCGAAGTAGCCGGTTGTGCCGTCGAACGCGACGCCGTCCGGGGTGCTGCTGTCATGGATCAGGCTGGTGCGCACGACGTCATTGTCGGCATCTCCAGCACGCAAAGTGAAGCTCAGGGTATCGCCTTCGCGCACCAGTTGCAGTGGCATCGGCAAGATGCGCGGCGCCTGGTTCAAGTCTGCCACGCTGATCTCGAACGACCGGGTGAAATCGGCCATGCCGTCGCTGCCGGTGACGGTGAAGCGCCACAAGCCGGGCGTGCCGCTGACGTTGCTGTTGCCGTCTTGCGCGGCAAACAGGTCCGGGGTCCAGCGCAGGACGGCGTGGTTGCCGTTGCCTGCGGCCGGTACGTCCAGCAGCATGCCGCGTGGCAGGCCGGGCGCAGTCCAGTTGATGAGATCGGTATCGGCATCCTGGCCGAACAGGTCGATGGTCAGCGGCGCGCCTTCGGTGGCGGCGATCCGCACCGGCGTGTTGGCGTTGGCGCTATCGGCGACCTGCACGGCATTGACCTGCACACCCAGCAGTCCGGGCGCGCTGTTGGCGGCGCGCACGATCACGCGCAAGCGATGCGTGCTGGTGTTCGGTACCGGCGTGCCGGTACCTTGCTGATAGCCCGCGCCTTGCGGGCCGAGTCCGCTGTCGGTGACGAGGATGTCGATGTCATGCGGGCCGCTGTCGCCGGCGCTTGGGGTCCAGGTCAGCAGGGCCTGGCCGTATTGCGGCAAGGCGGTCAGGGATGCGCCGATGGGCAGCCCGGCGCTGCTGTAAGTCAGCGGGTCCTGATCCATGTCGCGCACCGAGATAGCAACCGACAACGGCTGATCAGCCACGGCGACGACCTGCGTCGGCGCCGTGATCAGCGGTGCTTCGCTGGCGCTGCGCACCGTCAGCACGAACGATCTGGCCTGGGTCAGCACCTGGTTGATGTTGCCGTCGCCGTTGTCTTGCGCTACCACGGTGATGGTGTAGTCACCGCGGTCGCCGGCTCCCGGCGCGAAGCGGATGGTGCCAGATGCAGTGCCGGATGCGCCCGACGGATCTTGGGTAAAGGTCGCAAAACGCGGCAGTCCGGACAGCGTCAACGTGATGGGATTGCCATCGACATCCACGGCGGTGACCGGGATGTCGAGTACGGCGCCCTTGTCGATGAAGGCGTTGGTGATGTCGCCGATGTCGGGCGCGCGGTTGGCGTTGGTGACGGTGATCGGCACGACGAGCTGGCTGACCGCCGGTACGCCGGTGCCGTCGCCGTCATCGGTCGCGGTGACCGTGATCGAATAGACGCCGGACTGGGTATAGCCGGGCGTCCAGATGATCTCCATGGTCTCGGCATCAAACGTCGCGCCAGCGGGCACACCGTTGACCTGATAGCTGACGGTCGGCGCGGTGCTTTCGTCACCGGAGGCAACCCCGGTCGGCGTCAGGCGGACTTTGGGTTCGAAACCCGGGTTGTCCGGGTCGAACGCAAAGACGCTGATGCGCAGCGACTGGCCTTCCAGCACGTTCCAGCTATCGGCCGGATCGAAGACCGGCGCGCCGTTGGCGTTGAGCACATTGAACACGAGGTTGCGCGTGACGGTGGTGGTGACCGGGTCGGCGTCATTTTGCGTGAAGGTGGCAGTCAGTGAAATCGGTACCGTGAGGCTGCCGTGCTGCGCAAAATCCGGCGTCCATTCAAACCAGCCGGTTTCGCTGTTGAGGGTGGCGCCGCCAGGCAGCCATGGTGCGCTGTAGGCGAGCTCGATGGTGGTGCCGTCGGCCTGCGTCAGGCCACCCGGCATGGCGCCGCCCAATTGCAGCGCGTAGCGCTCACCCTCGCGCAGCGTTTGCGGGGTGACCGGTGCCAGGGTCGGTTTGGCATAGCCCTGGGTGACGGTGACATTGAAGTGCTGCGAGACGGTTGCCTTGCCATCGCTGGCGATCACGGTGACGTTCTGGTAGACGCCGGCCTGATCGACACTCGGCACCCACGTCAGCATGCCGGTGGCCGCATTGAATACTGCGCCGGCTGGCAGATTGCGTAGCGTGACGGTGAGGTTGTCACCGTCGGCGTCGGCGGTGGTCAGTGGCAGCGACAGGGTCTCGCCCTCGGCCAGCGTGATCTCGGCAATCGACCCGATGACCGGCGCATGGTTGCCGCCGATGACCTGCAACTGCAAGCGTCTTGTCGCCACGCCGCCACGGCTGTCCTGCACGCGGACCACGATCTCGGTATTGGCCAGGTCTGTGCTGCCCGGGGTCCAGTTCAGTGTGGCGACCGAATGGGTTCCGTCAGTCGCCGACGTGATGTCAGCTGCCGGGGTCAGCGACACACCACGCGGCGCCTGCACCAGCTCCCAGAATAATTGGGTGCCGTCGCTGTCGATGGCATCGAGCTGGCCGCTCCATGCCTGCCCTACAGTGGCGGAGCCAAGCGTGACGTCGTCAGTGCTGGCAGCGCCGACCACGGTCAGCAACGGCGGAATATTCTCTTGCGGCACCGCATACACGCCGCCGCCGAGGTTGAACTTGGCCAGCGCCACGAGGCCGGCCTGCGTGCCGAAGCGCGAAGCGGGAACCACCGTGATGATCTGGTTGGCCAGCGTCGCGCCGACTGCCAGTTTGCCGCCAAGCTCGGGCGACTGCAGCGCGGCGCTGACGTCGAGCACCCACAGGTCAGCCTGGTCACCGCTACCAATCGCCGCACCGCTGATGCTGCTGCCGAAATACCGGCCCGGATCGAGCAACAGCATCAGCGGTCCGCGCAGGTCGTCGGTGCCGATGTTGGTCAGGCTGACGTCGTAGCTGACTTCGCCAGTGACGCGGTTGGCGCGGGTGTTGGTGAAGGTCAGCTTGACCGAGCTGGTCATGTCCAGCAATGCGGTGAAGGTGCTGACAGCACCGTGCTCCAGACGGATCTGGTTGGCGCTGCGCAGCGACCCGCTGATGCCTAGCTGATACTGGCCTGCCGGCAGGCCAGTGATATCGAGGTAGGCGGTACGCTTGGCGGCATCCCAGCGCACGCCGGCCGGTGTGATCACACGTCCGGCATCCAGGCCCAGCGCAGTGAGCGTGAAATTGGCCGGATCGAGCACGCTGGCGTCGTCACCGCTGGTAGCGCCCTGCCACATTGCCTGGTCGAACACCACCGCAATCTGCCCCAGCGGCAGCGGCACCAGCGCACCATCGGGCACGCTGACGGCCAGTACTTTGGGGGCGTGCATCGGCGCGATTTCGTCGATGTGGCCGGTTTGGGCGACCAGGAGTCGACCGTCGGTGGTGGCCACGATGCTCTTGCCCTGCGTGCCGCCGGCGGCGATTTGCAAGGCGCGCTTCGATTGCAGCTCGATCATCCAGACCGATGTTTCATGCGGCACGCTGGCAGCTCCATCAGCCAGCACTGCACGCTGATGCAGATTGGTGGACGCGACCAGCACACCCTCGAGTTCGGTGCCGGCGACACCGAACGCGATGCTGTCGACCACGCCATTGACGCGGTACTCCAGTTCGGCGCGACCGGCAGTACGACCGCTCATCGGGAAGCTGACAATATCGGTACTGCCGTTGGCACTGGCAGCGGTGATGTCGCTGCCGCTCCAGCGCACCGCCCACAAGCGACCATCGGGACCGAAGGCCAGGTCGTGGACGCGCTGGTTGCTGAAGTGCTGCCACATCCGGGCGGAATCGGTTTCGTTCGGATGGAAGATGTCGATGCCGTTGCCGGACGAGACGACGATGTTGCCGGTACCGGCCTCGATCGCCAGCGCGTGCGTCAGCGGGTCCTGGCCCGGTCCGCTCAGGCGGCGCACGATGGCGCCGGTGCTGGCATCGACCTGCAACAATTCGCTGCCGGTCATGACCCACAACTGGTCTGCGCTGTCGATTGCCATATCCAGTACCGGAGCATCGAGCGTGAACAGCGGCGTGGTGCCGTGACCGCCCTCTTTCGAATAGCGATACACCTCGTTGCGCAGGCTGCCGGCGCTGATCAGGAAGGCATGGTCAGGCAACTCGACCATGGCGAGTGCGCCGATATCGGCGTCGCTGCTACCGAAACCATCGGCCAGTCCGCGCAATGAAAACGGTGCCAGCACCGAGCGCAGATCACCGGGTTGCGCAGGCGCGACCGACCCCGGCAGTAACCGGGCGGCCTGCGCAAACAGCGCATTGGCGGCATAGGTGCGGCCAACGGTAGCCAACGGCAGTTCGGCGGTCTGGCTGACGGTCTCGTTGACGCCCAGGCCCTCCAGCACTGCCTGGCGCGTGCCGTCATCCGGCAACACCGCGTTGGCCACCGTTGCCGCTTCGCGGTTGCCGGCGTTGTCGGTGGCGACTGCCAGGAATTCATAGCGCTTGCCAGCCACGCCGGTGAAGGTGGCGCCGGTCTGCGACGGTGCGATCTGCTGCTGCCATATCTTGAAGTCGCTGCCATTTTCGGCGACATACACGGTCACCGATTTGATGCCGCTGAGATCATCGATGGCCTGCCAGCTGACGCCGAACGCGGGCGCACCCTGGGCGTTGGCGCCCAATGACGTGACCGTGATCGCGGTCACCGGCGCACGGGCGTCGAGCGTACTGGTCACCGGTGCGCTATCGGCCGGAGGATTGGCGTCGAGAAAAATCCGTGCGCTGGCGACCATCACGGCATTCGACACGGCATCGTCGGCTGCGCGTACCGTGTAGCTGACGCTGCCGCGTTTGAGCTGATCCGCCTTGGCCTGACTGCCATCGGCAGGCGGCGCCAGCAATCCCCGCACGGCATCGTGCAACACTTCGCCGGTATCCGGATCGATCGCCTGCAGCAGCCAGGTTGCGGTGCGACTGGCGATATCGATGCCGGCGCTCACGCGCAAAATGAAACCCTTGCTGCCGGTGAAATCAAAGTCGCCCTGGAAAACCGCCTTGTCACCCGGGACATGAATATTGATGTCGCCCAGCTTCAGGTCACCCAGGCGTAGCGAACGTGCGTCAAGACTGGTGTCGAGCTGCGTGACGATGCGCACCTGTCCGACTGCCTGTCCGGTCGCATTGTTGAACGACACGCTGTACGGCAGTGGTGTGTCGGCCGGCACGAAACTCGATCCATCGCTGCCTAGCAGTCCCTGCGGGCCGCGCATGCTGATCAGCGCGCTGGCGTCGGCGGTCTGTTTGGCCGCCTGCTGCAGGTACTGTGTCAGCTTCAGCGACCTGACGGCAACCGGGCGGAACTTTTCGTCGAGCACGCCGATGTGGCGCAGGTATTCCAGCTCGGACAAATCGCCCGTAAATACATTGAAGTTCAGGAAGTGCGTGGCTTGCGTGGCATGCTGATCGAAGGCCGCCGGGTCGGCCATGACAGGCACCGGTACGTCGATTTCAGTTCCGTCTCCAACCTTGCGCCCTTCGACATAATCAATCGCACTCGAGCGCGAATGCGGATCGCCCGAATACGCCGCGGTATCGCCGTACCACTGCTGTACCTTGGCAAAGAAGCCCAGCAAATCGGCTTGCGTGCGATAACTGTCGCCGCCTTTCGCCAGCAAGATGCCGCTCGCCAGGGTGGTGTTCAGGTTCACTACTTTGGCATCACTGCGAATTGGCGGGGCTTCGGCCAGCGGACGCAATAGTCCTGCGGTCTCCAGTGCGGCGAGCCAGCCTGCGGTCCACTGCGTACTGTCGGCAGCCAGCACCGACAGGCTTTGCGGCGCGCCGGCATCGGCCAGGATCGCCGTGCGCAATGCTTTCGCATGCGCAGTTTGCTCGGCCACGAATTCGTCGCGCGTCAGGGCCGTGGCGGCACCGGCTACATTAAAGCGGAATGGCATCGAGGCTGCTTCAGGCTTGTTGAGGTGGATCTCCGGATCGGTCGACAGGAACTTCGCCGTCAAGCCTTGCTGGATATTGTCGAGGGCACTGACACCGGCGTTGAGCAGACCCTGAGTTTTCCATTCCGGATGCAGCAAATAGAGTTTCTCGCGCAAGCCGATGAAATCGTAACTGAGCCATTCTTTCAGACCCGGATAGGTCTGCAGGTCAAAGCTCATGCCAACAAAACCGCCGGCGGCAACATCGAAGGCATAGCCAGGCGCGAGATTGAAACCGGATGTGTTGACATCGCCGTCCAGACGCGCCCAGGGCACATCCGGACGCGCAGTACCGGCAGTCGGGGTCGGTCCGAATTGCTGGGTGTTGCCGGCGGCATCGAACGTGCGTCCGTAAGGGCTGCCGCCGACATTGGCGCCAAACAGGACATACGGCAGGCTCAAGCCTTCCAGCAGATTCTGGCTGTAGCCCATTTCTGTGGCGCCAAAATCAAAGCGCACATACGGTGTATCGACATTGGTCAGGCTTTGCAGCGCGACGCTGTACTGGCCGCTGTCGCCGGGATCGAGCGTGCGCGGACCGCCGATGCCGATCGTGACGTCGGCTTCAATGCCGCGTTCGACCAGATAACGAGCGGCTTCCACCACGCGCTGGCCGTCCGGGTTGGTGACGCTGACATCGTACAAACCACGCGGCACGAGGCGCAGGTCGAACACGGCGCGGATGTGCGTGGCGTCCAGCACTTGCCAGCGGTCGGGTTCGGCTTCCCACACGCCGGGTCGGGAGAGTTTCACGAGCGCCCCGGGCTTGAAGCTGGCACCGTAGATATCGAGCGTGACCCAGCGATGGTTGTCGTCACCGGTGCCGCCCTGGTCGGGCGTGACGCGGGTGATCGACAAGGGCAGCAAATCGGCGCGTAGCGTGACCGGCACATCGGTGCCTTGGCGGGCCCGCACCAGCACGTAATAATCCCCTGCCAGGGTGCTCGGAATGACTGCCTGCTGGCTGGTCGCCAGCGGGTTGGAATACGACGCGTCGAAGGCCGAGCCCGTCGGGATATCGCCATAGCGCACGTACAGTTCATTGGCGCCTTGCGTGGCGGTCGAGGCGAGCGTCACGCGCAAGGTTTCACCGGCGACGACGCTGACCTTGTACAGGCGAACCTGATCGCCACTGAGCGTGGTCGCCAGCGGACTGGCCACGGTCAAGGTCGGCACCCGTACCCGCAAGGTGGCGCCGGAGGCCGCCCGGTTGTTGGCTTCGCCCGGCGGCAGGTTCAGTCCGGTCGCGGTGTAGATGACCGGTCCTTCGAAGACTTCGTTGTACAGATCGGGGCGCACGATGATGCGCCAACTGCCGTCTTTCAATGGCGGCAGTTTGGTGTTCAAGGTGCCGCTGTAGGTGGCCTGCGCGGCCAGGTCGCCGTTGTGATCGATCTTGCCGAGCAGCGTGTCGCCCAGGTCCCACGCGCTGTCGCTCGACAGGTACAAGGCATCGGTCCACTGACCGAATGCGGTATTGATCGAATCATTGACGATGGTGTAGTCGATCCGTATGTCGTCGCCTACCTGGGCTTGCGAAGGCAAGACCACGTTGACCACCTTCAGGTCGGCCGGCGGCGGCGTCTGCACCAGCATCGGTTGCACCGCGGCGGTGGCATTGTTCTGTTCATTGCCGAACTCGCGGACCTTGCCGAATGCGCCGTCGCCCGAGGCGTTGGCCGGATCGGTGATGACAAAGACGTAGTACGGTCCGTCGAGAGAATTTGGTGCGGTGAGCGTCAGTGTCTGGTCGTAGCCGCTGCCTGCCACGAGGCCGCCGCCATGCACCAGATAGCCAACGTACAGGTCCTTGCTGACATCCAGGAAGCGGTCTTTGGACAGATACACCAGGTCGTTCCAGTTGCCTTGGCCGGCCGGCGTATCGCCGCCCGCGTTGGTGACGCGGTAGCCCACCGTGAACTGCTGGCCTGCGATGACGCTGGCAGCGGCTGTCACCGTGGCGACCTGCAAGTCAGGCGGCGTGCGCAACGTAATCGGCAACAGGATCGAGGCGACGTTGTTGCCTTCGTCCCTGAACTCCTTGACCGAATCGGTGATCACGCCGTCGCTGACCGTGTCCAGATGATCGCGGATCGTGCTCGGCTCGAGCTCGTAGGCCGCCCTGGTACTGGCGGTGTCGACTTTGACGATCAGATGGAAATTTCCGCTGATCGACTCCGGCAGGTTGAACGTGGCTGATTGCGTGTAGGACTCGCCCGGCTGGAGGGATTGCGACTTGTCGTCGGCGTTCAGATGTGTCGCATGCACGCGCAGGCGCAACTCGACGTTCCTGCCGTTGTCGACCAGCGGGAAATCCGAACCATCCAGGGAGCCATCGCGCGACAGATACACGCCGTCGAACCAGGCACTGGTGCGCACCGCACGGGTGCCGCGATTGGTTGCGGTCCAGGTCGCTGTCAGCACTTGGCCGGATGCGGGATTCGGATCCGATACGGTGATCTGATCGATCTGCAGATCGGCTTCGCGGTACGTGACGTTGAGCGTGCCACGACCAACATTGTTGTCGGTGCGGGCGCCTTCGAAAACCGAATTGACGTAGTACGGATCGCGCGCAAACGCGTTGTCGCCGTCGACCAGTTGCGGTTGCACGCGCGGTGTCGGGACGGCGGTCGCATTGCTTTGTGAATTGGTGCTGTTCGTAATGATGTAGAGGTAATACGGACCGTCAGTGCCTTGCGGCAGGATCACTTTGGCAGAAGTTGAATAACTGGCGCCTGCTGCCAATCCGCCGAGGTTGACATGGGTCACCGCACCGAGCGCGGTCGCACGGGACACGATGAAGGTGGGATCGCGGCTGAAATAGATCGAATCGAACCAGTCAGCGGTGCCGCCCCAGACGGCATCGCCCTGGTTTTTAACGGTCCATGACACGGTGGTTTCTTCTCCCGAAAAATTCTCCGGTTGGGTCGTGACCGCAGTGACCACCAGGTCGGCGGGATGCGCGCTCACCAGCGACAGCGATGCCTTGGTGTTGTTGGTCTCGTCGGCTTCCGCGATCTCGCCGTGGTAATTCGATTGCAGCTGAAAAGGCAATGCATCAGTTTTCACAACGAGGTAGCGGCCCTTGACCGATGGCGCCAGCCAGACGGTTTGGGTGACGCTATAACTTTCGCTGTTGCCTAGTGTGCGCTGCTGCCTGGTGCTGCCGATTTGCCAGACTTGCGTGGCCAGGTCCGGGTTCGCATTGTCCGTAACGTAGATCGAGTCGGTCCAGGCGCCGTCAAACAGATCGCTGCGATTTTGAACCGTATAGCTGAACGTGTAGTCGCCACCGGCATCGGCAATGGACGGCGCCGTGACATTGATGACGGCCAGGTCCGGCGGTGTCACGCCCAACACGCTGATCGCGCGCGCCTTGTAGTTCTCGCTGTTGAACGCGGTCGGGTCGTCCGGATTGATGTTGGTCGCCAGCGTATCCTGCAGGATCATACCGTAGGTGTCGCTCCAGACCGTCAGGAAATAACTGCCCGAGAACGTGTCATCGGGGATCGTCACCTGGGTGCTGCCGAGATAATTGTCGCCCACGGCCAGGTTGCCATTGTGGGTGACCGAGCCCAACAGCACGTCGCCCTTGTACGCACCCGGGCGACGCCGGTCGCGTGCCAGCCAGACGGTATCGGTCCAACTGCTGACCGACGCCGCTTCGCCTCGGGTGGTATTACTGCCCAGGTTGGAGACGGTGTAACGCACATCGATCGTGGCGCCATGTACAGCCTGGTCCGGCGCCGTGACCGCGCTGGTGACCAGGTCGGCAAAGGGTATCGGGTCGATATGGAACAACGCTGCCCTGGCATTATTGGCTTCGTTCGGATACTCGTCGATCTTGTAGTTGCCATCGGCTACCACGATCAGGTAGGCGTCACCGCGATAGCGGATCGGAATGTTGATCGCCGTCCCATCGGTCGAATAACTTTCCGTCGATGCCAGGGCGCCGCCGTTGTCGAACTGGCCCACCAGGATATCTTCGGCGCTCAGCGTGCCATCGGGCGACAGATATACCTTATCGGTCCAGCGGCCGTTGGCGGCAGAGGGGCCCTGGTTGGCGACCGTAAAGCGTACCGAAGCCGTGGTGCCAGCGGCGACGTGATCCGGCGCCGTGACGCTACTGACCATCAGGTCCGGCCGGTTATTGAGGTTGATTTCAGCCAGGCCAGTGGAGAGCAGCACGTTGTTGTCGCGGGCCGCGCCGTATTCGTAAATCTGATTGTCGCCGCCACCGGGATTTGCGTTGGTGATCACCTTGATACGATACAGGCCCTCGATTTTCGACGGCAGCCGCACCTGCTCGGTACGGGTATACCGCAGGCCCGATTCCAGCCCGCGATCGACGCTGAAACTGCCGAGCGTGACTGGCACGCCAGTGCCGCTCACCGGAATCAATTGCACGGTATCGATCCAGATGCCATCGGCCTTGGCAGAACCCTGGTTGATCACGGTCCAGGACACATCGACTAGCGCGCCCTCCTGCGCTTTGGCGGGCAAGGTAATCGTTTCCACGATCAGGTCAGGCGACGCCGACAGGGTGACTGCCATCGCGGTGCTGCTGCCGACATTGTTGTCGGCATGCGTAAATTCGAACGGGCCTCCGGTCTGGACATGCAGATAGAACGTGCCGTCGATGCCATTGGGCAGCGTGACATCCACGCTGCGGACGTACCGGTCCCCGACCGCGAGCTGGCCGAAGTGGGTTGCCGAGGCAAGCTGTGCGACCACATCGCTGCCATCCTGAGTGCGACTGAGCCAGACGCGGTCGGACCATTCGGTGGTGTCGGTGATGCCGATACCGTTGTTGACCACGTTCCATGTGACGTGCAAGGGCCGGCCGCTTGTCGCGATGCCTGCCGTGGTGACGGACTCGATCTGCAAGTCGGCATACGGGATCGGCATGATGTCCACCGCGTGGCCTGCACTGGCGACGTTGTCGGTTTTGGCGCCGTTTTCAAACACGCCGTTGCCGGCGTCGCTGATCACAAACAACGTGTAATGCCCGGTGGTTCGCGGCGGCAGCAGCAGGCGCTGGTCGACCGAGTACGACGCACCGGCGGCCAGGCCGCCGTCATGGCGAACCTCGCCGAGCACCAGCTCATCACCGAAGCCGGGCCTGTCATGCTGAGACAACACCACCCGATCGGTCCAGCTGCCGGTGCGGCCTGCGCCGGTGCCGTGGTTGGTGACGGTCCAGCTGACATCAAGCGGGGCCGGGTCGTCAATGACGCGCTCAGGCGCGGTCACGGCCGACACTGCGAGGTCGGCATACGGTGCCAGATTGATGGTCAGGTTCTGTGCGCGCAGATTGTTGGTACGGTCATGGTCATTGATCGCGCTGCGCACGTCCGTTTGCACAATCACCTGATATTCGCCGGACAAGTCGAGCGGCAGGACAAAGTCGGCTGCACCGGCGTAACTGGCATTGGATGCCAGCGGGCCGCTGCGGGCGACTTCTGCAATCATCGTCAGCACGCCATTTTTTGACAGGAATACCCGGTCGGTCCAGCCGCCGTCCGCGCTGGCGCCGAGGTTGGTCACGGTCCAGTCGACATGGAGCGAGCTACCCGACTGAATCAATCCTGGGCCTTGCACCAGCGACACGCTCAGGTCGGGACGCGCCACCACCACGGCGACAGCGGCCACGGTGGTGTTGTTGTCTTCGCCGGTGCGCTCGTGGACTGCATTGTCGGTATCGGTCTTGACGACCCAGCGGAAGGTGCCTTCGGCGATCCATGACGGCACCGTCAAGCTGATATTGCGGGCGACGGACGCGCCGGGGGCCAGCGCGTCGGTATTGAACATGCTCGCCAGTTCGATCAGGTTGCTAGCGCCGGCATCCAGGTAAATGCGGTCGCGCCACGGGCCTGTCGCGGACGCCGTACCGTTGTTGACTGCGGTGTAACGCAAGCTCACTGCGTCGCCCGGGCGTACCGATGCCGGGCCGGTCACATCGCGGACTGTCAGGTCAGCGCTGGGTGCGAGGCTAACGTGCAGGGTCGCAATGCTGGCAACGATATTGTTGTCGGTGTGGCCGGTTTCGGTGACGGTGCGATTGGTGTTGGTGTCGACGATCACGAAGTAATCACCGCTCAGGTCACGCGGCAGCGTCAGCGTGGCGCGACCGGTGTACGCGGCGCCCGGCGCCAGCAGTCCGGCATGCGTGACGGACCCGGACAACACCAGGTCGTCGCCACTGAGCGTGGCGTCTTTCGACAGCACGACGCGGTCATTCCAGAGTGCGAGATCGGTGACGCCATTGCCGACATTGGTGACGGTCCAGGTGACCAGTACGTTTTCACCACCCTGGGCATTGGCCGGTACAGTGACCGAGGCAACGCGCAGGTCGGTGAAGGGGACGACCAGATCAACCGGGCTGGCCGTGCTGGCATTGTCAGCGCGGGTGTCCGGCTCTGGCACTTCGGCCGCACTGTCGCTGCGCACGCCAAGGTAATACCGCCCGTCGCTGCGCAGCGGCACGGTGATGGTGGTGCTCTGGGCATAGCTGTCGCCCGCATGCAGTACGCCGGCATGGCGCACGGTGCCGATCACGATGTCGTCGCCATTGCCAATGATCGCGTCGGTGCTGAAAATGACCTGGTCGCTCCAGGCTGCCGTGGTATCGGCGTGGCCTTGATTGGAGCCGGTCCAGTTCACCGTCACCGGTTGTCCGCCCACTGCGGTTGAGGGCGCCACGAATGTATCCAGACGCACATCGGCATACGGCGTCACCGCCGACGCGGTATGGATCGTCGCACTGTTGTTGGTTTCAGCGTCGTTGGCCAGATTGGTTTCAAACAGCAGCCCAAGGCCGGCGCTGTTCTGGTCAGCGGTCACCGTGATGCCGATATCGCCAGCGCCCTTCAGGCCATCCGGAAGCCGGAAAGAAAAACTGCGGGCGCGATGTTCGCCCGGACGGATTGGCCCGTTGATCTGGCCGTTGCTCAAGGCCAGCGGATCGTACCCGATGCTGTTGTCGAGCAGGACCAGGCTGGCGCCATTGTTCCTGACGACGATGCGGTCATTGAAGGATGAGCCGGTCGAACTGGTCCCGAGATTCCAGTCTTCCCAGTTCAGCGTGACCATGCCGCCGGCCTGCACGCCAATGCTGTCAACGCGCAGGTTCCTGATGAGCAGATCGGGACCGGCCGAGCGCAACAGGCCGGTCGTGTTGTTGCTCTCGCCGGTTCCGGCGGCATTGGCTTCGACGACCTCGTTGGCGCTGTCGGCAATCACCTGGATCGAAAAACGTCCCGATGCCGACGCACCGGCGGGCCATGTGAACTGCACATGGCGGGTGCGACTGGCGCCGGCATCCAGATTGCCGTCGGCAAGCACATCGCGCGCAGTGATATCGGCGACGATGTCGTTGGTCGACAGGTTGCGCACGACGAAGCGCTCGGCCCAAGCGCGATCAACCGCCATGGTGCCGCGATTGGCAGTCGACCAACTGACGTTGACGGTCTGTCCGGGCTGGAAATCGGCAGACGGATCGAGGGTGAAGTTGTCGATCACCAGGTCAGCGTAAGGCGCCAGCGTCACGGTGGTGGCGATGGTCATGGCGTTATTGCCCTCGCCGGTACCGGTGGCGTTGTTTTCCTTGATCACGTTATCGGCGTCAGTCAATACCGTCAAACTCAGCCGCCCTGCGGCGTCCGTGCCATCAGGCAGATGCAGCAAAACGCTGCGCGTGCGCGATGCACCTGCGGTGATCGCACCGTTGGCGACGTCGCTGGCGTCATAGGGCACCGAGATATCGGCCAGCACCGCGCCGGAGTCCAGGTTGCGCACGATGATGCGATCGTTCCAGTTGCCGGTAGTGGGCAGACCACCGCGATTTTCCACAGTCCATTGCAGGGTGACGGCCTGCCCGGTTTGCAATGCGCTCGATGGCGTCAGAGTGACGTCATTGACGGCCAGGTCCGGTGCGGGCTTGACCAGCAGCGTGTCGAGAATGATAGTCGGTGCATCCGGCACCTTGACGACGTTGAACGCCACCTGCGACTGGTTTCTGGTCTCGGCATTCTGGCCCTCAAGGATCAGCGTGTAGGCGCCGGTCATCATGAACGCAACCGGTTCCTGATCGACACCACTGAAGCCATAGCGATAAAAATGCTGACCCAGCATATAGTCGTAATGGTCGTATTGCAGCGATGCGCTCCCCATCTGCACCTTCGAGAACACCGCCTGACCCAACGGATCAAGTAGCGTCCAGATCGGCGCGGCAAGAGAGGCTCCGGTGTAAGCAACGGGATCGGCCGAGGTGACCAAGACATCAAAATAATAACGTTCGCCAGCGTTGGCATCGAAGCGGAACAGTTGTGCGCCATTCGATGGCGTGACCACGGTGGTGGTCGGCGTGCCGGGCGCGACTGCCGTCGCAACATCGAGGTTCAGCACGCGCAACGCGACATTCGTCGCCGCGCTGGCGCTGCCGCTAATGACCAGCATGTAGTTGCCTGCAGCGACTCTGCCCGCGAAATCGCCGCCATAATATGTCGCCATCTGCTGCGAAAATACCGTGCCCGACGGACCCTCCAGACGCCAGTTTGCATTGCCGTCGGTACCAAGGTTATCAAACGCCAGCAACACCGGCTGATCGAGGTGCAACTGGTAACGTGCCGTCTCACCGGCAGTCACGACGGCAGCGATGGTGGTGTTCAGTGGCAGCACCGGAGCAGTCGTATGAATCATGAACCGCAGGTTGTCGGCGCTGTTCGGAGTCGCATCGTGCTTGAGCACCAGGATGTATTCGCCGGCGCTCAGGTGATAGCTGGCGCTATCGGCATTGAACGCGCCCTGTGCGACCGTCAGGCCATACGGCGACAGCAGTTTCCAGGTGGTCCCGTACGCACTGCCGACGATCGAATCGAACATGAAGGATGCCGAATCCGTCACTGACAATCGATACGATGCCAGATCGTTGATCGGGTCGAGCGTCACGGATATCGGTGTATCGCTCGCCAGCGACGCAGCGTTTTTCAGATCCACCAGTTTGAAATGGATGGCGCGCACGGACTGGCGGCTGACCAGGTCGCGCAGCGTTAATGTGTAACTGCCTGCCGCCGGCAGCTTGATCGCCTGAGAGGTGTCGCTGGCATAATCGGCCGCATGTAGCAGCGCGCCGTTGCTGTCAACGATGTCGGCGTGCGCATAGAGTCCGGAGGAGCCCAGCGTGTCCAGCCAGAGCGTCGCCGCATCGGTCACATCGAAGCGATAGGTGACGGCGCCCTGATCATCGAGCGTACCGTTCATCACCGTGTCGAGCGCCAGCAGCGTGGGCTGTTCGGCCGGCAGAGCACGAACGCTGAACGCAAAGGTGCGCAGGGCTGCGTTGGGCGAAGACGGTCCCGAGGTATCCCAGATCAGCAGGTAGCTGCCTGTGCGCGGCAGGGTGGTCACCTTGCCGACACCATGGCCCTGTTTGATTTCGGTGCCGAATTCATCGACCAGTCGCCAGCTCGCAGCGGCAGCCGGATCGGGTTCGATCGACAGACCCGCGCCGGCCTGGCCGTTGATCCGGTAGACCCGCGCCTGGCCGCCCGCTGCGCTAAAGGTCGCTGGCGTATCGACGCCGAGCGCCGTCGCCGTGGCTACGTCGAGCAGCCGGAAAGCATAACCGGTGTACTGGCTATAGGACGGACTGCTCGGCGCCAGCGCGAGCTGGTAGGCGCCCGGCGGCAGTTCCAGGATCGGATTGATGGAGGCATCCGCAGTCGGCGCGCCCACAATGTGGTCGGCAACCACCTGCCCGGCGCGTGAGATGGTCCAGTGCACGCCATAGCCAGTGCCCTCGATGAAATCCATGATGAGGCGTGTCGGCGTCGAGACGTTAAAGCTGTAAGTCTGGTAGGGGCTGGTGGCGTATCCGGTACCGCCGGTGACGATCGTTCCCAGCGTGATTTGATGCGTCTGCAGCGAAAACTGGCAGGCCTTCGGCGTATCCGCGCCGAGCACCGCGTCGGTATCAAGCACCAGCGTGTAATGACCCGCCTGGCTGAAGTACGGCAGCATCACCCTGGCGGCCAGATCACCCTCCATGATTTGTGCACCGTTCAGATCGAGCAATTGCCAGCGCCCGGCAAGACCGGCAATGTGCGGCACAAAATCAACCAGATCGCCAGCCCTGGCATCAATGCCGAACAGCAGCGCAGTGCCTGGTATCGCCGTGGTACTGACCAATCGATCGTAGGCCAACGGCGTTGACTGTTGCAGGTCCGACAAACGAAACGCCAGCGCAGCGGCCATAGCCGATGAAGAATTCACGCGCAGGGTATAGGTATCGGCAGGCAGGTCGAGAAGGCGGTCTGCGCTTGCCGGCACCCCGGTCCAATCACCGCTGTCGACTTCCGCCGTCGTTGAATTCAGGGTCCAGCTCACCGCGTCCCCCTCTGCACGTAGCACGTCCAGCAGGACATTGGTTCGGCTGCCGACCGAGAATGTATAGCTGGTTGACACGACTCCTGCCGCCAGCGTCGTGGTCAGCGTCGTACCAAGCGCGACCGGCGTGGTGCTGGCCAATGCACTGTCCGACAGAGTGAACTGGTAGGTCGCAGCCGTGCTCGTGTCCGAGAAATTTGGATTCCAGGCGAAATACACAGGGCCCGGGCGCGACAGTACCGGCAGCGTGCTGCCCTGCACGGTGTCGCCTGATTGCAGCGCATTGCCGTAGGCATCGAACAAGCGCCATTGCCCGGAAGTGCCGCCGCTGTCGCGTGGCGTGAACATCAGCCGGGTGCCGATTGTTGGGTCGAGCCGGTACAAGGTTGCCTGCGACGGCATGAGGGTTGCCATCGCTTCGCCACTGGCAGGGAGTTGACTGGCCGTTGAAAAATCCAGTAGCTGCAGTGCGTAGGTGTTCCTCCTTGCGTTGTAGTCAGAATTCACTTCGACGCGATAGGTGCCGGCGCCGAGTTCAATCTGCGACAGTGTGCCGGGAGCGGAGGCGTAGGCCGAGGCAACGTATTGGCTGCCGCGGTAAACCGTCAGGGTCGTGTTCGCCAATAGCGACGACAGATTCACAACCAGCTGTTTGGATTCAGGAACAGTGAGACTGTAGACATCGCCAGACGCATTCGCCGGCAGCACGCCGTGAACCGGCGTATCAACAGCAAGCGGCCTCACTGCCCTGACCTGCAGCGTCCCGGCATCGCTGTTGCTCGCGAAAATCCAGCTGCCGCTGGCAGGTGCAGCGAAAGGCGTCCCGTTCTGATCATTGGCATAACTAGTGAGATCAAGATACTTGCTCATGTCAGGACGGTAAACCGACCACGACGTGTCATCGGAAGGCATCAAATAATACTGCTGCCGTGCAATGAGATCGACCTTGAAAAATCCTGGT